>JAJYBU010000020.1 GCA_021778845.1 Acidobacteriota bacterium
GTGTTGACGTAGACGTCGGTGTTGGTGAGCTCGCCGAAGTAGACCTCGGGACGTGTGACGGAGAGGCTGGGGGTGGTGCTCTGGACGGGCATGTTGCTGAGCAGGAAGAGGGGCAGACCTTCAGAGGTGAAGCCGTTGACCGGGTTCATGGTGACGCCGTAGCCGTGAGTGTAGGTGAGGCGTTCGTTGATCCAGTTGCGGCTGCTGACGGGGAGCTTGTCGACGTTGAGTTCGCGGTCGGCGAGCATGACCTCGCGGGTGGCGCCGTTAATGTTGTAGCGGTCGATGTCGATGTCGGGAAAGTCGTAGTAGGTGCGGATCTCCTGGACCTGGCGGAGGGTGTCCTGGAGGGCGTGCCAGTCCCAGAGACGGATGTTCTGGAGGGTGGGCTGGTTGCTGGCGGGGTCGGCGGCGTCGATGGTTGTTTCGGCGGGAAACTCGCGCTGGACGAAGCGGTCGAGACCGAAGGCGGCGCGGGTGCTCTGGATGTTGTGGGTGATGTAGGGGGTTTCGCGGACGAGTTCGTTGGGCTTGACGACGAAGTTGCCGACGTACCAGGTGATGATGCCGAGGCCGATGTAGCAGACGGCCGCTGGCATGATGGCGGCGGCGATCATGCGTGCGCGGGGAAGGTGAACGGCGTTGAAGGCGGCGAGGATGGCTCCGAGAAGGAGCGCAATGGAGACGACGAGAAGGCCGTGGATGGTGATGTGCGCGTCGGTGTAGGAGATGCCGTCGAAGAGGGTGTGGTGGTCGAAGAGGGACTCGAAACGGCTGACGTAGACCATGCTGGCGACGACGAGAAGAAGGAAGGAGATGGCGGCGGAGAGGCTGCGCCAGGGGGACTCGAAGACGCCGGTGCGGGTCTTGGCTGTGAATTCCTTATTAAGTGCGTTGAGTGCGCGGGTGCTGCTGGTGATGATGAAGTAGATGGCGGCGGCGGCGCAGAGCACCAGAGCGAGGGTCAGGAGCCAGTCGTTGAGCAGATCCCAGGCGGGGAGGGTGAAGAGATAGAAGTTGAGGGGCTTGGCGAAGATGGGGTCGGCGAGGCCGGCGGTGGAGGCGGGAGCGTACCAGAAGAGGGCGAGCGTGGGCCAGTCGGCCATGATGGATGCGCCGCTGAACAAGGCGATGATGGCGGCGACGATGAGAGAGCCGATGCGCAGGACGGGCTCGACGGAGAGGTTGATGGTCTGGCCGTTGAGGACGAGGGCGTGGGCGCTGGGGAGGTCGGACCGATGCGTGCGGCGGAGGGCCGTGAAGGCGGTGAAGAGGATGAGGAAGGTGAGGAGGGTGAAGGCCGCGAAGACGCCGGCCTGCAGGGTGATCATCTTCCAGAAGACTTCGGCGTAACCGAGCGAGGAGAACCAGAGGAGATCGACCCAGGAGGAGAGGAGGGTGCTGCTGGCGAAGATGGCGGCGAGAAGGATCAGGCCAATGAAGATGAGCAGACGGCGGCCCCAGACGGGCGATTGGTGCTGCTTCGAGTCAATCACGTAAGCCACGATTTCCTCCGGGTGGCCAGGTTCACGCAGGGGTTTCGGGATGAAATTCGCCTGCGGGAGCGATGGGGAACAGTGAGATTGTACAGGCTGCGCAGGGTGCTGGATGGGAATGTTGTGAGGGGTGAGGCAGCATCCTACCGGGAAGCACTATAGTAAGTCGCAGGCGAAAATACGCCGGAGAGCTACGACCGCATGGAATTTCATATCTCGAAATCGATCCGAGAACGGCTGGGGCTGGACGATGTTCTGTTCAGCTTTACGGGGAATGTTGTGTTTGCAAATGTTGCGGCGGCGCGAAGGCTGGCGCAGGGGCTCAATGAGATGCCGGGAGCGGAGCTTGGCTCGGAGGTGGGCGCTGCGAAAGGTGTGGTGAATGCGGGCGCACTGTTTGCGATGGGCATGATCGATGAACTGAGCCATGCGCTGGTGGCGCGGTATCGCAGAGAGCAGGACCCGGCGGTGATGGCCGAGGCGGTGCAGTGGCTGGGCTCGCAGGTGACGCCAAAAGAGAGCGAGCGGCTGCTGCTGCAATTTGCGGAGCAGTTCCCTACTGTCGAGGTGTATCGCGGCAAGCAGACGGCCGAGCAGTGGCTGAAGGGCAGCAGCGAGGGGCGGCCGAATCGCGAGATTGCGTTTGAAGAGATGCTGCTGCTGTGGATTGCCAATAGCAATCCGGCGTTTGTGCCGTTCCGGAAGCTGTTCGATGACAAACTGCTGAAGCGCAAGACGGCGTATGCGGGAGCGACGAAGGGGTTGCCGGATTTTTTTGCGACACGGCCACCGATTGCGAAGAGCCTGGGGACGCTGCTGGATGCGCTGCGCGCACCGATGCTGGCTGCGCCGGATTCGCTGACCGGGCAACTGGATTACATCAGCACGACGTGGGCGGATTATCTGGGCGATGATCTGCGCAGGGTGCTGCTGGCGATTGATGTGCTGCGCGAGGAAGAGCTGGCGATCTGGATGCGGTTTCATCCGGCGGGGCCGGACTGGCATCGGCATGGAGAGCCGGGGCGCGGCGGCGAAGGGTTTGTCGGCGATGAGTACATCGGGTTCGATTCGGAGTATGTGATTGGGCCGGATGGAGTGAGACGGCGGCGGTATCCGGCGGGGTATCAGGCTCCGCTGAGCGAGTATGAGGCGTTCAGCGCGGACCAGGCGTGGATGCCGACGGTGGTGCTGATCGCGAAGAGTACGTATGTGTGGCTGGAACAGTTGTCGAAGAAATACCTGCGGCACATTTACCGGCTGGATCAGATTCCGGATGAGGAGTTGCGGCTGCTGGCGGATCGCGGAATTACCGGGCTGTGGCTGATCGGGCTGTGGGAGCGGAGCAGAGCTTCGAAGACGATCAAACGGCTGCGGGGGAATCGCGAGGCAGTGGCGTCGGCGTACTCGCTGAAGGACTATGCGATTGCCGAAGACCTGGGGGGCGAACAGGCGTATGAGACTCTGCGCCATCGGGCGGCGATGGCGGGGCTGCGGCTGGCGAGCGATATGGTGCCGAATCATATGGGCATCGATTCAAGCTGGGTGATCGAGAATCCGGACTGGTTTTTGTCGCGGTGGGAGAGCCCGTTCCCTGCGTACCGATTTGAGGGACCGGACCTCTCGACCGACAGCCGCGTGGAGATCAAGATTGAGGACCATTATTACGACCAGACCGATGCGGCGGTGGTGTTTCGGCTGCGGCACTATCGCGATGGGGCGGTGCGGTATATGTACCACGGCAATGATGGGACGACGTTTGCGTGGAACGATACGGCGCAACTGGACTACTCCAAGGCTGCGGTGCGGGAGCATGTGATCCAGGTGATTTTAAACGTGGCGCGACGCTTCCCTATCATCCGCTTTGATGCGGCGATGGTGCTGGCGAAGCGACATGTGCAGCGGCTGTGGTTTCCGCTGCCGGGAGCGGGCGGATCGATTCCATCGCGGGCAGAGAATGCGATGTCGCAAGAGGCGTTCGATGCGCTGATGCCGCATGAGTTCTGGCGCGAGGTGGTGGACCGCGTGGCCGCTGAGGTTCCGGGAACTCTGCTGCTGGCCGAGGCGTTCTGGCTGCTGGAAGGGTACTTCGTGCGCACGCTGGGAATGCATCGCGTGTACAACAGCGCGTTTATGAACATGCTGCGCGATGAGGAGAATGCGAAGTACCGATCGTATCTGAAGAAGACGGTGGAGTTCGATCCGGATATCTTGAAGCGCTACGTGAACTTTATGAGCAACCCGGACGAGCGCACGGCGATTGATCAGTTTGGCTGGGGGGATAAATATTTTGGCGTGTCAGTACTGCTGGCAACGCTGCCGGGGCTGCCGATGTTTGGGCATGGGCAGATTGAGGGCTATACCGAACGGTATGGCATGGACTTCAAACAGGCGCGGCTGGATGAACAGCAGAATGAGGGCATGATAGCGCGGCATCAGCAGTTGATTGCGCCGCTGCTGAAGAACCGGCGCTTATTTGCGGAGAGCACGGACTTTGTGATGTATGACTTCTGGACCGACTATGGCGATGTGGATGAGAACGTATTCGCTTACTCAAATATGTGCGGGGGCGAGCGGTCGCTGATTCTCTATAACAACCGGTATGGTTCGACGCATGGAACGATCAAGATGTCGGTGGGATTTCTGGAGAAGCAGAGCGGAGCGCTGCGGCAGAAGAGCCTGAGCGATGGGCTGCGATTGCCGGGCGATGAGTCGGTGATCATGGTGTACCGGGATACGGCGCAGGGGCTGGAATACCTGCGCAGGGCAACGGATTTTCGCGATCATGGACTGACGGTGGACCTGCGCGGATACCAGCATGTGGTGCTGCTGGAGTGGCGCGAGTTTCGACCGTCGGAGGCGTATCCGTGGGACCGGCTGTGCGATGCGTTGCATGGGTCGGGGGTGTATAGCGCGGATGAGGCGCTGTCGCAGTTGCGGCTGCAACCGCTGGTGGACACGCTGCACCGCACGATCAGCGAGGCGGTAATTCATGGGTTTGCAAAGGCCGCTTATGAGGCGATGACGCGCGAGATCCAGGTTGAAGAGAAAGCCAGAGGCACGCGCCGGGCTGCGAAGAAAGAGTCGATGGAGATCGCTGCGGCAGAGGCCGAGGAGTCCGCGCTGGCCGAGGGAGTGCGCGAGTTTGTGGCGGGAGTGCGTGCGTTTGCGGAGATGGCAACGTATCTCGCGCAGTTGGGCGGGATGCAGAACGACACGGCAGCCAAGGGGCCGGCGTGGATTTCGGCTTTGGCGGAGTCAAACGGTGCTGAAACGGTG
The DNA here is from genome assembly GCA_021778845.1 of Acidobacteriota bacterium. Taxonomy (GTDB): domain Bacteria; phylum Acidobacteriota; class Terriglobia; order Terriglobales; family Acidobacteriaceae; genus Granulicella. The sequence goes on from JAJYBU010000020.1 coordinate 4,773, forward strand.
GAGCGAGAGACGGGCAGCGATGCGGAGATCGCGACGGCTTCGGTGCGTCTGCCGTGGCTGGTGATGAAGTTCCCGGAGGCGTTGCAGACGGCGGCACGGTCCGTGTTGCCGAGTAACGATGTGCGCGTGCCTGCGGCGCAGACGTGGGCGCCGGTGATGGCCTGGATGGCGATGCGAGCACTTCCCTCTCCGACGGAGGCGTTGGGAATTTATGATGCGCTGCGATTGCGGCATGCGCTGGCGGAGACGTTCTCGGCGGTGGGCGTGCAGGGGGAGCAGGCCTGGAGAGCTGCGGCCGAGGTACGCGTGCTGCTGCTGATGAATCTGTATGGATCGTGTTCGGCTGCGGTGCGCTCGGCGGAGTTCTGGAACGATGGGGACGTGCGCTGGCTGACGGGGGTTCATGGTGCGGTGGAAGAGCCGGAGTACTTTGAACAGGAGGGTTTTGAGGCGTTCGTGTGCTGGCTGCAACTGCCGGCACTGATCGCCGGCGGGGATGGCGCAGTGGTGCACACGAAGGCTGCGCACGATGTGACCGCGATTGCCGCGAACCTGGCGTATGCGGCGAAGGTTGCGGGGTATGAGGTGCATCGCTTCCTGGATGTACTGCATACGGGCGATTTGAAGAAGCCTCGGCAGACGGTGAACGCGGAGTTGGAGGCACTGGCGGAGGAGCTTGAGGGACGCGGTTGATGCGGCGTGTGGTGTGTGGAGATGCAAGGGAACCTCTGAACAAGTTCCGCATATTCCCTCAGGGGCTAAAGCCCCGTTGAATCTGAGGAAGTGATGGCGGGACTAAAGTCCCACCGCTTCAAAACGAAGACTGGATCGGAGGGCCACTCGCAGCAGACTGCAGGTCTCTCCGCGGCGCGACGACAGGAGTTGGGGTGGGTGTGGCATAGGGAGGTGCGGCGGCGGGTTATTTTCGGGTGGCGTCGGGCGCATGCAGCGGCTGCTCTGGCCATGCGTGGCGGGGGTAGCGGCGCATGAGTTCGCGACGGACCTGCGGGTAGAGCCGCTGCCAGAACCCGGCGAGGTCGGTGGTGGTTTGCACGGCGCGATGGTTGGGCGCGAGGAGATGCAGGACGAGGGGCGTGCGATCGGGGCCGATGCGCGGGGTGTCGGTCATGCCGAAGAAGTCTTGCAATCGCGACGAGATCCAGGGCGGGCGACCCTGTTCGTAGTGGACTTTGGTTTGACGGCCGCCGCTGAGACGGATGCTGAGCGGCGCGGCTTCGTTGAGGCGGCGAGTGTCGAGTTGGGCTTCGAGGAGCGGCAGGAGATTGCGGGCTGAGTCGCGTAGTTCGCTGAAGCTCTGGAGGCCGAGACAGAGGCTGCGCAGTGCCTCCGGGATGTCGGGCGGGGTGAGTCCGGCGAAGGAGAGACGCGCGAGGAAGGGGTCGAGGGTTTCGCGTTCGATGAAGCGATCGATGCCGGCGTCGAGGGCTTTGCGTGCGAGCAGGTCGGCGGCTTCGGCTTCCCACGCGGGGCCGGTTGCGGGACCGCGAGATTCTTCTACGACGAGCTTGTCATAGAACAGGGCGCTGACTTTTTCGACTCGCTCGGAGGTGCGATTCCAGACTACGCTGGAGCGCTCGGCGAGGTTGTCGGGAAAGAGTTCGAGGAGCCACTCGGGCTCGATGCGCGCGGTCATGCGGATGAGCGGGAGTGGGTTTTCGATGCGGTCCTCGGCATCAAGGGCGAGCATGAACTCGTAGGGCGGCGGCTCACCGGCAAGCTCGGCGGAGAAGCCTGTCGAGAGAAGAACCTGGTTGCCGGTGCGGCGGCGAGCTACGCGGTCGGGAAAACCGGCGAGCAGGGAGAGCAGCAGAGCATCGTCATCGTGGTGGGTCTGCGTTTGCGGCCGAGCCATGCGGAGAAGCTGCTCGGTGTGCTGGCGGGCACGATGATCCTGAGGCAGATCCAGGGCCGCGAGGAGATCGCTGCGCTCACTGCGCACGCCCAGGCCGAGCATCGCGGCAGCGCGGCAGCCGTCCTCGCCGACGCCACGGTCCAATGCTTCGACGACGATGCGCGAGAGACGCGGGGGCAGCGGGAATCGTGCGAGACGGTGCTCCATGCCGCCGCTGGCTCCCATGCGATCGAGCAGGAGTTCGGCGGCTTCGACGGCCTCGGCGGGGGGAGGCTGCAGCCAGTCGAGACTGTCGATGTGCGCGATCTTCATGGCGCGAAGGGTGAGGAGGAGTTGGGAGAGATCGGCGCGGGCGATCTCGGGCGTGTCGTGCTCGGGGCGGAGGGAGTAGTCCTCCGCGGAGTAGAGGCGCAGAACCTGGCCGGGCTGCGTGCGGGCGGCACGGCCGGCGCGCTGCGTGGCGGAGGCTTTGCTGACGCGGCTGATTTGCAGCGTCGGCAGACCGGTCCACGGGGAGTAGGTGGCGAAGCGCGCGAGGCCACTGTCGATGACGGCGGTGACGCCTTCGACGGTGACGGAACTTTCCGCAACGTTGGTGGCGAGGATGAGGCGTCGCTCGGCGGAGGGGAGGACGGCGCGGTCCTGCTCGACGGGTGAGAGGTCTCCGTGCAGCGGAAGGACGAGCAGGCCGGTGCGGCGAGCAAGCGGTTCGCACTCGCGGAGGGTCCGGCGAATCTCAGCGATGCCGGGGAAGAAGGCAAGGATGTTGCCGGTGTGCTGGTCGGCGAAGAGGCGTTCGACGGCGTTGCGCACCTGGAGGTGCAGAGGATCGGGCGAGTAGGGGAGATGATGGATCGAGAGCGGGAAGAGGCGACCCTCGGAGCGAAGGACGGGGCAGTCGCGGAGGTAGTGCGCGATGGGCGCGGCGTCCAGCGTGGCGGACATCACGATGATGCGCAACTCGGGGCGGGTGCTCTGCAGGCGCTTGAGGAGTGCGAGGGCGAGGTCGCTGTCGAGATGGCGCTCGTGGAACTCGTCGAGGACGACGGCGTCGACGCCTTTGAGCGCGGGATCGGTGAGGAGACGGCGGGTAAGGATGCCTTCGGTGACGAAGCGTAAGCGCGTGCGCGGGCCAATCTTTTCCTCGAAACGGACCTGGTAGCCGACGGTTGCGCCGACCTCTTCGCCGAGTTCGGAGGCGACCCTTCGCGCGGCCATGCGTGCGGCAATCCGGCGCGGCTCAAGCACGATGACTTCGCCGCTGAGGATGCCGAGAAGCGCGGGCGGAACTCGGGTGGTCTTCCCTGCTCCGGGCGGGGCTTCGATGACGAGGTTGGGGGTGCGCTCGAGGGACGCAAGCATCTCCGGCAGAATGACGTCTACCGGAAGTGCAGCCCTTCGCATCACAGGATAGATCGGAACACGTGGGTTCGTAGGACGTCAATGTGGAGAGCAGACGTCGGTGGAAAATGCGGGCGTGTGGGGAGGTGATCTAACGGGTGGGATGCGGTTCGTGACAGAATGATAGGCAGACTATGACGCCTGACGAACTGATCCCTGACGCCTCCGCTGAGAATGAAACCCTGACTGAATCGCCTGCTGAATCGTTTGGCGAGTTGCTCGCCGAGTTTGAGCACACGCATACGCATAAGGCTGAGGGCGATGCGAAGCAGATGGAAGGCACTGTCGTCTCGATGGACGCGGAGGCGGTGTACCTGGACATTGGGTACAAGACGGAGGGGATGCTGCTGCGTAGTGCGTTTCCGCGTGACGCTGAGGGAGTGACGCCGGGGAGTACGTTTGCGGTCTCGGTGAAGGGACGGAATCCTGAGGGGTACTACGAGCTGTCGCTGCTGCGGGTGGCGCAGGCTACGGATTGGGCTTCGCTGCAAGAAGCGTTTGAACAAAAGACGGCGGTGGTGGGAACGGTGACTGCTGTGGTGAAAGGCGGGCTCTCGGTGGATGTGGGCGTGCGCGCGTTTATGCCGGCCTCGAGAAGCGGCGTGCGCGAGGCCGCCGAGATGGAAAAGATGGTGGGACAGCAGATTACGTGCCGCATCATCAAGCTCGACACGGTGGAGGAAGATGTGGTGGTGGACCGCCGCGTGATTGCCGAAGAGGAGGCAAGTGCGCTGCAGGGGAGCCGCTTCGCGGAGCTGCGTGTGGGTGACGTTGTGAGTGGGCAGGTGCGCAGCATGGCGTCGTATGGCGCGTTTGTCGATCTGGGTGGAATCGATGGACTGCTGCACATCGGCGATATTGCGTGGAGCCGGTTGAAGACTCCGGAGGATGTGCTGAGCGTCGGGCAGCAGGTGGAGGTGAAGATTCTCAGCGTCGATGCGGAGGCAAAGCGCGTCTCGCTGGGGATGAAACAACTGCAGCCAGAGCCGTGGGATGCTGTGGCGGAGAAATATCTGGCTGGGCAGCGGATCACGGGTACGGTCGCGCGGCTGATGGACTTCGGTGCGTTTGTGGAGTTGGAGCCGGGAGTTGAGGGACTGATTCATGTGTCGGAGATGTCGTGGGTGAAGAAGGTGAGAAAACCCAGCGACATGCTGAAGGAAGGCGAGACGGTCGAGGCCGTGATCCTGTCGGTGAGCCCGGGCGAACGGAGAATTTCGCTGGGGCTGAAGCAGGCGCTGGGGGATCCGTGGAGCGAGGTTCCGAAGAAGTTTCCGGTGGGGTCGGCGATGGAAGGGCCAGTGACGCGGCTGATGAAGTTCGGAGCGTTTGTGCAGTTGGCAGAGGGCGTCGAGGGCCTGGTCCATGTGAGCGAAATTACCGCGGACCGGCATATTCATCATCCACAGGATGTGCTGCGCGTGGGAGAGATGGTGAAGGCGCAGGTGGTCGGGCTGGATGCGGAAAAACGGCAGATCAAGCTGAGTATGAAGGAGTTGGTGCCGACCAGCCGCGGCGAATACCTGGAGGAGCACAAGGCGGGCGATGTGGTCTCGGGGCGCGTGGTGGAGCAGACGGCGGAGTCCGTCGTGGTTGAGCTGGGCGAAGGGATTCGCGCGGAGTGTCCGATTGTGGCCAGCTCGGCTGCTGCGACCGAGAGCACGAGTAACGTGGGGGTGGATCTGTCGTCGCTGACATCGATGCTGAGTGCGCGCTGGAAGGGCGGTGCGACGGCGGCGGCAAGCAAGCCGGAACCGCTCGGACTGGGACAGATTCGCAGCTTCCGCATTGCGACGCTTGACCGCGAGACGGGAACGATCAGGCTGGAGTTGGCGTAGGGGCTGCGGAAGATGGACCCGCGATGGCGGGATCGCGCGGCGGCATCAGGCGGGCGGGGCGAGGTAATTGAGCAGCGTGTTGGGCATCACCTTGGCTGCAGCGGCCATGGCTGCGCTGTTGTCGGTCTCAGCCTGGGTGAGGTTTGTTGCAGCGGTCGCCATGTTCACGCCCACCAGATGGGTGGCCTGCGACGCCAGGGTGACAGTGTCCTGCTGGAGAAAGGTCTCCTGCAAGTTCAACTGGCTCTCAGCGTTGCTGTAGAAAGCCTGTTGCTGACCGATGTATGCAATCGCCGAGCTGACGGACGTCGTTGCGGTGCCGATCGCCGAAGAGCTACCGCTTTTCAATGCCGTGACCAACGCGTTGAGCGATCCCAGCACGTTGTTGCTGGAGTTCGAGAAGATCTGGCTGCCGGGAAGGTTTACCTGGACGTTGAGTTGATCTCCGACAGCCACCGAAGTCGCAGCACTGGCGCCGTTGTAGGTATAGCCGGTTGGCGAAGTGGCGTCGGCGGTGTAGGGAGGTGTCGTGCCCGTTCCTCCGAACAGGTATGATCCTGCGACCGACGTGTTGGCCTCTGATACTACGCTGGACAGGACTCCCTGCACCTGGGTGGCAATCGCCTGTAAATTGGCGGCGGTGTTCGTGCCATTGGCACCCTCGGTGCCCAGCGAAACTGCCTGCGTAAGGGCCGTCACGACGTTGCTCAATACGGAGCTGGAGGACTGCACCTTAGACAGGACGGTGCTGATGTTCTGCGTGTATTGATCCACGTTGCCGGTCTCGATGGTGTTCTGCACCATGGCGGCGGATGCGGTTGGGTTGTCCGAGGGCACACTGACGCTGAGGCCTGTGGCTACCTGCTGCAGCGCTGTGTTGAGCGTCGACTGGCTCTGCTGGAGGTCGGCGATGATGTTGGGCGTCAGGTTTGGATTGACTTGCATGGTGGCCGGAGGCTCCTTAGGAGATCATGCTGATGGTGACGGAGTCGAGCTGCTGAATCGTGCTGACGATGCGCGCGCCCGCCTCATACGCTGTCTGGAATCGAATGAGATTGGCTGTTTCGTCGTCGATATTTACACCGGAGACGGAACCCTGCTGATTGGTAAGCTGCAGGAGATTCTTGCCGATCGCCGTCGATTGGGTCGTGGCATTCGAGGCTTGATTGCCCACGTCGAAGACCAGGCTGGCGTAGGCGTTCGCGGGTGTCTGTCCCGACGGGAGCGTGCTGGTGAGCGCAGCGGAGAGACTTGCGACGTTGCCGTTGCCGCCGGTCGTGCCCGTCGTGTTGATGGCAATCAGCGAAGGATCCGTAATCGCTACGCTGAGGCCCGAAGCAGCATTTGCAGGGTTCGTTGGCAGGGTGAAGAAGTTCTGACCGGGGTTGCCGTTGGAGTCGGCACCTCCGGTCTGGGCGGCGTTGAAGCTGGTGGCAAACTGGCTGGCCAGCGTGTTCAATTGCGAGAGCAGGCCGGGCATCGTCTGATCACGAACCTGGATCGCGCCGCCGAGCTGGCCGCCCTGGATGGAGGCCGTGATGTTGCTGCCATTGGAATCCAGCACCTGCTGAAAGCCGTTGCTGCCTGTGGTGGTTTGCAGGCTGAAACTCTGATTGCCCATCACCAGCGGCGTTCCGTTGGCGGTGGTAATCGTCTCTCCGCTGGTGCCCTGCGTGACGGAGATTCCCGTCAACCCGGACAACTGCTGCACCGACTGATTGAGCTGGTCCTGGGCCGCGTTGGCATCCTGTCCGGATGCGGTCAACTGTGCGACCTGCCCGTTAAACTGCGCGATCTGCGCGGTCAGCGTGTTAATCTGCGCCACCGACTCGGTGACGAGACCGTCAGCGGACGACTGCGCGCTGGTTAGAGCGTTCGCCGTGGTGTTGAAGGCCTTGGCCAAATTCTGTCCACTGGAGAGAACACCCTGCTGCGTGGCAGTGCTGGACGGGCTTGCGGACAACGCAGCGAGATTGGTCGAAAACGCCGTAAGCGCACTGGCGATGTCGGTGCCTGTTGTCGTGAAGTACGTCTGGATCTGCTGAAGGCTTGCTGATTCGGTGTTGGCGCTGCTCTGAAGGGATGTCTGCTGCTGAATCTGTAAGCCAAGCAACTGGTCCTGGGTACTCTTGAGGCCATCGAGCGAGACGCCGCCCCCGGTGACCGTGTCGGCGGACACCGTCATCCCATTTTCGCTGAGCTGGGCTACCTCCTTTGTATATCCCGGAGTGTTGACGTTGGCGATGTTGTTGCTTGTGGCAGACAGTGCTCCCTGCGCCGCGTCCAGCGCCTGCATGCCGATCGAGAGCGTTGCGTTCAATCCACCCATGGCGATTACATCTGGCAGGACCAGGTCTGAACCTTCAACCTGGGGCCGGAAGCCTCCTGAAATTGCCCCTGGCATGAGGTCAGGAGCGACAGCATCATGGCCGCAGAACGGCTGGAATGCTGCAGCAGCACCGCATACTCCCGATTGAGTTGCTGAAGTGTTGTGCTGGCACGAATCATCCGATTCACCAGTTCGCTGTCGATACCTGCCGGAGAAGCTGTCTCGGATCTTCTCTGCCGGAAGAGGGCGGCTTCACCAGCGAGCAACCGGAGTCTTGCACCCAGCGCCTCCTGATCGACCAGGCTCTCCTCCAGATCGAGCAGCGCGTTGCGGGAGATTGCACCCATCGCAGCCTCGAGTTCCTCCGCAAGGGCCTGCAGGAGGTGAAGATATTCCGCAGCCCGTCGATTTGGATCCGGGACAACAGCATCCGTCATTGGGGACACTCTCTATGCATGCGCTTCCGTTGGAGCGAGCTACGTCGCTAAGAATCTCACGCGGATTCACCCACCATGGATGCCGCAATGCTGGATGGATCGATCCGATACTGACCACTGGTAATGGCCTGGCGCAGACTATCTACCTTGCCTTGCCGCACGGGGGGTGAATTGAGGGCCGCAGTGACGAGGGAACTTACGGATGTCGAAGCAGAGGTGAGAGTTGCATGATCTTCAGAGCTGACGCTACCGGTCTGGGCGGCGGTCTGGGCGGCGGTCTGGGCGGCGGTCCTGGCAGCGGTCTGGGCGGCAACCTTCGTCGAGCTCACGTCGCTCGATAGTTGACTGGCCGCTGCGTTCGATAGATCGATTCTCATGACACCTCCAAGAGTGCACCGCTCAAGTTATCGGCATCTTCCAGAAAAAAGTTTAGGGGTCTTCTCACTTTTTCTTAACATTCTCCGTTTTTCCCATTTGGCCGTATCTGATCTTGGGGGAGGCTTGGCCAGCCGACTTGTCGACCGCCACGTGCATGGCGTGAGCGACCATTTTGGCGATCCCGATGCCGCCTGAGGCCGCCAGCGAAGTCGCCAGGGACTGAATGCCGAGACTCATCATCTGCTCGCCGCCTGCATCCTGATCGTCATTGCCGCCGGGAACACTGCCAAAGGACTGTTCTGCCTCCTTGAGCCAAGTGCCCATCAGGATGGCTTCAAACTGCTGGGCCCCCTTGTCGATCCGGGCGTCATCGGCCACGCTCTTCGGAGATTTCATCTGCTGGATCAGGCGGTCCTCCTTCAATTGCAGGAGGCTCGTTTGTGTGTTCAGCGAACTTGTACCTGTGCTCATTCCCATTTACTGGACCTCCAAGTCCGCCTGCATGCCGCCCTCGGCCTGAATGGCCTGCAAGATGGCCACCACATCGTGGGCCGTGGCGCCGATGGCGTGCAGGCCATTGACCAACTCATCCACATTGGCACCCTCTTCAAGCCGCATCGACTGGGCCGGAGCGTCGTTCACGTTCACCGTCGTCTGCGGCACGAGAACCGGTGGGGGCATGATTCCCATGGGCCCCGGGAGCCCCATGCCTGCCTGCTGATTTTGTTGGCCGGTGTTTCCCTGCTGATTCTGAGGGCCTGTATTTCCCTGCTGACCCTGTGGCCCCATGTTTCCCTGCTGCCCCTGCGGCCCCGAACCATCCGGATACGGCAGCAGGCCGACCGGCATCGCAGGGGTGTACGACGTGACAACCTGGATGGACAGGCTGCCGTGGATGACCGAGACAGGCGAGAGCTTCACGCTGCCGCCCATGACGATGGTGCCTGTTCTTTCGTTGATGATGATCTTGGCTGGGGAGTAGACCTTGAGCATCAGGTTCTGGACGCGAGCAATCAGCAGCGGCACGGACTGCACCGAGGCTCCGGCTACGTTGACGTCGATGCGCCGACTGTCGAGCACTGATGCAACCGGCTTATGAAACTCCTGATTCACGGCATCAGAGATCTCCGTGGCAGTGGTGAAGTCGGGATTGCGCAGCAGCAGGGAGATGGTCTTGAATCCGCTTAGATCCACCGCGGTATCGCGCTCCACGATGCCACCTTCGGGAATGGTGCCGACGTTGGCCGGATTGACCTCTTTCCCATTCATGCCGTTGCCGGCAAAGTATCCGCCCATGATCAGGGGTCCCTGAGCGACGGCATAGACACTGCCGTCCGGGCCGTGTAACTCGCTCATCAACAGCACACCGCCTTCCAGGCTGCGAGCATCGCCGACCGAACCAACCGTAACGTCAAGCTTCGCGCCGGGACGAGCAAACGGAGGGAGTGTCGCGGTGATGAATACGGCGGCAACATTCTTTACCACGGCCGTGAGCGGAGGAATCTGCACTCCCATCTTAGCCATCGCGTTGGCCAGCGTTTGCACGGTAAACATGGTCTGCTGCGAGTCTCCGGTTCCATGCAGGCCCACCACCAGACCGTAACCCACCAGTGGATTGTCCCGCACACCTTCAATCGTCGTAACGTCGCGGACCAGTACCAAGCGGTTGGGGACGGCGGTGGCCGCCTGCACAGCCGGCACGTGGAGCACAAGACAGAGCGTGAGCGCACAACGGGTGATCCCTCTGTAGTTCAGCTTCGAGATGGCGCAGGCAAGTTTCATCGGTTCTTAGAATCCAACCAGCCAGAGGATGGCCCGGGTGATCGGGTTGAGCGGGCGCGTGCTGTCCGCAATAATGCCCTTGCCCTTCATCTCAATCTCGAGACTGCTGAGTTGAGCCGAAGAGATGGTGTTGTTCGGGCTGATGTCTCCAGGGCGCACGACGCCGCGCACCGTGATGTTTTCATGCTGGTTATTCATGAAGATCATGCGCTGTGCTTCAACGACCAGGTTGCCGCTCGGCAGTACGTCGATGACCTGCCCGGTGAGGCTGGTCTGGAAGGTGGTATTCGAGCCGGTGGCTCCGGCACCTGCGAGTTGCGTCGCGGAGTTCGCATTGAAGAGCGGATTCAGGCCGGCGGTATTGATCTGGCCGGCAAGCCCTGTGATGCCGGAGGCGGTCTTCACGGACCGCTGATAGCTGGAGGTTCCGCTTTGGGCTGTAGTCGTCTGGACGCCCACTACGATCACGATCGTGTCATTGAGTTTGCGCGCCTTGTAGTCGACGGAGAGATCGCCCAGACTGTTGCTCGAGGACCAAAGACTGCCCATGGTCCTGTCGGGAACGATAGCCGTATCCTGTAGCTGAAGCTGCGCGATGTATGCCGCGCGAAGTTGAGCCGAATCGTTCTTCGTTTTTTTGGCCTTCGCGGCCCAGGCTGCCGGCGTCATCGCAACGGCCAGCAGGATTCCACTGAAGAACAGTTGGAGCCATCCTCGCATCTTCATCGCCGCGCCCTCATAGTTGGCCCTTCAATACTCCACCGTCACATACCTCGGCGGTGTACTTCTGACGGCGGTCTTTGCTGGCTACTCGGATGGTTTGACCAACGGAACCATTTTCAAGACATACAACGACAAGCTGAATATGGACGTGATTGCTGTCGAGCAGGAGGACGGCGGAAGACCCGGACTTCACAACCACGTTGGTCGCGCGCGGCCTCGCAAGCGGCGTTACGGGCGGTGCGGAGGGCGATGCGGCGTTCAGGGGTCGCGCAGCGTCTGCGGAGAGGGACGAGACGGGGGAGACAGCGGAGGCCAGTGACACGGCGTTCGCGACGCTGCGCGGATTTCGAGAGACGGCAACATAGAAAGGGAGGCACTGTTCGAGACTTGCACAGCCCATGCGGACCTTCATGCGCTGATCTCCCCAGGGCTCCATCGACTGGACCTTGAGGAACGGAGCGCTGGTCTTCGTCGCGGCGTCGGACAAGAGCGTAATCTGCTGCGCCGATACGGTCATTCCCATATCGCTGATGGCTGCCGCTACCTGCGCGGTCGTAATGACGTTGCGGCCGGGTGCTGCCAGTGCGGGCAATGCCAGTAACAACGACAGCATCAGAATCGCTGTCCGTTGATATTTATATCGGGCCATCAGGTTATATCGAGTCATGGTCGGCCCCTTTATTGAGCCAGTTGATTTAATTGCTGGAGCATCTCGTCGGCGGCCTTTACGACTCGCGAATTTGCTTCGTAGGAGCGCTGGGCCAGGATCATGCTGACGAACTCGTCGACGGTGTTCACGTTCGACTGCTCGAGCATCCCCTGCTGAATTGTTCCGAGTCCTTCAGAGCCTCCGGCCGTTCCAACCACTGGCTCTCCAGAGGCCGTGGTGGGCAGGTAGATGTTGCTGCCGATGCTGTTCAGGCCGCCGGGATTGGCGAAGCTCGCGAGTTGAATGACGCCCATCTGCGAGGCCTGCGTCTGTCCGGGCAGCGTCACACTGACGGTGCCGTCGCTACCCACGGTGACATTGGTTGCGTTGGGCGGGATCGTGATCGCGGGCTGCAGTTCATTGCCGTTGGCGGTGACCAGGGTCCCCTGATAGTTGGGTTGAAACGAGCCTGCCCGGGTGTAGCCAATCTGGTTGTTGGGCATAAGAATCTGAAAGAATCCCGTACCTTGAATTGCGAAGTCCAGAGGATTGCCGGTGCTGCTCAAGTCGCCCTGCGTCTGCGTAATCTCGGTGTTGCCGGGCAGCGTGCCGAGGCCGATCTGCAACCCGGCAGCCACAGTCGTCTGCTGAGTGGCCGCGGCGCCCGGCATGACTTCGCTCTGATACAGCAGGTCGGTAAACTGCACGCGCCGCGACTGAAATCCCGTGGTGCCGGAGTTGGCCAGATTGTTTGCGATGTTGTCCAGGTTGATCTCCTGGGCTGTCATTCCAGTGGCTGCAGTGTAGAGGGCGTGAAACATGATGGAACTCCTTTAGGCGATCGTTGGCGGGGCTAAGCTTTTGGCAAATCCTGGGTTGCAGTCTTGTCGATCTCAGCATTGAACATGGAAAGCCCGCGCTGCATCATCTCGGCCGTGCGCTGCGCGTTGATGAGTTCGACCATGACGGTGACGGCATTCACGTTGGAACTCTCGAGCGCTCCCTGCTGGAGGCTGGTATTCGTCGGCACGGTTTCACTCTTGATGGGCGCCGTATAGTAGTTGGCGCCGGCGCTGTTGATCTTTGTCCCCGGAGGAAAATCCACGAGCTTCAACTTGCCTGTTACCGCTCCGTTGGATGAGATGGTCCCATCGGCACTGATGAAAGCGGGCCCGGGCAGCATCATGATCGGCCCCTTGTCGCCCAGCACCGGGTCCCCTGCCGCCGTAATCAACTGTCCTTTGCTCGAGACCTGGAGTGCACCATTGCGGGTGTACATGCGGCCGTTTGGTGTTTGAACGACCAGAAATCCAGACCCCTGAATCGCCACATCGAGACCATTGCCCGTCTTCTGGACTGCACCCTGGCTGCGGTCCACCATCGTTCCACCCAGAACGCCGTAGTTATTAATGGCTTGATTGACGTCTGAACCCGGCGCTCCCGCGGCCGTATTCAGCACGGAGCTGAACAGATTGCGCACGGCCCGGTAGCCGGTGGTGCTCTCGTTGGCAAGATTGTTCGCAATCGTGTCCAATGCCTGGGTGCGAGCGATTAGCGCGGTGCCCAATGCGTAGTATCCACTGTCCATAGATGCCTCTCGGCATAGGACAGTGCATGACACGTGCCATCCCAGCAATAATTTTCATCCTATATATAGGCCTGATCGTACTGATTGCGGGGAGATAGATGAAGAAAGGATGAGAATCGTCCTGGCCGCGAGCTCTTCGACGGTCACGACGGCAATGGGCTCTCATCAAAAGGCAATGTTCGCGATGGGAGCGGCTAACCGGCGCGACCTTGCGCATGGACCTGTTCAGACAACATGGAGATATCGCCTGCGCGGGTCTTTCGAGGAGACGCAATCGAAGGACGAACGACTGGCACGAGCGTGCGCAGCCTCAAGGATCCTCGGCCATGGTGAGGGCGATCCGTCCATCTGTGTCTCCAGGAGAGCTTCCACGACAAAGCGTGGGAGGAGCCATCTCCTTGCCAACTCTACGCCCATCCCCGCATCGTCCGTGGTGCGGTCTGCTTGCCGATCCCATCCGAGAAGCTGCGGCAGATGTCCGATCAAATGACACAGACCGACCAGATAGGCTTCCTCAGGATGTACCTCCTGAGTGTCTTCCGCGATGAGTTGTGCGTGCTGTGCAATCTCCCGCGAATGCGACCATATATCGGCGATACCGTTGCGGAGATCGTCATGCATCGCGGTCGGAACCGAAAGCGCCGCCATGCACTCGCGCAGGCCTAGATCGGAGATGCAATCCTCAATTCGAACTGGGCACGCATCAACACTGCCGTACACCTGGCCCGCCAGCTTGAAGATCTGAAGGGTAGCCCCAAGATCGCTGAGGATCACGTGCGTCATCATCCTGAGATCTACGCTTGGCTCCTGGACCTCAAGGTCGATCAGCAAACGGGTTGCAGGCAGTACGGGAATGTCGCGCAGGCGACCGTTGGGCTCGCACTGCAAGAACTGGCGAACAAATCCCGGGATGCGTCCCGCCTGAATATCTACTACGCTTTTATGGATCACTGTGCCATCACCTCGCACAGTGATCGGCACTTCAGGGAAATCTTTTCAACCTGCAGATCGAATTTCCTCTTGTGAAGACCACAAATCCTCACGCTTATTCATCTCGATGGATCTTCTGTTTTGAAATAGGACATCGATGCTGCGACGCTTGCCCGATAGCCTCGTCCATAGATATTTCTGGCAGTGAGCAAGGCTGGCTTCTCGCGCCACTACTTCTAACGCAAAGCCGCCCAGGGTCTTTGCCATGTCTGCCGGCGTAAACGAGTCGTCCAGGACAACTTCCCTGCTGTCCTGGGCTGCCGTGACTCGTTCCATCTGGTAGCAGAACTCGGTCGGAGTAATGAAGCAAGGTTCGGCCCTGCAACCTGTAACCTGCTCGATGGAGTGCAGCAGGGTATGCTCGACTCGATACACAAAGCCCAGTAGCAAGCGCCTGGCATGCTTGGAATAGTGCAGCGGCACCGCTGAGAAAGATCTCAGCAGCGTCATGGGAATATCTGCGTCGACCGATTGGCTGATGCGGTCCCGACCAAGCACTGGGTAGCCCCATTGCGCTGCCCTCGCCGAAGACAACTGCCATTCGTCCGCCCATCCGTGGCGAACCAGTACGGACTCCAGTTCCTCGCCTGTCGACTGACTTTGAGCGAGGGCGAGTCGAAATTGCTCATCGGTCAGGTAGCCCTTCGACAGCATGACGAGCCCAATGGATAGTCTTGGATTGTGAGGCATCTCGAGAGGGCGCCGGGCTGGAAGCGTGGAGAAGCGCTCGCGCACAGCCTTCACGAAACAGTCCACGCTACAGTACCAGAGTTCGCCCATGCGGATTCCGCCGCGGCTCTGGGGGACGCTTCGCATCAACAGCGTCGTCTTGCAGGAGCGCAGCCCGCAGGCTGTGTGCATGCTCTTCCAACCTCGATCAACCCCTGCAACCAGTGACTCTAGTGATAGTTTCATCGGATTTCTTCTCTCGTGTAGTTCAGCGGATAAAATAGGATGCCATGGGTTGTGGAATCTCTGTAACGCGTAGACCATAGTTTCCGTCCACGATGACTGCCTCGCCGCGTGCGATAACCTTGCCATCCAACAGCAGTTCGACGGGGTCATCGACGTCGCGGTCCAACTCGATGACCGAGCCGCTGGCCAGGTCCAGCACCTCTCGCAACGGCAACTGGCATTGTCCAAATCGAAGCGACACATTCAACTCGACATCCATGACGAGCTTGAGATTGTTGGGATCAATCGAGGCCTGTCGTGCTTCAGTAGATGATGGAGCAGCCGACGCTACGGACAACGCCTCCAGCAATCGACCCTCGAAGTAGAGTTGCATCGGCACCTCTGACTCCGTCCCATCGGAAACGCAAAGCGGAACAGCAAACATTTCAGCGAGTCCCTCCGCTTCTACCGCGTCCACCTTGAAGGTGACCTCTCCGCAGGAGGGGAGCAGCGCTGCGCTGAGGGACGTCGCGGCTGCCGCAATGACTGCCGTCCATGCCTCTCCGTGCTCGTCGGCAAACGCCGACACAGACTGTCCGAGCATCTTTGCAGCAAGTTCCGCGACGTGAAGTTTCGATACCTCGACGAAGCACTCGCCACGCAGAGAGCCCTCAGCGGCCAGTCGAAGATGCACAAACTCCACCTGATCGTCCGCAGGGGTTGCATTCTCCATGACCTTCAACTCCCATGCAGAGCCGGTCTTCCGGGTCAGTGACTCTGCAAACGACAGCATAAGGGCATCGATAAATAGTTTGGTCACTTGATGCTTCACTTGATCGTCCATGATGTTTACTCCATTCCCCAATTTGTAAGTCGCGTACGACGGCCAAGTTGAGCCGCCTTCTTTGAACCATTTCTGACGGGCATGGCTTCAAACACATCCATCCCCCCAGCGGTTAGCATTCCGGGAGTTCGGACTGGCGCACGCAACTTCAAGAGGCACCCAGGCTCCAGCGCAATCAGGTCGCGGACCGCAACCTTCATGCGGGGAAGGCCGGCCGTAAGCAACACGTCGCACTCAAGGACGCGCTCGCGAATACTGGGCATCGGGAAGTATCGCAATCCGCCCTTCCGCTGAGGTTGTTCGAGCTTAACCTGCTTGAGGAGAACATTCAGGAACGAAGCCGGAAACACAAGCTGGAATGAGCCTTTGATACCGGCTAGCTCGAGTTGGAATTTCACCAGGGTGACCTTCTCGTTGGGCGGGCAATACTGATGAAGGAGAGATGACTTGATGCGACGATTGAACACCATCGCCATGTGGGGCATGTGCCATGCGTTCTCTGCCTGACGCGCGATCAGGGACATTACATCCTGCATGATCTCTTCTTCGATCTCTGAAAGTTCTCGAGGGCTGTTCTCAGACGTGCCCGGCCCTCCGAGAAGAAGTTCGACGATCGGAAACACCAGGGCTAAGTCGCACTCGACGATAATGGCACCCTGCATCGTACTGAGAGAGAAGGGCACGATATAGCTCAAGGGGGGGATGCTGGCAATATGATCCTTGAGAGGCAGTTGATCGAGGGTCTGAATCTTCACCTCCAGGCCTGTCCCGAGATAGACATCCAAAGCACTGGCGAGCTGACGCGCAAAGGTCTCGTGAATTGCAGTAAGGGAGCGCGCATTATCATTGGATAATCTTCCCGCCGATCGAAAATTGCACGCATGAATGGAACGCGGCTTTTCGGGAATACGCTTTGATCCGGGCTGCCGTGAAACCTCGACCACGCCCTCTGCTTTCTCCTGGCTAGTTACCATGCGAGCCTCCTGTGGATCCATTTGCTATCGAGGGCCGCTCGCGAAGGTGTGCGAGCGAAGTTCTGAGCTTCTTCATCGTCGCCTGTCGTATCTGTGACACGCGCGAAAGAGCTACTCCTATGACCTCTGCAATCTCCTTCATCGTGAGTTCCTCACGATAATAGAGAGAGATGATGAGTTGCTCCCTCTCGCTCAGTTGTGAGATAGCCTCGGCCAAATGAGCCTTGATCTCGCCTTGCAGGCAGAGATCGAATGGGTCGGGATCATCAAGGCTGGGCGCGGATTCAATCATGTCCATAACATCCATGTGATCGCTCGATACCACCGCCTGTTGACCTACCAGATGGAGCCCGTCGATCTGGGCGAGGATCTTTTGGAGATGCGCCGTCTCAAGATGCATCTCCTCTGCAATCTCGGACTCGGCGGGATGCCTTCCGAGCCTGCCTTCGAGCAGTGCAATGGTGTCCGAAACCTCGCGTCCTCTTCTGCGAATGGAACGCGAACCCCAATCGGACTCCCGCAGGCTGTCAAGGATCGCACCACGAATTCTGAACTTCGCGAATCCTTTGAAGCTTGAATTCTTGGTGCAGTCAAAGCTGCGACTGGCTTCGAGTAAGCCGATGACACCGGCATTGACGAGATCCTCTAACTCGATATGCTGCGGGAGTCGTTCGCGAAGCCGCGCGGCGATGTAATACACCTGTGAAAGTTCCTGCATCACGAGGACGTTTCGATCGTCTGCGTCCGTGGCACTTGTCTTGTACGCTACTTCTGCTGGCATCATCGTTTCACCTGCTTGGGCTTCTAACTTCGCTGCGTTGCTATCGAACCGAACCCAGGGACTGCACTTGAGTCATGGGAGGTATCTCCGACGGCGAGATCACTACGATCTTGGGAATGTAAGGCTCCAGGAGACGCTTCAAATAGAAACGGCCCGGAGAGGAACAGAGGAGCACGGGTGGGGCCGACGCCACCTGATCCCCCAACATCGTGCGAAGCCCTGCGAGCACTCTGCTGGCCACCGAGATCTGCATCGCACCGCTGGTTAGCTGAGGCTGCTGTGACGTCGTGCGATTGCATTCGTCTTCGATGGACCGGTCCAGGGTGACCACGTTGAGTTGGCCCTGCTCGTCGAGAAGTGGGCGAATTAATGCGCGGCCCAGAGAGTGCCTCGCGGCCTCCACCAGTGCGATGGGACTCTTGTTCACCGCCGCAGCTTCTACCAGCGCTTCGAGAATTGTTCCCATATCGCGGATCGATACCTGCTCTCGCAGTAACTGCTGGAGCACCTTCTGCACCTCTCCCAGACTCATCAGTTTTGGCATAAGCTCGTCGACCAGCTTCGGATGAGAGTCGGCGAGACGATCCACCAGGCGCTTGGTCTCA
Organism: Acidobacteriota bacterium; assembly: GCA_021778845.1. Classification (GTDB taxonomy): domain Bacteria; phylum Acidobacteriota; class Terriglobia; order Terriglobales; family Acidobacteriaceae; genus Granulicella. Next base: position 22,859 of record JAJYBU010000020.1, read on the forward strand.
TGCCGCGAAAGCAGGTCCTGCGCGTTCTGCTTAATGAGTTCCGAGAGATGTGCGGCGAGGACTGACGTGTGGTCGACGACCGCATATCCAGCGGAGATGGCCTGCGCCTGCAGGTCCGGAGTAATCCATTTGGCCGGTGAATCAAACGCGGGCTCCCGCGTCTCCTGACCTTGCAGGTCCCCGGGCTTCGGATTGGAATTCACCGCCAACAATCGGTCACGCCGCATCTCCCAGCGCGCAATCTCCACGCCGCGAAGATAGATCACATACTCCCTCTCCTTCAGTGATAAGTTGTCGGTGATGTGAATCGACGGCACGAGGAATCCCAGTTGCTGCGCGAGATTCTTCCGCAGCGACTTCACCCTTGCGAGCAGTTGGCCGCCCTGTTTTGCGTCTACCAGCGGGACGAGACCTATGCCCACCTCGAGCATGAGGTCGTCGAGTTTCAGAACGGCATCCATGGGATCGACAACCGGCGTTCCAGCAACTCCACTCTTCCCTGCTGCAGCTTTCGCTGCTGGAGTGAGTTCAACGTCGATGGAGGGCTTCATCTTCCACGCCGCGAACATCGTGACACTGCCCAAGGCGAGAAAGGAGAACTTCGGCATGCTCGGAATCAAGGCAAGACCCAGCAGAACGGCGCTGACGATCCACAGGGGGCGCGATGTCTTGAGCATCTGCTTGCCAATGTCTGCGCCCAGTGAAAGATCCGAACCCGCACGAGTGACGACGATGCCTCCGGCCACCGACACCAGCAGCGAGGGGATGATCGAGACGAGGCCATTGCCTACAGTGAGGATGGTATAGGTCTTGAGCGCCTGCTGAAAGGGAATGCCCAGTTGGAAGACACCGATCAGAAAGCCCGCCACGATGTTGATAGCAAGAACGAGGATCGTGGCCAGGGAGTCTCGTTGACTGAAGCGTGCGGCACCGTCCATCGAACCGCAGAACTCGGCTTCGCGCGCGACCTGCTCGCGACGGGAGCGAGCTTGCTCGGCGTTGATGAGGCCGGTGTTCAGGTCGGAATCAATCGCCATCTGCTTACCGGGCATGGCGTCAAGCGTAAAGCGGGCAGTCACCTCGGCTGTGCGCACGGCACCGTGGCTGACTACAAGGTATTGAATGGCAATCAAAGCGAGAAAGATGACAAAGCCAACGATGTAGTTGCCGCCCACGACAAATTGTCCGAAGGCTTCGATCACCTGCCCTGCAGCAGAGGAGCCCTCATTGCCGTGCAGGAGAATACGACGTGTGCAGGCGAGATCCAGCGACAACCGCATCAGCGTCAGCAAAAGTATGAGGCTGGGGAACACGGAGAATTGCACGGGGCGAAGGATCTGGATGGCCGTGAGAAGGACCAGCACGGACACCATGATGCTGAAGGTGAGCAGAAGATCGAGGACGAAGCTTGGCAAAGGCACAAGCATCACGAACACCAGAGCCACAGCCCCCGTTGGAATAAACCAATCAGAGGATGCGCGCAACGTATTGAGAAGTCCGGATTTTTTCATTGCGGTCTCGCTTCTTCCGATCGGTTGGCCGAGGCCCTTCTCTCGGCGTCTTTGCGTTTCACATCGTCCTGCGCCTTGTAGACCAGGACTAAAATTTCGGCGACGGCGTGATACAAGGCAGATGGAATGGCGTCTCCGACTTCAACGCCCTTGTACAGCGCCTGTGCGAGAGGCCGGTTCTCCATGATGGGGATCCCGCGGTCCTGCGCAATCTCCCTGATCTTGAGTGCCAGCAGATCAAGCCCTTTGGCCACCACCAACGGAGCGGACATGCTCATTTCAAACTTCAATGCGACGGCGTAGTGCGTGGGATTGGTGATGACAACGGTCGCAGTCTCGGCCGCCTTGATCATCTGCCGGCGCCGCGACTGCCGCTGAAGTCTTCTGATTCTTGCTTTGTTCGCGGGATTGCCCTCCGAGTCCTTCATCTCCTCGCGAATCTCCTGACGGCTCATCTTCAGGTCGCCTTCGCTTTTGAGCCACAACAGAAGGTAATCCACGGCTGCCCACACAAGGAGCACTAAACCGGACTTCCAGCAGACCTCAAAGAGAATGCCGCCCACCAGGTTTGCAAATGCTCGCACATCGACGTAGGAGCTGCCGAGAATATCAACCCAATGGCTCTGGATGCTTGCGTAGCCAATCCAGGCAATCGCCGCGAACGGCAAGAGGGACTTGAGCACACTGCTGACCGAGGTGAGCGAAAAGATCTGCCCGAGTCGCTTGGCCGGACTCAGCCGATCGAACTTGAAGGAGAGCGCTTCAGGGACAAAGACGAACCCACCCTGGGCCAATCCAACACCAAGCGCAACGAACATCGCGGCAATTTGAAATGGGAAGACCCAGCGCAGCGCTTCAATGCTGGTCCAGAACAGCAAAGGGCCATTCGGCTCAATCGAATCTGTGCTGGCGGAACTCAGGATGTTGCGAAAGAAGTCAGTCCATTGAGACGCTCCCTGTCGCGCAATGATCAGCATGACCCCCGCAACAACAAACATGGACAGCGCCCCGGACAACTCGCGGGAACGCGTGACCTGCCCCTGCTCTCGTGCCTTGAGCCGGTGTCGTGGGGTCGCTTGTTCTGTTTTGCTTGAGTCAGCCATGATCTCTCAACGTGCGAGGTGCAGAATGTGAACGCCGTTCTCTAAGGTGTTCTGAAATAACTCGTGGAACAGATCAGGCCAGTACTTGAGCGTTGCTATGAGGATCAGAATTCCGAGCAGGCTCTTGATTGCTGGCCCGAGAAGCATGAGGGGCAATTGCGCGGATGCTTTGCCGAGCAGCCCGAGGAGCACATCGGCAACCAACGTTGCGCCCAGCACTGGAGCTGCGATTCGCACACCGAGGCCAAACACCATGCCTCCGGTCTTGAGCACGGCCAGGGTAAAGAGGCCGCTGAGATGTGCGGTCGCTGGTGGCAGGTAGAGGAAGCTGTCTCCCACTGCGCGAAGGATCCAGTAGTGCACGTTCATCTGCAGAAAGAGCAACATGACGATCGACTGGTAGAAGACTGCGACAACCGTGGTGTCCACCTGGGTCTGCGGGTCAAGAAGATTCACCAGGGAGTAGCCCATTTGAACTCCGATAATCTGGCCCGCCAACTGAGTGGCATCGAATATAAGATTGGTTGCGATACCCATCCCCACACCGATGATGAATTCTCTAAAGATCAGGATGGTCCAATCAGCAAGCGCAAACGGGCCCAGACCTTTCCCCACGGTGGGAAATAGAAGCAGTGTGAGGATCAGAACAAGGCCAGCTTTGACGCGCGAGGGAATGACGCTGCTGCCAAAGAAAGGAGCGAAGAGCATGAGACCCGACAGGCGCACGCTGATGGTGAGCAGACCGCTGATGATCGTGAGCAGAGATATCTCGGTCATTGCAGATACCTCTTGAAGTCGGAGAAGAGGAAGAGCGTGTAGTGGGAGAGGTTCCGCCACATCCACGGCATCATGAAAAACAACGCGGCTCCGGTGACGAGCAGGCGGGACACGGTCGATACGGTACTGTCCTGCAACGATGTGAGCACCTGAAGAATATTCACCAGCAGGCTGACGACGATAGCAATCACCAGGATGGGGCCCACCAGGATGAGCACCTCTTGCAACATCATTCGTCCGAGTAAGACTGCCTGATCAACGTCCATGGCGTCAGCTAAAGCTCCTCATCAATGAACCAATCAACAGGTGCCATCCATCCACCATCAGAAACAAAAGGAGCTTAAGAGGAGTGGAGATGACTACCGGGGGCAACTGCAACATGCCCACCGATGTCGTGATGGAAGCGACCACCATATCTACCACCAGAAACGGTAGAAACAGGACTGTACCAATCTGGAAGCCAGCCTTTAATTCCGACAAGATATAGGCAGGGAGAAGTACGCGCATCGATACATCGTTCACCGTGGCTGGGCGCGGCTCTTTGGCTAGTTCGATAAATAGAGCTACGTCCTTTTCGCGAACATAGTGACCCATAAATTCATGCATCGGCACCTCCGCACGCGATAACGCATCGATTGGAGTGATCTGGCCTGACTGCATGGGAACAAGTGCATTGCTATAGATCTGGGACGCTACAGGCTGCATGAGGAAGAAGGTCAGGATCAGCGATAGACCGATGAGCGTCTGGTTGGATGGCGTGGACTGAAGCCCGAGAGCCTGGCGTAGAAAGTGAAAGACGATCAGCAGTCGCGCAAAGGGGGTCATGCAGATCAGGATGGATGGAATCAGAGTCAGCGCCGTAAGCGTGAAGATGATCGGCCACGGCACCGATCTCCCCAGCGCGCCGGGAGACTGCAGGGCTCCACTCATGTCGGCTGCGGATGGAAGCGCGGACGTGGCCGAGGGATCGGTGGTGGTAGATGCAGCAGGGGCTGCGCCGATTGGAGTGATATCGATCGGGCGAGGTGCAGGAAATACTGGAGGAGCCTGCATCGGCTGGACATCGGCCTGAGACATCTGAAATCCCTCCCGCGCGGAGCGTCCGCGTGCAAATGCAGGAGCCGTTGCCAACACGAGCATCGATGCGAACGCAAGGAGTCTTTGACATGCGCGACGGCGCATCATTGCTCCCCTCTGTCGGTGATCAATGTGTGCAGAGGGTCTGCCTCCGATTCGACGCAGGACCCCAGCTTTGCCAGCAGCGATATTCCAGCGGCTCCACCGCCAATCAGGAACTCACGGCCTTCTACCGTCACGATGGCCACAAAGCGCTTTTCGCCAAGAGAGACCGTTTCAGAGATGCGCAGTCGCTTCGTTGCTGTCAGCGTGTACTTCGCGTGCAGCCACGACCATGTACTTGCCAGCGCGCCGGGAGCAACTCGCTGCAGTGATGCTGTCCGAGAGCGGAAGAAGGAAGTCATGGACCGGAGAAGCGAGTTCCAGCCCGCCTGCGAGGGTGCACATCCGCGGAGCAATGCATGAAAGGAAGCTCCTGCAGGCTGGGCTTCCGCCGTGCATACGGAAAGTTGACGGCGTGACTCTTTCAGCCGAGGGCGGGGCTTTCGATTCCTGGTCGTCATGCTTGATCCGTGATTCGAACAGCCAGGCGATCGCCGATGACTTCAAACTCGGTCCAGCCGACCAGTAATTGATTGATGCGCAAGGGAACGTCGCTGGTCTGGTGGCAGGCCGTTTCGACAATCGTGCCCTGAGTCAGGGATAGAAGGTGCCCAATGGTGAAGTGCACGACGGGCACGTCCACGGTGAGGGTACAGGGCAACCATGGCATCCTCTCGATCAGATTCTCTTCGCTTACCGGCAATGCCGACGGAGGGACCTCGGCAAGCCTGGGTTCCAAACTCTGGACAGAAGCACTCATGGGTCCTCGCGTATCGCTGCTAACGGTTGCGTCGATCTATCCGTGAAAATCTTCCGGTCCACAGAGGGGAAGGAAGCTCGCTGATGGAAGAACGACACAACAGATAAAGCAATCGAAGGGCCGGAATGGCGCGAAGATGCAATCCTGGGTGCGTGGGTCTGGAAATCTGACAAATGATTGCTGTTCAGCCGATTAGGAGCAGGAATGCTTACCGCCGCACGGCTCAAGGTCGATGAGTCGTCCATGAGAAGCACCCGCAGCGAAGGGGCTCCCGCCAGGCGAGGGTCCAAGCTCGGCGGGAGTCTCTCATCAAAGGCTAATCATTCCTGCGTTGCAACGAAGTTATGCGACCATCTGGATGGTCGACTGATCGACTTGATCGAGTGTAGTCAGGACCTTGGCGTTGGCGTCGTAACTCTGTTGGGCAACGATCATGTTAGCGAACTCGTTGGAGAGGCTGACGTTGGACCCCTCGACAGCGCCTCCGGTTATGGAACCGTTGCCGCCCACACCGGCGATGCCAACGACCGCGGCACCGGACCCGGATGTCGCTTGCTCGTTTCCATCTCCACTCTGCGTCAGGCCCTGCGGATTAGCGAAGTTGGCAACGGCGACCTGTCCCAGCGCGAGCGTTTGGCCGTTGCTGTACTGGCCTTGAACGATTCCATCGGCGAGGACTGAATAGCCCGTCAGCGCGCCAGCCGCAAAGCCATTCTGCGTGGGGGTTGTATTGAGCGCGCTCGCGGTATTCTGCTGCGTGATGGTTGGATTTCCGGCAGAGTCATTCAGATTCCAGGTGAGGCTCATATTGGCCGCCCCATCTGCCAGGCCCGTGATGCTGATTGCCGGCACGGAGCCCGTTGGGGAAGTTAATTGGCCAGACGAGCTAAAACTCATCGTGCCGCTCGCAAGGGTCGTAGTCGGCGCGGCAGAACCCGTGGCGGAACCCGGCAGTGTGACGCTGTAACTCCAGGCGTTCGTGCCCGTATTCGTGTATTGAATGTTCAGGGTCTGCGGTGTTCCCAGCGAGTCGTAGACAGTAAGCGGCGTGTTGAAGGTCGTCCCTACGGGTGAGGCGGAGTCGAGATTCGCGCTTACCTCGAAGCTCGATGTAGCCACGGCAGGCAACGTTCCATTGGCATTCACCGTGATTGGCGCGAGCACGCCGCTGGTTGAAACCGTCCCGTTGGTTGCGGGGAATCCCATCACCAACTCGCCGGTCGCCGTGGTGAGTTGGCCCGATGAGTTGACGGTGAAGTCGCCATTGCGGGTGTAGCTGGTCACGCCATTGCTGCTCACCACAAAGTACCCGTTGCCTTGCAGCGCCATGTTCGAGGCCGTGCCGGTTGAATTGACCGAGCCATTGGTCAAGTTAGACGACGTGCCTTCAATCTGGACACCCGATCCAATCTGGATGGGGTCACCGTTGCCTGAAGTCCCCTGGATCTGCGAAAAGATATCGCCGAAGCTCAAGGTTTGATTCTTGTAGCCGTCGGTATTAAGGTTCGCGAGATTATTGCCAATCACATTGAGCGCCGAAGAACTCGCCTGCAAGCCAGACAGTGGAACGGAAAAAGATGCCATCTACCTACCTCCTGTAGTTGTGAAATTTGAAGTTTGGGTCGGAGCCGCCAAGCTGCCATAGAGGTTCATGAGCGCCGCGGCGTTGGCTGCATTTGCATTGGTAGCACTGGCGCTCGACGACAGGATGCGACTGATTGCCGCCGCGGTGGCAGCCGAAGCGCGATTGGAAGAAGACGAACTCGCGGTTCCATTTGCCACCGCACTGGTAGGGCTTGCGACGGCAGCGGTCGGCGTGGTCGAAGAGCTCGTCGTGGTCGTTGTGGTCGGCGCCAGGCTGGTAAGCGTCTGATTGATGGAGATGAGCTGATCCAATTGATTCAACGACACCAGTTGGCCAACCATCGCGGTCGGGTCGACCGGAGCGGTGGGGTCTTGATTCTGCAACTCGGTTACGAGCAGGTTCAAAAATGTGTCCTGAAGGCTGGTTGCGGACGTGCCCGTTGCGGTGCTGCCAGTAGCCGTGGTGGACCCTGTGCTGGTCGTGCCCGTCGCCTTGGGTACCGCGTTGGCGGTTGCCCCTTGTACAGGTGCCGTGATTGCTGGGACTATTCCTTGAATATTCATCTATTTCCTCTCTTGACCTGATTCCGTCCTAAATTCTGATATCCAATCCATGTCCACTGCCTGCGTGTATCGCGACTCCCAGACCTATCTCGCCATCGCTCCCGGCAGAAAATGTGGAGCCCTCGGATCCGATGAAGCGGGAGTGCGACCTCTGTTCCTGTCGCGAAGAGTTCCCCGACTCACCCGAGAAGGACGAGCCCTGATTGTTGACCTCTATCGATGTGTGAAGCCCATAGTCCTGTCCAAGTTTTGCCTGTACTGTCGCGACGTGAGCCGATATGGCCTGGCTCAGATCGGTGTGATTGAGCGATATCTGCGTCACCATCTGCTGCTGCGACATGGTGGTGCGAATGGAGATATCGCCGAACTCGGTGGAGCGCATTCCCACATGCATCTCCGTCTCGCCCATCGTCTGAATGAGCTTCGCGGCATTGATTCCTGATGACGCGGCCACATCTCCAGTCACTGCGTGGGCAACTGCCGGAGCTTCCTGTGACTTCGCCGCAGAAGTTGTGTCGGCAAAACCATTCGTGGTGTGCTGGGCCGGTGCAGTCTCGTGAGAGGCAACATGCATGGGAACCGATTGCGTCTGAGACACGCCGCTGTCCTGCGGTCGCAGCGTAGAGACGGCCGCCTTCAACGCATCGACCTGCGAACTCGGCGCTGCCTGCACATCGCTCGCAACGCTGCGAAACGATGTGTCTCCGGGAGTACTGGCAGCACCCTTTCCCGCATCCAGCGCGTTCATCAGATCAGAATTCATTGCAATAGCAGCATGCTTGGAGGATGCCTTTGAGATGGGCTGGCCAGACGCTGGATTGGCGGCGTCATTGCTTGGGGAAATGGATGCAAGAGGTGTATCGATCGCGACGTTGGATGTCACTCCAGTGCCCTGGGCGGCGATATTTGGGTCAGGGGCTGGCACGTCCTCTGGAACAACGACCGGGGTCATCGTCCCGTCCGCGGCGCCAGAGAGAGGCTTAGCCGGCACATCATGGATAACCTTGGAGGCACTCATGGATGCACTCGTCGAAGCACCCGTGAATGCGCGCGTGGAAGCACTCACCGCGACAGTTTTTGAAGAAATAGTGGACGAATTGTCGCCTGGCCCGTGGCCATTTCCTCGCCAAGTCGCGAGGTTCACAGCGGCAACGATGCTCTGATTGGGGATGGAGGCCACCGCAGTCACTGCGGCAGCTGCACCATTCCGAGCCGACGGTGGCTTTGCCTTTTCCTGCTTGCCGGCGGCTCGAGCGGGCGCGGCCAAACCCGCGGACGTGCTCGCTCTGTTGCTGATCAAACTGCCAGATGGTGTGGCACCGTTGGTAGCTGCCAGAAGTGCAGCCTGCGTCGCGATGGGCACTGGAATGACCTCCGTCGATGACGGCAGAACCGCGGAAGAGGGTGTTGCCTCCGATGGGGTCTGCACATTCGTCGCGATGGTCGTCGACTGCGAGGCCGCCTCACTTGAAGGGGCGGAGACACCGGCACTGCTTCCAGTGCTGGGAGTGGAGGACGACTGCGGCGCTTCCGACGGACTCGACTTCTGACTCTCTGTGTTCGCTGGTGCAGGCGGGCGTGTGTCCCGGGTTGTCGGCCTAGGGTCCGAGCGTCCCTGCTCCGAAATGCCTGCGAACATCGATTGAAACGTGCTCCCTGATGACTTCGCCGACGGTTGCGTCGAAGGGGTCGCGCTCGAACTCGTCGCCACTGATGGAATACGCACGCCAGTGGTACAGCACGTCGCGCGCCAACTTCCAGGCATCGTTCTCCCTCACTCCAACAGTCGAGACAGATTGATTTGAAAAGACTTCCGCGCCGACATCTGCAAACGATCACGGCCTCACGTCTTCAGGGCGGCAATCGTTACCGGGTCACTGGGCAATCTATGCCTACTCGTGCGAAAGAGACGGACGCGGCCAGAGGCCCGGCAACGGCTTGCGTGCTGCCAGATTGTCTCGCCATTCGTTTGCCACTAAGGGCCAGGGGTGTACCCGGCTTTAGTTCCTGTGGCGTCTCGCAACGAAGATATCATCCAACTGCTTCTGCTCAGTGCGAACGGACTCCCGCTCATAGGCGTCTTGCTGGCGGTTGAGCATCTCCGTCAGCATCTCCCGATCTCTGTGCGCGGCCTGATAGATCTGCATCTGCGCCTCACGCTGCTGCTCCAAAACCCCGAGAGCATGAAGAAGGCTCTTGCTTTGATCGGCGATTGCCTGCGCCTCCCACAAAAGCGTGTGCAATTGACCTGCGGGAATCGACTGCTGCATGGCCTGTTCCCGAGTCTGATGCGCACGATCCATCGCTGCACCCAGTTCTTCCAATCGCTGCACGACTCGAACGATCTCGATCTGAATCTTCTGGAGGGCACGCTCCTCGCGTTCCTCGAGGCTTTCTCGAATGCGAAGGACCGTCGCCAGCGGAAACTTGAACGACATGACTAGATCCTCCTTCTCGCAGCGACAAACCAGCGGATGGATGGGAGCCTCCGATGGCCAGTGTCAGGCGGCCACTATCCGCGACGCTCAAGGCACGCTACCCTGCAATGCTTCCCTACCCGGGCAATGCCATTATCATGCTGACGACCTCAGCATGATCGCACAGAACATCCGGGCTCTGATGTAGAAACACATTCAGCGCTGGTAGATTCTGCACGGCATTATCGAGAACGGGGTCTGCGCCCTTCTGGTAGGCCCCAATGCGGATGAGATCTTCGGAGCGCGCATAGGCAGCCATCGAAAGACGCAGTGCATTGGCCTTGGCGAGATGTTGTTTGGACACCACCCTCGACATCAGACGGCTAAGACTATCGAGGATCGAGATGGGTGGATAGTGATTTCGCATGGCAAGATTTCTATCCAGTACTACATGCCCATCTAGCAGCGATCGAACCGTATCCACGACTGGGTCCTGCTGGTCGTCGCCTTCCATCAGCACGGTATAAAACGCGGTGATGCTACCCTGCGAGAAATTTCCAGCACGCTCTACCAGTCGCGCCAGCATGTTCAGTACTGACGGCGTGTAGCCCTTGGCCGTCGGCGGCTCACCTGCCGCCAGTCCAATCTCGCGCTGAGCCATGGCAAAACGTGTGAGTGAATCGGCAACCAGAAGAACATTCTTGCCCAGGCTTGCAAAATACTCCGCAACCGCTGTTGCCGCGAGAGCCGCGCGGATGCGCAGCAGCGGTGACTGGTCCGAGGTCGAGACAATGACGACGGCCCGCCGAAGACCCTCCTCGCCAAGCACCTCAAGAAACTCACCTACTTCTCTGCCACGCTCTCCGACCAGCGCCAGGACCGTCATGTCCGCTGCCGTTCCGCGCGCCATCATGCCAATGAGCGTGCTCTTTCCGACACCGCTTCCGCCGAAGATGCCAATACGCTGGCCTCTACCGCACGTCAAAAAACCATCGATCGCACGGATGCCGCAGCCGAGCGGCTCGCGGATGGGAACGCGGTCCAGAGGCAGCGGCGCTGAGCCGTCGATCGTGACCGATTGGGTGGCGCGGTACTCGCCTTTGCCGTCCAGCGGATTGCCCGCCGGATCGATCACGCGCCCCAGCAACTCCGGACCCACTCGCACCGATGGGCGCGCGCCCCAGGTCTCGATGCGATCGCCCAGCCGGATTCCTTGCGGATGATCGGCTGCCATGGACAACACCGTTGACCCACGAAAGCCGATAATTTCTCCCACATAGCTCCGTCCGTCAGCCGTTACGATCTCGCACGATTCACCTACAGATCCACAGGGGCCTTCCGACTCCAACAGGTTGCCTACAACCTGCGTCAGCCGGCCGCTCCAACGTAAGGTGGAACCCTCATGGAGGTAGCGGACATACGGGCCGAGGATCGACCGGCTCATCCCTTCACCGGCCTTAATGCCATGAGGTCGAAGAATCCCTGCTCCACCTCTTTCAACTGCGTGTCGAGTCCGAAGTTCGCTGTTCCAAGTTCCGTCTCCAGCAGACAGTCGTGATCACTGAGTGCGTTCTCTTCGACGACCTGTACCCGCACACCATTCGAATGGCCCGCAAAGTATTCATTCCAGATTGCAGCTCGCCCAGGTCCCACATGAATCGTCACGCTGGATCCATCCCGCAGTTTCTCGACCGCCATCCGCACCAGCGTCGCCACAAGCATGGGATCGACCTGCGCCTCTCGATGCAGAATCTTGGCGGCAATGGCAAGACTAAGGTGAACCACCTCGGCTTCAACTCGCGCGTAGTACTCCGATCGCTGCGTCTCAAACGAGGCGAGCGCGGCTGCGATCGGGGAGCGCACGGCATCGAGCTTTTGCTCATACTCCTGACGCATTCTCTGCTCCACTTGAAGCGTTGCGCTGGCACGTTCTGCCTGGAGGCGTGCATCAAATTCGGCTTGCGACAGCTCCACTTCTGCCCGTCGATGGCTGGCTTCACGCGCGGACAACTCACCGCGTGTTGGCCTAATCACACTGTCCAGCACCGGAGGGCTCGCCATATCCTGATACACCAAAGCCCTGATCGGTGCGGCGGCCGAACTTTCAAACTCTACGCTGCTAGAGGACATACTCGTCATCTCCCTCACTCTTAAGTACGATCTTGCCGTCTGACTCGAGTTTGCGCGCGATGGCAATTACCTCCGCCTGTGCCTTGGCCACATCCTTGCTTCGCACCGGCCCCATCGCATCCGCATCTTCCTTCATCATCTCCACAGCCCGCGAAGACATCATGCGATAGAAGTGACTCCTTAAATCCTCGGTCGCTCCCTTGAGCGCGACCATCAGCACCTTCTTATCGATCGCATTCATGAGTTCGCGAAGCTCCTGCTCAGGAACTTCAAGGAAATCCTCAAATGTGAACATCAGATCACGGATATTCATCACCAGCTGCGGCTCGTCTTTCTCGATACTCTCAAGGATCTCGCGTGCGACCAGCGGATCGAGCCGGTTCATCAATTCTGCAACGTCCCTGAAACCAAAATCGGAGCGCTTGCTTTGATCGCCCACAGACCTCAACCTGCGGTTCAAGACCATCGAAACCTTGGTTGTAACATCGGGTGAGAACTGACCCATATTTGCCAGCCGCCTCACGCAATCGGCGCGCACCCCGGGCTCCAGCTTCATCAGCAGCGCCGAGGCCTGCTTCGGATCCAGATGGCCGAGGATCAGCGCCTTTGTCTGGGAATGTTCGCCAACCAGAAATCGTGCAAGCTGTTGTGGATCCGCCTTCTTCAGCGATTCCATCCGCATCGCATTCACCTCATCAGAGCGCACGAGCCGCTGCACCATGGCCTTGGCGCCACTCTCTCCGAAGGCCTTGTTCAGCAGACGAGTGGCAACGTCATGACCACCTACAGCGAGAATCCCCTGCGCCACCATCATCTGCTGAAACTCCTCCAGCACTTGCAGCACCGTCTCAAAGGGCACAGGACTCAGACTGGCAACCTCATCGGTGATCCGTTGCAGATCTTCCTCTGGAAGATTGCGGAGAATCGTGGCCGCGGCGTCATCTCCGAGCACGGACAACAGGATGGCCGCCTTGCGCGCACCACTCAAAGATTGAGATTCGATGAGACTCATAAGGTCTCCTCGCGCAACCATGCCTGCACTGCGCGCGTCGTGTCGGCCGGCTTCTGCTTGATAAGATCAATCGCCTGTTCTTTCAGTTCGCCTGCTCGCAGATTAGAGGTGCTCACCTCTGTAGTCCCAAGGGCGAGTCGCTCGGCAGGGGTTGGCGAAGCCAGAGCGGGCTGCTCGGCGACACGAGGCTGGCCGGGACGCAGTGCCTCTTTCTGGATCGGCCGCAGGACAAACAAGTACGCCATCAAGAAGAGTACGAGAAGCGACACAGGCCTCAGCAGAGAACCATAATCAGACACCGTCTTCTGGACTCGCTCCGTCCACCCTGGAGCAGGAAGACCGGAGGCATCTGCGTCCGAAGCGAAGGACATGTCCTGAACACTGATCGTGTCACCACGCTTCGCATCGAGGCCGATGACGGCCTCCGCAAGCTGCTGAATCTGATTCAATTCCCCCTGCGTTCTCGCGTGGCGGGTGAACGTAACCTTGCCGCCATGTGTGACCTTTACGACCGCATCGTCCACCAGAATGGCTGCGCTGATCCGCTGAATCTGCCCTGCGGGCACTATCCGATGTGTCACCACGCGGTTGACGCCGTACCGCGCATTCTCGGTCGTGGAAGTCTGTGTTGGCTCCTGGGACGTAGGGGTCTTGGCGGGCTTCGTCTGCGTGGGCGCTGGGACGTTACTTGCTGCTCCAGGAACCCCCGCGGCGACAGCCGCCCCACCCGCCTGGTCTGCGGACTTCTGTTCACTTAGCAGAGCGCTGACCGTGGGATCGTATTTCTCCTGACTCTCTTCGCTCGACGCCTGATCGTAATCGACGTTGACGCTGGCTCGTATATTACCCGCCCCCACAATTGGTTCCAGCGTAGCCATTAATAGCTGTGTAAGAGCTGCCTCCAACCCTTCGCCACCCATCTGCCCGTCCTGGCCCAGACCTAGAGACTTATCCGAATCCGCGTCGATGATGCTCACATCCTCGGGCTTCAGTCCATCGACGGCGCCGGACACCAGTCGTGCAATCGCCAGCACGGATTCTTTCGACAGGCTATCGCCGCTCAGCTTCAGAATCACCGAGGCCTTGGCCGCACTCTGCCGATCCTGATAGACAGAATCAGTGGGCATCACAAGATGTACGCGCGCACTTTTGACCCCGCTGAGCGTCTCAATCGTGCGTTCCAGCTCACCTTCGAGAGCGCGCTGATAGGTGACCTTCTCGTCAAACTCCGTCTGTCCCCAGGACATCTTGTCGAATAACTCGAAGCCCATGCGACCACTGTGTGGCGTGCCCTGAGCGGCGGTTTGCATGCGTGCCACGTCGAGCTTATCCGCTGGAACACTGATCGACTTTCCGTCCGGACCGGTCTGATGCGGGATCCCCAGAGCATCGAGCTGCGCCGAAAGTGTCTGGACATCCGCGGACTCCAGTCCGGTATACAACGGCTTGTAGTCAGGGCTGCCGATCAGCCCGGCAAATAACGCAACCAACAGCACCGTGGCTGCGGCTCCGGCCACAAGCAGGGTCTTCTGCCGTTTGCTCCGGCTCGCCCAGAACTGTTGCACCTGTTGGGTTACGTCGTTCAAGCCTGCCATAGAATCCCTGCCCTAGAACTGCATCTTCGCGATATCCTGGTAGGCCGTCACGATCTTGTTGCGCACCTGCATCATCAACTGGAACGAAACATCGGCCTTTTCGACTGCGATCATGACGCCGGTCATGTCGTTACTTCCCCCGTGCAAGAGGCTATTGACCTGAGTCCCTGCGGAGTTATTCAGTGAATCTACCGTCTGGACAGCATTCTTCAGCACATCACCAAACTTGATCCCTCCGGCGCCGCCTCCCGGATCGAGAGACGATGCCTCCGGCAACTGCATGCTTGGTATTCCATTGAGACTGACGTTGCTCATCGTTGCTCTCTCTTCCTATGCAGTCTTCAAAATATCGATCGATTCCTGAATCATTTGCTTCGAGGCATTCACGGCCGACGCATTCAACTGATACGCCCGCACCGCTCCCATCAGGTCAACCATCTCGCTGGACGGATTGATCGCCGGATAGGCCACATAGCCAGCCTTATTCGCATCCGGGTTGCCAGGCTCATAGCGCATCACCGACGGTGTCGTGTCGTCCACCACTTGCGAGAGTTGCACCGAACCTGCCGGCGGCTGCGAAAACTTTCCCATGCCGCTAAATATTGTCCTGAACGGCGAACCGCTCTTTGCGGTGAAAACGACCTGCTTGCGCACGTACGGACCGCCCGCGTCGGTATGCGTCGTCTCGGCATTGGCCATGTTCGCGGAAGTAACCTCTGCCCGCAGCCGTTCTGCAGACAACGCCGATGCACTGATGTTCAACATGTCAAAGAGACCCATCGTTAGAAACCATCCTTCATAGCGGCTAATTCCATTTGCAATTGCGACTTCACCAACTGGACGCCAAGTTGAAATTGGAGCTGTGTCTGCGCCAGCAACAGGCTTTCGCGGTCAACATTTACGTTGTTCCCGTCAGGCCTCGCAGGCAGTCCAGACGTTTCGAGAGAAGCGGGCTCGAGCCGCGCGCCATCGGCTGCGCCGCCTTCGTCCATCACCTGCCGCATGGCCGCCTGGAAGTTCACGTCCCTGGTGTGGTAACCGGGCGTATCCACATTGGCCATATTCGACACGATCATCTGCTGCCGGTCCGTGAGGACCTTCAGATAACCCTGCAACATCTCGACGGATGAAAAGGCTGGCATCTATGCGGTCCTCCTTGGCGGCAAGCCATACTCGCGAATCCTGTTGCGCAGCGTTCGCAGGCTGATGCCTAGCATCTCGGCTGCATGCGTTCGATTGCCGTCGGTGAGCGCAAGCGTGCTCTCCACATGCTGTCGTTCCACCTGGCGAATTGGCGTCCCCGCGCACGTTGTCGGCGAGTGTCTCGGAGGCGTGCGCGTTACCTGCCTAGCACCTTGAAACTCCACATCAAAGCAGTCGGCGTCAATATCCTGAGTACAGCTCAAGGTCACGACGCGGCGCATGAAGTTCGCAAGCTCCCTGACGTTTCCGGGCCATGCCTGTGCTTCAAGACGATCAAGAAACTCTGCATGCAGCCGGGGCACCTTCGACTGCGACTGAGCGGCATGCTTCTCCGCAAAATAACGGGCAAGCAGTGGAATGTCTTCCCGACGGTCGCGCAACGGGGGAAGAGAAAGCGGAATCACATTCAGGCGGTAATAGAGGTCGCCGCGAAACTGGCCGCGCTCCACCATGGAGCTCAGCGAGACGTTGGTCGTCGCGATCACGCGAATGTCTACATGCACCGATCGCGCTTCGCCCAGGCGTTCGAACTCTCGCTCCTGCAGGGCTCGCAGGAGTTTTGGCTGCAGGTGGAGCGGCATCTCGCCAATCTCATCGAGCAGAATGGTTCCACCATCCGCCAACTCAAACTTGCCCGCCTTGGATGCGACGGCCCCGGTGAAGGCGCCGCGGCCATGACCAAACAATTCACTTTCGAGAAGAGCCTCCGGAACGGCCGCGCAGTTCACGGCAACAAAGGGTTTCCGACTACGGTCACTGGAGTCATGAATAAAGCGGGCCAGCAACTCCTTGCCGGTTCCGCTCTCAGCTTCGATCAGGACATCTGCACTCGTGCTGGCTGCAGCGCGCGCCCGCTGAATCGCTCGCTGTAGCAGCGGCGAGCGCCCAATGATGCCGCCAACCGGGGCGTGATCGTCGGCAGGCATCTGGCGTGCACGGTGCATCACCTTCGCGGCCGTTGCCTGCAACTGATCGAATGAGATCGGCTTCGTCAAGTAGTCCAGCGCCCCATCGCGCATTGCACTCACCGCATCCGGCACTGAGCCGTACGCAGTGAGCAGAATGACAGCCGTACCGGGAGACAACAGACGCGTCGAGCGCATCACGTCGATGCCTGTTCCATCCTGCATCCTAATGTCGGTCACCACCAGATCAAAGGCTCTTCCTTCCAGTTGGCTGACGGCCTCTCGAACCGAGGAAGCCGTCTCCACCTGCCAGCCGTGGCGCAGGAAGTTCGCGCGCAAAGCGGTGCGAATGCCGGGTTCGTCGTCCACCACCATAACCGAGGACATGCCATCACTTGTCATAAGACTGGGAACTCCAATTCGAACGTGCTGCCGCAGTGCATCTGGCTGGCAACGCGGATCTGCGCACCGTGCAAGTTTGTGAGTCGATGGCACACTGCAAGCCCCAGGCCCGGCGTGTCCCCTGTTGCGCTGAACCCGGCATCAAACACGCGGTCTAACTGATGCTCTGGAATTCCGCAGCCGGTGTCGGTCACGTCCACCAACGCGCGTCTCGCCCCCTGATGCCATGTCTCGCGCGTCGAAACTGTCACCGTCCCTCCGGCTGGTGTGTGGCGAATCGCATTGGAAACCAGGTTCAGCAGGATCTGACGAAGCAGGTTCTCGTTTCCATGAATCTTCGGATCGTCGTCGACTGTTGAGCAGCAGAGGGTCACGCCCGCCTGTTCCGCGATGGGCCGCACAAACTCCACACCGCCGCGGATGCAGTCATTCAGATCCACCGGAACCAGATGAGCGTTGCTTCCGCCATGAATGCTCAGCACATTGTTCACGGTCGCAGAGAGCAGGCGAATTCCCGCACGAAGATGCGACACCCACTCTGCGGTGTTCCCGCGATCTTCGACAATCAAGCCCGCAAATAACTCCATGCTCGCTAACGGATTTCTAATCTCGTGGGCCAGAATCGTCGAGACCTCAGCCAACGCCATGGCATTGCGCGTTGCTTCCCGTTCTTGCTCCGCTTGCCTGGTGGCCGTAATGTCGCGGAAGATCCAAATGCTTTGCAGCGCCGGCCCGCGCTTGTCCACCGCATGATTCGCGGCCCCGCAGGAGAGCTTCCGATTGCTAACCGCCAGCCAGCGCGTTCCCCGGGCGGAGTTCATGCAAAACTCATGATCGAACTGGCCCGTCGATTCATCGACGCCTTCGACGCGATGACCTCCATCGACAAGAGACGCGAGATTGAGCTTGCTGATGGCATCCATATCCCGCAGGCTCCGCACCTCTTCTGTGCCCAGTTCCAACAATCGGCGCCCCTCTGGATTGATCGTTACTACAGCATCCGCGGTGTCAAGCACCAGCACGCCACATGGCATCGAATCGATCATCTGCTGCAGGACCGAGCGCATGTGATCGTTTTCCGCGAGGCTTCGCGTGAGAGCTGCATTCCGCTCCGCCAACTCCACGCCTAGATGAGCCACCTCGCGCTGCAGGTCGCGATACGAACCCTCCAACAGCGAAGACGCAGAGATGAACTCTGAGAAGGCGTCTGCCAGCAACTGAGGGCTGGTCAGGGATTCCGGCGCGGGATTATTTATTGGAACCACATGAGAACCGGGCAACATTTGCCTATTCCAAATGCACGATGAGTGCCAAACTTGAATCGCATGGCGGGAAACGCCCATGCTCTATAAAAAGATGTGCTCGGGCTTGATGTCACGCTCCAAGCCCACAAGGATCGTTGCGCGTTCGATCACGTTGCGCAGCTCACGCACATTGCCGGGCCAATCGTGGCTAGCCAGGATCTGCAGCGCTTCGTGGCTCAGCGTTTTTCCCGGAGCGAACCGGGTGATGAATTCCGCCGCAAGATCGTCCAGGTCGTTCATCCGGTCGCGCAAAGGTGGAAGGTGGATGGGAAAAACCGAGAGGCGGTAGTAGAGATCATCGCGGAACTGCTGCTTATGGATCAGATCTTTGAGCTTGGCATTGGTCGCGGCTACAACTCGGACATCGACCCTGAGGTTGTCGTTGCCTCCCAGTCGCTGCACCTCTCCTTGCTCCAGAAATCTCAGCAGCTTGCCTTGCAGCGACAGCGGCATGTCCCCGATCTCGTCGAGAAATAGTGTTCCGCCGTGGGCAGCATGAATGCGGCCGATCCGAGATTGCACCGCACCGGTAAAGGCACCCTTGGTGTAGCCAAAGAGTTCCGCTTCCAGTAGCGACTCGGGAATGGCCGAGCAGTTCACGACCACGAAGGGCTGCTTTCTACGCGGGCTGATCAGATGAATCTCCTGCGCAACCAGATCTTTGCCCGTGCCGCTTTCGCCCGTCACCAGCACGGTCGTATCCCGAAGCGCTACCATACGCGTCAGCTCGTAGGCCCGGCGCATCAGCGCGGAATCGCCAATCATTCCGCGCAGATTATTCCGTTCCGTCCTTACGCTCGGAGACGTCTCACGTTCGAACCCACCATAGGTGCCGGCTCCGGTGCCCCCGACGACATTGACCAGGTCCATGAGCCACTTGGACACAGGCGTTGGCGAAGCGCTTCCTATCAATAGTTGGCCCGTCCTGGCATTGAGCGTGACCACCTGTGTGTTCGGAAAGCGGGTCTTGATCATTCCATGAAATTCACCGGGATCGAGATCCGGCAGCATGGGATCCAGCACCAGCACGCCGTCATCCGCCCCATGTTTGCGGAGCACCTCCAGCGCCCCCGCCCCACTGCCCGCTTCGATCACGTTCCACCGCGGAAGGACTAGCTTACCTTGCAGCGTCTCGCGAACTTTGAGGTTAGAACTGACGACGAAGACATTGATTGGCGCTCTATCTTCGTTACGGACGAATTGTGAGACGGGCATTCCCATTGAACTATGGCCTGCTTGCTTGATGTGAGAACTTCATGAGAGAGCGGCGCTCGCTGCTGCGCCAGGGTCTGTATCGCGGACCACTCAGGCGTCGCGAAACTCGTAGCCAATTCCACGAATGGTGTGGGTCAGCTTCGCTTCGCCGGGGAGATCCACCTTGTCGCGCACATACTTCATATAGACGTCGACAATATTGGTGGAGGGATTATGCGGCATGTGCCACACCTCTTCCATGAGCGCCGCTCTTGAAACCGGGCGTCCAACATGGCGCAACATATACTCAACGATGGAGAACTCGCGAGGCGTGAAATCGATGCGCCGGCCGTTCCGCTCAACGCGTCGCTCCTCGCGGTTCAGCCTCAAGTCCCCCACCTCGGATGTATTGGGGACCGGGCTTGAATGACGGCGGAGCAGCGCTCCCACGCGAGCCTGCAGTTCCGCAAAGGAGAACGGCTTCGCGAGGAAATCATCCGTTCCGCTTTGAAACGCGAGCACCTTGTCCTCTATGCGGCTGCGCGCGGTGAGCACCACGATCGGCAGACGCGGTTGGGTCGGCCGCACCCGCCGTAGCAGGCCAATGCCATCCAGTTTAGGAAGATTAAGGTCGAGGATCAGCAGATCGTAGCGGCGTTGCTGCTCAAGGGCGTTCAAGGCCGACTCCCCGTCATGCACCAGGTCCACCGCAAAGGACTCGGCCTGCAACTCCTGCCGCAGAAAGTTCCCCAGCGACACGTCTTCATCCACAATCAGGATGTTCTGACGGGTAGAAGGATTAGAAAGGCTGACATTCCTGTCAGGTATTGAGGGGTTTAGCTTCGTGAATGTCATCGTATGATTTCCCATAGCTCTGAATAAATAGTGTGGAATACGCTCTTTGACACAAAACTCTTGCGCGATGCTTGAACTTAGGTTGAAATTAAGGTGTTGTCATTCTTCTCGGATCAAAGCACGGCTCTCATCCGCGGTGTACTATTACGATCCACTAGCAGATCACCTGACACAATGAATACTCATGGGGGTCTAATGATTTGCTGTCCCAATGCGGGACAGCTTAGCGGCGTGCCATTTTGGCCTCCGACCGTGGCAAACAAGGTTCCTTCAAACTTTCCCCGCCAATTCGCCTTTTATTCGCTAGAATGAGCGCATGGCTATCACGCGTCGGCAAAAAGAAGTCATCGACTTTCTCTCCAGCTTTACGGCCAGAAACGGCTACTCGCCTTCCTACGAAGAAATTGCTGCAGGCCTTGGCCTGAGTTCGCTGGCAACGGTGCATAAGCACGTGACAAACCTGCAGACCAAGGGTCTTCTGCAGCGAGCGCACAATCGCAGCCGCTCGATCGACGTAATCCCGCAGCGGTCGGGGCGCAAGATAATGGACCGTATGCCGCTGCTGGGCCGCATCGCCGCGGGCAAACCGGTCGAGGCGATTGAAACTGCGGAGACGATCTCGCTGGGCGACATTATCGGGAACCGCGAGGTCTACGCACTGGAGGTGCAGGGCGATTCGATGCGCGACGAGCACATCGTCTCGGGAGATTATGTTCTGGTCGAGCGCACGCGCACGGCCCACGAAGGGGAGATTGTGGTGGCGCTGGTCGACGGCACCGAGGCCACGCTGAAGCGCTTCTATCGCGAAGGAAATCTCATCCGGCTGCAACCCTCCAACAGCGAGATGGCGCCGATCTACGTCCCCGCGAGCAACGTCAGCATCCAGGGAAAGGTACTGGGAATGCTGCGCAAATATGCCTGAATCCCGGCCAAGGTGAGCCTAAGGGAACCACCGGGCCCGGGACTGCGTAACTCCACTCCGAAGATCAAATTTTCCTGACTTCGGAGGTCCCTTGAACTCGTCACTCAAAGCGAAGTCCAGATCCCGCACGCGGTTTTGGATCATCCTTGCGGTCATTGCCTGCGTGCTGAGCGGTGGCGGTTTCGTCGCTGCCCGGAGCCTCGGCAGCGCTCCCCCGCTTGACCCCTCGCAGCTAGGTACTGCCGAGACGGGCGACATTGCACGCTCGGTTGTAGCCACGGGGAAGGTCCAGCCCATCACCGAAGTTGAGGTGAAGTCCAAGGCGAGCGGAATCGTCACCCGGCTCGACACGGACATTAACCATACGGTCCACACCGGACAGGTGCTGGCGCAGCTCGACCAGGAAGAGATTCTCGACCAGGTTGCCGCGCAGAAGGCACAGTTAGCGGCCGCGGTCTCGAGTGCTCATTCGGCGGCGGCTGCCGTTACCTACGATAAGGTTGCAGCCCAAGCCCCCGACCTTCCCATGTTCGAGCACTCGTACCACCGGGCGCTGGAGATGGAACAGGGTGGCGTCCTCTCGCAGCAGGCGATGGACGACGCGCATCAGAAGTACCTGGCGGCGCTCAACGCCCGCGACAAGGCAGTCGCGCAGATTGCAGTCGACAGCGCGCGGCAGCATCAGTCTGACGCACAGGTTCAGCAGGCCGAGGCCTCGCTCAAGCAACTCGAAGAACAGCTCTCCTACACCACAGTGACCTCGCCGATCGACGGCGTCGTGCTCTCGCGTGACGTGCAGGTAGGCGATGCGGTGAGCTCCATCCTCGTGCTCGGCTCCACGGCAACGCTGGTGATGACGCTTGGCGACACACACGAGGTCTACGTCAAGGGCAAGGTCGACGAGTCCGACATTGCCAAGGTGTATCTCGGCCAGGGAGCGCGCATCAAGGTGCAGAGCTTCCCGAACAAAACCTTCGCCGGCCGCGTTACAAAGATCGCGCCGCTCGGCGTGGAGAAGGACAACGTCACCACGTTCGAGGTGCAGATCTCGATCGACAACCCGGGCGGCGAGCTGAAGGCCAACATGACGGCCAACGCGGAGATCGTTCTGGAAGAACACAAGAATACGCTCACCATCCCGGAGCAGGCCGTGCTCTACGACAAGAATCGCAACGCCTCGGTGTGGGTGCCGGACACGCGTGGCAAGGATGGCCATCGCGTTGTCAGCATCAAGACGGGCATCTCGAATGGCAGCCGCATTGAGGTGCTCTCGGGGCTGAAATCCGGCGACAAGGTTGTCCTCCAGCAGACTTCGTAAAATTGATCCAGGAAGGTACACCATGAAACTTCGACTGCTCGCAGGAGCCCTTCTCTTAATCGTGCCGACCGCAGCGCTTGCCGCCGACAACCGGTTCGAGCGCACGCTCAACGTCTCCGCGCAGCCGGACCTCTACGTATCCACCAGCTCTGGCGACATCACGGTCCACGCTGGCAGCGACAACCAGATTCACGTCGTCGGCCGCGTGCATGCAGGATGGAGCGTGTTCGGCATGAGTGCGGTAGAGTCGATCATCCAACAGGTTCAGGCCAACCCGCCGATCGTGCAAGACGGCAACTCGGTCCGCATCGGCATCACCGGAGACAAGGGCAGAGGCGTCTCCATCGACTATGACGTCACTGTGCCAACCGGCGTCGCGCTCAACCTGCATAGCATATCCGGAGATATCGTCGTCAATCACGTTGGCCGCTATCTCTCCGCTTCGAGCAGCTCCGGCGACATTCGCGCGCACGGCATCAGCGGGCCAGCCGACCTCAGCACAGCCTCCGGCGACATTGAATTGGAACAGACCGGACAAGGCGACGTGAAGGCCAAGTCCGGCTCCGGTGACATGAAAATCCACGGACTGAATGGAAGTCTTACCGCCCGCGACGGCTCCGGCGACATCAGTGCCGATGGCCGCCTTGTGGGCGGAGGGAATCTTGCCAACGGCTCCGGAGACATCAGGCTGCACCTGCCCGCGGACGCGCGTTTCAATCTTGAGGCCTCCACCGGCTCTGGCGACATCCACATAAACTTTCCCGGCGCGCCCAGGCAGGACGATGGCTCGCGGCATCATCTGACCGCGTCGATCCATGGCGGAGGAGCCACGCTCGAGGTGCGCACCGGCTCGGGTGACGTGGAGATCGACAACCACTAATCCCAGCGCCGTTCAAACTCATCGCAGTTCAAACCAGCAACGGGGCGACTACACTAGACATCATGGCTAGTGTTCCACCCCGCTTTCTGGTCTTTGATCTCGATGGCACGCTCATCGATTCCTCGCTCGACCTCTGCAACTCTGTGAATGCCGCGCTGGCACACGTAGGCAAGCCCACTCTGCCCAATCCCCTCATCGCCAGCTACATCGGCGACGGTGCTGCTATGCTCGTTCGTCGCGCACTTAGCGACCCCGGCGATCTCGATGCGCTGCACCCCAGCGACTGCGACGATCTCTTCCGACACACCTTCAACTTTTTTCTCACCTACTATCGCGCGCACAAACTCGATAACACACGCTGCTACGACGGAGTTCTGGACGCGCTTACGCAGATTCGCACGCGCCATCCCGACCTGCCAATGGCCGTGCTCACCAACAAGCCAGTGAATCCATCCCGCGACATATGCAGAGCACTGGGCCTGGCTCCGTTCTTCTTCCAAAACTACGGCGGCAACTCGTTTGAAACCAAGAAGCCAGATCCTGCTGGCCTGCTCACGCTCATCGATGAGGCCACGGCCCTACTGACGACCCGTGTCGCGGATACGTTGCCGCTGCCTCCGGCCGAGGTCGTGATGATTGGAGATTCTGATGTCGATGTACTGACGGCTCGGCGTTGCGGAGCGCGTTTTCTCGGCTGCACGTTTGGCCTTGCGCCAGCAGCGCTCGCGGCCGCACAACCCGAGGCCACAGTCGATCATCCGTTGGAGTGGCCTGCTGCACTCGGCCTATAGTTCACTTCTTCCACGCACCCAGCAGGCGTCGAATGACAATGATTTCGCCGACATGATACGCAGCGTGGTCGGCGAGCAACAGCGCCTCGCGCAGCAGCGACTGCCCGTCTCCCCACGCGAACGGCCGTACCAACTCCGCATCCTCTGCGTCCGCCAACAGCTTCTCAAATGATTTGCGGTCTGCCCGTATCTGCGCGATCGTGTGCCCCCACGCATCCTCACTCGTCGGCTTTGCAGACTTCGGCCAATACGCCTCTGGCCACTTCAATTCCTTGTAACTGCCATCCGTATTCCTGCTGAAGTCGAGGATGTCGCGCTGCGCAATCCGGAGATGCTCGAGGATCTGCCACGCCGAATAGGGGAGGCCCTGGGGCGCGACACCACACAGAGGCTCTGGAAATCCACCCACCGCATCGTCAAAAGTTACATGCGCCTGCCCGCCTTCCAGCAACGCCTTCAACTCTTTCCTTAGCCCTTCACCGAGTCCTGCATCCGTCGTCGCATGTTTTGTCATACTCTATCCGATGCGCTCGAAGTCGTCCGCGTCTCGTTTTTGCAGCGGCCACAACCAAGCGGCACCGCGAACTCCGCTGGAATCCCCATGAAGATTACGCAGGATCGGCGTCCGCACGCCGCCGCCAAAGCCATAGTCGCGCAACCGTTCCGCAAGTTCTCCCTGGTACAACCGCTCCAGGTTCGAGAGGCCTCCGCCCAACACAATCGCATCCGGATCCAGCACATTCACCAACGTCGACATTCCCCGCGCCATGCGATCGATGAGCCGGTCGAGGGCTTCCTTCGCCTCCTCATCGCCCGCCTCGGCGGCAGCTACAATCTCCGCGCCGCGAAGATTCCGGCTCGTCACCCGTGCAAAATCCCACTCAAAGCCCGTGCCCGAGATCCATGTCTCAAGGCAACCATGCCGGCCGCAATAGCAGAGCGGTCCCGGCACCTCAATGGCCGTGGTCCACGGAAGCGGTGTGTGTCCCCACTCCCCGCCTAGACCATTGGGGCCGGAATGAAGTCTTCGACCAATCGAAATGCCGCCACCGCATCCCGTGCCAAAGATGATGCCAAACACCACCTCATAGCCCTTGGCCGCACCATCGGTCGCCTCACTGATGGCGAAGCAATTCGCATCGTTCGCGCAACGCACCTCGCGGCTCAGAGCAAGGCTTAGATCGCGCTGCAGCGGCTGGCCGTTGAGCCAGATCGAATTCGCATTCTTCACCAGCCCCGTCGCTCCAACAACGGTTCCCGGAATCCCCACGCCGACGGTGCCCGTCTCTTTCGTGGCCGTCTCCAGATCACGCACGAGGCCCGCAACGCAGGCGATGGTTCCATCGTAGTCACCCTTGGGTGTCGCCGTGCGAATGCGCTGCAACTCCACGCCTCTTGCATCCAACGCAATCGCTTCAATCTTCGTTCCGCCTACATCCACGCCAATCCGCATCGCTCGTTTACGCTCCTGATCCTGCCCTCTGATTTTTACCTATGCTCTAAGCTCCGGGAATATGCGTCAAGCCTATCGCGAGCACCATGCCAGCGGCCAGACAGAGTATCTGCCAAAGCACCGCCCACGGTCTACGCTCGTGCTGTAACTCCGGCAGCAGATCGACCAGCGAGATATACAGAAAGCTGCCCGCGCTCACTGGCAGCAGCCACGCCACCTGCCGCGAGCCGTGCTCTCCCAGCGCCGCAACCACACCCCACCCCAACAAGCTCGATCCGCCTGCGCCGATAGCCAACTGCGCCGCACGTCCGCGCGCCAGCCCCATGTGCACCAGCAGCGCGAAGTCGCCCAGCCGGTGCGGAATCTCATGCAGCCCCACTGCTAGCGCGGTCACCCAACCTACGCGGGGATCGATCGCAAACGCAGCTGCGACACTGGTCCCGTCCACAAGACTATGCGTGACGCTGCCCAGCAACAAGGTTGCGGGCCGCGATGCATGATGATGGTGATGGCCAAGCTCATGCGCTTCCTCGGCATCCTGCGCCGGCTCCGCGCTCACGCCCGAGACCAGATGAAAGATCCGCTCAAAACCGTAGAGCGCAAGCATGGTCAGTACCAGCGTCATCCACACCGCGCTTCGATTTCCAAGCGTCTCAATCGACTCCGGCAACAGATGAACCGCTCCCGTCGCCAGCAGCACGCCCACGGCGATGCTGATCACATACGGAAGTGCTCGGCGCAACCATGCCTCCAAGCGATGCAGCGACACCACCGCAACGGCCGCAAGGACCTGCACGCCGATCACTGCAATCAGTGCCTGAAGTGCCCGAGTGTGCACAATGCCTCCACCACTATCCTACCGTCTAAGTGGCAGCGCCATCGCAACATAGCCGCCTCCGGCAGACGGTCTGTCGCGGAAACACATCTCTCTCTAATGCCAGCGTGAGCGATCCGCGCTCTTGGGAATATGCTCGACCGGATTCAACCGGAAGCTGATCCCCATGCTGATTCCATAGGGATGCAGGCTGCCATAGGAAGAAAACTGAGGCCAGAGCTGGTACTCGAAATCAATGACGCGCAACGTCACGCGATCGTTCGCAATATAGTCCACACCGCCACCCGGTGCATAGGCGAGAAACGTTCCCTGCGCATAGCCCACAGGCAGCGTGATCTTCCCTGCCCCTGCCAGAAACTTCACATAGGGTCGAATCGGCCCCGGCCGCAGCATCACGCGAGGCCCGACAAGATAGTTTGTCTCGGTAACATTCTCAAAGGTGTTGAAGCGAAGATAGCGCGCCTCCGCCTCAAACCCGTAGCGCCAGGTCGGATTCACCTCCGCAAAGAGCGCACCGCCATAGATCACGCGCTGTCCATAGTCTGTCTGGAAGGCCGAGAGTTCGCCGCCAACGGAGATATAACTTCCTGGCCCCACTGCGGTCGGAATATCCTGAGCCCGGGCCGCCGAGCTACCAGCATCGAGCCCTGCGACGATCGACAGCGCACAGCCAAGACATCGAAGCCAGGATGAGACCGAACTCATTGCGTCACCGTCAACGTAACGATCTCGGACACCGTCGCGCCGGTCCCCACCCCCGAGGCCGTAACCTTGAATGTATATGTTCCCGGCGGCGTCCCGTTCATCTGCAGGCCCGAGCACCCCGCCGTTGCGAGTGTCATCGCCGCCATACAAATCAACACCAGCAACCCACTCATCTTGAACTTTCGCCGCCGCGCTCCGAAGCCAATCCCGAGCAGACAAGGCAACAGGCACAGCAACACGCCGCCGCTCGACCGTCTCTGGATTGTTGCCGTTGCACCTGCACCCAGCGGATTGCCCGTATCGACGACCAACTGCACCGTGGCCGTGCCATTCGCAGCCAGGCTGGCCTGCGGCGTGCTGAAGGTACACGTGGCAGCAAAGGGCAGCCCGAGGCAGCCGAGTTGCAACTTGTCAGAGAATCCCTGCAGCGAGGTAAGACTAATGCCGATCGTTGCATGCTGAGCAGTCGGGAACGTAACGCTCGCCGGCGCAAGCTGCATCGTGAACTGCGTTGCAACGCCGCCAGAGATGGACGTCGCCAGCGTGCTCGACCCCGCGTAGGACGCGTCGCCGCTATAGGTCGCGACAATGCTCTCCGTCGTGGATTGCAGGATCACCGTGAGCGTCGCGATTCCGATGGCGTCCACGGGGCTGGTGCCAAGCACATTCGCTCCACTGGTGAACGTGACCGTGCCCGTAGGCGCAGTCGAACCACTCCAACCCACCGTGGAGATCAGAAGGGCCTGCTGCGAGTTGTTGGGGTCCGTCGCAGAACTCGTCATCGCGATGGTCGTCGGACGCTGCACAATTCCTTCGGCCAGGCTCTGCGACGTGCTCGCGAAGTTCTCCCCATCGCCCGCGTAACTCGCCTGCACAGAATGATTGCCCGCCACAAGAGAAGGAACCGTCAACGAAGCCACGCCGGCTGCATTCAGCGTAGCCATTCCCAACTGCGTCGATCCATCCGTGAAAGTCACGCTCCCCATCACCGGCCCTGCGCCCTCATTGCTCACCGTAGCCGTGAGCACAAGCGGGCTGAGCGTCATCCCCGGATTCGCACTCGACGCCAGCACAACCGACGTGACCTGCTTCACCGCCACCAACTGCGGAGCTGAGCTCGACGCGCTGATGTTGCTGTCGCCGACATAGTTCGCGACCACCGTATGCATCCCCGGAGCCAGCGTGGACAGTGAAAGTGTCGCAACACCGTTGGCGTTCAGCAAAGCACTGCCGATCGAAGCACCGCCATCAGTAAACGTAACCGAGCCGGTCGCCACACCGCCGTTACCCGTTACACCCGCGATAAATGTCACCGGCGTTGCATAGACTGCAGGATTCGCGCTGGCGGTCAGTGTGATCTGCGTCGTCGCACTCTGCACCGTTTGCAGTAGCATCCCGGATGCAGATGCATAGTTTGTGTCACCGCTATAGCTCGCCGTTATGGTATGCGACCCCACCGTCAGCGACGCAATCTGGAAGCTTGCCATTCCCGCTCCATCGAGAGTCAGCGTGCCCAGCGACGTTGCGCCATCGCGCAGGATGACCGCCCCGGTCGGCGTCGGTGCGGTCACACCGGCAACGTTGATGGTGAACACAACATTGGTGCCAAAGATCGATGGATTGACGCTCGACTTCAGTGCGACAGTCGCAGCTTGCACGATCTGTTCATTCAGCGCCACTGATGTCGACACCGCATGGTCCGCATCGCCCCCATACGTTGCGGTGATCGAGTGTTTGCCAAAGCTCAGCGCACTCGAAGCAAACGTCGCGACTCCGCTTGCGCTTAGAGTCGCAGAGCCCAGCACGGTCGCTCCATCCATGAACTTGATTGATCCGGTTGGGCTCGGAGTTCCGCCCGAAGTCGTTGCCGTCAGACTTACACTCTGTCCCACCGTCGCTGGATTCATGCTGCTGATCAATGACGTCACCGTCGGGGTCAGTTGCACAACAACGGTTACGGCAGAAGATGTCGCCGCCGCATCATTCGCGTCCCCTCCGTAGACTGCAATAAGTTGATAGGTTCCGACGCTGAGGTTGAGGTTGCGAAACGAAAACGTTCCGTCGGCAGCGACGCTCACGGTTGCAATCGTGGCGCCGCCATTGTGCAGGCTGATCGTTCCGGTCGGCGCGACGCCATTACTGCTCAGCGTGGCCGTCATGCCGAACGTGCCTCCGGCATTGATCGGCGCGGCCGGCCCGGCGAGCGTCACCGACGTCGTCGCAAGAACAACGACATGCTGCAACGCCGCCGACGTGCTGGTGTTGTAGTTTCCATTGCCAACATAGCTGGCGGTGATAGCGTGGGTTCCGACCACCAGCGAGGACGTCGCAAGTGTCGCCACTCCCTGCGCGTTCAACTGAGCCTGACCAATGCTCGCCGCACCGTCATTGAAGATCACCGTTCCGCTTGGAACTCCCCCCGTAGTGCTGCTTACCACAACAGTGAAGGACGCCGCCTGGTCTGCCAGCGTCGTCGCGGCCGAAGAGGTGAGCGTCGTCGTAGTAGCCGTAGACTGCACAACCTCAATCAGCGCAGGAGAAACACTCGCAGCATAGTTCGTGCTTCCGCCATACGAGGCCAGGATGGAGTGTGACCCGGCGGAAAGCGTACGGAGAGAGATCGTCGCATCCCCGGAGCCGTTGACGGCAACACTTCCATAAGTCGTTGACCCCTCACTGAACGTCACCACTCCGCTGAGAACGCCTCCACCGGTCGCGCCGCCCGTTGCGGCCACCGCTGCAGTCAAAGTGAGCGTTGCTCCTGCGGAGATTGGGTTGAGGCTCGCAGTGAGTGTCGCTGCCGTAAGGATGTGCTGAATTGTCTCCGTCAGCGCCGTCGATGAACTCATCGAGTCATCGGTATCCCCGTTGTAAATCGCAACGATGTTGTGCGTTCCGGGCGAGAGCGATGCGATCGACAAGACCGATGTTCCACCACTGCCAATCGTGCCGCTGCCCAGCGAAGTTGAACCATCCATGAACTGAACCGTCCCGGTCGGAGCCGGACCGTTGGTGCTTGAAACCGTAGCCGTAAACGTCACCTGCGTCCCAACTGTCGCCGTCGAACTGCTCGACGCCAGCACGGTGGTCGTCGCAGCCTGCTGCACAATTTCCATCACTACATTCGACTGCCCCGCCGCATTCGAACTGTCGCCCGCATACTTTACCAGAAGGGGGTGCGTTCCAACGTTGAGGGTCGCCGTCGAGTACGCCGCCATCCCCGACGCGGACAGGCTTACAGCATTCAGATTCGCCGAGCCGTCGCAAAACGTGACGATGCCCGAGGGCGTTCCTGTGGGCGCCGTGGCCGTCAGCGTCAGCGCTACATTCGCCGTCACAACTGCCGGATTCGGTACAACTGTCAGAGTGAGAGTAGCCGACTGCTTCACCACCTGAACCAGCGCAACTGAGACGCTGGAAGCATCGTTGGCGTCGCCCGAGTACTTGGCCGTCATGCTGTGCTGGCCAAGCGTCAGCGCGGAGGTGGTGCATGCGGCCGAACTTCCGCTGACCGTCACGCTACAGATCTGGGTCGCGCCGTCGAAGAAGAGCACCGTCCCCGTCAGCGTCCCCCCCCCCCCACATTGCTGATCGTCGCAGTGAATGTAACCGACGCACCCACCAGACTCGGGTTGGCACTGGACGTCACTGCTACCGTCGTCGGCGTGATGCTGAGCACCACCCCCGAGAGGCTGATCACCGGGGCCGTATTCCCCGCAGACGAGTTGACGGTGATTGAGCCGAGAACCGGGTCGCCATTCGCATCGCTGATCACAGTCGGGGCAAACTCCGCACCGATGACACAGGTGCTCGAGGAGAGAATATTCGCTCCCGTCGCGCAGGTTGTGGTGCTCCCATCGGTGGCTGCGTTGACGAGCGTCGGGGACGTCAGCGCGAGAGTCGCGTTGCCATCGTTTGCCAGCCCCACCGACTGGGGAGCGGAGATAGTTCCTACCTTGATCGTTGCGTAGCTCAAGGAGAGGTCCAACGCGTTGATGCGCCGTATCCGGTTATGAAACATGTCCGCGATAAACAAATTGCCAGTCTGATCGAAAAACAACGCATAGGGTCCGTACATGCTGGCCAGATCGGCCGGCCCCCCGTCCCCGGCAAACTGTTCGCTGCTGTTGCCGCAGATCGTCTCGATCAACTGCGTCGCTGCATTCACCTCGCGGACACGATTGTTATCCGAGTCCGCAATGTACAAATCTCCGGCAGGATCTATCACCACGGCGGATGGTTCGCCGAGCAGCGCCGCGGTAGCGTCTCCGCCATCGCCCATAAATCCGCGCGTCCCGGTTCCAGCAACGGTGGTGATTGTTCCCGACACGCTAATCTTGCGCACCCGGTTGTTGGTCAGGTCCGCGATATAGATGGACCCATCCGGTGCAACGGCCACGCTCCACGGACTATTGAGTTCGGCAGCCGTTGCCAACTGGTTGTCCCCGTTGAAGCCCGCCGCCCTGGTGCCTGCAATCGTGCTGATATCTCCAAAGCCAGAGGCCGTGGCGGTGACCTTGCGAATCTCGTTGTTCCCCGTATCGGCGATCAACAGATCGCCCGCTGCATCCAGTGCCAGTCCCTCAGGAAACGCAAGCTGCGCCGCGGTGGCGGCAGCACCATCCCCCGTATAGCCTTGCTTGCCCGGCGTTCCTGCCACCGTCGAGATCAACTTCGTAACTGCATCGATGCGGCGCACAATGTGATTGCCGGAATCAGCGAAGTACAGATTCCCTGCTCCGTCCAGCACCAACCCGGCCGGCACGTTCACCAGCGCATCGACAGCCGGGCCGCCGTCTCCGCCATAGCCTGGAATACCCGTACCCGCCACGGTCGAAATCAGCCCCGTCTTCCCGTCCACCCGGCGTATGCGGTTGTTTTGCGTGTCGGCCAGATATAAGTTGCCCACAGCATCGGCAACCACTCCGGTAGGCAAAAAGATCGACGCTTGAGTCGCCAGCACGCCGTCCGTCTGGTAAATCCAGTCCGCATCACCTGCCACCGTGTCGATGCGACCCGGCGCCAGAACCGGCAACGACCCTACTGCAAGCCCAGCAACCAGAGCCGACCCCATCAACCCTCCGCCCGTGGTCTCGATCACGACCGCGCCCGTCCGAAACCCCGGATACTTCGGCTGGAAAATAACGTTGACGGTGCAGGTGTCATTGGCGCTATACGTCGTGCCTTCGGCGCACGACCCGCCTGCTGCTACAGCGAAATCCGCGTTGGCAACTCCCTGCGTGATAGCCGATGGAAGCGCCGCCGTCCCTCCCGCCGTCATCGTCACCACTACGCTGACCGGAGCCGAACTCTGACTCACCGCAGTGCTTCCCGCAAAGACGGTCGGAGTCTGCGCCCTCGCTCCACGGCCCATCAGACCGATCCACAGGAACGCAACGACGCCCATCGCGAGTGCGCGCACGCAGCGTCGCGCCTGCATCGCAAAGCGGGATGGACTCAACAGCCTTCGCAGCCATCCCGTAGCGAACGTGGCGCCCTGCAGGCCACTCAGGAACAGCGCGATCATCCCCGGAAGGCGACTACGGATATTCAACATTTCCAACCCTGCCTCGCGGAGTGCCTGATGAAGAATCGCGCCATCTGTCCTTCATGACACGCCTTCACTTGCAGCAGATGAACATCGACAGCCGGGCCGCCGACACACTCGGCACCTCGGCTAGCAGCACAAGGCAGATCATCACGCGCTGAGCTCCAGCGTTCACAGTCAGCAACATGCCCTTGTGCTGAGGTTATCGGCCAATACACGTGTAACTTGAACGGATGTCTTCAATCAACGCACGACGCTCCGGTCGCTGCAACGGCGGAGCCAACACGAACGCCCACCCCGTCGCACCTATCCCCGCCAAAGAAAATTAGTCCCCAAAACCACCCAAATATGCCATGTCAAGCCCCCTCCGGCCCCTGTAGTCGCAAAACCCCTCGTCAATACTGGCGATTTCTACTTCAGCAACATGGCATAGTATCCCCCCTCGACTCGCTACAATTAAGAAGCAGGGGAGTTCAGTCAGGAAGCTACGCAATGGTCAAGAGCCAGGCCCCGCCAAATTCCACCCGTGCTGCCAGGACCCCGGTAACTCTTGCCTTTTGAATATCTTACCCGCAAGACACCTGCAATCTGCTATTTACGGGCAGAAGATGCAATAAGTCACCTGTCGTCAATATCTTACCAATAACTCACACGGAATGAATCGGTTGGAAGGAGAAAGCTGCCTAAACCTCATCGCAGGGATACTTTACCTGTAAGCCATTTGAATGGAATACCTTATCGGCTTCGCACAAGCTAAGCTCAACATTCTAAACATCCAACGGAAAGGGGGGAGGGGGGTACCTACCATGCGCAAGCGCCCTTAGCCTAGACCACCGGTACCAGGACGAGAGCCGGACGGTGCCGCGGAGCGGTCAACGCTGCAACCAGATGCGCCAGCTCGCTTCGTTCCACACTTGATCCGCAGAGAACTTCCAGGCCGCTATGCGTCTCTTCCGCATGTGCAACCCGCACCTTGAACTCCAGCGTCCGATCCCAGTAGTGCAGGTACACCTTGCCGCAGGAATTCGCCGCAAGAGGCTGTGCAACGTCGATCCTCATACCGTGCTTGCTGATCTCCGTGCAATGGCCGGCGAGTTCCGAGTCCTGAGCGATGAAGTGAATGGGAACATTCACTGAAAATCGTGGATGGCGATACTCGAACTTCTGCATCATGGCCGTGTCCTTGTCCGCAGACGCTATTATGCTACGCCTGCAATACTGAACCGATCCAGTCGACAAAGGGGCATCGGTCACCACGTGCAGGTTCCGTTAGTACTGTTCGAGAGACTGCTACGCTCGGCGAGTCCGCCGCTCCCATGAGTAAGCGAGCCGCGCCATCACGCCGGAGACCAGGTACCCGAGAGCGATGACCAGCAAGGCCGTCTGATCCCACTCGGCAACGATGGCGATGACGACTACCAGCAGCACGAGCAATCGTCCGGGCTTGCGCGTACTCATGTCGATCTCTTTGCCACTCCAGAAGCGCCAACTGCTCACCATCAGGAATCCTGTGAAGGCTACCAGCGCCAGCCACACCAGCGAGAGCCACACGTTATGAATCGGCGAGCCGCCTTCAAAATGGATGACCGCGGCGAGAACGCCTGCACCGGCAGGGATCGGCATCCCCACAAAGTACTTGCGACCCGGACGCCCCGGATTCCGCGGCTGCGGATTGACGCTGATGTTGAACCGTGCGAGCCGACAGGCTCCAGAGATCAGGAAGAGAAAGCAGACGACAACGCCGAAGTGCATCACGCGTGCTTCGACCTCGGGATGCCCTGAAGGCGTAAGCTGCCGCACGCCCCAGAGGTACGCCAGCAAGCTCGGCGCTACTCCGAAGGTGATCACATCGGCCAGCGAGTCCAGCTCCTTGCCAAACGCGCTGGAGGTGTTGGTCATGCGTGCAATGCGTCCATCCAAGCCATCGAAGACAATCGCAATGGCAATGGCCAGCGCTGCATGATCGAATGCCGCCGACGCGAGCGCCGCGTTGGACATCACAGAGCCACGAATGCTCTGCATGATGATGTAGTAACCCAAGGCAATGCTGCCCGAGGTAAAGAGCGACGGCACCACGTACATGCCGCGCCGCGCCGTTCGATTTGGACTCTGTATCTGCCCCTCTGCCTCGGCCATCAGTTCCGTCCACTGGAGGACTTCTTCGCTGCGTCCTCACCATAACCCGGCAGCACTCCCAGTACAGAACTCCCGCCCTGGACACGATCGCCTGGCTTCACGCGCAACTCGACATCGGCAGGCATCAGCACATCCACGCGCGATCCAAACTTGATCATGCCCATACGCTGTCCGCGTTGCACCATGTCTCCGGTCTTCAAGTCACAGACGATGCGCCGCGCAAGCAATCCTGCAATCTGCTTGAAGCTGACGCTGTGCTTCCCGTCTTCGATCACAATCAGCGTCTGCTCATTCAATATGGCTGACTCAGGATTCATCGCATTCAGGAACTGGCCTTCGCGATACTCCATGAGTGTGACTTTACCGCTGATCGGCACACGGTTGACATGCACGTCGAAGACGCTCAAAAAAATGCTGACCCGAAAGCGGCTACCAGCCGTTGTCTCAATCCACTCGGCTTCCTCGACCTTGCCATCTCCGGGTGAAACGATCACGCCGTCGCCCACGGGAATCTCACGTTCCGGGTCGCGAAAGAACCACAGGAAGAACACCGCCAACAATGCCGGAATCGCCGACAGGCTCACCCAATGCGTGCCGAACCAGACAATGGCTGCGACCACCAGCAGCGAAATACCGTAGTAAAGACCATCCCGAACCATAGGTCACGATTATACCTTCGCACCTCTCCGCAATTCCGCGAATCGGCAACGCGGAACCATGAGGTAACTAGCCCTGCAGCGTTACAGACATCAGCACAGCGTCCTCTATCGGCTCGCGATAGTAGGACCGGCGCCTCCCCTGTTCCACAAAACCCAGCGAGCGATACAGCGCCAGAGCACCCGCGCTGGAGGCTCGAACCTCTAGCTCCAGTGCGTGCGCTGCGCGGCTCCGCGACCAGTCAATCACCTCGCGGCAGAGCATTCTTCCGATGCCCTGGCAGCGCGCGTCCGGCTGAACGGCAATGTTCTCCAGTTCCGCCACGCCGCCAGCGCAACTCACCACGGCAAACCCTGCAATTCCCTTTCCATCGTCGGCGACAAAGGTTGCTCGCGCGGGCATGCCTGGCGCAGTGTCAGCGAGTGCTCCTCGCCACACGGCCGGGCTCCAGTGGGGAGCCTCGATGCAGGCTTGCTCGATCGCAAGAATCGCCTCGGCGTCGGAGCGTAATGCTCGACGCACGCTCCAGCCGGCGATCATGGCAACGCCACTTGAAGGGGCTTTTGCGCCCTCGGCTGGCCTGAGATAGATGTCGCGCTCTTCGCGCACATAATTCGCGTCGGTGATGGCCACATCGCTGCCGTCATCCTTGAGCCGCTGCAAAACCGCCCTGAGCGCGTCCGCAGCATGCAATGGGTGCAGCACGGGAGAGCAGGCGTTGAGCCGCTCGGCTAATCGTGCCTCCGCTACCACCACCAAACGGCCAAGGCTTGTGGCCGCGAGGTCGTCGGTCGAACTCAGCCACTCGCGCCCGGTCGGCTGCTCGCGCACGTAGACCTCGCCGCGCCCGGCATCGAGCGCTGCGAAGCCATCCTGCAACGATGCTGCATCGGCGAGTACCGCCAGCCGTGACACTGCCGCCAGCGGCAAGCCCGTTGCCTCGCAAAGACCTTTAGCTGCAGCCAGACCGGCGCGGATTCCGGTGAAAGACCCGGGACCCGTCACCACTCCCACCGCATGCAGATCCTGAAGCCGCCAGCCCGTCTGGAGCAACAGCCTGCGAACCGCCGAGACGATCTCCGCAGAAGCGCTGCCCCGCACAAGATCTTCAGCGCTCAGCACCTGATCTCCAGCGCTCAGAGCCACGCCCGCAGTCTCTCCGCAGGTGTCGATCAGCAGCAGCCGTTCTTTCGCGATCAAATGAGTGTCCACCCTCCGAGGATACCGCGCCTGTCCCTCAAAGGGGGAGCCGTCCTACTCCGTCGCTGCAAGCACCCCTTCGCGAACCTCTTCGTCCTGCACCGCCTCACCGACGGTCTTGGGCAACGCAATGTCCAGCACATCCTCGATACGCGAGGCATAGTGAATCGTTACCCCTTCGATCTGTTCCGGCGACAGATCTTCTTCGACGTTCGTTTTGACGTCGATCGGAAGAATGACGTCGCGAACGCCTGCACGCTTGGCTGCAAGGAACTTTTCCTTGATGCCACCGACGGGGAGAACATTGCCGCTCAGCGTAATCTCGCCAGTCATCGCGAGGAGTGGATGAATCGGTCGGTCGAGGAGCAGGCTCACCAGCGCAGTCGCCATCGTGACGCCAGCGCTGGGACCGTCCTTCGGAATGGCACCTGCGGGCACGTGAATGTGAAGATCGATGTCCTTGAGCACGTCGTCATCGAGGCCCAATGAAAGCGCGTTCGATCGCACCCAGGTGAGGGCCGCCTGCATGGACTCCTTCATTACGTCACCGATCTGGCCGGTCATAGTGAAGCCACCTTTGCCCTTCATTTTGTTGGCCTCGATGAAGAGGACGTCGCCGCCGGCTGGTGTCCACGCCAAGCCTACCGCAACTCCGGGGCGCTTGGTCCGTTCGGCGATTTCGGTATCGACGCGCACCTTGATGCCGCCGAGGAATTCATGGACCACTTCAGGCGTAACGACGAGCTTCCCGGTTCGACCTTCAGCGACTTGGCGAGCTGTTTTGCGGCAGACCGTCCCGATCAACTGCTCGAGACGGCGCACACCTGCCTCGCGCGTGTAGTGGCGCGCAATCAGACCGACGCTCTCAGTCGGAAACTCGATCAGCGTCTCCTGCCCCTCCTTGACGTCGATGCCGTTCTCCTTGACCTGGCGCGGAATGAGGTAGCGTTCCGCAATGTTGACCTTCTCCTCCTCGGTATATCCCGTCAACTCGATGATCTCCATGCGATCGAGCAGCGGTGCCGGAATCGTGTCCAGTTGGTTCGCCGTGCAGATAAACAGCACCTTGCTGAGATCAAAGGGCTGATCGAGATAGTTGTCGCGGAAGGTGTTGTTCTGCTCGGGGTCCAGCGTCTCCAGCAGAGCGCTGGCCGGGTCGCCGCGAAAGTCGCGGCCCAGTTTGTCAATCTCGTCCAGCATAAAGACCGGATCGTTCACCTCAACACGCTTCAGGTGCTGGATAATCTGCCCCGGCAACGCGCCGATGTAGGTTCTGCGGTGACCGCGAATTTCCGCTTCGTCGTGCATTCCGCCCAGCGAAATCCTCGAAAACTTCCGCCCCAGCGCGCGTGCAATCGACCTTCCAAGCGAAGTTTTGCCCACACCCGGAGGTCCGACGAAACATAGAATAGGGCCCTTCATATCCGGCTTCAGCCGGCGCACACTCAGATAATCCAGAATGCGGTCCTTCACCTTCTTGAGCCCGTAGTGGTCTTCATCGAGCACGCCCTGGGCCTTCTTGATGTCGACCTCGCCCGACGAACTCTTCGACCATGGCAGCACCGCCAGCCACTCCACGTAATTGCGGGTAAGCGAGTAGTCCGCGGCAGCCGGATTCATCCTTGCCAGCCTCGCGAGTTCTTTCAGCGCGTCCTTCTTGGTCTCCTCGGGCATGCCCGCGGCTTCAATCTTTTCCTTGAGGTCCGCAACGTCCTTCTGGGTCTCGTCCAGATCGCCCAACTCCTTCTGGATGGCCTTCATCTGCTCGCGCAGATAGAAATCACGCTGCGATTGCTGGACGGAATCCTGCACCTCGCTCTGGATCTTGTTGCGCAACTGCTGCACGCCGAGTTCCTTGGCGAGGTAACTGTTGATCTCCTCCAGCCGCACCTTCACATCCGAGGTCTCCAGCAACTCCTGCTTCTCGGCTGTGGTCAAAAACGGCAGGCTTGCCGCGATGAAATCCGCCAGACGGGACGGCTCCTCGATATTCAATGCGATCGTCTGCAGATCGTCCGACAGGGTTGAGGACGAGGTCACAACCTCTTGAAATTGCGCCAGAACATTCCGCTGCAGTGCTTCGGCCTCGGGCGAACGATCCTGCGGGGCATCCTCCAGGGGCGAGTAGGTGGCCGTGAGAAACGGCTGGGTCTGATCGAATTCCTCGAGTTTGACCCGCTCCATCCCTTCAGTGAAGACAAAGAGGCTCTGGTTGGGCATCTTCACCACTTTGTGGACCGTAGCGCGCGTACCGACCATGTGGAGATCGCCGCCTTCGGGGGAGTCTTGGCGCGCGTCACGCTGCGCCACGACGAGGATGGTCTTCTCCTCGCCCAGCGACTGAATGAGCTGGATCGAACTCTCGCGGCCAACCGTGAGGGGCAGGACTGCATGCGGGAAAAGGACCGTATCCCGCACGGGGAGAACGGGATACGCCTTCCCCTTACCGTCATTGCCGGCTGATTTGCTGGTCGGCTTGATCACGCTTACGAATTCATTCGGCATAATTGAGTGTTCCTCTATCAACTTTCTTGAATAGGATGCACTAGGATACTGTTTCGACGCAACCCTTTAACCGATTCAGGAACGCTGCGAGCCCCGCGACAGTGTAAGTCCTTTTCTCTCTTCATCGGCGGCTCCCGTGTTTCCGCGAGTCCCCTTCTACTCTTAGAAGTACTCTGACCACAAGTTCGATGTCTGATGTTCCTGTGCCATGAGATGCGCCCTCGGCAATATGGAGCGTCTAAAATCAGCCAATTCTCGACTTCAATTGCAACGTATCCCGCAAGCCGTTACGCTTATGGTGACTGCGGGAGTGGTGAAATGGCAGACACGCAGGTCTTAGAAGCCTGTGCCCGAAAGGCGTAGGGGTTCAAGTCCCCTCTCCCGCACCATCCATCGAGCGACAGTGGAAGGACCCAGGAAAGCAGCCCCATGAGCCAGACGATCACCCAATCCGATAACACCCGTATCACACTTGAAAAGTCGGCCGACTACCGCGACTCCTATGCGAACAGCGTGCAGATCCGCCTTTCCATCTGGGATTTCTTCATGGTCTTCGGAACGCTCGAGCAGGAGAGCGCCGACCAGGTCCGCGTCGACAACTTTCAGGGCATTTACCTGAGCCCGCAGCAGGCTAAAGCACTGTTGAACGTGCTGGGGCACAACGTCGCGCAGTACGAACAGAGCTTCGGCCCGATCTCGCTGGACGGCCCCGGCGTTCAGCGTTTTGTCGTCCCTACGAACGGCCCCGTCCACTAGTTCCCGTGGAATCTTCTTCCCGTCAAGTGCGTCAAGTGACCGCCAGGCTTTCGGCACTGCCTGCACCCATATTGTTTGTGCTTTTCTTCGTAGCGGTTGCCGTCAGCCATCTGACACTACTGCGGCTTCCCTATTTCTGGGACGAAGGCGGCTACTACATTCCTGCCGCGCTGGACTTCTACCGCACAGGCCAACTTGTACCGCATTTCACGAACGCCCATCCTCCGCTACCGAAC
The DNA here is from genome assembly GCA_021778845.1 of Acidobacteriota bacterium. Classification (GTDB taxonomy): domain Bacteria; phylum Acidobacteriota; class Terriglobia; order Terriglobales; family Acidobacteriaceae; genus Granulicella. The sequence goes on from JAJYBU010000020.1 coordinate 63,296, forward strand.
ATTCTGATCGGTACCCTATGGCACCTCGTTGGCTTTCATATTCTCGCAACGCGGCTACTGGTCTGCGCCTTTGCTGCGGGCGGGTTGCTGGCCGTCTTTCGCCTTGCGCAACGACTGCTGGACGCTACCGCCGCTGTCGCCGTCACGCTGCTGACAGCGGTCTACCCAATCTGGTTTGCACAGAGCACGCTGGCCCACGCGGACATCTTTGCCGCCGCCTTCACCCTTTGGGCCTTTGCGCTCTATCTGACGTCGCAGGGCGCGCCCACACTCGGCCGACAGCTTTCCGTGGCCGCGCTGTTCTCCCTCGCAGCGCTATCGAAAGAGACGTCGATCCTCCAGCCGGCAGCGCTCGCCGGGCTGGAACTCCTGCTGCTCGTTCGCGGCCGCAGCAACCCTGCACTCCGCCGCCAGCACATTGGCTGGATCGCGGTGATGGCGTTTCCATTGTTGCCGCTCGTTGCGTGGTTCGGCTACCACCACCATGTCACGGGATTTACGTTCGGCAACCCCGAATATCTCCGCTATAACGCGACGGCCAACCTCACCGTGGGGCACATTCTGCAGGCGCTGCGTTATCGCTTCCTGCATCTGTTCTGGCAGCGCAATATGTGGATACCTATTCTGTTTGCGTTGGCGTGCCTCTTTCTGCCGCGCCGCGACAACGCGCCGCGCCAGCTTACCCACAACAACCTCCGCACGATTGCCCTGCTGGTGGCAGCAAACTGGGTTGCCTTCTCGATCCTCGGCGGAGCGCTGCTTACGCGCTATCTGCTGCCGATCTATCCGCTCGTTCTGATCGTGTGTGTGGACCAGTGGCGAATCCACACTCGCCGCTGGCCCATCTTTGCCGCTGTGACGGCAGGGACATTCATCAGCGCACTGTGGCTGAATCCGCCGACATCGTTTGCACCTGAGGACAACCTCACCTACCGCAACATGATCGTGGTCGATAAGGAGGCGATTGACTTTGTTGCCGCGCACTATCCCGACGCTACGATTCTTACCGCGTGGCCGGTCGCTGCCGATGTCTTTCGTCCCGAACTCGGCTATGTGACGCGCCCGATGAAGGCTGTCTCGATTGAGGACTTCACGCTCCCGCAGATTCGAAAAGCCGCCCAGGAACCCGGCCGTTACGATACGGCCATCGTCTTCACGACGCACTTCGTCACGCCATCGTTCCGCAGCTATCTCATGAGCCATCCCAACACGCGCCGCGGACGAGAGTTCGCCGCCACACGCGACCTCAGCCCCACGGAGATAGCCGCGATGCTCGGAGGCCAGATCGTATGGCAGGACGACCGAAATGGCGAATGGGCCGCTGTACTGCGCTTCGACCGCAGCTATGATGCCCGCTTATTGCAACCGAATAATGAAGGGCTCAGAACGAGATGATTTTGTCGCTGTCGACAACCCAATCAGCCAGTGCCTGCATGGTTGATTTCTCGGCTCCCTCGAAATAGGGATGGTTTTTGTAAATACCGCAACGGGACATACAGGTTCCACAAACCTTGACGGTCACGCCACGCGCGATCAGTGCCTTGAGCATTTTGGATAGATCCTGGTCGTAGCCCTCAGGCGGACGACAGACATCGCGTGCCAGATCCACCGCATCGTTCATCAAGAAAAGCCTCACATCGCTTCCGCCCTCGGACAGTTTGTCGGCCAGTCGCAGCCCGTTCCAGGTCACGTCCGTGTTGTCATAAGGCTCACGGTTGAAAATGATCACAATCTTCATGAATACTCTCCTGGTTCGAATGATTAATGTCTTGCAACTAAGCCGAAATGAAATGGACAACACAGCTTTAAATCAACGGGTTCAATATTCTGGAAACCGGCCTCGGCCATCCACTCCCAGCATTGCTCGGGAGTTGGGCGAATCGCCAGCGACGGGCCGCGCGGTGTGGGAATGTCGCTACGCCAGTGAATGACGGAGAGGCTTCCCCCGTCGCACAGCACCCGATGAGCCTCCCGGAGCAATGCAATCGGCGAGTCAAGATGAAGCAGGTTGTAGATCATCGCGTGGGCCTGAGAGCCATCCGCCAGCCCCGTTCCATGCGCGATGAAATCCCGCACTACGGCGCGAACATTGGACAACGCGTGATCCGTTACCTTCTGCTGTAGGCGGGCCACCATCCGCGGGTCGATGTCCAGCGCGGTGACCCTTCCGCGCGTGCGCAGAGCAGAGGGCACGGTGAAGGTGCCATAGCCGCAGCCAAATTCGACCAGGTCACCGGCTACGCCATCTGCTCCGAAGAGGGATTCGATTGTGGCTTCTGCATCGAAGAAGCTCATCCAGTCGGATTCTACTGGCATGCCGCTTTCACGCGCCTGCATGGATTTCCTCACTTGCAGAGAGCAGTTGCTCGACGGGCAAGCCAGCGGCCTGCCATTCGCTGACGCCATCGAGGATCTTGTGCACGCGATAACCTCTGGCGCTCAGCAGCGATACCGCCTCATCGGATAGCAGGCAGAACGGCCCCCGACAGTAAGCTACGATTTCCTTGTCCAGCGGCAACTCCGCGAGTCGGCGCTCGATCTCGCCAACCGGTATGGAACGCGCAAATGGCAGGTGCGCCGTCTCGTACTCTGAACGTGGCCGCACGTCGATGACCCAAACGTCTCCGCGCTGCGCCTGCTCCAGCAGAACCTCGCGGCTAACAGCGGCGAGGTTCGATGGATCGGCAACCATATGGTCAAGTGCCACCCGAAGCTCAATCAGATGTGCCTCGGCGACCTGGCGCAGGGTCACCCAAAGCCCAGCGACATCGTTCCCTGTGAGCTGATACATCATGTACTTACCATCGCGACGGGATACGACCAGGCGCGCTTCCTTCAGCGCCTTCAAATGGGCGCTGATGAGCTTGATGTCTGCCGATAGTTCTGTGGCTAGCACATCAACGGATTTTTCGCCCTGGGCGAGCAATTCAAGCAGTTCCAGCCGCTTCGGACTGGATAGCGCCTTGCCGATGCGGGCAACTTGTTCGTATAGGAGATCCTTAAACAGCCGCGACTTCATTCGTTTACTCTAATGATTATACGAATATATCAAAACTGCTTGATGTTGTTATCCCACACCTAGATGCGACTTCTTTCCCATGGGATAAGGAACAATGTAGCTCTGTCGAGATTTCAGCTTCGTCAATTTCGCTGAACGTGGCAAAACATCTCACTATGTTGACGACTGCGACGCTGGCCACAGAACGTGTGTGGCCCTGGCGTGAGGGGCTCACCCGGTTGATCCAGACATGAAATTGAGCAGTGCGTCCGGCCGGTTGCGTGGCAACAATTAAATACATGTGGGACTGCGCCACTAACGGTTCGGGTTCGGTTTTCATGAGTTCAAATCCTCTTTCGTAGCGACGAGTGGCTGAACCGCTGCGACACGAACCAGCCGAGGGGCCATCCTAGTGAAGGCACAGTCCCGCACACGGTGACTCATTGCGCCGTGCCTGCTCCTATGGATGCTGGCTGGCTGCTCGTCCGGCAACTCGTCTGGAATACCGCCTCCGCAACCGACCGTAACGGTGAGTGGTGCACCGTCTATGCGGCATGGCGCGACGGCGCAATTTACGGCAGCCGTTACAGGCACGACCAACACGGCGGTGAGGTCAGAGGTGAACGGGATGGCCGGGGGCTCGGCAGCGAGCGGCACGATCTCGACAGCGGGGCTTTATACGGCACCTCCGACGATGCCTTCCACGCCAAGCGTTACGATCACTGCGGTCAACACCTCGTCATCAGCATCGGACACACTAACGGAGGCGCTGCAAAATCCTGTGCCGGTGGTAAGGACCGGGGTCGTTATGCAGGTGGGCAGCACGCTGAACTTTACGGTCGATGTACAGGGCAGCGGGTTTGTCCGCAACTCCGTGGTTGATATGAACGGTTTGGTGCAAACGTCGGCTTACGTCTCCGCGACGGAGTTGCAGACGACGACGTCGCTGAGCGCCGGCGCGACCAGCATCACGGTAGCGGTATCAAATCCTGCTCCGGCGGCGGTGTGCTCGGCGCCCACCAATGTGCCGGGAGTATGTCGCAGCGACGACAACGCAGGCCGCACGGCTGCTCGAGCAAACCAGCTTCGGACCGACGGTGGCGATCCAGTATGTGAAGTCGGTCGGGGTCGACGGTTATTTAGCCGAGCAGTTTTCGGCACTCACGACGCGGCTGGCGACAATCCCGACCAACCTTCTGACGGCGCTGTGCCAGGCGAATAACACCGCGCGCGTATGCGCGTAGTCGGAGTGGACGCAGACGGAGGTTACCGGCCCCGACCAACTGCGGTAGCGGCTGGCGTTTGCTCTGTCGGACGCGTATCTCGTTTCGACGCAGGTGATCTCTGGCGCGACAATTCCGCAGTTTCATAATGCGCTCGCCAACGACGTCTTTGGGAATTTCCTGTCGATCATGAAGGAAGTTGCATTTTCGCCCGCGATGGGCTGATACCCGAACATGCTGAACAGCGCACCCCCGGCCCCGAGCAGATCGCGAACGAGAACTTTGCGCGCGCCTGCACGGGATGGGTGCATGCGAATTCCACGGGCGGACGCGCCTCCAAGTTTCCGAACTATGCTGCGAAGGACGCATACCCGATGGCAAAAGCATCCTCGACACGACGAGCAAGACGACGCTGAACGGGACGGTTTTCATCCGAGGGCAGACCGCGGAGAAGGATCTCGACGGACTTTCAATTACCCACAAGTTGCGTTCCTAGGGTGAAGCCGAGTTGGATATCGGTGAGGCGGATCATACCACGCCACATGGCGGTATTTCCTGGAGGTGGATCTTTGGTGCGAGCGAGGTAGCCTCCA
>JAJYBU010000075.1 GCA_021778845.1 Acidobacteriota bacterium
TCGGCGGGGGCGCGGGAGATGGTGCCAGCGTTGTTGATGAGGATGTCGATGTGGCCGAAGTGTTGGTGGACGGCGTTGAAGAGGGTTTCGGCGCCGGTGGTGGTGGAGAGATCGGACTGGAAGGCGATGGCGTTGGCGCCGATGGTGGCGGCGGTTTCGTCGGCGGGGCGGCGGTTGCCGTGGACCGCGACCTTCGCTCCGGCCTGGGCGAGTGCGATGGCGATGGCAGCGCCCAGACCGCTGGCTGCTCCTGTGACAAGGGCTACTTTGCCGTCGAGGCGAAAGAGTTCGAGGATATTTCGGGTGGACATGAGGTCAACTTTACGTGGAGGGCAACAGCAAATGCAAAGCGCGAACGGCGAAGGATGTGGGCGGGCTGCGCTAGGTGCGGAGACGAAGTGACGGGACGGGTTGGATTCCTTATGCTGGGTAAGGCAGCAACATGGAGGTTGCGAGAATGGGATGGTTAGGAGTGGCAGCGAATGCGGTTCTGTGGTCGGCGCTGACAGCAGCGACCGGGCTGACGCCGATGAAGCAGGCAGCAGTGGTGCAGCCGCCTGTGGCTGCTGCGCCGACGATGCAGACTGAGCCTGAGGTGTTGAATCTTGATGCGTTGGCGGAGCGAGGGAAGGCTCTGCTGGAACAGGCGAAAGCAGGCAGTGGCAGCGCGGGGATTACGCTGGCGCACTACAACGGGCACTACACGATGTTGACGGCGCGCAGCAAGAGTGGAGGCGGGGAGCTGCATAAACACTTTGCGGATTTTCTGATTGTGCTCGATGGCGAGGGGACAGAGTTGACGGGTGGGACGATGGTGGATGCGAAGGAGTTGCCGGGGGGCGAAGTGCATGGAACGGGGCTGGAGGGAGCTACTCCGCATGCGTTGCACAAGGGCGACGTGATTCATATTCCGGCGGGGACGCCGCATCAGGCGGTCGAGGCGCCGGGGCAGACGATTGTGATCTATGTGATCAAGGTGCAGGAGCCTGAGAGTAGCAGATAGTAGATGGAAGACGGTCGATGACATGAAGGAGCAGGGAATGAAGATTGTGCAGATGGCGGATGTGGTTCGATACCCGAGGATGACGACCGCGGAGTTGCGTGAGACGTTTTTGCTGGAAGCGCTGTTCCGCGAGGGCGAGATCGAGACGCGATATGTGGATCTGGACCGCACGGTGATTGGCGGAGCGGTGCCGACGGACAAGGCGCTGACGCTGGAGACGCACCCTGAGTTGAGGTCAGATTATTTTCTGGAGCGGCGCGAACTGGGTGTGCTGAATGTGGGCGGGGCGGGTTCGGTGACCGTTGACGGCCAGGTGTTTGCGCTGGGCAAGCTGGACTGCTTGTATGTGGGGCGCGGCAGCAAGGTGGTGACGTTTGCAAGCGATGACGCGAAGACTCCGGCGGCGTTTTATCTGCTGAGCTATCCGGCGCACACGGCGTATCCGACGAAGCTGGCGAAGTTTGCCGAGTTGGAGCCGGTACACCTGGGATCGGAGGAGACTTGCAATAAACGGTCGATCTATAAAGCGATTTTTCTGGATGGCATTCGCAGTTGCCAATTGGTGATGGGATTCACGCTGCTGGCGAAGGGATCGAATTGGAACACGATGCCGACGCATACGCATATGCGTCGCAGCGAGGTGTATTTTTACTTCGATGTGGATGCGTCGCAACGCGTGGTGCACCTGATGGGCCCGCCGGATGAGACGCGGCACCTGGTGTTGAGCGATCGCGACGTCGTGGTGTCGCCGGGATGGAGTATCCATGCAGGCGTGGGCACGCAGAGCTATGGGTTCTGCTGGGGCATGGGCGGCGAGAACCAGCGGTATGACGATATGGATGCTGTGGCGATTGCTGGACTGAAGTGAGCGGGGAGAGTGCGTAAGCACGGTGGCAAGGGCAATATGCGACTCTGACGAAGGATGGCTATTATGTCGAAAAGAATCCGCTGGGGAGTTCTCAGCACTGCAGCTATCGGAGTGAAAAAAGTAATTCCGGGCATGCAGAAGGGCCAGTATGTGAGCGTCATGGCGATTGCATCGCGGGACCTTGCGAAGGCGAAGGAAGCGGCCGCTGCGCTGGGCATTGCGACGGCTTATGGGTCGTACGAAGAACTGCTCGCCGACCCGGATATTGATGCTATCTATAATCCACTTCCGAATCAGATGCATGTTCCGTGGACGATTAAAGCGGCGGAGGCGGGCAAGCATGTGCTGTGCGAGAAGCCGCTGAGCCTGACGGTGGCGGAGGCCGAGACGCTGCTCGGGGTGTGTTCGCGGACCGGTGTGAAGGTGGGCGAGGCCTTCATGATCCGCAGCCATCCGCAATGGCTTCGGCTGCGTGCGTTGCTGGATGAGGGACGCATTGGGGAACTGCGTTCGGTGATGGGATTTTTCAGCTACTTCAATATCAATCCGGCGAATATTCGTAACCAGGTGGAGTGCGGCGGCGGCGCGTTGATGGATATCGGCTGCTACATGATTCACGCATCGCGCTTCGGCTTCGGCGAGGAGCCGGAACGCGTGGTCGCGTGCATCGACCGCGATCCGCAGATGCATACGGACCGGCTCACTTCGGCAATTCTCGACTTTCCGAGTGGCCAGTCGATCTTTACGTGCAGCACCCAGTTGGTCCCATATCAGCGCATTCACTTTGTTGGAACACGCGGGCGCATCGAGATTGAGATTCCCGTTAATGCGCCGATCGACCGTCCGACGCGCCTCTTCATCGACGACGGCAGCGACCTGTTTGGCGGCGGTGTGGTCACGGAGAGTTTTCCGGCGTGCGATCAATACACGCTGCAGGGCGATGCGTTCTCGAAGGCTTTGCTGGAAGGCGCGGAGGTGCCTGTGCCGGTGGAAGATGCGATCAAGAACATGGCGGTGATCGAGGCAATCTTTGGGTCCGCTGTGTCAGGCCAATGGGAGTGCCCGCGGGGGTGAGGGGTGGGCTGCAGGTTGTGGTAGGCAGTGGAAGAAATAGATGTGCAGCGCGTCACATTCCTTTGTGTCGTCATGGGGATATGCTCTGATGCGGCAAGGGTGCAGAGGTTGCGTGTCGTGATCTCTCACCGTTTGTCTGGCTAAGGAGTGGACGTGAGACAGAGGATCGGGGAGTTTCTGCTGAGACGGCTTGAAGAGGCGGGGGTGCGCCATATCTTTGGCGTGCCCGGCGACTACAACCTTGAGCTGCTGCAACAACTGGAGGATCGGCGGCGGCCGGAGTGGGTTGGCAACTGTAATGAGTTGAATGCTGCGTATGCAGCGGATGGCTATGCCAGGATGAATGGCCTGGGAGCGCTGTTTGTGACTGAGGGGGTCGGGGCGCTCAGTGCGATGAATGGGATCGCGGGGGCCTATTGCGAACACGTGCCGGTCATCTGTGTGTGCGGGTCGATTCCGCAGGAGGCTATTGATTGCGGATGGCTGATGCATCACACGATGGCGGATGGGTCCGAGGGTCGCTTCTATCGCGCGTTTGCTGAAGTGACCCTCGCGCAGGCGAGACTTACGCCGGAGAATGCTGTCGTCGAGATCGATCGGCTGATCCTGGCGGCGTGGCGTCAAAAGCTGCCGGTGTATATGGAGCTTCCATCCGACATGGGGTACGTCGAGGTCGAAGTGCCGGAGACGCCGCTGGTGCTTTCGTATGCACTGAGTGATGAGGAAAGTCTCGAGCGATGCTGCGAGAAGATTGTGGCGCGGCTGCAACACGCGTCGAGGCCGGCACTCCTGCTGGATATCGATGCGGACCGCTTCGGGGTGATGGGGCAGGTCGCGGC
>JAJYBU010000001.1 GCA_021778845.1 Acidobacteriota bacterium
CGCGCACCCGCGAAGCCCTCGATCAAGCCATTGCAGACCTGCTGCCACACATCACCGCCGAAGATGCTCAAGCCTGGTTCAGGCTCCGCCTCGGCACATTATAGTAACTATAATATTGCTCTAGAGGCTCTAAGGAGCCTGCCTGAACTCTCTTGGTGGCCTTACGATCGGCCATTGGATCGACACCAGTCGCCAACAGCTTGCGTGCCTCAAGATGTCAATCACGGGCAAGCGCAAGCGTTACAACGGGATACTTCCCGAATGACATGAGCTTTTCCCTGCCCTGATACCGGTGTGCTCAGCGCCAGAGCCTCCCACCGGCCGGTGTGACAGAGGTAAAGCCCGCTGCCATCCCGCATGCCGCAGGCCTTCCCCTTAGTCTTTGCCTTCTTGATTTCCGTATCGGTCAGCGCCATAGTCCAGAAGTCTCCTTACTTCGACCAGCCCCCCCCTGCCGAAAGCGAAATACTCCCCATATACGTTTCGAAAAACGTGGCTTCCTCTGGACGATGATGGACGCAAAAAGACATAAAGCCCAGCATTTACTAGGCTTTATGTCGATTCTCTGGATGTCTTCGGATGCTCTAAAACCTGGAACTGGCGGAGAGTGGGGGATTCGAACCCCCGGTAGAACTTTCGTCCTACAACGGTTTAGCAAACCGCCGCCTTCAGCCACTCGGCCAACTCTCCTGCGGGGTAGACCCTGATTATAGCCTGTGCCGCCGCCCCGCGCGAACTCCGGCCTCCCGCCCGCACGGATTTAGCGATACATTGCAAAGAGCATCGTCTGCATCCTATTCCAGGAGTTCATAGCCATAGACGTCGCCACGATCCCCGGCACCGTGCGCCTCACGCGCCGCAGTCTGCCAGCACGCAACAAGATGCGTCTGCTGCCCCTGCTCGGAGCCACCTACTTCATGGTTGCAGGGGGCCCGTACGGCTTGGAAGACATTATCGGCAAAGCCGGCTACTGGCGAGCCCTTCTGATGCTCGCCGTCATCCCGCTGATCTGGAGCCTTCCCACCTCGCTCATGGTCGGCGAACTCGCCAGCTCCATCCCCGCAGAGGGCGGCTTTTACGTCTGGGTGCATCGCGCCATGGGTCCCTTCTGGGGCTTTCAGGAGGCTTGGCTCTCGCTCGCCGCCAGCGTCTTTGACATGGCCATCTACCCCACCATCTTTGTCCTTTACCTCACTCGCCTCGCCCCTGCGTGGACACTGGGATATCGCGGGACCCTCTGGGCGCTGGCCATCATCATCGGCTGCACGCTCTGGAATCTCACCGGAGCCAAAGCCGTCGGCATGTCTTCCGTCGCCCTCTTCTGCGTACTTCTGGCACCCTTCGTCGTGCTCATCGCCGCAGGCCTCTGGACCTGGCATGGTAACGGCTCAGGCGCGCTGCTGCGCTCCGTCGGAGTCCCCGATCTCGCTGGTGCCATCTCCGTCACCATGTGGAACTACATGGGCTGGGACAACGCCAGCACCGTCGCGCAGGAGGTCGAGGACCCACAGCACAACTATCCCCGCGCCATGCTCGGCGCCACCGCGCTGGTCGCCTTCACCTACATTCTTCCGCTCACCGCCGTAGCCCTCGCCGGCCTCGCACCCAGCCAGTTCTCCACCGGCGCTTGGACCGACGCCGCACGCACTCTCGCCGGACCGATCCTCGCTTTCGCCGTCGTTGCCGGAGGCATGATCAACGGCGTCGGCATGTTCAATCCCCTCATGATGAGCGTCACCCGCGTTCCCTTCGCCATGGCCGAAGGCGGTCAAGCTCCCCGAGTACTTCTGCGCCGCAACCGGCTCGGCGTACCCTGGGTAAGCGTCCTGGCATGCGCGGCCATCTGGGGTCTCGCACTGCGCTTTACCTTCGAGCGTCTCATCTCCATCGACCTCGTACTCTACGGCGCGGCACTGCTTCTGGAGTTCATTGCGCTCATCGTCCTGCGCCGCCGCGAGCCCGACCTCGTCCGCCCCTTTCGTGTCCCCGGCGGAATGCCCGGCGCCATCGCCGCAGGCAGTGGGCCCGCACTCCTGATCGCCTTCGCTCTCTGGGCCGCCCGCGACGAACGCGTCCTCGGCCTCAATGCCCTGCTCTTCTCCGCAGTGGTCGCCGTATCCGGAGCCGTGGTCTACGCTGCGGCTGAATTCTTCCGCAAGCACCGTCACCCCTGATCGCAAGCGTGGCCCGCAGGCGCAGCTTCCGCTGCAACCCACGAGCCACCGTCTCCACTTGGATCAATCGAACCTAGCCTTTGCTCTTCTTCTCCTCAAACGCAACCCGCGCTTTGGTGATGATCGCCCGCGCCGCTGCCGCGTCCTTCCAGCCGCGCACTTCCACGCGCTTCCCTTCAAGGTCTTTATAGATCGAGAAGAAGTGTTTGATCTCTTTCAGAATATGCGGGTACACCTCGGGGTATTCGCTGACGTTCTTATACCGCGGATTACTCTCGCCCACCGCCAGAATCTTCTCATCCGGCTGGCCCTGGTCGATCATATCCAGCACCCCGATCGGTCGCACCTCCAGCACGCAGCCCGTGAAGCTCGGCGTATCCACCAGCACCAGCACATCCAGCGGATCACCATCCTCAGCCAGCGTGCTCGGAATAAATCCGTAGTCTCCCGGATAGTGGACCGGCGAAAACAGATTGCGGTCCAGGCGAAAGACGTGCAGCTTCTTGTCGTACTCATATTTGTTGATGCCGTCCAGCGGAATCTCAATCACGGCATTGACCAGCTCGGGGGCATTCTCGCCCACCGGAAGCTCAAGATAATTCACCATAGCGTTAAGGGTCTCTTCTTCTCTCGGCGATTTCAAACCAGCACTCGGCCGTGCCTGCTGCTGCGACTCCAGCAACGGCACCCTCCAGACGATTCACATCCGCGCACGAGGTTCTACAAATAGTCTACCGTTACCCGCCATCCACCGCACCCCATCACAGCGCGCGAGGTCTTCCAGATGCTAGGCTGGAAGGCGGGAGCCTGATCCATTTTGACTGAATCTACTGCAACATCTGCAACCGTTGCCCTCCATCCTGAGGGCAGCAGCCGTTTCGTGCGCGCCTGCCTTCGCCAGCCCGTCGACCGCACCCCCGTGTGGTTCCTCCGCCAGGCCGGCCGCTACATGCCGGAGTACATGGCTGTGCGCAAGCACCACTCGCTGCTCGACATCTGCCGCACCCCCGACATCGCCGCCGAGGTCACCATCACCGCCGCCGAGCGCCTCGGTGTCGACGCCGCCATCATCTTCGCCGACCTCCTCCTGCCCCTCACGCCCATGGGCCTCGACTTCGAGTTCGTCGCCGGCGAAGGCCCCCAGGTCCACACTCCCATCCGTTCCCTCGAACACATCCAGGCCCTCCGCACCGATCGCGTCGACGAGCTCAGCTACGTCGCCAAAGCCATCGAAAAAGTCGCCGCGCACTTCGCCACCCCGCGCCCCGACGGCGACCGCCTCGGCATCATCGGCTTCTGCGGCGCTCCCTTCACCCTCGCCAGCTACATGATCGAGGGCGGCAGCTCGCGCAACTACGTCGAAGCCAAGAAGATGATGTACTCCAACGACGGCGCTTGGCCCCTCCTGATGGAGAAGCTCATCACCGTCCTCGTCGCCTACGCCCAGCAGCAGGTCGAAGCCGGTGCCGACTGCATCCAGATCTTCGACTCCTGGGTCGGCGCGCTCTCCGTCACCGACTATCGCCAGTACTGCCTCGCCCCCTCCACCGAACTCGTCCAGCGCATCAAGGCTCTCGGCGTCCCCGTCATCTACTTCGGCGTCGACACCGCCTCCATGCTCCCCGCCATGGCCGAAACCACCGCCGACGTCCTCGGCCTTGACTGGCGCACGCCCCTCGACGAAGGCTGGCGCTCCATCGGCCCCGGCTGCGCCGTCCAGGGCAACCTCGACCCCATCACACTCTTCGCCCCGCTTGACATCCTCGAAGCGCGCGTCCGCGAAGTCCTCGCCTGCGCCGCCGGACGTCCCGGCCACATCTTCAACCTCGGCCACGGCATCGTGCCCGGAACGCCCGTGGACAACGTCATTCAGGTCGTCGAGTGGGTCAGGCAGTTCGGTGTCGCGCAGCACGCCCACACCACCAGCAAATAATCGGGGAGAACATGAGTCAGCAACCCGCAATTCTTCTGCTCGCCCACGGCACGCCCGACACGCTCAGCCAGATGCCGGAGTATCTCCAGAAGGTCACCGGCGGCCGCCCCATGCCGCAAGAGGTCGTCCAGGAACTCCAGCACCGCTACGCTGAGATCGGCCTCCGCGAGGAGCCGCTACCCGAAGGCCCCCCGCTAACCCGCTGGACACTCATGCAGGGCCGCCTGCTCAGCGAACTCCTCGGCCGCCCCGTCTACGTCGCCATGCGCAACTGGCACCCCTACATCGCCAACGTCGTTGCGCGCATGAAGGCCGACGGTGTCCGGCACGCGCGAGTTCTCTGCCTCGCGCCACAAAACTCCCGCACCTCCACCGGCCTCTATCGCCGCGCTCTCATGGACGCCGTCGGCAACAGCTTCACCGTCGACTTCATCGCCGGCTGGGCCGACGAGCCTCTCCTCGCCCAGGCCTTCGCCGAGCGCATGTGGCCCGTCTGGGCCGAAGCCTGCGCCGTCACCAGCGCCGCAGCAGGCAAACCCGTTCGCGTCCCCATCCTCTTCACCGCCCACGCCGTTCCCTGCCGCACCATCATGGCCAGCACCCCTCCATCGGCCCTATCCGATGCGCGCCCAGGCGCCCCTGTCCCCGCCGACGGCATGCAGCACTACGGCAGCTCCCAAAGCCCCGACCCCTACCCCGTCGAATGCAAGCAGACCGCCATCGCCATCGCCGCCGCCCTCCGCCCCGTCGGCCTCACCGACTCCGACTGGTTCTTCGCCTTCCAGTCCCAGGGCGTCGCCGGCGCTCCCTGGATCGGGCCCACCGTTCCCGACACCCTCAAAGCCCTCGCCGACTCCGGCCACAAAGCCGTCGTCCTCCAGCCCGTCGGCTTCCTCTGCGACCACGTCGAAATCCTCTACGATATCGACATCGACTTCAAGCAGCAGGCTGAAGCCCTCGGCATGAAGCTCTGGCGAGCCGAGAGTCTCAACGACTCCCCCACCCTCATCCGCGCCATCGACAGCGCCCTCCATCGTTCCTCCACGCGCCTCGACCCCACGGCCGCACCCGAGCCCGCGCGCACCCGCCCCACCTAATCCACTCACCCGCCAACGCAATAAAAACTCAGCACCGCATCTCCCTGCTCCAGCACGCGCGTCCTCTCCAGCACGGAATATCTCGCCTGCAGCGGCTGTTTGCGCGCATGTTCCGCCACCACCACCGCCCCATCCGCAAGCACCGCTGCATGATGTCGCGCCAGAAACTTCAGCGTCTCTTCATACGCCTCCGCGTCCTCATACGGCGGATCGAGAAACACAATCTCCGCCGCGCGTTCCTTCGCCAGCAGCGACTGCAACAGCTTCTCCACGCCTCGGTCCTCCAGCGCAAACCCGCCCGCAATCTTCAACGCCGAAAGGTTCGCGCGGATCGCCGCCACCGCCGCCCGCGCACTCTCCGCTAGCCACACAAACTCCGCGCCACGGCTGATCGCCTCAATCCCCACCGCTCCCGACCCCGCATACAAGTCCACAAACCGCGAGCCTTCCACGCGTGACCCCAGCACATTGAACAGCGTCTCCCGCAGCCGGTCACTCGTCGGCCGCGTCGCCACTCCGCGCGGCGCCTGCAGCAACCTCGACCGGTACTCCCCCGCAATCACTCTCATCCTTCAAGGATATCGTGCGCCCGCGCGCCCTCACTCGAACTCTGTCCTTACCCTCGCCGTCCGCGCAGGACCGCCTACAATAGACCCATGCTGCGTTCGTCCATCTCCATCGGCAGGTTCATGAATGTTGATCTGCGCGTCCACATCTCCTTCCTGCTGCTGCTCATTATCTCCGTAGGCTTCTCGCTGGTCGAGACCGGCGGAGCCGGACGCGGCGCAGCACTCTGGCTGGCCATGTGTTCCGCAGTCCTGGTGCGCGAAGTTGCACGTTCCATCGCCGCCACCTACGTTGGTCTGCGTCTGCGCGCACTCTTCCTTCTTCCCGTCGGCGGCCTCATGGCCTTCTCCACCTCCACCCACGACGCCAATACGCCCGAAGCCAACACCCGCCTCCTCATGCTCACCGGCCCCATCGCCAACTTCGGCGTCGGCCTCCTCCTGCTCGGCGCCAGCTACGGCCTTGAGCCCCGCGTCTCCCTCCTCGCACAGCCCTGGATCTCCACCAGCCACATCCTTCGCAGCCTTATCTGGATGCAGATCATCCTCGGCATGGTCAGCCTTCTGCCCATGCCCGTCGTGCCCGCCACCGTCACTCGCTCCGGAGCCAATACCGCCGACACCAAGCCTGCAAAATCAGGCGTTGCCAGCCTCCTGCCCTTCCCCTCCTTCGGCCTCGGCACCGGTCTGGCACTCGCCATGATCGTCGCCGGCTTTGTCCTCATGAATCTCTGGCTCGTCATTCTCGGCGGCTTCATGATGCTTGGCGCGCAACTCTCCAGCGCCCACACCGTCTCCACCACGGACGCTGAATCCATCCTCGTTCGCGAGGTCATGCTCACCGAGTACACCATCCTCTCCAGCTCCGACACCCTGCAAGGCGCACTCGACCGCTCCATCCACAGCGCCCAGGACGTCTTCCCCGTCGTCCGTGGAGACCGTCTCGTTGGCTCCATCGCCCGCCAGACCATCGCCGAACGCCTCGTAACCGAGGGCGACAACTACCTCCAGGGCATCATGACCCGCAGCCTCCAACTCGCCAGCCCCACCGACAAGCTCGTCGAAGCCCTCCGCCGCGCCGCCCTCCTCGGCGCCAGCGAGTTCATCCCCGTCGTCGAAAACGGCGCCATGATCGGCATCCTCACCCCACAGAGCCTCTCCCGCGCGGTCCAGCAGATCAAACTCATGCGCCCCACCACCGACAAACTCCGCGAGAACCTGTGATGGACGAGCAAAGCAATCCCGCTCCTGCTTTGAAGGGGATGGGCTTCAGCCCATCCGTTGAGACCCAGTCAGACGGACGGGCTTTAGCCGCAGAGGGATTACCCTCGCACGACCGTCCCCTCGCCCCCGGCCTATATCTCGTCGCCACGCCCATCGGCAACCTCGAAGACATCACCCTCCGCGCACTCCGCGTCCTCCGCTCGGCGGACCGCATCGCCTGCGAGGACACCCGCCAGACCGCCAAGCTGCTAGGCCACTTCGGAATCCGCACGCCCACCATCAGCTACCACACGCACAACGAAAACACCCGCGCCGGCGAGCTCATCGAAGCCCTCAAATCCGGCGGCCGCATCGCCGTCGTCTCCGACGCAGGCATGCCTGGCATCGCCGACCCCGGAGCCATCCTCGCCGCCCAGGCCATAGCCGCCGGCGTTCCCGTCTACCCCATCCCCGGAGCCAACGCCGCGCTCAGCGCTCTCATTGCCAGCGGCCTCCCCGCCGAGCGCTTCACCTTCCACGGCTTCCTCCCCTCCAAAGAAGGCCAGCGCCGATCATCTCTCGAAACGTTGCGCGCAGCCATCGCACAAAGTAAATCGGACGAGCCCACCACCCACATCTTTTACGAAACCCCGCACCGCGTCCTCGACGCTCTCGCCGACATCGCCGACATCTTCGGCCCGCAGCAACCCGTCGCCCTGGCCCGCGAGCTCACCAAGCTCCACGAAGAGTTCCTCCGCGGCACCGCCGCCCAACTCCACGCCACCCTCAGCGCCCGCCCCTCGATCCGCGGCGAAATGGTTCTCCTGATCGACGGAACCCGCACCGCCGCATCTCCCGCCAGCGCAGCCACACACCTCACCCTCGCCGACGAAGTCGCAGCCCTCATCCGCACCGAGTCTCTCTCCGAAAAAGACGCCCTCAAGCGCGTAGCCAAATCCCGCAACATCAGCAAAAGCGAAGCCTACCGCGAGTGGCAGCGTTCGGCGTCCCGCAAAGCCTAGCCCTACCGACCCTTCACCCGATCGTAGTCATACCGGTCACTGGTCGTCCCCAGAGCCTCGTTATACAGCTCCATCGCGCCCGCAGCCTCTTTCAACTGTTCATTGAATCCATGAAGCGCGCGCAGGTGATCCGCCGTTGCCGGAATCTCCAGCTTGCTGGTCTTCAAAAACTTCTGATATCCGCGATCCACAATCCGCGCAATCTCCCCACCCAGCACCCAGCCGCCTTTGGTCAATAATCGCACCGGAGCGTTCTTCTCGGAGCTGGGCGCCATCTCCGCCGCGCACCCATTCTTGCTCACCCGGTACGCTCCCGCGGCCCGGTTTGAACCCTCCGCCGCCGGAGAAACATCAAACTTCTCGCCACCCAGTGTGGCCAGAACCTCATCAAACGTAGGAACTTTCGTCGTCTTTGCCATGGTCAGTCTCAAACTCTCTCTGCCCGGTCGTCTCGTCAACCAGCAGTCTTCCTGCCGGGACGCCCGCATCCTGACAACCCGGCGAATCTCTACTCACTCTCGCACATCCCCTATCCATCCTTCAACGCAGCCGCAACCGACCCACGCGTTACACTCAAGCAGCATCCAGCGCATTCCGCACAAACCATGACCATTTCCCCCTCCAGCCTCCTCGGCGTCAGTCTCCTCGACCGCATCGGCAACACGCCCCTCCTGCGTCTCGACCGCCTCACCGCGCACCTTCCCGGCATCCAACTCCTCGGCAAAGTCGAGTGGGTCAACCCCGGTGGCAGCATCAAGGACCGCGCCGCCTCCAGCATCGTCCAGGCCGCCATCCGCGAAGGCAAACTCACCCCCGGCCACGCCAGCAAGTCTCTCCTCGACGCCACCAGCGGCAACACCGGCATCGCCTACGCCATGCTCGGCTCCGCCATGGACTTCCCCGTCACCCTCTGCATGCCCTCCAACGTCTCCCCCGAGCGCAAAAACATCCTCGCCGCCTACGGTGCCCACATCATCTGGACCGATCCCGCCGACGGCTCCGACGGCGCCATCCGCAAAGCCCGCGAACTCGCCGCCACCGAGCCCGGAAAATACTTTTACGCAGACCAGTACGGCAACGAAAACAACTGGCTGGCCCACTATCGCGGCACGGCCAACGAAATCTGGGAGCAAACCGAAGGCCGCGTCACCCACTTCATCGCGGGTCTCGGCACCAGCGGCACCTTCATGGGCACCACCCGCCGCCTCCACGAGCTCAACCCGGCCATCCAGTGCATCTCCATGCAGCCCGACTCGCCCTTCAACGGCTTCGAGGGCCTCAAGCACATGGCCACCGCCATCGTCCCACCCATCTACGACCCCACCCTCGCCGACCGCAACATCGACATGCCCACCGAACGCGCCTACATCATGGCCAAGCGCCTCGGCCGCATGCAGGGCCTGCTCGTCGGAGTCTCCGCCGCCGGAGCCGTAGCCGCCTCCCTCGGCATCGCCGAAGAAGAAGCCCGCGCCGGCCGCGAGGCCGTCATCGTCACCATCCTCTGCGACTCCGCCGACAAGTACCTCAGCGAACGCTTCTGGACCGAACCCACCGCAGGCGAATAGCCAACGCCCCATCAGCCATAGCTGGAAACTGGACGCACATGCCCCTACGAATCCCCCAATCCCTCTACAGCGACCTCCGCGCCCACGGCGAAGAAACCTACCCCCACGAGTGCTGCGGCATCCTCCTGGGCAAATCCGACACCGAAACCCTCACCGTCCACCAGCTCATCCGTGCCGGCAACACCCGCACCGACAGCGCCCACAACCGCTACCACATCGCCCCCCAGGAATTAATCGCCGCCCAGCGCCAGGCCCGCAAGTCCGGCCTCGACATCGTCGGCTTCTACCACTCCCACCCGGACCACCCCGCCCAGTGGTCCTCCACCGACTTCGCCGAGGCCCACTGGTTCGGCTGCGCCTACGTCATCACCTCCGTCGATGGCGACAAGACCAAAGGCGCCGCCCAGATCACCAACAGCTTCCTCCTCACCGGCACCAGTGAAGACGACAAAGCCTTCCTCCCCCAGCGCATCGAATTCGATTCACCCGCATCCAACTAGCGAGGCCCGATGTTCAACAAGATCGCCATAGCCTACGACGAATCAACCTCCGCAGAGCACGCCCTTGCGAAAGCCATCGCACTCGCCGCTGCACTCGGTTCCACGCTCCGCATCATCACCATCGTCGAACCGCTCCCCGCCTACGTCAACATCGCACTGGCGCTCGACGGCAACCTCCCCCAGCAGCTTCTCAACGAGCGCCGCCAACGCCTCGCGCAGACCCACAAGCTTGCCCTCGCCCACGCAGCCGACGCCGGCGTAACCGCCGAAGCCGTCCTCGTCGATGGCCGCGAGGTCGAAGGCATTCTCGCCGAGATCGCGTCCTACGGTGCCGACCTCCTGGTCATCGGCCTCAGCCAGCATCACGGCTTTGGCGAGATGAGCAGCACCGCCCACCGTATCTCCCTGCAAGCACCCTGTCCGGTCCTCGGCGTCCACTAAATCCACCCATCTCCCATAGAATAGAAGCAGTACAACCCTCGCCAGGTGCGGCCGTTACACCATCAGGAATCACCCACCGGCAGCCTGCAGCTTTTACCGCAAGAGACATTCAAGAGACCCCGGAGACCCTCCCGCGCCCTTATGAACATTCACATTCCCACCCCGCTGCGCACCTACACCGACAAGCAGGAGACTGTCTCCGTCGATGGCGCCACCGTAGCCGAAGGCCTCGCCGCTCTCACCGCAGCCTTCCCCGCCATGCACCAGCACCTCTTCACCGCCGAGGGCAAACTGCGCTCCTTCGTCAACGTCTATCTCAACGACGACGACGTCCGCTACCTCCCCGCCAAAGAAGATTCCCCCGTCGCCTCCACCGACGAGCTCACCATCATTCCGTCCATCGCCGGTGGCACTCCTGGCATCCCCTGCCGCCTGCCCGGTTGTTGTCGCTAAGGCCGTTCGCCTTCAGGTGTAGTCGCAATCATTTTGATGGTTGTCATTCCGTAGCGAAGCGGAGGAATCTGCTCCTTGAACCGGCGACTACACCTGATGGCCATCCGCTCTCCCCCCCCCCCACAAACCCTGTCATCCTGAGCGAAGATTCGCGGGTTCTCGCGAATCGTAGTCGAAGGACCCCGACGCTGCCTGCACGACCCATACAGCCCGTGTCTTTTGCCGATAAGCCCCGCGTCTTCCCTCACCTCCGCACATCCAATCATCAAGCCGGCCTTGACACCCTTGCTATAATTACAAGAGCAAGAACAGCCCGGCCAACCTGCCGGGCCTTCGCGTTTAAGACAGGAAGGCGGACTTCCATAAGTCCACACCTAACCGCAGCCTTGCAAGGACTTTAGGTCAGAAAGTACCTGGGGGGACCCCCACCCACCAGCTAAACTGGAAGGACACATGATCGCCACTGCCACCGAAACCGCCACCCTCCCCAAACTCACCAACGAGGAGATCGCCCGCTACTCCCGCCACCTCATCCTGCCCGAAGTCGGCATGGAGGGCCAGCAGAAACTCAAGGCCGCCAAGGTCCTCTGCGTCGGCACCGGCGGCCTCGGCGCGCCGCTCGCCATGTACCTCGCAGCAGCCGGGATCGGCACCCTCGGTCTGGTCGACTTCGACGTCGTCGACGAGTCCAATCTCCAGCGCCAGATCATCCACTCCCAGGCCACCGTCGGCAAGCTCAAAGTAGACTCTGCCGAGATCATGCTCAACGGCCTCAACAAAAACACCCGCATCGTCAAGCACAACACCATGCTCACCAGCGCCAACGCGCTCGAGATCTTCCGCGACTACGACGTCATCGCCGACGGCACCGACAACTTCCAGACCCGTTACCTCGTCAACGACGCCTGCGTGCTCACCGGCAAGCCCAACGCCTACGGCAGCATCTTCCGCTTCGAAGGCCAGGCCAGCGTCTTCGCCACCGAGACCGGCCCCTGCTACCGCTGCCTCTATCCCGAACCGCCACCGCCGGGCCTGGTCCCCTCCTGCGCCGAAGGCGGCGTCCTCGGCATCCTCCCCGGACTCCTCGGCATCATCCAGGCCACCGAGGTCATCAAGCTGATCCTCGGCATCGGCGATCCTCTCATCGGCCGCCTCCTGCTGGTCGACGCCCTCGGCATGAGCTTCCGCACCATGAAGCTCCGCAAGAATCCCGACTGCCCCATGTGCGGCACCAACGAGATCAAAGAACTCATCGACTACGACCAGTTCTGCGGCATCCCCAAGCCCACCGAACTCGGCCCGCTCGAGGTCAGCTCCCACGGCAAAATCGCCAATCTCCCCGTCGTCGACGGCATCCCGCAGATGACCGTCGAGCAGCTCAAAGCCCGCATCGACGCAGGCACTGCGCCCTTCGTCCTCGACGTCCGCGAGCCCCACGAGTACCAGATCGTCGACATCGGCGCACCGCTGATCCCCGTCGGCGATCTCCCCAACCAGCTCCACCGTCTCACCTTCCCGAAGACCACCGAAATCGTCATCCATTGCAAATCCGGTGCCCGTTCCCAGCGTGCAGCTCTCTTCCTCAAAGAGCAGGGCTACACCAACGTCAGCAACCTCGCTGGCGGCATCCTCGCCTGGGCCGACCGCATCGACAAGACCCTGCCCAAGTACTAACCCAAACGCAGCAAACAACAGCGGCCCTCATCTCGAGGGCCGCTGTTGTTTAACCGTTCTCTTTCCGGCTGTCATTCCACCGGGATCTGCGATCGCACCTAATCCGTCGCCGGGTCATTCGCCACCAGAATCTCCAGGCACAGCGGCGGCTCCACCATGAACGCCATCGCGGCCATCGCAGCGACGGCCTTCTCCAGCGTCGAACTGCTGCAAGGCTCGGTCGTCACCACAAACGGCAACCGCTCCTCTGGATGTCCGCGATGCTGCAGCAACGAGTCAATGTTGATCCCAAAACTCGCCAGCGCACCGGCAATCGCCGCCACAATCCCCGGTCTGTCCCCTACGACAAACCGCAGGTAATGCGGCGCAACCACATCGCCCACCACCTTCATCGTCTTCGCCGGCAGCCGCACCTGCACACTGCCCTCAGCAATCGCCCGCACATCGCTCATCACCGCCACCGCCGTCGGATAGCCGCCCGCGCCGTGGCCGCTGAACACCACATCGCCTCCAAACCGCCCGCTCGTCACAACCATATTCTGCGTCCCATGCGACCACGCAATCGGCGACGTCGTCGGTACCAGCATTGGCCCCACGCTGGCGCTCACCACTTCATCGACCACCTCCGCACGCGACACCTGCCGCACCGTGCACCCCAGTTCCTTCGCATACGCAAAATCGATGGCCGAAATCGTAGCAATCGTCTGCGTCGGCACCTGCTCAGGGTCGATCTCCGCATGCAGCGCCAGCCTCGCCAGAACGCACAACTTCGCCCGCGCATCGAACCCATCCACATCCGCCGAAGGATCAGCCTCCGCATACCCCGCGGCCTGCGCCTTCGCCAGCACCTCGCCATAATCCGCGCCGCTCTCCATCGAGCTCAGGATGAAGTTGCATGTCCCATTCACGATCCCGCTGATCCGCGTGATGTGGTCGCCGCTCAGCCCCTGCGCGATGCCCGGAATTACCGGCACGCCACCGGCCACCGCCGCCCCATAGAGCAGTTGCACCCCCTTGCTCGCCGCCAGCGCAAACAACTCCGCTCCGCGAAAAGCAATCAACTGCTTATTCGCGGTCACCACGTGCTTGCCCGCGCTCAACGCGGCACGCAGCCAGCCCTCCACCGGGTCCAGTCCGCCCATCAACTCAACCACCACATCCACGTCCGCGGCCTCGAGCACGTCCTCGACGCGCTCGGTCCACACCGCATCGCCGGCCACGAACTTCGCCTGCGCATGCGCACGCTTCCGCTCCACGCCGCGATTGAACACATGCGTAATCCGCACGTCCTCACTCCCAGAGGCGGCAAGCACCTCAGCAAACGCACTCCCGACTGTCCCAAATCCCAGCAATCCAACGCGCAACAGATTTCTCCTTCGTTCGTACGTCTTCGAGTCCGTCGTTTCGTTCGCCATCGTGTCCATCGACCTGCCTGTCACTAGTACACCACCTTTACAGCCGCATCGCGCCACGCCGCAAAACTCGCCCACGCCTCATCCGGCAGCATCCGCTCCATCGGAATCCTCCGATCGCTCGATGGCTTCTTCATCTCCCCATACAGAAATGCGTCATCGAACCCCACCTTGGCCGCATCCTCCGCCGAATTCCCGTAGTAGATCGCCCCACAGCGCGCCCAGTAGATCGCCGCCAGGCACATCGGGCAAGGCTCGCAGCTCGTATACACCTCGCAACCCTCAAGCTGGAACGTTCCCAGCAACTGGCACGCATGGCGAATCGCCGTCACCTCCGCATGCGCTGTCGGATCATTCAATGCGGTCACCTGATTCACACCGGCAGCAATCACCTTACCGTCCTTCACCACCACCGCCCCAAACGGACCACCTCGTCCGCTGGCAACGTTCGCTGTGGCCAGCGCAATCGCCTCCTGCATGAACGCCTGATTCCCCTCCATCGCGCCTCCATCGAAACAAATATCCAGAGTGAAAGAGCGCACTCAACCCTCTACCCTCTACTCTCTGTTTTTGCTCTAATCAGCAATATGGTACATGCTCTCCGCTCCCGCCGCGTCATCACGCCCCACGGCGAACAGGACGCCGCAGTCCTCATCGACGCCGAGCACATCGCCGCCATCAAGCCTCCATCCGATGTCTCCGCCAACATCCCCGTCGAAGATCTCGGCTCGCTCGCCCTTCTTCCTGGCCTCATCGACGTCCACACCCACATCAACGAGCCCGGCCGCACCGACTGGGAAGGCTTCGCCACCGCCACCCGCGCCGCAGCCGCAGGCGGCTTCACCACCCTCATCGACATGCCGCTCAACTGTCTCCCCGAGACCACCAACGTCGCCGCCCTCGAGCTCAAGCGCGAGGCCGCAACCTCCGGAGGTCCCAACGGCACAAACCAGTGCGTCGTCGACTACGCCTTCTGGGGCGGCGCCGTCGACAACAACCAGCACGACCTCGAACCACTTGCCCTCGCCGGTGTCGCCGGCTTCAAGAGCTTCCTCATCTACCCCGGCTGCGACGGCTTCACCGCCATCGACCGCGTCCACCTCCAGCGCGCCATCCCTCACATCGCGCGCACCGGCCTTCCGCTGCTCGTCCACGCCGAGCTCGAACCCTCCATCAGCGCCGCCGTCTCCCACCTCAACTCAACCGGTGCCGACTGGCGCAACTACTCCACCTACCTCGCATCACGCCCCGACGAAGCCGAGCTCGAGGCCATCGAACTACTCCTCAACCTCTGCCGCGAGCACCGCTTCCGCCTCCACATCGTCCATCTCTCCACAGCCAAAGCTCTGCCACTGATCGCCGCCGCCAAGCGCGAAGGCCTTCCCGTCACCGTCGAAACCTGCCCCCACTTCCTCCACCTCACCGCCGAAACCATCCCCGACAATCCCAACGGCCCCACGCTCTGCAAGTGCGCGCCTGCGATCCGCAGTGCCGCCAACCGTGAGCAGCTCTGGCAGGCCCTCAGCGACGGACTCATCGACCTCATCGCCACCGACCACTCACCCTGCCCGCAGCACATGAAACGCCTGCATCCCTCCGCAGGCCAACCCGCAAAGCCGGGCGAAGAACCCGGCCGCTTCGACCTCGCCTGGGGCGGAATCCCCTCGCTCTCAACCGCTCTCTCCGTTCTATGGACCGAGTGCACGCGCCGCGAGCTCACCCTATCGCAACTCGCCCAGTGGACATCCGCCGCACCCGCACAACTCGCCGGACTCTCCACCTGCATCGGATCCATCGAACCCGGCAAACACGCCAACCTCATCGCCTTCGACCCCGACGCAATCTTCACCCTCACCCCCAACATGCTGCACTACCGCCATAAGATCTCACCCTACCTCGGCGAAACCCTGCGCGGCCTCGTCCGCTCCACCTGGATGCGCGGCCAGCGCGTCTTCTCTCGCGGCACCTCCACCTCCGACGATGTATTCGCCATCACAGCCCACGGCCGCGAGCACACGCTATCCTGTTTCCTCACACCGGAGTAATCACTCCTCATGATGACAAGGGCGCAACCACTCAACCCGACCCTCGCCAAATGGAACGAGCTCGACGCGCCCTCCGCCATCGAGACCATCCTCCCCTGTAACGGATCCCAGGCCTGGGCCAGCAAGCTCACCGCACTCCGTCCCTTCCGCGCCGTCGCCGATCTTACCTCCACCGCCGACCTCGTCTGGCGCGCCCTCTCCGCATCCGACTGGCAACAGGCCTTCGACTCCCACCCCCGCATCGGGGAACACCACGCCAAAGCCGCCACCACAGCCAGCCTCGCGCTCTCCTCCGCCGAACAATCCGCAGTTCAACTCACCGCCGAAACGCAAGCCGCATTAGCCGCCACCAACCGCGCCTACGAAGAAAAGTTCAACCGCATCTTCATCGTCTGCGCCACCGGCAAATCCGCCGCAGAGATGCTCGCCATCCTCCAGCACCGTCTCACCAACGACCCCTCAACCGAACTCCTCGAAGCCGCCGAGCAACAGCGCCAGATAACTCAACTCCGCCTTCGCAAGTGGCTCGCCGAACCTGACCCATAACCTGTCATCCTGCACGAAGCGCAGCTAATATAAAGCTCAATGAGCCTCTCCACCCACGTTCTCGACACCGCCTCAGGCCGCCCCGCAGCCAACATTGCCCTCATCCTGCGTGAACTACGTGACGGAGTCTGGACCCAGCTCGCCGGCGGCATCACCGACGCCGACGGTCGTTGCAAAACCTTGCTGGGCAATTTCCCCCTCGACAACGCAACCTACGAACTAACGTTCATGACCGCGCCCTACTTTGAAGCACAAGGCGTCGTAAGCCTCTACCCCTATATACAAATTGTCTTCACCATCCCCGATGCTGCCCAGCACTATCACATCCCTCTCCTTCTCACCGCAAACGGCTACACCACCTACAGAGGAAGCTGACCATGCCTGCAAGACTTCGCTCCAACCGCTACGGCAAATCGCGTGTCCGCCTCATGCGCCTCACCAAACACGCCGCCCAGAACGGCCGTGAAGCCTACCACGATCTCGACGAGTGGACCGTTCAGATCCTCCTCACCGGCGACTTCGAGACCGCCCACACGCAGGGCGACAACTCCAAAATCCTCCCCACCGACACGATGAAGAACACTGTCTACTTCGTCGCGCGCGAGTCCAAAGCCGAGAGCATGGAGGACTACGCCCAGGAGCTCATCGACTACATCCTCTCCCGCAACTCCCAGGTCGCTTCCGCCGAAGTCAACATCGAATCCACGCTCTGGAAGCGCCTGCACATCGACGGTCAGCCCTTCCCCACCGCCTTCATGCGCGGGTCCGACGAGCGGCAAACAACAACCGTCTCGCGCCAGCAAGGAACCCCCTTCACCATCACCTCCGGCCTCGACCACCTCACAATCCTCAAGACCTCCAACTCCGGCTTCACCGGCTACATCAAGGACGCGCTCACCACCCTGCCCGAGACCACCGACCGTCTCTTCGGCACCGCGCTCAAAGCCGAGTGGCCCTACACCCCCGAGGCCATCGCAGCGGGCGTCGCCTTCAACAAGGTTCGCTCCCATATCCGCGAAGCCATGATCTCCACCTTCGCCAAACACGACTCTCTCTCCGTCCAGCAAACCCTCTTCGCCATGGCCGAAGCCGCGCTTCACCACACCGCCCTCATCGACGAGATCTACCTTCTCATGCCCAACAAGCACAACCTCCTCGTCGATCTCAGCCGCTTCGGCCACAAAAATCCCAACCACATCTTTGTCCCGACCGACGAACCTCACGGCACCATCGAAGCCACCGTCCGCCGTGGCTAACCTTCGCAGACCGCCATGTGCCCCATTCACGGCGGCTCCATCATCATGGGAGGAGCGCCAACACCGGCGCCGACAAATGTCTCCGCCGTAGGATAATCTCTGCATGAGCCACCCGTCCGCCGCCGAAGCCATCGCCGCCCGCGCCGCCACCATCATCACGCGCTGCCGCGAACTCGCGCGCATCACAGACGTCCCCGGTGAGACCACACGTCACTTCCTCTCGCCCGCCACCCGCGACGCCCATACGCTGATCACCGGGTGGATGCGGCAGGCAGGTCTCCAAACCCGCGTCGACGACGTCGGCAACCTCCGCGCCACCCGCCTTTCCGCCCTCAGCAACGCACACACGTTCGTCCTTTTCTCCCACATCGACACCGTAACCAATGCCGGCGCCTTCGACGGCCCGCTCGGCGTCCTCCTCGGCCTCGCGGCGATCGAACAACTCGGCGCCACCCCGCTGCCCTTCCACATCGAACTGATCGCATTCTCTGAAGAGGAGGGCATGCGCTTCGGCTTTCCTTTCCTCTCCTCGCTCGCCGCCACCGGCAAGCTCACCACAGACCACCTCGCCCGCACCGACTCCGACGGCATCTCCGTCGCCGAAGCCATCACCTCCTTCGGCCTTGACCCCGCGCGCATCCCCACCACCTGCCCTCTCGCCCCCAACACCTTCGCCGCCGTCGAGGTCCACATCGAGCAGGGTCCTGTCCTCGAGAAAAGTGACTCCGCCCTCGCCGTCGTCTCAGCCATCGTCGGCCAGTCGCGGCTTGAACTCACCTTCCAGGGCCAGGCCAACCACGCCGGCACCACCCCCATGTCCCTGCGCAGCGACGCCCTCGCCGCTGCCGCCCAATGGATCGTCGACGTCGAGCACTACGCCGCCAACTACACCCAACTCGTCGCCACCGTCGGCCGCATCACCACGTTGCCGGGAGCCATCAACATCGTCCCCGGCACCGTCCACGCAACGCTCGACGTCCGCCATCCCAAAGACGAGTCGCGCCACGCCGCCATCGCCCACCTGCTCGCCAAGGCCGAGGCCGCCGGTGCTCTCCGCGGTGTCCAGGTCCACGCCGTCGTCCAGTCCGAGCAGCACGCCGTCCCCATGGACCGCAACCTCACCCACCACCTTCACCAGGCCGCAGCCCGAGCCGGCTACGACGCCGAACCCATCTTCTCCGGCGCCGGCCACGACGCCATGATTCTCGCCGCCGCCGTCCCCACCACCATGCTCTTTCTCCGCACCCCCGGCGGCCTCTCCCACCATCCCGACGAAAACGTCCGCCCCGAAGACGTCGAGGCCGCCCTCACCACCGTCCTCAACCTCCTGCTCCATCTCCACCCGCACCCCGGTACAAACCAGCAGCGCTAGCCTCAGCCCCGCACTCCGCCCTTGCTTCTCTACTCCTTACTCCTTACTCTCTACTCACTGACCTATGCACAACCTCGGCCAAACGCGCAGCGCCAACCGTCGCGACCATCTCCTGCACACGCCGGACGCCTTCGTCCGCACGCCTCTCCCCGGGCTCACCGGTGGCCTCGCCATCGTCCACATCGCACCCCATCTCGGTGCAGCCTTCACCATGATGACCCTGGAGTTCGCACCGAAGGGCACGCTCATCCAAAGCGCTACCCAGCGCTTCCTCTATGTCCTCGAAGGGGAACTCCACCTCCACGAGCCCGGCAAAGCCATCCCGCACACCCTCACTCCCGGCGGCTATGCATACTTCCCCACCGGCTATCCTCACACCCTCACGGCTCTCGCACCCTCCCGCGTCGTGGTCATCGACAAGCCCTTCCTCCCGCTCGATCCCCTGTACCTTAACGACCCTGCCGCCAGCCCTGACCCATGGTTCCTCCTGGGCCGAGAGCCGGAGGTTGCCCCACTCCCCCTCAACGACGACCCCGGCCTCCAGGTCCGTCACCTCCTGCCCGACTCCCACGTCTTCGACTTCGCCATCAACACCCTCGCCTACGACCCCGGCGCATCCCTCTCGCAGGTCGAGATCCACCACATGGAGCACGGCCTTCTCATGCTCGAAGGCGGAGGCATCTACAGGCTTGGGGAAAGCTGGTACCCCACCTCCGCAGGCGACGTCATCTGGATGGCCCCCTTCTGTCCCCAGTGGTTCGGCGCTATCGGCAAGAACCCTGCAAAATACCTCATCTACAAAGACTTCAACCGCCACACCCTAGGCTAGTTACACTCGTCCTTGCTCCTATCCTTGCTCTTTCCCTTGCCCTTGCCCTTGCCTTTGCTTTTGCCTCTGCTTTTGCCTCTGCTTTTGCGTCTGCTTTTGCGTCTGCTTTTGCCTTTGCTCTTGCCTTTGCCTTTGCCTTTGCCTTTTTGGTTGTCATCCCGCAGGGATCTGCTTCTTCTTTTGCCTTTGCTGTTGTAGTTGCTGTTGCTCGTTCTTCGCCATCATCCTGAGGCGAAGCGAAGGACCCTACACTTGCATTTGTTGTTGCCCTTGCCTTTAGCTAGAAGCCAGAAGCTAGCATCCAGAAGCGCTTTCCCACCACCCGAGCCCCCATGACGACCCTCCACATCAACATCACCCGTCTCCTCCGCGAGCTCCACCACCTCGCCACCCTCACCGACTGCCCACCCACCACCGACGCAACCCTTCCCACGCCCACCACCGCCGTCACCCGCATCGTCTTCACCCCCCGCGACCTCGAAGCCCGCGCCTACATCAAGTCCCTCGCTGAATCTGCCGGATTCACTGTGCGTACAGACGCCATCGGCAACACCTTCCTCCGCTTCCCCGGCTCCGACCCCACCCTCCCCGCCATCGGCACCGGCTCCCACACCGACGCCATCCCCCACGCCGGCATGTACGACGGCACCGTCGGAGTCCTCGGCGGCCTCGAAGCCATGCGCTCCCTCAAAGAATCCGGCTTCCAACCCCACCGCTCCATCGAAACCCTCATATTCACCAGCGAGGAGCCCACCCGCTTCGGCATCGGCTGCATCGGCTCGCGCCTCCTTGGCGGCGTCATCGATCCCGCCACCGCCGACGCCCTCCCCGACCGCCTCCCCGAAGCCGACCCACAGGCCCCCACCGGCCTCACCCTCCACGACGTCCGCACCGCCGCCGGCTTCACCGGCTCACTCTCGACCGTCCCCCTCCCACCCAACTACTACCACGCCTGGGTTGAGCTCCACATCGAGCAGGGCCCACTTCTCGAACGCGAAGGGATTTCCCTCGGAATCGTCACCAACATCGCCGCCCCTGCCAGCTACCGCTACGAGATCACCGGCTTCGGCGGCCACGCCGGGGCCCTCCTCATGCCCGACCGCCGCGACGCCCTCTGCGCCGCCGCCGAACTCATCCTCTCCGTCGAACGCCACACCCTCGCCGCCAACGCGGCCTCCGGCACCGCAGATTCGGTCGCCACCGTCGGTACGGTCGCCGTCCACCCCGGCGCCGTCAACTCCGTCCCCTCCCGCGTCACCCTCATGCTCGACATACGCGACACCGACGTCACCCGCCGCGACACCATCATGGCCGCCCTCCACGCCGATATTCGAGCCATCGAAACCCGCCGCCACATCACCATCACCGAGCAGCAGATCAACGCCGACATCCCCGCCGTCAGCGATCCCCATATCGTCGCCACCCTCGAAGCCATCTGCCAGTCTGATTCCGTCTCCTACAAGAAAATGGTCTCCCGCGCCTACCACGACTCCAGTTTCATCGCCCGCGTCGCTCCCATTGCGATGCTCTTCATTCCCTGCCGCGCCGGCGTCTCTCACCGCCCCGACGAGTACTCTACCCCCGAATCCATAGCCCTCGGCACCCGCATCCTGGCCCTCACCCTCTCCAAACTCGCCAACGAGTAGCACCCAACCTAGCCGTAAAGTCGCTCTACAGCTACACTACTCACACCAGCCAGTCCGTAAACCGCAACGTACGATTCACGCTACACCCTCGAACCTGTACCCTCTGCCTTATGATCCAATCCCTGAATCCGGCCACAGGAAAGCTGCTCCGCAGCTTTGACCCGCTCACACCCGAAGCTCTCAACGCCAAGCTCGCCCTGGCCGCCAGCGCCGCCAGAACCTACCCCAACGAGTCGCTCGACCAGCGCATCTTCTGGATGCGCCGCCTCGCCGCGCTGCTCGACGCCGACCTCGAAGAGCTCGCCGCCACCATGACCGCCGAGATGGGCAAAACCCTCGCCTCCGCGCGCGCCGAAGTCGCCAAGTGCGCCTCCGTCTGCCGCTACTACGCCGAGCACGCCGCCCGCATCCTCACCCCCGAGCCTATCGCCACCGAGCACGCCGAGGCCTACGTCCGCTACGACCCCCTCGGCGTCATCCTCGCCGTCATGCCCTGGAACTTCCCCCTCTGGCAGGTCTTCCGCTTCGCCGCTCCCGCGCTCATGGCGGGCAACGTCGGCCTCCTCAAGCACGCCTCCAACGTTCCTCAGTGCGCCCTCGCCATCGAAGCCCTCATCCGCCGCGCCGGCTTCCCCCGCGGCACCTTCCAGACCCTCCTCATAGAATCCCGCCAGGTCGAAGGCCTGCTTTCCGACGACCGTGTAGCCGCCGTCACCGTCACCGGTTCCGAGGCCGCCGGCCGAGCCATCGCAGCGCAGGCCGGCTGGCTCATCAAGAAGACCGTGCTCGAGCTCGGCGGCTCTGACCCCTTCATCGTCCTTCCTTCCGCTGACCTCGACGCGGCCATCTCCAACGCCATCAAGGCACGCTGCATCAACAACGGCCAAAGTTGCATCGCCGCCAAGCGCTTCCTCGTCCACGAGACCATCTACCCCGAGTTCGAGAAGCGATTCGTCGCCGGCATGGCCGCCCTCCGCATCGGTGACCCCACCCTCGACACCACCGACATCGGCCCCCTTGCCACAGCTCAGATCGTCGACGAACTCCTCGAGCAGGTCACCCGCGCCCGCGAATCCGGAGGACGCGTCCTCACCGGCGGCTCTCGTGCTGTCAACGTCGAGGGCGGCAAATACGGAAACTACTTCCAGCCCACCGTCATCGCTGGCATCATGCGCAATGCTCCCATCTGTCAGGAAGAGATCTTCGGCCCTGTCGCTCTACTCTTTCGCATCGGCTCACTCAGCGAGGCCATCGCACTGGCCAACGACACACCCTTCGGCCTCGCCGCCAGCGCCTGGACCACCGACGACGCCGAGCAGCATCGCCTCGCCGCCGAACTTCAGTGCGGCGCCGTCTTCTTCAATACCCCCGTCGCCAGCGACCCGCGCCTTCCCTTCGGTGGCGTCAAACGCTCTGGCTACGGCCGCGAACTCTCCACCGCCGGCATGCGCGAGTTCCTCAACGCCAAGACCGTCGTCGTCGCCGGCCCGCTTCGCGAAACCCAGCCCTCGCTCTTCGATCCACCCACCTCCCAACCCCATAGCGACAAGCCCAGCGAGTTTCAGCAGATCGCCGATCAGTTGCGCAAATTCGAGCCTCGCAAGGCCTCCATCCCAGCCTCCGAGTCGCTCACCCCCGAGCCCCGCAATAAAGAAATTGACAAGCCCACTGACCGCGACCCGGACGACGACCCGCCCCCGGCGCGCGGTTCCATCCTCGGCCTGCGTTAGCGCCACCTGGCAGCAGGTGATTCACTCAATGCGCCCGCCCGCTACACCTCTGCCTTCGGCGTATGCAGGGATTCCAGCAAGGATTGATAGAGCACATTCTTTCGCTCAACCCGTCCTGTAGCGCGTGTCACATACCGCACCACCAGATTGACACCCGTCCCCGTGGGCTGAAGATTTACGTCCGGCTCAGCCGAAAATTGGCTCAGCCCCTGCTGTTTCGATACCTTCTGCCACTCCGCCTCAGCCGTCTTCACATCATCCGCCGTCGCCGCCTCGACAATCTTCTGCACTCGTTCCATCGTCGCCACGGCATCCTCTCCCGTCGGCACCGATACCGTAATCTCATCCCACATCCACTGCCCGGTCGTCGAAAAATTAAAGTACTGCCCGTTGATCGCGTACATATTATTGAAGGTCACGCGCCGCCCAGTCGGATGCCCCTTCGCCGTCCAATTGCCTGTCTCCAGCAGCGTCGTACGGAACAGCCCAATATCCACCACCTCGCCCGCTACGCCATTGATCTCCACCGCATCGCCAACTCCAATCCCGGCGCGCCCCATCAGGATGAACCAGCCCACAAACGCCAGAATAAAGTCCTGCAAGGCCACCGTGAGTCCCGCCGTCACAAGCCCAAATACCGTCGACACATGATCAGGCGGTCCCAGCACCACCAGCAGAATCGCCGCCACCGCTGCCACCTGCACGATCAGCCGCGTGATCCTGCTCAGCGTCCGCATCCGCCGCTTATCCAGAGACTCATGCTCAGCCAGGCGTTCCACCACCGCATCCAGCAGAATCGCCACAATGATGAGGATAACGATGATGATCCCTTGGATCAGGATCAGGTGCGCCACAATCCTATGCTGCAGCAACACCTGCGTCGCCCACTTCCCATACACCTCGGCCAGATGTCCTTCCGTCTCAATCCGGTCGTTATACAGACTCATGACCTGACGTTCCACGCTCATCCGCTTCAGCGCCGCCACCCGGTCTGCGACGACCGCACCCGCTCCACCATCCTGCTGGGCCAAACGCGCCTCTGCCGCCTGGTGCTTTACACTGAGCGCCGCGGCATCGTGCTCAGCCGAATCCTTCGCCTGCAGCAGCATCGCATACCGCTCCCTCTGCCGCCTCCATGCCCCAATCAGTCCCGCCAGCGTCCGATACTTCTGCATCGCGATCGACGTAACCTCTCCCGGTGCACGTGTGCTGCCCGTCGCGTCGAACGTCTTCATCCCCGCCTCGCGCGCCGTCAACTCCTGCTGTATTTCGTCGCTCTTGTCCCCCGACTCTCTCGCCAGTTCCCCCTTCGCATCACTCAACTGGTCCTCATCCAGCCCCAGTTGCGCCTGTGCAAGCTGCTCCGCATCACTCCCCTTCGCCGCGTTGCTCAACGCAGCCTGGTCCGACGCCACCATCCCCTCCAACTGCTTCACCGTCGTCTGTGTGGTCGCCGCAGCTCCAGTCAGCGTGCGCTGCTCTAGGTTTGACTCCCGCAGTGCAGTCGCAAAGGCCTGGTCTACCTCGTGATCCGCCAGCCGCTCCGCCTGTCGTGCATACTCCTGCTCCTCCTGCGTCACAGCCAGCGCCGTCAGTAACTCCGCCGTCTTCCATGGCGTCTCGTCCACCAGCGTCTTCTGCCCATCAGTCAGAGCACTGGTTCGTCCCGCCTGCTTCAGGACCGGCAGACTTCCCATCACATCATTGGTCCGCCAGGCGAGCACGGCTCCAATCACGAGCACCCCGGACAACGCTGCCATCGCACCGATTGCCCACCGCCCAAAGAATGGCGTCCTGCTCGTCTTGCGTTGCTGCTTTGTCCGCTCAACCCGTGGCTCTGTCATGCTTCCATCTTCGCACCCCCACGGCCTCACGCAAAAGTGAGAGGTATGACCCTCAGGGCCACACCTCTTGCCTTACCGGCTCTACCCTTGTCTAGAAGTAGAAGGAAGTCTGCAATGTAATTCGCCGCACCGCGCTCTGGGTCGTAAACGGCCCGCCGGCGAGCTGGGTCGACTGTCCAAAGTACCCCGACCGCAAATTTCCCTGCGGCGTCGACAAGTCTTCATTGTTGAAGAGGTTCTGCACCTGCAAACCAAACGACAAGTTGTATCGCTTTCCGGTGGTGGGTGGCCCAAATCCACGCGGACCACCGCCATGCCCATGCCCATGATCCCCTGGCCCACCGCCACCATTACCGCTGGCCATCGACGTCGTCCCGCCAAAGCCAAACGTCTTGGTCAACCGGAAGTTGAATGAGAACAGCACAGGGCCCGTGCAGTAATTGATCGGCGCAATACTCGCACCCGTGCTCTGGTATCCCGGCTCCGC
Source organism: Acidobacteriota bacterium (assembly GCA_021778845.1). Taxonomy (GTDB): domain Bacteria; phylum Acidobacteriota; class Terriglobia; order Terriglobales; family Acidobacteriaceae; genus Granulicella. The sequence continues at coordinate 25,796 of JAJYBU010000001.1, forward strand.
AAACGTCCCGCATCCCGGGATCGTCTTAACATACTCTGCGTTCGACGCATTCGCCCACGAAGCAGCCACCTTGTACGGCCGCTCGTTGAAGAAGCTGTCGTTGTAATTATCCTCGCCCGTTGTCACGTTATATGGATTGCCACTCTGCGCAATCATGAACGGACTTACCTGAAAATACTTCGGCAAAGAGATCGAGCCCGCCATGAACAACCGATTCTTCACATCAAACGACGTGCGCCCATAGTCCGCGCTGATATTCCCCGGCGTCGAAATATCTCCTCCCAGGCCCGAAGTATCGCCGTTCGCCGAGTTCAGTGCGTAGTACCCAAACAGCGAAATGGCCTTCGACGTCTGCACATGCGCATGAACCACCAGTTGATTCTGATTGAAGACGCCCTCGCTAAAGAACTGATATTGGGCATTGCTCAAACTCGGCGTCGTAAAGTTGTACCCGATATTCTGCGTCGCCAGCTGGTGTACCCCTTGCGAATGCACATAGTTCACCGAGATCGTTCCGTTGCGTCCAATCTGCTGGTCCACGCCCCCGGCAAACTCCGTAATGTAGGACGCACGAAGATTACTCGCCGCCGAGTATACCGTCTGCGGCGTGGCACCAGCATTGCACGCCACCAGTAGATCCGTGGCGCTGGGACTGCAACTCGCCCCCGGATTTTGTACCGTGTAGACCGTCTCATTCACGCCATTCTCCTGCTCCAGCGTGAGAATATCGGCCTGCTGAAAGCGCGTATAGAAAATGCCAAATCCCCCACGCAGCACCGTCTTCGGCGCACCCTTCCCGCTGAACAGTCCATAGCTGAACGCCAGCCGCGGCGCAAAATTACGATGGTCCGATAGATGATTCTGTATCTCGTAACGAATGCCGTAACTGATCGTCAGGTTCGGACGCGCCTTCCAATCGCTCTCAGCGTAAGGCTCGAAATCCAGATACGTGTCCCCGATCTTATGGTTATTCACCGTCGTATAGGTGAACTGATTCGGCGTACCGGTCTGATAGCTGTTGTCCACGCAAGGTGTAGCCGTACAGGTTGTCGGTGTCGTCAGCGCAGAATAGATGAAGGTCCCGTTGGTATTGTTCCCCGTGTCCTGCGCCTCTCGCGTAGCGCGAAGCCGTGCGCCAAAGCGAATGAAGTTCTTCTTCAACTGCAACGACGTATAGCTCTGGCCCTCAAAGTGGTCCTGGTGGTCAGTAAGATTCTGCCCCGTGTATCCGCCCCCGGTAAAGAACCCGCCCACCTGCAGCGTTGGCAGATTGCTCAACGCCGTCGTCGCCGTATGTTCGCGCTCATACTCAAATCGCGTCTCAGTAATCAGGTTCGGATTGAACGTCTCCGTATCACTCAACTGCAAAATATTACTCAACGAACTCGTGTCGTAGCCCGCCGAAGGCAGCGTTAGATTCCCCAGTCCTGCATTCGTAGCAGTATTGTTCACATACTGGTATCTCGTCGTGAGAACGTTCCTCGCTCCCAGCGAGAGATCCAGCCGCGGATTAATATCGGCGCGTATCTGCGGATAGTACGTCGACACCTGATACGGCGTGTAAACGCACCCCGTTACATTCGGAGGAACGCACACCGTCGTCGGACTCGATGGTGCCGCGAGGATGATCGCATTCGTCTCCTCATCCTGCTGAATCTGACGGAACGTTCCACCGAAGTTATACGACGCAATTTTGCTCAGCGGCCCCGTCAAATTTCCAAACACGAAAAGGATGTGATAAGGCGGCTGATAACCCGTCGCCAGCGGATCTCCCGTGTTCAACTGCGACGGATCTCCATCAATCTGCAAGTTCCCGTGCAGCGTGTCCGTACCCGGCTTGGTGAACACCTCGATGCGCCCATAACCCAACTGGTCATACTCCGCCGAGAACGGATTCTGGTTGATCCGAATCTCGCGTATCGACGACTTCGGCGGAAGCTGTCCGCCCGTAAATCCGTCCACATAAATCTGTCCGCCATTGGGTCCCGCAGACGGCCCAGCCAACGCCGTCAACTCGCTCGACAACTCATTCGGATCATCCGACAGCGCATCCAGGTCCTTGCCCGTAATCACCATCGCGCTCTGGTTCGAATCAGGGCTCACACTCAACTGCATCGAATTCGCCTCGACCGTCACCTCCTGCGACTGCACGCCGATCTGTAGCTTGGCATTCACCGTCGTTCCCACCGCCGCAGGAATCGTTACGTTCGGCGCCGTGTACGTCGCAAACCCCGGCATCGTCACCCGCACCGTATACGTCCCCGGCGCAACCACCATGCTGTACGTTCCATCCGAGCCGGACTTCACCGCAGATGCCGCTCCCTTCGCCGGCGTCAGCGTCACCGACGCACCTGGAATCAGCGCTCCATCCGGATCCGTAATCACCCCATGCACTCGCGTCTTTCCCACCTGAACCGCAGCCGTTCCTGTCGGCGTCGGCACCTGAGCCCGCGCTGTCGCCGCAGCCAACATCGGTCCCGCCGTCGCCAGCATCGCGCCCGCCAGCCCTGCTCTCAACAACCCTCGGGACATCTTTCTCTTCCGCAATTCCTGAATCAGCATTCTCACTCCTGAACTCTTCCATCGCGGCCCTGAAATTCGCACACCTTCGCGCTCCCCAGGAACCAGCTCTTCCAATACGTCAGACGACACTCGCCGACCGTCTGCCGTCACACTCAGTCCCGCCAACATCCGTACCACGGCTGCGCCGTCTACTGCGGACTCGCCGTCCGCTGCGAACTAGCTCCCATCCCGCCACCGCCACCCGATTCATCACCCCCGCCCAGGCTCCACGGCGACAACGTCATCGTCTGCCCATTCGGCGACGCCCTCAGCACCGCCTCCACCCCCACCAACAGCGTCACCGCCGCCGGCGTCTCCGACCCCGTCGTCGGCGACGTAGCCACAATCATCACCGCCTCTCCCACCTTCAATCCCGCCAGCGTCTCCGTCGGCAGCCGCGACAGCATCTGCGACAGATCCATCCCCGCCCTGCCTTCACGCTCAGCCCCGTCCGCAGCGCCCGCTCCACTCCGTCCCGCTCCAGCGCCTGCTCCACCCTTCATCCGTGCGGCCACTCTCTCCGCCAGCATCGCCGGAATCCGCCGCACGTCGCTGCTCGACGTCACCGCAACCGTCACCATCTTCTTCGTCGCAAGGTCCTTCAGCGTCACCGTCCCCGCCGTCGCGTCGATCGCCGTAATCAATCCCGAGTAGTGGTGGAACGTTCCCGTCACCAGTTCATCCGCCGTGATCGTGCTGCCATCTTCGGATTTCGCACCACGCACCCGCAGTTGGTCCCCCGTCTCAATCGAGCCGATCGTGCTCAGCTTCGCATCAGCAAACCGCACCGAATCTCCCGCATACCGCCGCACCACCGTCGATGGCGTCACCACCACCGTCACCGACTTCAGTCCGCTCGCAATCTCAATCCTGCCCGCCGCCGCGTCCACCGACTTCACAATTCCGCCGCCGCCCCTGCTCCACGCCGCATCTTCGGCCTCGTGCGTCGCCGCAATCGCTTGCGCCTTCATCAGAATCACCCGCGCCGCCGTCATCGTCGACGCATTCTCTCCGGCCGCCCCCGTCACCAGCACCCGGTCTCCCGGCGTCACGTCGCTCAGCGTCCCCTCCGTCGCCGACTTCAGATCCTTACTCCCCGGCGCCACCACCAGCACCTTCACCGCCTCCGGAACGGTCACCGTCACATCCTGCCCCGCCGCGGTCGTTAGCGTCAGGCTCGTGGCATTCGTCGACTTCACCGTCCCCGCCTGGCGCACCGCAGCCGCCGCACCCTGCCCGAACGCCGGTGCCGCCAGCAATCCCACCACTAGCAATCCCGCCGCCAGCGCGGCCATCCTCCACCCTCGTGCTGCTCCCATGCCTTCCATCGCTCGATCCATCCTCATCGCACATCATCCCGCCCGCGCAGAAGCAACGAAGCATCCAGCCCACTTGGCCTCAGCCTCTACTACCTCCGCTCCAGTATCTGTAGCAATATCGGTGCCCGCTACGCTCACTGGGTTGGAACGCGAATCTGCTGTTGAAGATACGAATGACCGGCGCAAAAGTTTCTATGGAAATTTGTTTCCCGGCTTTCCTTCACCCCCTCAGGCCCGTGCCATCTACTGTCGCATCAAAGGCATAGGCCGTTTCTACGGACCAGCCCCCTCACTATGCCTGTGGGAGGAAGTCGGCGCGTCGTTCCGCCGGAGCTAGCAGCGATGTCAGGCACACTACCCCAGTCGAGCCCAGAAACTTCGCTTCGAAGACCTCGCTCGGCAACGCCTTGCTCAGCAGAAAGCCCTGCATCTCATCCGAGCCCAGCATTCGCACCATGCGCGCCTGGTCCGCAGTCTCCACACCCTCTGCCACCACCTTGAGGTGCATCGAATGAGCCAGATTGATGATCGCGGACACCTGCGCCAGCCGCTCCGGCGCATCCGTCAGATCAATCACAAACGACCGGTCGATCTTCAGCGTATCCAGCGGCAATTTGGAAAGATAGCTGAGCGACGAAAACCCCGTCCCGAAGTCATCCAGCGCGATCGTAATCCCCATCGCGCGAATCTTCCGCAGCGTCGCAATGCTGTATTCCAGGTCTTCCATGACCATGCTTTCCGTGATCTCAAACTCCAACCCCCTCGCCGCCTCCGGGTCATCACCGATGGCGCGCTCAATGTCGCCAATGAAGTGGCGATTGCGCAGTTGCAGCGGAGACACATTCACCGCGATCCGCCCCGCCTGCAACCCCGCTCTCCGCCACCGGAGATGGCCTTCAATCGCCCGGTCCAGCGCCCAATGCCCCACCTCGTAGATCAATCCCGTCTCTTCCAGCATCGGAATAAACCGGTCCGGAGGCACCAGTCCCGTGCGCGGATCGTTCCACCGGATCAGTGCTTCGGCGCCGGTCAACTCGCCGCTCACCATATTCACCTTGGGCTGGTAGTGCAGCACGAACTCGTGCCTCTCCAGCGCCTGCCGCAGTTGATTCTCCAGCACGAACTTGCCGGCCATCATCTCGGTCATCTTGGGAGTGTGGAACAGGTATCGATTGCGGCTTGCCTTAGCCTGCTTCAGCGCTGCCTTGGCGTTTTTAACCAGTGTCTCCGCGTTGACGCCGTCCTCCGGGTACATCGAGATCCCGACCTTTGCATGAATCCGGAAAGTATCACCCTCCACCCCGAACGCGTGTTCGTGCAGCGCCTTCATCCATCGCTCCACCAGCAGCGCCGCATCGCCTTCTTTCTCGATCGCTGGAATCAATACCGCAAAGTGATCAGCGTCCAGTCGCGCCAGCAGGCTTGCATCTCCCACCTCCTCGGTCAGCCACTTCGCCACCTGCTTCAGAACCGCGTCTCCCGCCGGGCGTCCCAGGCTGTCATTGATATTGGTAAAGCGCTCCAGGTCCAACTCCAATACGGCCAGCTTGTGTCCGCCGCTGACAGCATTGCGCAGATGCCGAGTCACTCGCCGGAGAAAGCGCGTGCGATTCGCAAGACTGGTCAGCGCATCGTACTGCGCAAGGTGCTTCAGCATCCTCTCGTTCTCCACGTGATCCATCGCAAAGGAAAGATTGTTGGCCATCTCCACCAGCAGCCGTTCCTCCTCTTCGTCGAACGCTCCAATCTCTCCCGCATACAGAACCATAGCTCCAATCGGAACCCTCTTGCGATGCAGTGGCAGCACCGCCAGCGAATTCCACCCGAACTGCGCACTGCGCTTATGCCACGGCTCCGTGAGCGGGCTATGCTGATAATCCTGAATCCATACAGGCCGACCCTCACGAATCGAGACCCCGGCCGGGCCGCGCTGGAACGGAGCCTCCAGCTCAATGCCTTCCAGATACTCCCTTGCGCGCTCCCCAAAGCTCGCGGCAACCCGGATCTCTTGCGTATCGGCATCCAGCAGCCCGATCCACGCCATCCCGAACGCACCCGCTTCCACCGCAATCCGGCAAGCCTCGCGAAACAGTTCATCGCGGTCGTGCACCCGCACAATCAGCGCATTGATCCTGCCTTGCATCGCAAGAACGCGATTCAGGTGACGAATTCTGATCTCCGTGGCCTCGCGATCCGCAATCAGCCGCACCGAAGCCAGCGTGTACACCCCATCCATTCCGGCATACCGATTCAAACTGATCTCGACCGCAAACTCTGATCCGTCCGCGCGGCACGCCATTAACTCCATGCCAATCCCCATATCCCGCTCATGCGGAGATCGGGAATGCGCCTCAAAATGCTTCACATGCGTCTCCCGATAGCGCTCCGGCATTAACGCAGTAACCGGCCTTCCCACCAGTTCCCCCGGCGCATATCCAAACAGGCTGCAGGTGTGGTCATTCGCGAGCACCATCACTCCCTGTTCATTCACCAGAATCATCGGATTTGGGACCATAGACAAAAAGTTCGCTATTCCCTGCATGCCGGGCCTGCCTTCATGTCCACACCTTCCGCCCGCGGAGGCTTCTTGCCCTCCACAGTTCTAAGCCTCCTCAGCGAACGTACGAGTTTATCTATCGCCGCAGGTGGCTCGGTGAGCGATCACAGAGTTACTATCGGCAGATTCATGGAAAACTCTAGGTGTCGAAGTCGATCCCCATCGCTGCGTTGAACCTCTGACGCAACCCGCGGCCCGTGATCGACCTCTAACGCATCCATCCTCTATATCTTGCGGCCAGCACTCCACCCAGCACCCCGCCACCCCAGCTTCGATCCGGCCAAGGAATCCATCCTGCCACGAGCCACCCCAACCGCCCCACCCCGTTTGCAAGACCGTCTCAACACACAGTCAAACTCCAATTCCCTGTGTATCCTATTGGGTGACTGAGGGAGAGCAGCCATGAAGATCGTAGTAGCAGTGGACGACTCGAAGTCATCGAAAGAATTATCACGGGCCCTTGTCGCGCAGTTTCGCACGGACAGCACAGAGGTCCTGGTCCTGCATGTACTCCAGCCGGTTGGGCCCGCTCCTCCCCAGATGGATCCCGGCTACGCCCCGGAGCTCGAAGGCCAGAAGAAGCCAGCCCGCACGTTAGTCAACCGCATCGCGAAAGAGTTGTGCGACGCCGGATTCCAAGCCACTACGGCCATCAAAGTCGGCGACATCCGCGAGACCATCATCGACTCCGCAGCCGACTGGCACGCCGACCTGATCGTCCTCGGCTCACACGGCAAGCGAGGCCTGCAGCGTTTCCTGCTCGGCGGCGTCTCCGAGTTCGTAGCTCGCCACGCCGGTTGCTCGGTGGAGATCATACGCACCCCAGCCAGCACCTGAGCATCTCTCCACCACTCCGCACAGCTACTGCATCCCATACCGCTGCAGCCACTTCAACTCTTCCCGGACCTTGATATAGCCATGCCAAGGGTTCTTGTCCAGCGGATGGTTCTCGCCTGGAAACACCAGCAGCGTGTGCGGTACATTCAACCGCTCCAGCGCCCGTTCCAGCAGCACCTGCTCGAAGTAGCTGACGCGGTTGTCCGCATTGCCTCCGACAATGTGCGTTGGCGTCGTGACCTTGTTCATCTGAAACAGCGCCGCCTCACTCTGGTAAAGCTCCGGCTTCTCCCACGGCGTTCCCGAAAGATACCACGCATCATCCCAGGTAAGATCGTCATTGCCCCAGTTGGCGGCGTGCTCCACCGCGCCCGCGCCGGTCACCGCAGCCTTGAATCGCGTCGTCTGCGTAATCAGCCAGTTCGTCATGTAGCCGCCATAGCTGTACCCGCCGATGGTCAGATGATCAGGATCGGCAATCCCATCCTTCACCAGCGCATCCACCCCCGCAAGAATGTCCTTCCCCGGCGCCGACACAATATGCGGCTGAATCCCCAGCATGAACGCATCCCCATACCCCGATGACCCGCGATAGTTCGGCCGAAACACCAGCCACCCATTCGCCGCAGCCAGGGTCGCCCAGTCGTACCAGTCCGCGCCAAAACGATCGCCGTCGGCATCCGCCGGCCCGCCATGGATCAGTGTCAGCATCGGCAGATGCTGATCACTGCTCTTTCCCGGCGGATAGATCAGGACGCCTTCCACCTCGGCTCCATCCGCAGCCTTCCACCGGTACGGCTTCCACTCCACCTGCGCGCGCTCCCCAAACACAGGATTGAACGCCGTCACCGCCTTCGCTGCATTCAACCCCGACACACCCTCCGCAACATACACTTGCGTCGGCGCTGTAATCGTCGAGTGCGTAAACAGCACAGCATCTCCGCTGCGCGCCGCATCCAGATGAGCGTAGTTCCCGGGCACCGTAGCAACGGCCTCGGCCTTCTCACCCTCCACACGGTACACGCCTACATCGATTCCCTTCTGTCCCGCAGCCAGCAACGTACCCTCCGCCGTAACGGTCAGATCCTCCCATGATCCGCCAAACTCTCCACCCAGCCGCGTCACCTTCCCCGTCGCCACTTCCAGCGAATACAGTCGTCCCTGCACATCGCGGTACGGCCCTTCGATCGACCCGCCCGCCGCGCGCACCAGCAGATCAATGCTCTTGCCCGACGGCATCCAATGCAGATCACCCTCCAGCCCCTGGTTATGGGTCAACTGGCGCGCATCGCCGCCCTTGGCCGCCACCACAAACAGCTCACTCTCCGCAGGATTCTCCAGCCGGCGCGACACCGGCCCCGTCTCAAACGCAATCTGCTCGCCGTCCGGCGAAGGCACAATCTGCATCACCTCGAGCGCACTCTTCGTCAGCTCCACAGCGCCCGCAGGATACTCCGGCTTGTCCGCCGCCGGCTTCGAAACCTGGTGCGCCTCCGGAGTTCTCGTGCTGGCCGCTATTGCAGTGGCCACCGGCATCGACAGCAGCACATCCCCGCGCTCCTGCTCGCGCCACCGGATCACATCCTTCCACTCCGCCTCGTGCGCCTCCTTCGCATCCTTCGACAGCGGTTCAGTCACCGAGAACACCACGCTCTTCCCATCACTCGACCAAGCAAACGCATGCGCATCCATCTTCTCGCGATACAGCGGCACCGCCTCGCCGCCACTCAAAGAGATCAGCCAGACGCGGCTCGTCGCATCCTTGTCGTCGCCCGCCGCTGCCCCGTCCCCAGCCACACCATCGCCCGACACTTCGCCCGGCAGCCTCCGGTCTGAGACGAACGCAATCATCTTCCCATCTGGCGACCACTGCGGCGACGCATCATGCCCCGAGTACGTCAGCGCGACCACCGCCCCACTCTGCTTCGTCCACAGCCACAAATCCTCTTTGAACCGGTTCTGCCGCCAGTCCGGCGCATTCGTCGCAATCACCGCCTCCAACCCATCCGGCGAGATCCGCGCCCTCACAACCTCCGTCGCATTCATGAACTCATCCAGCGTAATCGCCGGCTTGCCCCCTGTAGCCAGGCCGCTCTGCGCGCCAGCCGTGAAAGAAGCACCAAGCAGGAAGCCAGTCAAAAGAAACTGCGTGAAACGAATCTTCATGGGAGTATCGCTCTTCCGTTATTTGTTGATCTTCCGAAAAAAGAAACGGCGGAAGAAGCACACGTTGTGGGCTCCTTCCGCCGACCGTAACGATCAGCCGTTACGCAGCGCGTTAGAAGTCATACCGCAGCGCGAACTGCATCCTGCGTGGCGCATTATTTCCACCCAGCAACCCGTTGGCGGTTCCAAGCGTGCCACCCGTCAACTGACTCTGAATCGTCGCCGGATCGAAACGGTTCGTGTTCGAAACGTTATAGACCTCCCACACAAACGTGAGCAATCCATATCGTCCAAACTGCCAGTTCTTGGTTAGCCCCGAGTCCACGTCGAAATAGCCGTCACCACGGAACCGATTGCGCTCACCCGCCTCACCCGGATACGGCAGACGAATCGGCCCACCGGTATAGATGCCCGCATTGATCGCATTTCTGTTCGTGAAGTACTCCGGATTTCCCGCGGCGTTGAAGTGCTTATGTGCAATCACGCTCGGGTCAGTTACCACGCCATAGGATTCGATCTGCCAGTTCGTGGACCAGCCCGGAGCAATCACTCCCCACGGCAAGCCACTCGTCATGCGGAAGATTCCCGACGACTGCCAGCCACCCAGGATAGCCTGCACCACCGGGTTCGCCGTCCCCAGAAAGCTCTTTCCTTTGCCAACCGGCAATTGATAGACCCAATCGACCGTCACAAGACTCGACGTGTCGAAGTCTGACACCGACTTATTCAAATAAGGCTTCCAGGTATTCAGAATCTCGCTTTGGGAGAACTGAGCAGTCGTGAACTCGTTATCGCGCTCCGCGTCAGAACCCCAGTCGATCGACTTCGAGAGCGTATAGCTGACGTCAAGCGTCAATCCATGACTCGTCGGATGCCGAAGCGTCCACTGCGCAGCATTGTACGAACTCTTGCCGATGCTCGAGAGGGCATACAACGACGAGAACTGGTCCTGCCAGAACTTCGACGGAGTTCCTGCGGGACAGTATCCAATCGCTGAGCAAAAGAAATCAATGTCCGCCAATGCCGAGGTTTCTCCCGCGGCATCGCGAGTCGGAGCCCACTCCAGAGAGTAGATCGACTGCGTCGCCGATGTCCCAGGGCCTGCTTGACCCGCCATGTACGGGAAGACATGCTCAAAGTACGGAATCGGCTGAACGGTTGCATTTGGGTTGTCTGCATTCTGGTCCGTTATTTTGGACAGTGCTGTACCCGCCGTATAGTAATCGCCGCCGCCCTGCGGATCGGTGTAATCCACCGGCTCCGCCAGATCCAGGCTCTGCAACAGATGCGTACCGTACCGCCCAACATACGCAAGCTCAACCGTGAAGCCAGCCGGCAGTTGATGTTGAATCGACACGTCGTAAGAAGTGGAATACGGCGTCTGGATCTTGCTGTCCAGGCCCCACGTAATCCCAAAGTTTCCTAGTGGTGCAACATACGGATATGCCGTCGTATTCGGCGCGACACCATTGTTGAAGGGCAGAGCATTCCTCCCCGTATAGCGCGGCGAAGTTGCGTCAGTGTATACGTTCGCTGGATTGGTCACCGACGTCGCGAGGCCAAACTCTCCCTGCTGATCGAAGATATTCACCAGACCTTCCCCAAAGTGGTCGTAGTAGATTCCAGCACCCGCACGAATCGAAGTCTTCGAGTCCGGCGAGTAAGCTATCGCCAGGCGCGGAGCGAAGTTCTTCTTGTTTGCTGGATAGAAACCCGGCTTGCCATAGAACTTTCCAGCAGGAGCAAAGGATAGATCGGGCTCATAGATCTGTCCCTGCAACGCAGCCGCCTCGCGCTTTTGGTACCACGTATGGGTGTCGGTCGTCGGGCCGCCCGCCGTGGTCGATGGCACAAACGGCGTCACCTCCTGTCCACGGGTCTCCCACGGAGTCTGCAGATACGAATAGCGCAGGCCGCCCGTGATCGTAAGGTTTGGCAGCACCCTCCACGAGTCCTGCACAAAGCCTTCATACTCGTTGGCGCTGAAGTGGCGTGTGATGTATGCACCATCAGCCAGCAGCGTACCCGATGTGGCGCTGCTCACCTCATAGTTGTAAACATCGGTGACCGATGGGATCGTCCCGACAAGGTTTGCGTACGCGATGTTGTAGGAGTTCTGGAATCCGCTATCGAGCGGCGCGAGACTGGAATCGGCCAAGTTCGGATCCGGCGCATTATTCTTCAGCCAATACGGATTGGACGACGCGGAGTTGAAGGAGTTTGCGTTCGATTCACGATTCTGGTGGATCAGTCTCCAGTTCGCACCAATCTCAATATTGTGCTTCCCCTTGGTGATGTTGAAGTTGTCGACGATGTTGTTCACCGGCACGCTCGTGATCGTGCTCCGCGTCTCAGCCGTCGCCGTCGAGAGAAAACGGAAATCAACATAGTCGCCTGAACCAATACCCGAGTTTCCCGTCCCGGCGCGAACATATCCATAGCGAATATCGTTGATCAGGTTCGGCGAAATCGTCCAGGTGTCCCCGGCCGTGATCCCCTTGTTATTTGAGATCTGCACATAGGACGGCCCTTGTCCCGGGAACTGCTCCGTGCCCGATGAAGTGTCCTTCTGCAGATTCCCGCGCACAAAAATCCGATGCTTTACCGACGGCTCATAATCGATCCTGGCAATCATCGTGTTCAGGCTGATCGGCGCTGGAGACGCAAACGTGTAGGACCCCGAGTTCAGTCCATCGCCTGCCGTCGTTCCGTTCGCCGCTGGCATGGAATTGAAGTAGGTCTGCGCATTCGGATCCGGCCCCGGCCCCGGAGGATACGCCTTCGTACCGCACACCGCGCAACCATTCAGCGTATCCAGCGCCGTCACCTGCGCAGCAGTCAGCGACTCCGTCGCTCCTCCCGAGGTGTACAGCAACTGTCCCTGCTGCGACTGCGAAGTCGGTGTCGTCTGCGTAACCGTCTGGCTCTCCGCCTGCCGCTGTCCCTCATAATTCGCAAAGAAGAAAAGCTTGTCCTTGACGATGGGACCACCCAGGTCAGCGCCGAAGATATTGCGGATCAGCTTTGGCGGGCGATTCTCCAGTCCACTCTGCAACTGTGCCTGCTTGTTGAAGTACTGATTCGAAACCGTGTTGGACGGTCGGTAGTACTCATAGGCCGCACCATGAAATTTGTTCGTTCCCGACTTCGTCAGCAGCGATACCTGCGCACCCGATGAGCGGCCCGCATCCGAATCCGCATTGCTCGTCGTCACCCGAAACTCTTCCACCGAATCCTGCGTCTCGCGCAGGACTCCCGTAAACGCAAAGCCGTTGACCTGGTCGTTGTCGTCGACACCATCGAGCGTGATGTTGCCCTGGTCCGATCGCCCACCGTTCACCGCACCCGTACGACTCGTATTGTCCTGCGGAAGAAACAACACGCCCGGCTGCAGCGACAGTAGATCCGGCACGTTGCGCGTCTCGCTCGGCAGCGCCTGAATCAACTGATTATCCGCCGAGCCACCCAGCGCTGCATCGGTCGTATTCAACGTCTGCGCCGCTTCCGTTACGTTGACGATCTCCACCGTCCCCTTCACCGCCAGCACAAAGTTCACCGTTGCTGGCTGGCTCACCAGCAACTCAACCAGGCGCTTCGTACTGCCAAATCCTGAGGCTGTCACCGTGACGGTGTACGTCGCTGGAGGAATCTGCAGCAACTGATATTCGCCGCTGCCGCTCGACGTCGTGTTCAGCTTCAAACCCGTTGCCGTATCGCTCAACGCAATCGTTGCACCTGGCACCACCGCACCCGTTGGATCTTTCACAATGCCGCGCAGCGATGTGGTCGCGTTCTGAGCAAAACTGAATGGGACGAAAAAGAAGAGCACCAGGACGACTAAAAATACACCTATACGCTTCATCAAAAGCTTCCTCCAGGAAAGGGACGGTTCAACCCGCCCTGTTGTTGGACTTGAATGAATGACTGTCTGCGCCTCATGTACCGAACTCCGGAATTGAGGATCTTGTCTGGACGAGGTGAATAGCGATTCATTATGTATTACAGGAACATAAATCTAATTGCAAGGGCGACGCCCGCGTAACGGCATCACTTTCCTCCCATGACACAATCGCGAGTTTGAATTCAACGGCACGAAAAGGCGCTGTAATTGACCACTTTCCCGCGTCGCCATTCGCCCACTCCAAGGCCATCCGCAATAATCCGCCGCAGCCCCCCTTGGCAATCTACGGCTTCGCTCCAGCCCCCAGATGCTGGAAGTTCAGAATCGCGTTGAACACCAGTGGGTAGCTCCCCACGGTCTCTCCGCGATACACCGGGTTATTCGCAAACAGCAGCACGTTGCCCTCGCCCAGATGCGCATCCACCACCATCGCATGCTCTGCAATCGACTCCGGATGTTCCAGGAGTCCCGAGAGCAGCATCCCCTTCGCATCCGCAAACCGCAGGATCACCTCAGGCCGCAACGCCACTGGAATCACCGCAGGATTATTGCGCATCTCCTCTTCGTTCAGCGTCTTGGCCTCCCATGGCTTCTGCTTCACCAGCGGCTCCGGTGCGACGTCCTTGCGCCCCTGCACCACGTCACTGTCGTCCAGCGTTCCCCGCCCTGTCGGCCGCTGCGCATACGAATCCATCAGCGTCCGTCCATAACCGGCGCGCCCCTGCACGTTGCTGATGTTGAACGCCATGCCAGTCGCGCTCATCACCGGAACCGACGCACCATAACCCCACGCCACCGGATCATTCGGCGCAACAAACACTGTGTTCAGCACCGTTCCCACCACACGCGCATCACTCTTCTGCACCGACACGCCCGGCGCCAGCCCGCTGTCAATCGCAAACTGCGCCGTATCCTCCGACGTGATCAACAACCCACCCTGCTCCACAAACTTGCGCAGATGTTCCAGCCCCTCCAGCCCCAGCCCCGGCCGCGTGTCCGCCGTCGAATCCAGCAGCCCAAGGTTTGGCGTCAACTCCGTCTTCTCCCACGGCAACTCGTTCCCATACATCGGCGTTCCATTCAAAATCGATTGCGTCGTCGCATATCCCACCGGCGCAAACACGATCACATCGTACTTGCTCCGCAGATCGTTCTCTGCCGCCGCTATCTGCGTGCTGATGTATTTGTACGGTACTCCCGCATGATCGAACGCATACCGCCACCAGCCTTCCGTCTGCGTACTCTGCCACGTATGCATGAACGCAATGCGCGGAGCCGCAGCCGGATGCGTCGGCACATTCGGCATCGCCGCCAGCCGCGCAGCATCCAGTGAAAGATCTTTCAACGCCTTGGTCAACACATCATCCGGCACATCGCTGATCAGCAGCGAACCTGCACTGAAGTCTGTCCCGCCCGCATCAAACGCCTTCTCTGCAACCGCCACATGCGCATCCTTCAGCCTGTACACCAGTGCCAGCAGCGAACTCTGTCCCGTATTCGCAACTGCCACCACCGAACCCGTGCCCATCACCTTGCCAGACAGGCTCGCAGGGTCATCGACCCGCGTCATCTTCGCAGCAAGAATCGCCGCATCGGTGATCCGCACTACCTTCAAATTAAACAACTCACTGAACGACCACCCCGTATCGTCGTAAGGATGTTTCTGCGGATCATCAGGCGCCCAATACTGCCGATCCAGCAACGCATCCGCAACCCGCGAGTACGGTTGATCGAGCCGAACCACCAGGCTCCCTGCCGGAAACGTCTCCTGCGTCGGCTTCTCTCCGCGCTTGGCTGCGGGAACATTCGCCGTCGTCGCTTCAGTCAGTTGGCTCACCTCCACATGCTGTTTCTTCAGCACATCCACTAACTGCACCTGCCGATTCAGCTCCGCCGCATTCGCCGGCAGCACATACGCCGCCGGCCCTTCCACCGTCGGCTTCATCACCGACCGCTTGCTCTTCTCGTAGTAGTCCACCAGGAAGTGATGCGTGTTCTTCGAGAAGTACGATAGCGTCGACAGCAGCGCACTCTCTTCATAGTTATTATTGTCCCGCTGCGACCACGTCACCACCGGCAGCGGAGGATTCTGCCGATACCATGTCCGCGAATACTCCTCCGGCGTCAGAATGCGTTTCTCCGTATCCGCGCCGCCATTACCAAACGTCTCATACAGCCTGCTGATCCCGTTGTGCATCCCCGCCAGGAACATCAAATAGCCCGGACTCCACGTATCGAAGTCACCATGCGTAAAGACACCGGGCATCCCAAAGTTCTGCATCTGCGCAACGTTATTCCAACCCAGCTCCTCCCACTCCCCCGCGAGAATCGGATCGATCCACGCGTTGTACGGCCCAGCCCCCACCGTGTTGTCGTACAGAAATGGCACCGACTCATGCAGATCGTGCAACACCTGCGCATGCCATCCCAGGTACGTATTCAACACGTTGTTCGTCAGGTCCAGCGTCATGCCCATCGCATCGCGGTTGTTATCATGCGCCACGTAATGTCCCCAATACACCAGTCGTGGCCACTGCTCGTCCAAGTGCGCGCGGTGCCACTTGTAAAGGTCCACCATACGATCGCGTCCATCCACCTCCACCACCGGCGTGATCAGCACAATCATGTGCGAGCGAATGTACTTGATGTACGGCGAGTCATCCACCGCCAGCCGGTACGCCAGCTCCATCAACGCCGTCGGCGCGCCCGTCTCCGTCGAATGAATCGTCCCCGTAATGTAGTACACCGGATACGACGCATCGATCAGTGGCTCAGCCTTCACATCGTCCATCCCGATCGTGCGCGGGTCCGCAAGCTGCGCCAGCCGTGCGTCATTCTCTTTCTGGCCCTTCAGCAAACTCTCGTCCGCAACAGCCACGGCGATCATCTCGCGGCCTTCTTCCGTGTGCCCGATCGTCACCACCTGCACCCGCGGAGTACTGGCCGCCAGCAGCCGAAAGTACTTATACACGTCCTCCGCGTACGGCAGCATGTTCGGCGCGCCCGCAATATCACCCAACACCTTCTCTGGTGTCGGCACCGTCGTCGACGCGGGCAGATAATTCACCAGCGGCGACAGAAACGATGTGTCCGTCGTATCGTCGAGAATCTTCTTCGTATACGCCTGATCTATCCCCTGGTGCGGATCACGCGCATAGTCGCTGTTCGCAATCTGGGCCATCACACCCACACTGCTTGAAAGCACCAGGAAGGCAATCGAAGCCGAAGCACGAGAAGAGAGTCGCATACGGCTTTATATATCGGCAGCCAAGTTCAAAGCCAATCTCCGGCCCGTCTCACTCCCCACCCACCTCTTCCACTTCGCCTCTACGGATGAACATCCGACAGCGTATGATGCCGCACATCCGCTCCCCGGACCCAGAAGATCACATCCTCCGCAATGTTCGTGGCGTGGTCTCCAATGCGCTCCAGATTCCGCGCGATGATCAGTGCACTCAGCGCCTGCGGCGCCTGCTCCGGCTTGTTCTTGATCAGGTTCCCCAGCGCGTGGAACGCCTCACGGTTCATCTCATCCACCTGATCATCCAGCAGCAGCACCGACTGCGCCATCTCCGCATCGCCTTCAATAAACGCCTGCAGCGCCTTCCGCACCATCGCCGCCGCCAGCAGCGCCAGTCGCGGAATATCCACCGGCAGATCCACATTCGCCATCTTCCGCAAATCCAGTACCCGCGCAGCGATACTCGCTGCCTGATCGCCCATGCGCTCCAAATCGACATTGATATGGATCACCGCAAGAATAAACCGCAGATCGATCGCCATCGGCTGTTCCATCGCAAGCAGGTCCAGCGCCAGTTGATCAATCTCCAACTCCATCCGATTGATCGCTGGCTCGGACTGCCGCACCAGGTCACACAAGTTCTCATCGCGCGTCGAGTAAGCCTCTGACGCCCGTTGAATCGCCTGCTCCACCATGCCCGCCATCACCAGCAAGCGCTCCTTCAGCTCGTCCAGGCTCTGCTGGAATTTGATCCGTATCATCCGAACCTCCCTGTGATGTAATCCTCGGTGCGCTTATCCGAGGGGTTCGTGAAGATTTTGGTGGTCGCAGCGAACTCCACCAGCTTGCCCATCAGGAAGAACCCTGTGTTCTCTGCCACACGAGCCGCTTGTTGCATATTATGCGTCACAATCACAATTGTGTACTGGCTCTTCAATTTGAAGATCAAATCCTCAATCTTCGCCGTCGAAACCGGGTCGAGCGCGCTGGCCGGCTCATCCATCAGCAGCACCTCCGGATCAACCGCCAGTGCCCGCGCAATACACAACCGCTGTTGCTGCCCACCCGAGATGCTCGCGCCTGACTTCTTCTTCAGGTCGTCCTTCACCTCATCCCACAGCGCCGCCTGTCTTAGCGACCGCTCCACTACCTCATCCAGCACCCGCTTCTTCCGAAACCCATTCAGCTTCAGCCCGCTCGCAACATTGTCATAGATCGACATCGTCGGAAACGGATTCGGCCGCTGAAACACCATCCCCACCCGCCGCCGAATCTCCACCGGCGTCGCGTCCTTGTAGATGTCCAACTCACCCATCAGCACCTTACCCTCAGCACGCGCCGCGGGGTTGGTCTCGTGCATCCGGTTCAGGCAGCGCACAAAGGTCGACTTACCGCAGCCCGAGGGCCCGATCAACGCCGTCGCGTGGTTCGCCGGAATATGCAGGTTCACATCATGCAGCGTATGCACCGGGCCATACCATGCGTTCAAATTCTCGACGCGAATGTCGACTCCCACTAATGTCCTCCCTTAAGCGCGCCACGGTTCGCAAAAATTCGCACCAGCGTCACCGAAGCCATAATCATCACAATCAGCACCAGGGCTCCGGCCCACGCCAGCCGATGCCATTCATCATACGGCGACAGCGCATACACATAGATCTGCAGTGGTAGCGCCGCAATCGGCTGATTCAAATCGAAGCTCCAGAACTGGTTCCCAAAAGCCGTAAACAGCAGCGGTGCCGTCTCGCCCGCCACCCGCGCAAACGCCAGCATGCAACCCGTAATAATTCCCGGCGACGCCGTCCGCAAACTCACCGAAAGCACCGTCCGCCACTTCGGAATCCCCAGCCCCAGCGCTGCCTCGCGAATCGGATTCGGCACCGTCGCCAGCATCTCCTCGGTCGTCCGCGCCACCGTCGGCACCATCATGATAGCCAGCGCTACGCCTCCCGCAAGCCCGGAAAAATGTTGCTGCTTCGCCACGATCAGCGAGTACGCCGCCAGCCCCATCACAATCGACGGCACGCCGTTCAGCACATCCGCCGTAAACCGAACCGCCGCTCCCATCCACGTCCCGCGTGCATACTCGGCCAGGTACACCCCGGCGCCAATCCCCAGCGGAATCCCCAGCAGGCTTGCCAGTCCCAGAATCGCAGCCGATCCCACAATCGCATTCGCCATTCCGCCGCCCGGGTCGCCGACAGGCACCGGCACGTGCGTAAAGAACGCCAGATTCAGCGAACTCGCACCCTTGTAGAGCAGGTATCCCAGAATCGCAACCAGCGGCACCAGCACCAGCGCCGTACTCACGATCGCGACCCCTGTCACTAGGTTGTTGGTCACGCTGCGTCTCAGCGTTACGAAGCTTGCTACATAGCGCGAACGAACAGGCAAAGCACTCATCAGTGTGCACTCCCCGGATTCCCGCGCACCACGGCCCACACCAGCAATCGCGCAATCGCGTTCACTACGATCGTCACCAGAAACAGCGCGAGCCCAATCTCGATCAGCGCGCTTAGATACAGGTCACCGGTCGCCTCTGTAAATTCGTTAGCGATCACACTCGCCAGTGTGTATCCCGGTGCAAACAGGTTCTTCACAATACCGGGGTGGTTGCCAATCACCATCGTGACCGCAATCGTCTCGCCCAGCGCTCGCCCCAGGCCCAGAATCACCGATCCCACAATCCCCATCCGCGCATTGCGCAGCACGCCGATGCGCAGCATCTCCCACCGCGTCGCGCCCAGCGCCAGCACAGCCTCCCGCTGATTCACCGGCACCGCGCGCATCACATCCCGGCTGATCGAGCTGATCACCGGAAAGATCATGATGGCCAGAATCACGCTGGCTGTGAACATCCCCACACCGAAGTTCGGCTCAACAAACAACCCCGTCCATCCAAGGTATTTTTCCAACAGTGGCCCCACCTGGTCGCGAATGATCGGCACCAGCACAAAGACGCCCCACAGCCCATACACCACGCTCGGAATCGCCGCCAGCAACTCAGTCAGAAACGATATTGGCCCCCGCAAAAACTTCGGGCAGATATCCAGCAGAAAGATCGACACGGCCAGCGCCAGCGGCACCGCCATTAACACCGCCAGCAGCGACGACACCACCGTGCCATAGATGAACGGCAGCGCCCCAAAATCCCCCGACACCGGGTCCCACGTCTGTGTCGCAAAAAACTTCCACCCAAACGCGTGAATCGAAAGCCGCGAGTTGGACACCAGCACAAAGACAATCAGCAGAACGATGGCGAAGATACTCAATCCGCATACCACCATCACTGTCGCGAACGCTCCGTCCGCCATCCGCCCCGAACTCTTCGCCTGCAAAAAATTACGAATGACCGAAGGAACCGACGGTGCCGCCGCGCCCTGCAACCCTCCCTCGGCCTGCGCCGCCATCGTCTTGATCGTAGGCAACTGCAGCTTCGGCTCGTCTGGTGCAGTGGATTGCGAAATGGTCTCAGGCTTGTTCATCAGTCTACGTGAAAGGTTCCCCATATCACTTTATGAAAGGAGTGTGAATAGACCGTGAATTCGCCTGGCTGCCTCGCACCCAAAAGCGTCGAAACGGCGAAAAGCGAAGGGGGCTTGCCATACTACGGCAGCCCCCCTCCCCGATTTAGTGGACCTGAGCAATCGTCTTGCGAACGCGTGCGACCACCGGTGCTGGCAGCGGAGCATAGGTCATGCTTGCAGCCTCCGCCTCGCCATGATCCAGCATCCACTCCAGGAAGTCATGCAGCACTTTGCCCTTCGCCGCATCCTTCGACGGCTCCGGAATCAGCAGCCACGTGAACGACGAGATCGGGAACGAGTTCGCTCCCGGCGCATTCGTAATCGACACCCGGTAGTCCGCCGGCATATTCTTCGCCGCACCCGCAGCCGCCGCACTCACTGTCTCGGTCGAAGCCTTGATCCAGTTCCCCGCAGAGTTCTTCACCAATCCAAACAGCATCTTGTTCTGCACCGCATAGATCAGTTCCACATACCCAAACGAGTACGGGCTGTTGCGGATCATCCCCGACACGCCCTCATTGCCCTTCTGGCCCACGCCCAGCGGCCATTCCACCGAGGTTGCCGACCCAATCTTCTGCTTGAACGTCGGGCTCATCTTGCTCAGATAATCCGTGAAAATATAATTTGTGCCCGACCCATCCGACCGGTACACCGGCAGAATCGAGTGGCTCGGCAGATTCACTCCGGGGTTGTCCTTGGCCAGCCGCGGATCGTTCCACTTCGTAATCTTGCCCAGATAAATATCGGCAATCACATCGCCAGAAAACTTCAGCTCTGCATTGATACCCGGCAGGTTATACGCCGGCACCACGCCGCCCAGCACCGTCGGAATGTGCAGCAGCTTCTGCTTCGAGTCAGCCAGTTGCTTGTCGGTCATCGGTCCATCCGACGCGCCAAAATCCACAATCCCCTGCGAGATCTGGCGAATACCCGCGCCCGAACCCACCGACTGATAATTAATCTGCACTCCCGGATGCGACGCACTGTACTCCGTGAACCAGCGCTGGTAGATCGGATTTGGGAAGGTACCGCCAGCACCCGTCAGGTGCTGCGCTGCCGCTGTGGCAACCGTTGCGGCCATCGCCGTCATCGTCACCAGGGATAGAATCTTCGTCTTCATCTCACACTCCTTCGATGTTGCCGACCAAGTCAATCGGAGCTGATGCTTCTTCGCAGCCGCTATCCGCTTGCATGGTCAACTCTCTCAGCGACCATACTATGCGCAGCCACCCACATCATCACAAGCCCGTGAAATCCGGAGCGGGAGATCTTCCCTCCCGCTCCGGCCTCAGCCATAAGCTAGGGCAGGTAGTAACGCATGCTCACGTGGATCATAGGATCCGTCGCACGCGGCCCGGTTGGCCCAGTGATCGGTCCAGTAGCCGGCACATTATTGCCAGACCACAGATTACGCTGGAGGTAGCTGTAGGTCACCCAGTACTGCAGCCGTCCCTTCGTCGGGCTGTTGATCGCGCGATAGATGAAGCCCACCATCGGCTCCTGGATGTAACGCGTAGGCGAAGCGCAGTTGATCGCACCAAGCGACCCACCGACGCCCGCACCAGCGGAAGTCGAGGGCGGAACATTCGGAACGTTGTAGCATCCCGAATCATTCAAATTGCGAGGACCGTAACCGATCGACGCCCCAGTGGCCGTCGTGTACACCGTACGCTGCGCATACTCACCGCCGTAGTAGGCAAAGATGTCGAGCTTCTTCGTCGGGTGGGTCTCCAGGCTGAACATGCCATGATAGTTACGAATCGGCTCCAGCGTCTCATCCGGCCGCAGCGTCGCATCGGCCAGTTGCGTTGAACCATAACGGCCCACACCCTGACCCGCCATCGCCTGCACCGCAACTTCGATCTTCGGCGTCGGATACACACGGATGCTGCCAAACACGCCGCCAGCATCGCTGGTGTGGCTTTGCAGCGTCGTGCCATAGGTATAGGAGGTTGCATTCGTTCCATACTGCGTCAGCACCGGGAAGTACTCATTGCGGAGAAACCGTCCCAGGCCACCCACTTCGACGTGCAGTTGGGGCAAATCATACGCACCCTTCACAATCACGTCAGGCGTTACATTGTTCGCATACGTCGTAATGTTGCTCGCTCCGCCATTGGCAGCGGCAGCGTTATACAGTCCGCCGCTCTGGCCGATGCCTCCGAAGAAGTACTCGGTAGGTGCCGCACCCGCCACGGTAAAGCCCGTAATCTGAGACTGTTCTGCCGAAAGCGCCATCGTGAACGCTCCCGTCTTGTAGTCTCCAAAGCGCTGCTGCACACGAATCGCAGGTTGACGCGTCCAGCTATAGCCCACAAGGTACTGTGGGTCGATCGTCTGCGGCTGAATTTCAGTCCGTGCGTCGGTTCCCCTTCTGTCTTCGGTCACCAGCGACCACATCTGGCCGCCCGTCACCGTAAAGCCATTGGCCATCTCGGCCTTGCCCCAGATCTGCCGTTGCCGCAGCACATAGCTGTTGCTCTGGTTGTTGTTCGACGTGGTACCACTTCCCAGGAAGTCCATTTCATAATAGCCAGACAACTTGTAGGTTCCCGCATCGCCCATCATCAAAATCGACAAACGGCTCTGGCGTCCAGAGAAGTTCATCTCGCTTACATGTCCTTCGTTCGCGCTCGGCATCGGAATTGCGTTGAACGGAGTATTGATGTCCGAGTTCACCGAGTGCTGACGCCACACACCTTCAAATGCGGCGAAGCCGCCGGGTGTAATATCCACGCCCTTGTAGTGCACCGTGCTCGGAGAATGAATCTCATCCTCAACTTTCTTCTGTCCCGTCACCACCGTCTCCGCAAGGCCGGCCGTGGTGGTCTTCAGGTCCGTCACGCTGCTCGAGACTCCTTCCACCTTCGTGGAAGCCTCCGCCGCCGCGGCCTTGGCCTGCGCCGCCGAAGCAGCCGCTGCGGCAGCCTGCGCCTGCGCATCGGCTGCAGTCTGTTGCGCCGCCGTCACATCGCCACTCTTTGCAGCAAGCTGGCCCTTCAGCGCATCGAGTTGCTCCTGCTGCGCCTTCAAAGCCTCTTTCAGCTCGCGCAACTGCATCTCCTCAGCAGACTCCTTGTGCTTCTTGCTGTGTTTGGCACTCGGCGCAGAAGCCGCACTATCCGTCGTCTGGGCCTTCACGGGAAGCTGGGTCGCGACAAGTGTCATGACAACCAGCGCAGCGCACATCAATTTATGTCGTTTCATCAATCCTCGGGACGACCGGCTAAGGCACACGCATCCGTGTGATGATCCTTGGAATTTTCCTTGCCAACTGTGTCCGTTCGTTCATCTTCGCAACCCTACGTGAACAAACGAGCAATAGCCGATGAATAGAGTGTGAATACCTTGGGAATTGGCCGCAGTTTTCCACTTGGCGTATCCCGGCCGTACCACCCCGGGACATGCGAAACGCTATACGTGCTTCCCCTGCTTGTCCTGCGACTCCATCGCCGGCGCCGCCAGCGGCAGCGTAAACAGGAACCGGCTCCCCCGTCCCAGCTCGCTCTCCACCCACATCCGTCCCCTGTGCGACTCCACAATATGCTTCGCAATCGACAGCCCCAGCCCCGTCCCCCCAGACTCTCTCGACCGCGTCTTGTCCACCCGATAGAACCGCTCGAACAACCTCCCCAGGTGCTCCGACGCAATCCCCGCCCCAAAGTCCTCCACGCAGAACCACACCTCTTGCTGCGCTTCCGGCAGAATCCCCGCGCTCAGCACCACCAGCGCCCCGTCCCCGCCCTTTTCCGAACCCGCTTCCGAACTCACACCATAATTCAGCGCATTCTCAATCAGGTTGCTCAGCACCTGCACCATCGCATCCAGGTCCGCCATCACCTCCGCATTCGGAAACTGCCCAATCTCCAGCACCCCATGTCTCTCCCGGGCCAGCGCCGCCACTGCGTCCTCGGCCTCCCGTAGCAGGATGCTCACCTCCACCGGCACCGGTCGCAGCTTCTGCTGGCCCGAGTCCACCTTGGCCATCGCCAGCAGGTCATCCGTCAGCCTCCCCATCCGCTTCGCACTCTTATAAATCGCATCCAGAAAATCCCGCACCTGCGGCGTAAAGAACGGCCCCATCCGCTCATCTTCCAGCAGCGTCTCCACGTATCCCGAGATCGATGTCAGCGGCGTCCGCAGCTCATGCGACACGTTCGCCACAAACTCTCTCTGCGTCCGTTCCACCTGCTCCACCTGCGTAATATCCTGCAACACCACCACCGCGCCTCCCTCCGGCATCGGTGCCGCGCTCACCGCAAAGATCCGTCCCATCGGCAGTGTCACCGGCCGCATCTCCGCCACCTCCCCATGCTCCAGCGCCTCCTGCACGCACTGCAGCACCTCCGGCGCCCGTATCGTCTGCACCACCGAGTGTCCCGCACGCACCGTCCCCGACGACTCCGCAATCAGCCGTTGCATCGGCACATTCGCCCACACAATCCGCCCCGCTGCATCCACGCTCATCACCGCGTCCTGCATCGAGTCCAGCAGCGCCTCCAGCTTCCGCCGGCTCTCCCCGCTCGCCGCCAACTGCCGTGCCGCCTCATCCGCCGACTGATGCAGCGCATACACCAACCCCTCCATCTGCCGGAACGCCGGCTCCGGCCACACCCTCCCGCGCACCATCAACGACGCAGCCATCGGCTCAATCGCCTCCAGCCCATCCGTCACCACGCTGGTTCCCCACCACGCCATCCACAGCGCCACCACCAACCCCGCCGCCACCACCACCCACCACCGCGGCCGCAGCATCACCGCCGCGCCCACCACTGCAACGCCCAGCAGCATCCGCCACAGCAGCGCCAGGTACAAACTTTTTCGCAACCACGATCCCATGCCTGAAGCCTACTCGGTTGCCGCGCCTACTGCACGCCCCATCGCTTCCTTCGCCTTCGGCAGATCGAACCGGTAGCCCGCCCCGCGCATCGTCTTCAAATACCGCGGCGTCTCCGGATCCACCTCGATCTTCTCCCGAATCCGCCGCACATACACGTCCACACTCCGCGGCGTCACAAACCGCGCATCCCCCCACACCGCATCCAGCAGATGATCCCGGCTGAACACCCTCCCCGGGTGCCGCGCCAGGTAATCCAGCAGCCGAAACTCCGTCGCCGTCGTCGTCACCAATTCGCTGTTCACCCGCAACTGCATCGAGTTCCCATCGATCTCCAGAGCATCGATCGACAGCACCGCCGCCACTCCCTGCGTCTCCGCCGGCCGCTCAAATCGCCGCAGCACGGCCTTCACCCTCGCCAGCAGCTCGCGCATCGCAAACGGCTTCGTAATGTAATCATCCGCGCCCAGTTCCAACCCCTGCACACGGTCATTCTCTGCCGCCCGAGCCGTCAGAAAGATAATCGGAACGCTGGCCAGCATCGGATTCTGCCGCAGCCGCCTGCACAGATCCAGCCCATCTCCGCCCGGCACCATAATGTCCAGCAGAAACAGCGCCGGCCGCTGCCGCTCAGCATCCTGCACAATCGTTGCAATCGCCGGATACGCCCGCACCGTATACCCTGCGCCCTCCAGCTGAAACTGCACCAGCCGCCGGATGTCTGCATCATCTTCCAGGACGAAGATCACCTGACTCACTTGCTCTCCCGTCGCGTCGACCCGCACGCTTCCGCGTTCAGCTTAGCGCATCCCGCCATCCCTCTCGAATAAAAGACTGTGAATCCTTCCCTCCGGGGCGAATCAGCCGAAGTCCTGCGACCGACCCCACACCACCGGCCACGCCTCCTTCAAATGGTGGCACACCAGAATCTGCGGATGATACAGCGTCTCCTCATCCTGCACGCCATACGGCAGGCGCACATGCGCCACCACCGAGCAACTCTCGAAAAACTCACTCTCGTGCTCCACATTCCCACCCACCACGATCACCGTCTGCGGCTCAAACGGCCCCCATCCGCGATCATGAAAATCATTCACCGTACTGATCGGCACCGGCAGCCCATACTGCGGCCCATACAGCTCCAGCGCCCCCGCCTCGCCATAGTTCTCCGCCAGCACCGCATAGCTGTTGCGCTCGGCTGGTGTCAGCGCGTCCCGCACCGTCGCCACCTGTTCTACAAACTCCGGCCAGCCCACTTCATTTGCCATGTCGTCGTTATTCTTCATCTGCCAACTCCACGCCGCCGACCCCGGACGCCAGATCGGCAGATCCACCCACGCAACCGCACCCACCTCGGCCAGCACCGCCGCCACCACGGCGCCGTACACCACCCCGCGCAACATCTTGCGCCGCCCTGCCAGCCACCTCTCCAGCCCCACCGCACCCGCCGCATACACCACCGGATACGCCGGCAGCAGGTAATATCCTCGCCCTTTCATCAGCGCCAGCAGCACCATCGGTCCCAGGTAAAACGCACTCAGCAGCCGAAATCGCTGGCTCCGCACCAGCGCCACCAACCCACCTACGGCGAACGGCAGCCCAAACATCATGAACTTCAGTTGGTCGCTGAAGAACCCCTGCGCCCGCCCACTCCGCACATCCCGCACATGGATGAAGTGCTCCATCTGGAGCGTGATGAAATGGTGCCGCGCCAGCCACATCAGATTCGGCGCCGCCACCACCACCGCCACCAGCGCCCCCGCCCAGAACCACCGGCTCTTCCAGTGCCTCCACTGCGACGGCAGCAGCACCATCCCCGCCAGCAAACTCACCAGCAGGAACGCAATCGCATACTTCGAGAGCACCCCAAACCCCAGTCCCAGCCCCGCTCCAATCCAGAACCGTTCATCCCCGCTCCGCAGCACATGCGCCGTCGAAAGAATCAGCACCGACCAAGCCAGCATGTCGAACGTGTTGTACTGCATCAGCGAACTGAGCACCAGCGCAATCGGCAGGCTCAGCAGCAGCGTCACAACTTGCGCAGCGCGCCCTCCACCCAGCTCCCTCGCCATCAGCCCCGCCAGCACCAGCGACACCGCATTCGCCACCGCTGCCGGCAGCCGCAGCACCTCCACCGAAGTCCCGAACAACGCAATCGCCAGCCGCCCCCAAAACGACGTCATCGGCGGATACGCCACAAACCCCCACTGCAGATGCCGCGCATCATCCAGAAACTGCAGCTCATCGCGATGAAATCCGTACCCATTCCCCATCAGGAAATGGGCAATAACCACCAGGGCAGCAAGCGCACTCAGGACGAACACATCCCGGCGCAGAGAGGTCGTAGGCTTGGCAGGCAGCATTGCCAGCAGAATACGACGAACCGCCCCAATCGGTTCCAACCAGCCGCCAAACCCAATCTCCCGCCATCCGCGCAGGACCAAAACCTTGTCAAGCCCCCCAAGGCCCCCAAAATCTCCAAAACCCCTGTCAACACTGGCGATCAATCTTTTGAAAACCTGGCATAGTTCCCCCCGCCAAAAGCCTACAATTTAACTAGAGCCACCACACCCACCAAGGCCGTTCACTTTCAGGTGTAGTCGCAATCATTTTGATGTTTGTCATTCCGTAGCAAAGCGGAGGAATCTGCTTCTTGAACCGGCGACGATACCAACCCGCCCCTTCCACACGTCCAGCAACCGAGGACCAACAACACGACATATACCGGCGGGGATCGAAAACCCCCGCCCCATGCCAACCCTGCGCGCCGGCGGACTGCCACAAGTCCGCACCTAACCCTCCTGGATGGAATACTTTGCACCCAAAAGTACGGGGGGGGGGGAGGGGGGCCCTACCCCAGCATCGCCAGCAATCCAGCCTCGTCGAGCACCGCCACACCCAACTGCTCGGCCTTCTCCAACTTCGACCCAGCCTCCTCCCCGGCCACCACATAACTCGTCTTCTTACTCACCGACCCCGAAACCTTCCCGCCCGCAGCCTCGATCAGCTCCTTCGCCTCATCGCGAGTCAACGTCGGCAGCGTCCCGGTCAGCACAAACGTCAGCCCGCTCAGCGTCGTCCCCCGCACCTTCCGCTCGGCCGTAAACGTAAGCCCATAGCCCCGCAACCGTTCCACCAGCTTCCGGTTGCGCACGTTGGAAAAGAACTCGCGCACCGTCGCGGCCACCTTCGGCCCAATATCATTCACGCGCGTCAGCTCTTCTTCGGTCGCCTCCATCAGCGCGTCCATCGACCCAAACTCCTCAGCCAGCGCCTGCGCCGTCCGCTCCCCCACATGCCGAATCCCCAGCCCCAGCAGCACCCGCTGCAACGGCTGCTTCTTCGACCGCTCAATCTGCTCCAGCAACGCATCGGCTGTCTTCTCGCCCACGCGTTCCAGCGTCAGCAACTCATCCTTCGTCAGCTTGTACACATCGGCAATCGAATGCACCAGCGCCCTGCGCGTCGGTTCCTCCGCAGCATCAACTTCCGCCTCTGCATCCTCCGGCGAGCGCACCTCCTGCTCCGCCAGCGTATGCCCCAGCAACTGCGCCACCATCACCTCACCGAGCCCTTCAATATTCATCACACCCCGCGAAGCAAAGTGCCGCAGCTCCTCTTCCAGCCGCGCCGGACAGCTCACATTCACACAGCGCAGGTCCACCTCGCCCACCTCGCGCACCAGCGCCTCCCCGCAGCGCGGACAGTGCGTTGGAAACACAATCTCTCTCTCTCCCCGCGGATGTTTCGCGTCAGCAACCACCTCGGTAATCTTCGGAATCACATCGCCGCCGCGCTCCACCGAAACGAAGTCGTCCATGCGCACGCCCAGTCGCACAATCTCATCCGGATTGTGCAGCGTCGCGCGCGTCACCGTCGTTCCGCCAATCGACACCGGAGCCAGCACCGCAACTGGCGTAACCTTCCCCGTCCTTCCCACCTGGAACAGCACATCCTCCAACCGCGTAACGCCCGCACGAGCCGGGAACTTGTACGCAATCGCCCATCGCGGAGCCTTCCCTGTAAAGCCCAGCCGCCGCTGCTGCGCCACAGCATCCACCTTGATCACAACCCCATCGATCTCATACGGCAGCCCATCGCGCATCGCATCCGCCTCCGCGATAAACCCGAGCACTGCCTCGATCGACTCCACCGTCCGCGCATGCGGATTGACCAGGAAGCCCGCCTCGCGCAACGCCTGCAGCGCCTCACTCTGCGACCCCAGCACCGGCTCTCCCGCAGCCTCACCCGCATCCAGCCCGCGCAGCAGAAAGTACGCAAAGAACTCCAGCCGCCGCTGCGCCACAATGTTCGGCTCCAGCGTGCGGATCGTTCCCGCCGCCGCATTCCGAGGGTTCGCCGCCGGCCCAAGCCCCTGCGCCTCACGCTCCGCATTCATCCTCTCGAACGCCTTCTGCGGCAGCACCACTTCGCCCCGCACCTCAAAGCGCTGCGACAACCCAGCCCTGGCCAGCGCCTCCGCCGACACATGCAGCGGCACACTGCGAATCGTCCGCACATTCGTCGTCACATCCTCGCCAATCGCCCCATCGCCGCGCGTAAGGCCCGTCTTCAGCACCGCCACCCCGCGCCGTCCCGCCTCATACTGCAGCGCCAGCGACAACCCATCCAGCTTCAACTCGCACACATACCGCACAGCCTCGCCCAGCGCAAGGCCGCCAGCGACGCGCTCCGCCCATGCCCGCAACTCCGCCTCGTCGTACGCATTGTCCAGCGACAGCATCGGCCGGGAGTGCGCCACCTTGGCAAACCCCTCCTTCGGCTTGCCGCCAACTCTCTGCGTCGGCGAGTCTGCCGTCACCAGCTCCGGATGCTCTGCCTCCAGCGCGCGCAACTGGTTCATCCGCGCGTCATACTGCGCGTCAGTCCACACCGGCTCATCCAGCACGTAGTACAGATACTCGTGGTGACGCAGTTCCTCGCGCAGCGCTTCAATGCTTTGTTCAGGAGTCAGATCGTGGGTCGGGCGTTGATGTGCCATCGCAAGGATTATAGAAACCTTCGTCTCGGGTAAACTGTAGATCTTGCATTTAGCAACAATAAGGAGCTTTCAATGGCGCACATGGTGTTCTGCACAAAGTACAAGGCCGAGATGGAGGGGCTCGACGAAGCGCCGTTCGACTCCGACTTCGGCCAGAAGATATTCAAGAACGTCTCCAAGAAGGCCTGGGGCGAGTGGGTCGAGCGCCAGAAGATGCTGCTGAACGAGTACCGCCTGCAGCCCTGGACGCGCGAGGCACAGGAGTTTCTCGTGGAACAGATGAACGAGTTCTTCTTCGGCTCTGGCGGAGAACTCCCCAAGGAATACGTCGCCCCCTCGCACTAGATTCCGCGTGATCGTGTGCGTTTCAGCATACTCTCAGCGCAATCCTGGGTTGCAATCCGCACCTCTCAGCAAAGCTTTCGGTTGCACAGGGCGAAATCTACAGCCCCTGGGCGCCTTCGTGGCTTCTGCCCAGTTGGTGTAGACTGAAGTTACCCCAGCCGCTGGCCCTGCAAGGTGCGAGCGGCAATCGTAACAAGTCGGGACGTGGCTCAGCCTGGTAGAGCGCACCCTTGGGGTGGGTGAGGTCGCTAGTTCGAATCTAGTCGTCCCGACCATTTTTCTCCATCACTTGGCAAGACGGTACAACCCCAAGCAGGCTCCGATCAATTCGCCGTGGGCATGCCCGTACTTTAGCCACGCTCCAACTTTAGCCGCGCTCCAGTTGAAGGGCACATCACGCGAAGCGCGGTATTCCTGAAGCTATGTGTATAGTCCCGGCATTTGGTGGTGCATGCTTTTCTGAGCGAGAGAAGGAGGCACGGTGGGACTATACAGTTAGTGTTTTCCCGGAAAGCCTCCGAGTCCATGAAAGGTCAGATAGAGGGAGTAGCCACAAACGGACACAGCGATGAGCATTTCGAGCAGGAGGACGGCGACCCCATATTTGTACCAGGGTTCGCGGGGGACAGAGTAGGTGTGCGGTGTTTCCGGAGTTGTTTGCATGAGTAACCTCGGTGAGTGGGACTGGAGTTGGTCTGCTGAATACGATGTCAGGCGGCTTCGGCAACGAGCACTTGATGTTCCATGAGCCCATGCTCCTGCGGTGCGCGCTCATAACGTGCCGCCCAGAAGTAGAAGAGTGTGATGGGGACGAACAAGTACAGAGCGACGTAGGCGTAACCGAAGTGGATGTTGTGGCCGCCGGAGAAGATGAGCGGGTAGACGATGCCCGCGGTGGTGGACAGGCCGCCGATGAAGCCTGCGGCTACGCCGGGGCGGTCGTGGAAAAGCAGCGGGACAAGGGCGAAGGTGCCGCCGGTGGCAAAGGAGATGGAAACGCCCATGGCCACCAGTACGAGAACGGAAAGGTGCAGCGAGCCCATAAGACCGGCGACGGTGAGGCTACCCATGGTGAACGTGATGAGGATCAGCGAGAGTCCGAGCCAGTGTAGGCGAGGAGCGTAAGGGAGCGTCTTTGCGATGAGCGGGAGAGGCGTCCAGCCTTTGCGCTGGAAGAGGTCGGACATGAATCCGGAGAAGGGACGGAAGAGCGAGGCGGTGAAGGATTGCACGGCGGCGAAGGTTCCGGCGGCGATCTGAAGGCCGGCCACTCCGCTGAAGCCAAGGGCGAGGATCTGAGCATGGAAGCCGCGCGTGAAGTAGCCCGGGAGCCAGGCATTCATCGCGATCTCCAGGCCGAAGGACATGGCGTAGGCGAGCATCAGGGCGATGGCGATATAGCGGCTCCAGACGAAGAGTGTGCCGCGCAGATTGCTCTGCTTTCGGACGAGAGCCTGCTGCGCGGCTGAGCTGGCAGCCTGCCCGCGGACGAGGTACCAGGCGGCGATGACGAGCGCGATGGCGCCGAGCCATAGAAAGGCAGCCTGATAGTTGGTGCCGAACAGACGCGGGAGCACAAGAGCTCCCGCTCCAGCGCCTACATTGCCGGTGCCGGCGAAGAGGCCTTCGGCGGTACCGATCTCGTGCGGCCCAAACCACTGCGCCACATGCTGGATGCCGACGACGAAGGCGACGCCGGCGATGGCGACGATGACGCGCTCTGCGAAGAGGAGCTTGTAGCTGGTGGTGAAGGCCGAAGCGATCGAGACGGCACCGCAGACGCTGAGGATAAGAGCAAAGGTGCGGGGTGCACCGAAGCGGTCCGCCGCCCATCCAGCGACGATGCGTCCGACGGGGGCCATCCAGATGGCTGAACTGGCGAGCAGGCCGAGAGCCTTGATGCTGAGATGATAGTGGGACGCGATGCTGGGGCTGAATGCGGCGGTGGAGAACCACATGAGGAAGCACCAGAAAAATCCGAAGGTTGCGATGATGAGCTGTTCCACTTTATGCGTCTTCATAGTCGTATTCCCTCCCACGCGCGAGGCGTGGTGCGATCGATGATTGGGGGTGGACCGGAGTGAAGGAGAGATGCACTTCGGCGTGGACAGCAACGTCGTGGTTGCCTGGAAGATGTCAGAGCCCGGGCGCGGTTCCCGGAGGAGCATTCTGGTTCAGGGTGAGACGGACTTCTCTACGCGAACGGCACACTGTTTGAAGTTGGGCTCGCGCGAGATGGGATCGAACGCGCCGAGCGTGACGAGGTTGGAGTTGGCCTCGGGAAAGTGGAAAGGCATAAAGACCTGGCCGGGAGCAACAATTCCAGTGATGCGCAGTTCAACCTGCGCCACGCGGTTGCGACGTGAGATGACGGTGACGCGGTCGTGGGAACGGAGCTTGAGCTGTGCGGCATCGATGGGATTCATCTCCAGCCACGCGTTGGGGACCATGCCGTTGAGCATGGCGATGGCTCCGGTCTTGGTGCGGGTGTGCCAGTGCTCGACGGTGCGGCCGGTGTTGAGGATGAAGTTGTACTCCTTGTCGGGCTGCTCGGCGAAGGGTTCGCAGGGGACGGCGTGGAGGCGGGCGCGGCCGTTGTCGAAGGCGAAGCGGCCATCGGTGTAGAGGCGATCGCCGCCCCACTGGACACCGCCTTCGCGCTCCACCTGCTCCCAGGAGATGGAACTGTAGTCGCATGCGCGGCCAGAGGAGACGCGCTGCCACTCCTTGTACGCGTCACGAGTGGTGGTCCAGCCGGGATATAGCTCTTCGCGCAGGCCGAGCGCCTCTGCGATGGAGAGAAAGATATCAAAGTCCGCGCGCGCTTCGCCTGGAGGTACAACAACCTTGTTCACCTTGCTGATGCGGCGCTCGGAGTTGGTGTAGGTCCCTTCCTTCTCTCCCCAGATCGCAGCGGGGAGAACGAGGTCGGCGAGCGCGGTGGTAGGAGTGGGATGAAATCCGTCCTGCACAACGAGAAACTCGAGATTCTTGAAGGCGAATTCGAGAAGGTCGTAGTTAGGAAAGGAGACGGCGGGATTGGTGGCGACGAACCAGAGCGCCTTGATGCTACCAGTGACAGCGGCTTCGATGATGTCGGGATAGGCTTTGCCGCGCTGGGTGGGAATGCGGCCGACATCGATATTCCAGATGTCGGCGAGTGCCTGGCGATCCTCCGCGTTTTCGAACTTGCGGTAGCCGGGCAGCGAGGCGGTGAAGCCGGTCTCTCGCGTGCCCATGGCGTTGCACTGGCCGGTGATAGAAAAGGGCGAGGCGCCGGTACGGCCGATGTTGCCCGTGATGAGCGCGAGATTGTTGATGGCGGTGACGGTGACGGCGCCCTGGGTCGAGTGGTTGACACCCATCGTCCAGCCAATGAAGGCGGCCTTGGCATTGCCGTAGAGATGAGCGACGTGCTCGATACGATCGACGCCAAGGCCGGTGATGCGCGAGGTGTGCTCGGGTGTGAAGGTGGCGACGAAGGCGGCGAACTCGGCGAAGCCTTCAGTGTGGGCGTCGATATAGGCGCGGTCGATGAGGCCGTCGCGGATAAGGATGTGGGCGATGCCATTGAGCAAAGCGATATCGGAGCGCGGCTTTACGGGCAGATGGATGTCGGCCATCATGGCAGTCTTGGTGACGCGCGGGTCGGCGACGATGAGGGTACGGTGCTGAGCGAAGCGCCCGTTGCGTTGCAGGCGCTCGCAGAGGATGGGATGGTTGTCTGCGATGTTGGCACCAATGAGCAAAATGACGTCAGCGGTTTCGATATCTTCATAGGAGCCGGGAGGGCCATCACTGCCGAACGAGAGCTTGTAGCCGGAGACGGCGCTCGCCATACAGAGTGTCGTGTTGCCATCATTGTTGGAGGTGCCGAAACCGAGTTGCACCAGCTTGCCGAGAGTGTACGTTTCTTCCGTGAGGAGCTGGCCGGTTCCAACGACGCCAAGGGCTCCACGTCCGTGACGCGCCTGGATGGAGGTGATGCGCGTGACCATCGTTGTGATGGCTTCTTCCCACGAGACAGGAGTGAGGACTCCGTCTTTGCGCAGCAGAGGCGTAGTGGCGCGGCCGGGCGCAGTGAGCATGTGGTGTTCGCTGAGGCCTTTGGGGCAGAGCTTGCCGCGGTTGACAGGGTGATCGGGATTGCCGCGTGCGGCTACGGCCTTGCCGTCCTTGACGCCGATCAACATGCCGCAGCCAACCGAGCAGTAGCCGCACGTGGTCTTGACCCACGAGTCGGCGACGCGCGATTCGGAGATGTGGCCGAAGCGGGGATCGTTTGCGTAGGCATACTTGGTGCGGAGAGTGTCGATACCAAGGAAGCGCTTGGCGCGGACGAGGATGCTGCGAGTTTTAGCGGCTAGATTCATGCGTGCCTCTGGCGAAGGAAGCTGAGTCCCATGCTGAGCGGGACTACCGAGACGAAGAAGAGATAACGCGCGCTGAGGATTGCGATGAACGCACAGGCAAGTCCGAGAGTCCACACACCGGTGAGGATGACCACCGAGGAGAGTAGAACGAACGCGAAGGATGAGATCACCGCAGGGCGCAGGAGCGGACCGCGCATGAGTGCGAAGGAAGCGCGGCTCTCAAAGAGTGAGGAGCCGCGCAGTCGAAGCAAGCGAATGATCTGATTGATAAGCCACAGCGCCGAGATCACAACTACCGGCCACGTGGAGTAGTGAATCGGAGTGTGCGCAAAGTCGCGTGGAGCGAGGTGTTCGAGACGTGCTGCTGCCTCATCCAGAACGGGCGCGAGGATGACGCCCATCAGTGACGCGGAGAGCAGAAAATCCAGCGGCGTGTGGATCATGTTCCACGAGGGGCGAGCGGGTACCAGATAGATATAAGCGCTGGCGATGGTGCCGAGGACTCCGAAGATGCTGGCGGTCCAGCCGGATAGGAGAACAACGTGGATGCCATGGAAGAGGTCGAGAGTTTGTGCCCACGAGGCGGCCGTGCAGATGCCGATGCTGAGGAAGAAGAGGCCGAAGAGTAGAACCTCGCGGCTAAGCCACGAGCGACGCCACATTTTGAGCGCGCGCCATGCGTAGGCAGGGCGGCCAAGGTGGAAGACGGAGATGTTGAGCGCGACCGCCGTGACGAGGGCGAGAAGCGTGAGGCTTACGGTGTCGGTGGCGTGGACCAGCAACATGACGACCAGCGCGCCCACGGCTGCCTGCACCATGGTGGTCATGAAGACCAGCGACCAGTGCGGATGCTCGGCACGGATCTGACCGCTGTCAACGCGCTCGAGTTCGCCGCCGGCGACGGCCGGCGGAAGCGTGATGCGCGTGGTGGAGATGGTGTGCCGTGCAGCGGGCATGCCAGGTGAGTCGGCAGCAGTGAAGTCAGCCTTCCATGCGGCCTTGCTGACAATCTCGATTTCGATGGCGTGCTCGGGGCACGCGTTGACGCAGGCGGGCTCGAGGCCTTCGGCGAGGCGGCCCTTGCACATGTCGCACTTGCCCACGACACCGCGCTCGGCGTTGAACTGGGGCACGGAGTAGGGACAATTCCAGACACAGTACTGGCAACCGATACAGGCGTCGGCGGAATGAACTACGATGCCCGTGATGGGGTCCTTGATGTAAGCCTCGACTGGGCAGCCTTTCACGCAATCGGCATCGAGGCAGTGATTGCATCCCATCGAAAGATAGTGGCGCAGGGTATCAGGATATGCCCCGCCTTCGAGTTCGCCGACGCGACGCCAGTTGATGTCATAAGGATTGCCGTTCTGCTCGTTGCAGGCAATCTCACAGGAGCGGCAGCCGATGCACTTGGTCATGTCAAAGTGAAAACGATACTGCTCGCCGGGCTCGAGAGCGCGCTCAGGAATCAGCGCATCGACAACCCGTGCCGGTGCTCCAGACTCAAGCAGCGAAAGGCGTACGAGATCGAAGCTGCTTCCGTCGATGGCGCGGTCGTGGAGTGGGAGAGGCAACACGGATCCTTGTAAGGGTGCGGTGGTTTCTAGTAGACGTCACGGTGATAGCGGTTCTGTTCCTGCAGTTCCTGCACAAACTCTTGAGCTGCTTCGGCATCTTTTTGACCATGCTCTTCGATGAGCCGATGGAGAGCTGCGTCGACATCCCGGGCCATGCGTGAGGCGTCACCGCAGACGTAGACGGATGCTCCCTCGTTGAGCCATCTCCAGAACTCTGCTCCAAACTCGATCATGCGGTCCTGCACGTAAATCTTGTGCTCCTGATCGCGGGAGAAGGCCGTGTCAAGGCGGGTGAGATGCCCATCATGGCGCATAGCATCGAGTTCGTCGCGATAGAGAAAGTCGGTGCGGGCGCTGCGCTCGCCGAAGAAAAGCCAGTTGCGGCCGGTGGCGCCTAGCGCGCGGCGCTCATGCAGAAAGGAGCGGAAGGGAGCAATGCCGGTGCCGGGGCCGATCATAATAACCGGCGCGGTGGGATCAGCAGGGAGGCGGAATTTTCTGTTGGGTTGAATGTAGATGGGCACGCGAGTTCCAAGCGGCGTGCGGTCGCTGAGCATGGTGGAGCAGACGCCGCCGCGGTCACGATTGTGCGAGCGGTAGCGCACAACGGCGATGGTGGTGTGGATCTCGCTGCGGTGAAATGAGGGGCTGGATGAGATGGAGTAGAGGCGCGTGGACAGCTTGGGAAGAATATGGACAAGCTGCGCGGGCGACATGAGCAGGCCGGGGCACTCTTCGATGAGATCGATGAGGCCGCGGCCATAGATGTAGGCGTCAAGCTCTTTGTGTGCTTCGGCGGAGAGAAGATGCTCGAGCTTGCAGCAATCGCCGAGCGCGGCGTAGGCCTGTACGGTCTTGCGGGTGAGGCGCGAGGGCTCGAGGTGATGCGTGAGGGCCTCGCGCAGCGTGGTTTCGCCGAGCCTGGGCAGCGTGACAATATCGTCGGGCGAGAAGTGCGTACGCGTAAGAATTTCCTCGACGACAGCGGGATCGTTCTGCGCAATGATTCCGCACGCGTCGCCGGCTTCATAGTGCACCTCTGAGCCAGCCAGCGAGATGCCGACGTGCATGGTGAGCTTGCTGGAAACTTCATGCGTGAGCGGACGCTTGTCGATGACTTCAGCGAGATAGGGATTGTCGCGCGTGTGCGTGTGAGGTTTTGCTGGAGGCACTGCGGCAGACGCTGCGGGCGCGGATGAAGAGGCAACCGGCGTGGCGGAGAGGCTGGCGAACACGGAGTACTTCCATTGCTCAAACGGCTCATCTACATCGACGCCGGAGTCGACGCGATCGCAGAGGCGGGTGCCACCGAGTGCGTAAAAGCGGGCGTCGAGGTCTGCGCCGAACTTACAGAAATGCTCATAGCTGGTGTCGCCGAGCGCGAAGACGGCGTAGCGCAGGTTGTCGAGGCGCGGAGCTGAGAGAAGGTGGAGGGACTCGGCGAAGGCTTGCGCGCCGTCGGGCGGATCGCCTTCGCCATACGTGCTGGCAAGCACTAGAGCGTGCGTCTGCTCGGCGAGAGACGCCGTGGTGTAGGTGTCGAGCGAAGCTAGTTCGGGCACGTGTCCCTGCTGCTTCAGTTCCTTGACGAGCTTCTTTGCAAGACGCTCGCTGGTGCCGCTCTGCGTGGCGAAGAGCACGGCGATATTGAGGGATGGGGTTGTGGCCTTCGGCGTTGGCGCTTCAGCGGTTGAATAGATTCCGGCTAGAAAGCCGTTGAGCCAAGCGCGTTGCTCCGGCGTGAAGGGTGCGTTATCGGGGATGAAGGGGATGGTAGTATTCATCGCGCGGACTCCGTGGCGCAGAGCGTGCGCAGTTGGCCGATGCTGCGGCGGCGGGTGAACTGAAGGAAGGATTCGTCATCGGCGCGCTGGCTGACGTAGGCGTCGAAGAGGCGGTGGAGCACGGGCGTGAGTTCAGAGAATTTGATCGCCGGAATAAGCTCACGAGCGAGTCCCTGGTCTGCGTCGGCACCTCCGCCGAGCAGCACTTGATAGCCTTCTTCGCCTGCGACCTTGATGCCCATCAATCCAATGTCTCCGATGTAGTGTTGGGCGCAGGAGTGGTGGCAGCCGGTGACATGAAGGTTGATGGGCTGCATGATGTTGAAGTGCTTATCCAGTGAGTCTGCGAGCGCGACAGCGTGGGTCTTGGTGTCACTGGCGGCAAACCGGCAGCCCTGATTACCAGTGCATGCGACGGTGCCGCGGAGCACCGGACCAGCGGTGAAGTT
The DNA here is from genome assembly GCA_021778845.1 of Acidobacteriota bacterium. Classification (GTDB taxonomy): domain Bacteria; phylum Acidobacteriota; class Terriglobia; order Terriglobales; family Acidobacteriaceae; genus Granulicella. Next base: position 64,273 of record JAJYBU010000001.1, read on the forward strand.
GAGGCCCGCATCGTGAAGGGACTGCTGCACAGCTTCGACCTTGTCGATGGGGACGTTGGGAACGATGATGTTCTGCCATACGGTGAGGCGCAGTTCACCGCTGCCAAGTTCCTCTGCGATGCGTGCGAGGGCGCGCATCTGCGCGGCAGGAAGGCGGCCAACGGGAACAACGACGCCGATCGAGACGAGTCCAGGCTGGGACTGCGGATGGACGCCGATGTGGCCGGCGCGGTCGATGGCGCGGCGGGGTTGGCATTGCTCGACCGAAAGATACATGAGAGGAAATGCGAGCAGCTTCTCTGTTTCTTCGAGAAACTTCGCGATGCCCCACTTGTCGATCAGGTATTTCAGACGTGCCTTCTTACGGTCGGTGCGGTCGCCATTGGCTGCGAAGACACGGATCATCGCAACGGCTACGGCTACGGTCTGGTCAAGGCGGAGGAGCAGGCCGCAGTCGGTGGCAAACTGGCGGTGGCCGGTGATGCCGCAGAGCAGCACGCGGAAGTATATGCCGGGCGGAACGTCCTTGCCCTCGCTTACCTCGACAGCGACGAAGCCGATATCGTTGGTGTCGGCGACTACGGAGATGGCGCCGCCGTTGTCGAAGGCTACATTGAACTTGCGGGGAAGGCCGAAGAGGTCGCGGCAGTTTGAGATGTAGTGCTGGAGGGCAGAGGCCAGCGGTTGGACATCGAGCAACTCCGTGGGGTCGAGACCGGAGAGTGGCGAGGCGGTGATGTTGCGGATGTTGTCTGCGCCAGAGCCGCGCGAGGTCATGGCAAGCGACTCGATTTTATTGAGCACCTGGATGATGTGGCGTGGCTGGAATTCGCGGATTTGCAGGTTGGCGCGTGTGGTGAGATCGCAGCGGCCAGCGCCCCAGTCTTCGGCCATGTCGGCCAGGCCGCGCATCTGCGCAGACGTGAGGACGCCTCCGGGTGCACGCAGACGCAGCATGAAGGAGTCCTGCGCAGGAGCTACATAGAAGAGACCATGGAACTTGAAGCGGAAGATGTCGGCGGGCTCAGGCGCGCGATCTTCGCTGGCATGGGCCAGTAGTTTGTCCCATATGTCGAGGCCATTCTGTTCGTATTTCCACATCTCTTCGCGGCAAAGTTCGCTGAGCGGCGTGCCGAAGTAGAGCGGTTCTGGCTGCTCAGTTGCGAGGTTGGTTGCGCTGGTGGAGGGATCATTCGTGATGCGGCCGTCAGTGAGATGGCCTGCGAACGGGACGAGGCTGCGCTGCTGTAGGCCCGCAAAGAAGCCTTGCAAGTACTGCTGCTGCGTTGCGGTGAACGCCGAGTTGTCGATGAAGACGGTGGACATACGTCAGAACTCCGGCAAAGCTGGGTCGAGAGAGAGGACGGCTGAGCCGTGCGGAGTTTCAGGAGACTCAATTCAAGAATGAAAGGATCTTCAGGCAAGGAGAATCTGGACTCGAACGGCACAGAGTGCGGTGAATGCACAGCTCATCACGGAGACTGAAGTTGTAAGGGATTCGATCTTAGGGGACAGGCGCGACAGGGGGCTCGTCCGGCTACCGACGGCACTTCTGCGAACGAAGCAGGCCAGCAGTTATACGGATGTTAGCGCAGGTCCTGCGTAACTGCAAGAAGAGTTTTCCTTCCCCATCCGGCAGCGCAAAATATCTTCGCGCAATGACGTGAAATTTGCACTGCGTTGAAGGCCATGCTATATCTCACTTAATCCTCTGCTGCGCCGCGCGACACCCCGACGTGACTCGCGCGCATGATGGAATCTTTCGACTGGTCCTCTCCCAGGAGCCACGTAAACCAGGCGATTCCAGCAAGCCAATAGCTTGCGCGTTGAGCAGAACGGCTGCCCTGAAGCAGTCTGGATGCAGCACCCGCCCCACAATGAATGCAATCTCCTGTGGCTGATTCAACCTGTTTGCCACGTGTGCCCCGACAACTCCTCGCGACGTTGTGCGAGCATCCTGCCCTTCCGAGGTGAATTCTATTGAACCGATTCGCAGTGCTCTGCGTTACTACTCTCATATGCTTGTCCAGCGCGGCTCAAACGCCCGCGCAGCACTCGACATCGCCTGTAAGCATCACCGTGTACGACCGCACGCGACTGAATGTATTTCAGTGGTTCACCGCAACGCCCGACGCAGCGACCTATGCGTATCTCGAATCGTTGTTGAGAGCCGGCATCGCGCAGAAGCGGAAGTCCTACGACTGGGAGCTTGAGCTTACGCAACCATCGGAGTTGTTTCTTCCGAGCGACGCTGTCTCGCCGGTTGCGGCGCAAGGTCAACTGGGACTGGGCGGAACATATTACGCTTCAAACAACAACCAGACCGAAGCTGCGGCGGCTGGGTTCAAACAGGGTTTCATTCGTTTTCACGGGAGCACTCCGGACTGGGCCCTGCGCGTCGGGCGTTTTGAATTTTTCGAGGGCCAGGAGACAACGCCCAAAAATCCTGACCTGCAATTTCTACAGGCAAACCGCATGGCACAGCGGCTTGTCGGAAACTTTGGCTTCTCCAATGCCCAGCGGAGTTTTGACGGCGTGGATGGTCACTATGACGGCAAGACATGGAACCTGACGGCGATGGCCGCGCGTGCAGACCAGGGCGTCTTCAACATGAATACGAACCCGGAACTGAACGTCGATATGCAGTATCTTGCGTATAGCAAATATGACTTCAGCAACCACTTTCTGTGGCGCGTATTCGCGATGGGCTATCACGATGGACGCACCGGGCTTACGAAGACGGACAACCGAGCGCTCGCCGTGCGTGCCGCGGACCATAAGAATATCCGGCTGGGCAGCTATGGTGCAGACTTCCTGACATCAATTCCGGCAGGAGCAGGCAAGTTCGATCTGCTGGGCTGGGGCGTGCTGCAAAACGGCAATTGGGGCTTGCTCAATCATCGTGCGGGAGCAATCGCCGTGGAAGGGGGCTACCATGCGACCCAGCTTCGCACCGCGCCGTGGCTGCGGGCAGGGTTCCTCCGCAGCACGGGCGATAACAATCCCACGGACAATCAGCACACAACGTTCTTCCAGGTGTTGCCGACGCCGCGCATCTATGCGCGCTTTCCGTTCTATAACATGATGAACAGCAAGGACCAGTTTGTGCAGTTGATGGACATGCCAACGAAGCATCTGGCGATGCGGTCGGACATGCATTTTCTGCAACTGACGTCGAACCAGGATTTTTGGTATCAGGGCGGCGGCGCATACGACAACAAGGTCTTCGGCTTCGTCGGGCGGCCCGCCAATCTGCACGCCAGCTTCTCTTCGGTGTTTGATTTGTCGGCGGACTACGAGGTGTCGAAGAGAATATCCCTGACGGCATATTACGCGCACGCATGGGGCAAGAGCGTCATCGCAGCCATCTATCCGGTTGGGCGATCGTCACAGTATGGCTATCTCGAGATGACATACAAATGGGGCCGCCCGCAGCGTCCAATGAAGGAGTAAGAAACAGCAAAGGGCTGCCGTGTACTCCGATCGGATGCCGGCGGCTTTGAAGGCGGAGCGACAGCGTGTATTCTTTGCAGTAATACGATTCGGTCGAGGCATCTGACCGCATGCCCCTGCCATTGGAGGGCGATCTCCTTAATCCCTTCGCAGTGTACCGACTGCGATATCTACACGTTTTGTAGAACCCGAGGACGCATGGCACATGCCAGCTTTGACGGTCTCAGGGTGCTCGCTCTTGAGAGCCGTCGTGCAAAGGAAGTTGAGAAGCTGATCCGCACCTACCGGGGCGAGCCCTTCGTCGTGCCTTCGATGCGCGAGGTTGCGCTCGAGACGCAGACGGCCGCGCTCGACTTTGTCCATGACCTGCTCGAAGACAAGTTCGATCTTGTGATCTTCATGACCGGCGTGGGTGTGCGGGCGTTGATGGACATTGCCGCGACGAAATACGATCCTGCCATCGTGATCGATGCGCTGTGCAAGGTTCGCATTGTGGCACGCGGCCCCAAGCCTGAACAGGTGCTGCGCGATTTGAAGATTCCGGTGCTGGCGACCAGCAACGATCCCAATACGTGGCGCGAGGTGCTGGGGCTTCTGAAGGATGTCTTCGGGCCGTCGATTGCAACGATGCGCGTCGCACTGCAGGAGTACGGCGCCTCCAACCCGGAGCTCATCTCGGCGCTAAGCGAAGAGTGTCTTTCGGTGACCAAAGTGCCGGTGTATCAGTGGGCGCTCCCGGAGGACCTGCAGCCGTTGCGCGAGTGCGTGTTGGGCATTACGACAGGCTTTGTAGACGTCGTGCTCTTCATGACAGCGGTACAGGTCATCCACCTCTTTCAGGTGGCCGAGCAGATTGGCATGGTCGAACAGTTGCGAGCCGGCCTGGCCTCCATGGTCGTTCTCTCGATCGGCCCCAACACGACCGAGGAACTCACTCACTACGGCGTCATTCCAGACTTCGAGCCATCGCGGCCGAAGATGGGCTTCCTCGTGAACGAAGCAGCGCAGTACGCAGGCAAGCTCCTCAAGACCAAACGAGACCATGCCGTAGCAGGCCTCGTTCCCGCGCAGGCATCCGCTGCACCAGAGGGCTCCGTGCCAAAGCCAGGCGTGCGTCGCATCGCGGAATCAACCTCGACGATGGCCGGGTTCCGCGACGGCCTGCTGCCCATGGAATTTCTTCACGAGCTGAGCAGCCGCATCGCCAAAGCCGACCCCTTCCATGAAGTACTCAAACGCGTGCTGGACTTTGTCACGATGATGATTCCCTGTGACTCATGTTTTGTGTACGTACTGCAGGACGAGAAGCTGGTCTTGCGTGCCTCGAAGAATCCGCATGCAGATCTCGTAGACCATCTTGGGCTGAAGCTCGGCCAGGGCATCACGGGATGGGTAGCGCAACATCGCGAGCCAGTCGCGATTGACTCCAGGGCCTCGGATGATCCGCGTTTCAGCGCCTTCATCAGCCTTCCTGAGGATCGCTTCGAAGCGATTCTGTGCACGCCTGTACTGTGCGCTGGACATGTCGTTGGCGTCATCACGATGCAGCACCGCCTGCCTTATCAGCACACCGCGGTCGAAGTGCGATTGCTCTCAACCATCGGCTTTCTGGTTGGCGCAGAACTCGAGCGTGCGCGTCTCGAAACCGAGAACCTGCAACTCTCTGACCGGCTCGAGACACGCAAACTTCTTGACCGCGCCAAGAGCGTTCTGCAACGCGATTTCCAGTTGACAGAAGAAGAGGCGTATCGCCGCATGCAGCGCGAAAGCCGGCAACGCCGCAAGGCTATGCGCGAGGTAGCGGAGGCCATTCTCTTAACCGACGACATGCGCCGCAGTCAGTGATACCTGACTGCGGCCAAGCTCATCACGAACGAGGCACATCAGGCCACGGTCTAAGTTGAATGAAGTTTCAGCGCCTGTTCGATGAGCTCTGCACCACGTCCTGGCCCGTCCAACTGCTGGATCGCTCGCTGCAACCTCTGAGCCGCTTCACGGTATGTAGCATCTTCAAGCACGAGGGTGACTGCCTTGCGCAGCCGCGCCGCGTTTAGCCAGTGTGGGGAGACCACCACACAGGCTCCGCGTGCCTTGAGCCTCGCCGCCACGCCGGGCTGGTCGTTGGCGAGAGGCACGACCACCATCGGCACGCCCTCGGACAGCGACTCGAGGACCGTGTTCAGGCCGCCATGCGTGATGACCAGCGCGGCCCGCTTCAGCAGGTCAAGCTGGGGAGCAAAGCGCACCACCAGCGGATCGCCGGCCAGCGTTCCCAGCCTTGCCGGATCTAGTCCGCCACCCATCGAGAGGACGAGTTGTGCGTCGAGTCCGGCACACGCCTCCGCAATCGTTTTGAAGATGGCCTCCGAGCCATTCTGAAGCGTGCCCAGCGATGCATAAATGAGCCGGCGTTCGTCGAGCCGGTCCCACGGAAAGTCGACAGCAGGACGATGTTCAGCTCGTAAGAATGGCCCGGTGTAGTGCAGCCCGGCTGGCCTCTCGCCGCGAATGTCGAACTCCAGTGCTTCCGGCAACTGAGCAATCTGCACCAGGGGCGATAGCTGGTCCTCGGGACGCTTGAAGGGCTTCAATCCCCACGCGCTGCGCTGCTGGTTCACTACGCTGAAGATCGGGGTTGCGATCCACAACAGCACCTGCATCGCAATGCGGTTTCGCAAACGGCTCAGCCAATCCTGTCCCGCCGCCCAGCCCAGCCAGAACGGCGGAAACCGGTCGTCGGGGAGCAGCGGAGGAAACAAGGCGATCGAGATCCAGGGCAGGCCCAAATGGTCTGCCACGTTTCCGGCAAACTCCGCCTCGTCGACCAGCAGCGCGCCAACGTTGGCTGCTCGCACCGCCTCGGGCCCATCGCGCAGGATCATGCTCGTCGAATGCCTCACCCGCTCCAACGTGAATCGAAGGGCCGCGATCCCCTTCAACCGCGCCAGTTGCTCATCCAGCTTCTTGAGTGTGCCGGGCGGATAGTCTTCCGCGCCAATCCGATGAAACTCGATACCCGCGGCACGCACGCCTGCCTCGGTATCCGCGATCCCGAAGATCACCACCTCGTGGCCTCTCCGTTGCAAGCAATGAGCCAGCGCGACCATCGGATTGAGATGACCGCTTCCCGGAAAACAAAATACCCCGAACTTTGCCATTGCCCTCTCAGGAATTCATTGACCGACGGCGCCAGTAATAACTGCTACGGTATCAGGTGTCCCGCTTCCCGCTGCAGAGGGCGAGCGGCTGCTGTCCGAGCTGCTCTAATCGTGCCTCAGCGCATCCACCGGCGAGAGTTGGCCTGCGCGCCACGCCGGAAGCGCACCGGCGATCAGCCCGGCAACCACCGCGATTCCGAGCGCCTCGGCAAGAATTTGCCAGTGCAGTGACCCCGAAACGAAACTAGCGGTTTGTGGCAAAGATGCCAGCACCTGCAACGCACACCATCCCAAAGCGATACCGAACAATCCCCCGCCCAGGCCCAGGATGACGGCTTCAATCTCAATATGTGCTAGCACCAGCCAGCGGTTCCAGCCAATGGCGCGCAGGATGCCGATCTCCCGCGTGCGCTCGAAGACCGACATGGCCATGGTGTTCGCAATTCCCAGTATCCCGATCAGGATGGCGAGCGACGAGGTACCCCAGGCCGAAGCGTGGGCCAGCTTCACAAACTGATTGTCGCTCGCGCGTTCCGCCGCCGGCACAGCGCGCAGTCCCGGCAGAGCCGATTCAATCTCAGCCTGCGCGTGCCTCATGTATTGCTCCGGCGTCTCTCCGCGAGGCGCTGGTCGCAGCCGGACATCAATCGTCGAAACTTTGCCCTGCAAGCTGCTCAAATTTTGCAACTGATCCAGCGGCATGATCACCGCAGCCGCCTCCAGCGTTGAAGCACCGTGATAGATGGCCGTAACCGTGAATGGCTTGCCCTGAATTTCAAGCATGTCGCCGGGTGCTTTCTTCAGATCCTGCGCGAGCAGATCGCCGAGCATGACTTCAGCGTGCCCGTCGCGAAATCTCTGCCCATTAAGAATCTGCAGCGAACGAAACTGAAATGCATCGGCCTTCCATCCATAGACCAGCGCATTCACGTCCGGAGTCAGGTCCATCAGATTAAAAATCGTCGGCGAAGCCTGCGCCACATCGGGTAACGCCTTGAGCTTTACCGTCGTCGATTCGTCCAGCGACGTATTCAGGAACGTCCCACGAATCACGGCAATGTCCGTGCCGCTGCTGGAGTAAATACGCAACCACTGCTGCTCGAACGCACTCGAAAATCCGACCAGGCCCACAAACGCGCCCACCGCCGTTCCGATTCCGGCCAGCGTGAGCAGAGTCCTCAACCACCGACGCTTCAGATTCTTCAAAACAAATCCCGTGAACGACAATGTTTTCGCCATGAACTTGGAATACATCCTTTGGTCTTCGCGTTGAAGAAAGTTGGGCTGCGAGTTTATCCCGGCGTTATTCTTGGTCCCGGCGATGTTCGGTGAGCCTCTTCAGAATAGAAGGTCCAGGGTGTTATTTCCAATTTTTCGATCTCCGGCCGCCTGCTGCGTAGCTAGGATTCAGCCTGATACCAGCGATAACCGTGCTTCTGCTCCTGGTCGGCATCTTTCAGCCTATCCACAACCTGCTTGCGACGCAGGTTGCCCACCGCGGTGGTGATCAGGTCGATCAGTGCGATCGGCGCCACGTAACTGGCGGCGAACGACAGACTGTTGATGGGGACGATCACAAGCTCATTCGAGAACCGCGCCATGGGCGAGAGCACCGAGTCGGTGATTCCGATGCAGTACGCTCCCTTCTCGCGGCCCTTCTGAATGCCCTCAATGGTCATCCGCAGTCCGCGGCGGAAGCTGACCCCGATGACAACGTCCTCTTCATCGACAGAACGCACCAGATGCGAGGCTCGACCAGGGTTCACTGCGGCCACCACCGGCAGCCCCGCGATGGTGAGATGGTATTCCATGTACTCCACCAGGCACGAGGCCATGTCGCCGCCAAGCAGCAGGACACGCTTCGCCTCATGGATTCGTATGGCGATGTTCAGCACCTGGTGGAGATCGATGTGATCCATCACGAACTGCAGGTTCTCCTGAATCTGCTTGCGCGATCCCTTCAGGATCTTCGGGGTCTTGGTGTTGCCAACCGATTGCATGCTGTCCAGAATCGTTGCGCTGGTGACCGAGAGATCGTGGAGATAGTGCTGGAACGCCTTGTAGCTGCCGAAACCCAGGCTCTGGACGATGCGCACGATGGTCGCCGGTGCGGTACCCAGTCGCGTCGCCATGTCGCGCACATTCAGCAACACGAACTCGCGGGGGCTCTCCAAAACCGGACGGATGATGTGCTGGCGCTTTTCGCTTAGCTCGTTCAGACGAAGTTCCGGGACGGAGCGCAGTCCCGCACCTCTTAGATCTTTGCTGGCTGACATAGGCTGACCCACCTCGCGAAACGACGTGACATGCAGATGAATATCCCACGGAACATCGGCTCCATGGAACACAGGAGAAGAACTTGCCGTAGAGCCGCAACCGCTGCGACCTACGCACGATCCAGGGGACGGCATCAGCGACAGGAGCCCTGAAACATTGGAGCTATGCTAACCGAAAAGATCCGAGATGGAAGGAAACATTTGTTGCACTTGGAAAGAAAATTCGACATCCGAGCCAAAAAGTGACACATCAAAGCGCGCAGAAGAGCAGCCAGAGCGGGCTTGAACAACTCAGGATATTGCGCTGATAGATGTTCATTTGTGCCCGCTTTGACCTTAAGCAGTCGACGTATGCCGGCGATCCTGCGAGCTTATCCGCGAAACTACTTGACAATTCGTTCATGTTTCAATACCGTCTCCCATATTCTGAAAAATTTGATCCGCATGAAACAAACAATTCACAAGCTGCTTCGTTCGTAGATGTTTCGTGATCTCCAAACGGACCGACGGACTGCGAAGCGATGGTCGAGTCTGGGGAGCGCCATGGTTGCTGCATGGCTCAGAATTCTGCGTCAGTGGCTCAAGGAGGCAAGGTATGCATTTGCAATTACGTCGGATCGCATTTCGATTGGCAGTCGTGGCGCTGGTGGTGATTTCTGTCTGCGCGGCCACATGGGCGCAAACCGTAACAGGCTCTATCCGCGGCAGCGTGATGGATCAGACCGGCGCAGCCATCCCTGAGGCACAGATATCCGCGCGCAACATTAGCACCGGCGTTGTTACAACCACGGAGTCGGATGCCAGCGGCACCTACAACATCCAGACCCTCCCCATCGGCGCCTACATTGTTTCGGCCAAGAAGACAGGCTTCAAAATTACGGCTAATCGTCCGTTTTCACTGGAGATCGACCAGATTGCAAGGATCGATCTGAAACTCGAAGTCGGAGAAGTCACCACGACCGTTGATGTTGCGGCGGACTCCGGATCCATTCTTCAAACCGAGAGCGCGGCGCTGGGAACGACCATTACATCAAACACGCTGGAGAGCATGCCGCTGAGTGGTCAGAATTTTTCTGCGGCCACAATGTTTGTCCCCGGCGCTGTAGACCCGACCTATGGCTCGATGGGCAGCAGCCAGGGCACCGAGCGCGACACGTCGTTCGCCAGTTCCACGCAGCCGTCCTTCAACGGCAACCGCATGCAGACGAACAACTACATCTTCGACGGCACCGACATCAATGAGCCGCTGCAGAACACCATCGCGTATAACCCCGCTCCCGAAGCCATCGGCCAGATGCGGGTCATCACCGGCAACGCTGAGGCGGAGTACGGCAACGTGAACGGCGGCGAGATCATCATGGTCACCAAGTCCGGCACAAACAAATTCCATGGCAGCCTTTACTCTTTCTACGAAAACCAGAGCCTGACAGCGAACACCTGGAACAACAACTACAACCATCTTCCAAAGGGCGTGTTCCACCAGAACCAGTTCGGCGCCACCTTCGGAGGTCCGGTCTTCAAGGACAAGCTGTTCTTCTTTATGGATTACGAGGGCTTCCGCAACACCGCATCCGGACTGGGTGTAGCTTCCGTGCCGACGCGCAGAATGCGCCTTGGCGACTTCTCCGAGTTCCTCGGTACGGCGAACGATTTTGGCCAGGTAATCCCCAGCACATCCTACGTGCAGCTCTACAACACCTCCGCAGGCACAGCCACCGTCACGCCCTACGTGAACAATCAGATTCCAGTAGATAATCCGGTGGCGGTATATCTCTTTGCACATCCCGAGGTCTACCCGCTGCCAAACCGCGCCAGCACCAACCCCAGGTCACCGGATTCGAGCGACTACCAGAACACGACCAAGTCCGTCGTCGTAAACAACCAGGGCGATATACGCGTTGACTACGTGCTGAACCAGCATGACAACCTCAACTCCCGCTTCACTCACGGCGGCTCCTACGATCTAACCCTCAAGCCCGTGCTCCCTATCACCTTCCCGGGCGGCGACGACTATCCCTACTGGGGCGGTGTCATCAACGAAGTGCACGTGTTCTCGAGCAATCTGCAGAATGAGTTCCGCGCGGGCTACTCGCGGGTCGTGCTGCTGGCGGGCATTCCCGTGGACAGCACCGGGCAGTTCGGCACTCGCGGCGACGCTGTAGTGGGCATTCCCTTTGCCTCGCAGCCGTACCCCGGCTTCACGCAGATCAACCTCTCCACCGTGGAAACGAACATGGGTACCAGAGGCATCGTGCAGAATTACATCGACAATATCTTTGATTATGGCGACACGGTAACGTGGCTGCGCGGCAAGCACATCATCAAGGGCGGAGCCCAGATCCTGCGCTATCAGGAGAACAACTACTACGCCAGCAACAACGGCAACCTGGGTCAGTTCGCCTACAACGGCCAGTACACCAAGAACGCGAACGGCGTGCATGGAACCGGCTATGGCTATGCGGACTTCGTGTTGGACGACTCTGAATTGCAAGGAGTAGCCGGAACTGCCGGACGCATCGGTCAACGTCAGTATCGCCTGGCCTTCTTCGCTGAAGACGAGTGGAAGATCACCCCAACGTTCACCGCCAACATCGGCCTTCGCTACGGCTACGATCAACCGCTCTACGAGGTGAACAACAAGGAAGTCAACGTCAACGTCAACGACCCGCAGAGCTGCCCGAACTGCCTGCTCTATGCAGGCAAGAACGGCGCAAGCAATGCGCTGTACAACTCTTTTTATAAAGAGTTCATGCCTCGTCTTTCATTCACATGGCAGGCGAACCCCAGGATGGTGGTCCGTGGCGGCTACGGCATTACCGATGACTTTGAAGGCATGGGAGCCGCACAGCGTCTCTCCCAGAATCCACCCTTCATCGCGCAGTACCAGTACACCAGCCTCGCGCCAACGGCGACCAACCCGGGAACACCCATCAAGGCCAGCCAGGGCTTCACCGTAGGAACCTCCGTAGCGGGCTCGAACAAGTACAACGCCTGGGATCCGAACATCAAGCCGGCGTTGATTCAGCAGTTCAACCTCACCACGGAGTTCCTGATCGCACCGAAGACGACCTTCCAGATGGGCTACGTCGGCCAACTCGGACAGCACCTCGTCATTCCAGTTCCGGCCAACCAGTACACCACGCCTGGGCAGCCAACGACGGGTCCGTACTACGGTCTTGTCGGCGCTGGCGGCCAGGTCTACCTCACCACCGCAGAAGGCTATTCCAACTACAACGGCCTCCAGATCCAGCTTCGCCAGCGCGAATCGCATGGTCTGGAATACACCCTGAACTACACCTGGTCGAAGGTGATGACCAACAACCCCGGCTACTTCGGAATTGGCGGAGTGGATGGTGCCAGCGTGTATCCGCAAAACGCATACAACCCGCATGGCGACTACGGTCCCTCAGGTTTCGATACCCGCAACGCTCTAAACTTTGTCGGCACCTATGCGCTTCCGTTCGGACGTGGTCGCGAGTTTGGAGCCGACGTCAACCGGTTCGTCGACTGGGCGATCGGCGGGTGGAAGATCTCGGGCGATGCCATTCTCTACTCCGGCTTTCCGATCACGCTCACCAGCACGAATGTCTCCAACACCAACAACGGAACGGCCCGCCCGAACCAGTATCAGAAGCTGGTCGTAACCGGCCGCACCCTGCAACACTGGTTTGGTACGGGTCCAACCGCTACACCCTGCACCGGCGCTTCGAACGGCACCTGCGCCTACGGTCCTGAACTCATCAATACGTTTGGTACGGCTCGCGTCGGAACCGAACGCGCTCCGGGCTATCGCATCGTCGACATGTCCGCGTTCAAGGAATTCCGCACCTACAAGGAACAGACCATCCTGTTCCGCGCGGACGCCTTCAATGCAGGCAACATCGCTTCCTATTCAGCTCCGGGCGCGGCGGTCACGACGCCCTCTACCTTCGGTCAAATCACCAGCACTCTTTCACCGGCGCGTCAGTTCCAATTCTCTCTGAAGTACAAGTTCTAACCGCGCAGCGCATCAAGCACAACGGCGTTCGCTTCGGCGAACGCCGTTGTGCGTCCAGTGGAAGGTCACCTTGCCATCGGAACTCCATCGCGTGAAAGATGGCGCACCGAATCCACCGCACACGAACCCCGCACCAGTCCTCGCCCCATCCCCCGGTCCATCCCCCGCTCCATCCCCCGCTCCGTCAATTCCTGCCTCTCTCATCGTCCAGATGCGCCGCCGTAGACTGCGCGCTCACATGCGCCGACAGCCGATCTGCAATCGCGCCGGGCGACCGCAACTCCGCGACAGTCGACCACCCATCCCGCCGCTTTTGCGGATCAGGCAGCGGCGGCGCCCACGCCGGCAGCCGCAGCCGCAGATAATCTCCCAGCGCGCACGCATGTGGCTCATACAGCGCACGAATCGCCATCAGCCGTTCCCGCGCCCCCAGGTCTCCGCACAACGAGAACCCTGCCTCAGCCAGCAGGCTGCACAGTCGCGCATACTCCTCATCGCCCAGCCGCGTGAGCGGCTCCCTGCGCAGCCGCTGCTCGCTGCGCTCCTGCTGAAACACATGGCCCAGATCCACCAGCGTATGCCGTCCAATCGCAAACGTAAGCTGTGCCTGCCGCGTGCTCGGTCCCTCGATCGTCGTAATCAGCAAAGCGCACGTATCGAGCACGGCGGTCAGCGCCGCCAGCCAGCTCTGGTTATCGTGCTGCGATCGGTAGTAGCAAAGAATCGGGTACGAGATATGCGTCTCCAGCATCTCCGCGCACCACCGCTCCCACTCCGCCAGCAGCGCCGTCAGCGCATGGTGGCCGCCGTTGAAGTTGTGCCGGAACAGCAGTTCTCCGGCTGTCGGGGGCGAGCCTGCGCGCGCATCCAGCAACGCCACGGAGATCTCGCGCGTCGAGAACGCCGTGTACAGCACTGGCAGATAGCCAATCACCAGCGCCACGAATCCCAGCCCCGTCCCCGCCTCGACCACAATCAGCATCCGCGCCATATGCGTTGTTGGCTGCACGTCTCCGAGGCCCAGCGTAAACAGCGTCGTTCCGCTCACGTACAGGCAACTCCGCAGCCGCTCGAACGCCGTCACCGGGTGCATCGGATCGTTGAACGGCATGTGCATTCCAAAGTAGATCAGCGCATACGCAGCCGCCAGCAACGCCGCCCACAGCACAAACAGCAGCAGCAGCGACAGCGGCCCATAGAAGCTGTACATCTGCTCCCGCGTGCGGCGCACCGGCCAGTGGCCGCTCACCCACCGCCACGGCGACCAGGTAGCCGCGAAGAACACGCGCGTAATCTGGAACCGTCCCACCGGACGCCGCGGCAGAATCACCGTCTGAAAGGCATCCAGCAGCACCCCTGCCAGAAACAAACAACCGAAGATGACCGCAGCAGTGTGCATGACAACGACTCTAACGCTATTCGGCCACAAAATATAAATCTTGAATAATTTGCATTGCGCGTCTAGCTTTTTTCCGTATGTCGGGTCTAACATCATAGCTAAAGGCTGACGTCGTGTACGGTATTCGGCGTCGCTCTCTCACGCAAAAGCAACCAGATTTCCTCAGTGCAGCTGGGCCCGAGGTGTCTCATGAAACAGCGTGTTCTAGTCGTCGATGACGACCGTCTGGTAGCCGACACACTTAATCTTGTCTTCCAAGCCAATGGCTACGAGTCCGAAGCCGTCTACTCCGCTGCCGACGCCCTTGCACGAGCCCGCACCTTTACGCCGGGACTTCTGCTTTGCGATATCTCCATGCCCGACGAAAACGGCCTGCAACTCGCCGAGACCCTCCAGCAGGAGATGCCCAGTTGCAAACTCCTGATGCTCACCGCCTACGCCAGCAATGTCATCAAGGTCGAGCAGCACGCCTCGCGCACCCAGCGCCCGCTCAAGCTGCTCAGCAAACCCTGCCGCCCCGAGATCCTCCTCCGCGAAGCCCACGAACTCCTCCAGACAGCTTAAAGCGCACGAAGCAGACAACGCCCAACCGGCCATTGCGGCGCGGCTGGTGAGGTTTGGATTCAGAGGTTGGCGAGGCGTCGTACACTCATCACAAGATGCCTGACGACATCCCCAGCCTCGCCGATCTCCGCCGCACCCGCACGCGCCGCACCTCCGCGCGCACGGCCCAGCCCAGCGCGACGCCCTCCCTCTTCGACCTCACGCCAGAGGCCAAACCCTCCCCGTCCGCACCGGACTCACCGCAGAACGCAACGCAGGATCAGGACGTCACCGCCGCCGATATCCTCGCCGAGCAATCCCGCGCCCTCCGCACCCCGGCCGCATCACCGGCATCAAAGCCCGCCCCGCCCGCGAAGGCCTCCGCGCAGGATCTCTCGCCCGCCGCGCAGGGCGTCTTCAGCGTAGGCGAACTCGTCCGGCGCGTCCGCTCGCTCGTCGAGCACACCCACCACCACGTCACCGTCGAAGGCGAAATCTCCAACTGGCGGCCAGCGGCCAGCGGCCACTGCTACTTCACGCTCAAGGACGCCGAGGCTCAACTCTCCATCGTCCTCTTCCGCCGTCAGGCGGCGCTGCTCCGCTTCCGCGCCAAAGACGGCGACGCAGTCCGCATCTCCGGCTCGCTCTCCGTCTATGAGTCACGCGGCCAGCTCCAGCTCGTCGCCGAGACCATGCAGCAAACGGGCCTCGGCGCATTGCTCGCCGCCACGCAAGCCCTCAAAGACCGCCTCCGCCGCGAGGGCCTCTTCGAGAACGCGCGACCGCTGCCACCCTTCCCCCGCTGCATCGGCGTCGTCACCAGCCTGCAGGGCGCGGCGCTGCGCGACATCGTCAAGGTCTGCCGCCGCCGTCACTCCTCGGTCCGCATCCTCATCTATCCCGCCGCCGTGCAAGGCCCCAACTGCCCCTCCGAAGTCGCCGCCGGCGTCCACTGGTTTTCCACCCATCCTGAGCGCGTTGACGTCGTCCTCGTAGCCCGCGGCGGCGGCTCCTGGGAAGACCTCCACGGCTTCGACGCCGAGATCGTCGCCCGCTCCATCGCCGCCTGCTCCATCCCCGTCATCACCGGCATCGGTCACGCCACCGACACCACCATCGCCGACGCCGCCGCCGATCTCCACGCCCCCACTCCCTCCGCCGCCGCCGAACTCCTCACCGCCGCCCAGCACACCATCGCCGACCGCCTCACCCGCCTCCACGCCAGCCTCACCCGCGCCAGCCGCTACAACCTCCTCCGCTTCCGCCAGCATCTCGCCAGCCTCACCGCGGACTCCATCCTCCGCCGCGCCCGCACCACCTTCGAGCGCCGCGCCCAGCATCTCGACGACCTCACCTACCGCGCCGAAACATCCCTCAACCGCACCCTCCGCACCCGCAGCACGCGCCTCGCGCAGCTTGAAATGCGCCTCCGCCGCCAGCACATCTCCCTGCGCCTGGCCAACGACGCGCACCGCTTCCAATCCCTCCAGCAGCGCCTGCAATCGGCGCGCACCACGCCCTTCCTCAGCGCCCACAACCGCCTGGCCCACGCCACCTCGCAACTCGAAGCGCTCAGCCCGCTGCGCGTCCTCGACCGCGGTTACGCTCTCGTGTACGGTCCCAACGGCAAGCTCCTCCGCAACGCCACCGAAGCCCCCGCCGGCACCGCCATCACCGCCCATCTGGCCCACGGCCGTCTCCGCGCCAAGGTCACCAGCACCGAATAGCCCCGCACCCCGATCGCCCCGGCATCTACTTCTTCGCCGCAAACGCCGCACGAAACTCGCTCGCACCCGCAACCATGCCAGCAACCACGCGAAGCCCCTCTCCATCCGCGCAGCCTCTCAGGATGTGTCAAGCCCCCTCGACCTCCAGAAGCCACCAAAACCCCTATCAACACTGGCGATTTATATTTACAGAACCTGGCATACTTACCCCTCCCACATCGGTAAAATAGAAGTAGACCCAAATCCATCCAGCCCGGCACCCCGCGCAACGGACAGCCACACGAAGCCTCTCGCCGCCCGCGCAGGACTCGGGCTTTCGTCTTTTGCCGCGAGACAGAGAAGCCGGACTGCCACAAGTCCGGCCTCATCCCCCTTGCGCTCAAGACTTTGAGTCCAAAAGTACCCCGGGGGGAGCCCCCCACCCGGCACTGGCCCTTACCGCGCTCATCCACTAGCATCAGTAGTTAGACATCAAAGCGCCCAAAGGATCAGCATGCGGAAGTTGTTTGGCACGGACGGAATACGAGCGGTCGCCGGTGAAGCACCGCTGGACAAGCGCACCATCTACACAGTCGGCGTCGCGCTCGCCACCAGACTTGGCGAAACGCACCAGCCCGTTCGCATCGTCATGGGCATGGACACCCGCGAGAGCTGTCATTGGATCGCCGCCACGCTCGCCGCCGGTCTTCGCGCCGCCGGTGCCGACGTCACCTCCGCCGGCATTATCACCACCCCGGCCATCGCCTTCCTGGCCCGCAAGCACGGCTTCTCCGCCGGCGTCGTCATCTCCGCCAGCCACAATCCCTGGCAGGACAACGGCATCAAAATCTTCGGCCACAACGGCTACAAGCTCCCCGACGAAGTCGAACTCGGCATTGAGCAGGAGATCACCCGCGTCCTCGCCACCAACCCAACGCTCCCCGAAGACCCAACCCTGCCCGAGGTCAACGAGGCCTACCGCGCCGACTACATCCGCTTCCTCCTCGAAGCCGTCCCCAACCTCTCCCTCGACAACCGCCGCATCGTCCTCGACTGCGCTAACGGAGCCGCCAGCGCCGTCGCCCCGCAACTCTTCGACTCCCTCCACGGCACCGTCGAGGTCACCCACGCTTCGCCCAACGGCCGCAACATCAACGAGCACTGCGGCGCCCTCCACCCCGAGATCGTCGCCGCCCAGGTTAAAGTCTCCGGCGCCTCCATGGGCATCACCTTCGACGGCGATGCCGACCGCGCCCTCTTCGCCGACGAGCGCGGCAACGTCGTCAACGGTGACGCCGTCATGCTCGCCTGCGCCCGCGACCTCCAGGCCCGCGGCGAACTCGCCAACAACCTCGTCGTCGCCACCACCATGTCCAACATGGGCCTCGAAGCCGCCTTCGCCCGCTCCGGCATCCGCATGCTCCGCGCCCCCGTAGGCGACAAGTACGTCCTCGAAGAGATGCGCAACTCCGGCGCCTCGCTCGGCGGCGAGCAGTCCGGCCATATCCTCTTCCCCGCCATCGCCACCACCGGCGACGGCCTCCTCACCGCCCTCCTGGTCCTCGACCTCGTGCACCGCAGCGGCAAGCCACTCGGTGAACTCATCGCCGACCTAACCCATTACCCGCAAATAATCGTCAACGTAAAAGTCCGCGAGAAGCTTCCGCTCGACACCTTCCCCGCCATCGCCGCCGCCATCGCCGCCGCAGAAGCCGACCTCGCCACCACCGGCCGCGTCGTCATCCGCTACTCCGGCACCGAAGCCCTGGCCCGCGTCATGATCGAAGCCGAAAGCGCCGAAGCCATGCACCACCACGCCACCACCATCGCTAACGCCATCCGCTCCGAGCTCGGCGCGTAACCACCGCGTCGGCGTCCTTTCAAAGAATGAATTACTTGATGTCTCTCCAGTTCTTTCCCAACCCAACCTCAGCGACAATCGGCACCGAGAACGTCGCTGCCGATTCCATCTCCCGCTTCACCAACTCCTGCATCTGCTCCGCCTCTTCCGGCACCACATCGAACAGCAGCTCATCATGCACCTGCAGCGTCATCGCCGACTTCAACTTCCGCTCGCGCATCGCCTGATCGATCCGCAGCATCGCAATCTTGATCAGGTCCGCAGCCGTTCCCTGTAGCGGCGTATTGATCGCGGTCCGTTCCGCAAACCCACGCTGATTCGGATTACGCGACTGAATATCCGGGATCGGCCGCACGCGTCCAAACGCAGTCCGCACGGACTGATCGCGCCGCACCCTCTCCAGCGTCCGCTCAATAAACGCGGCAACGCCTTTGTACCGCTCGAAGTACCGCTCGATATACTCCTTTGCCGTTCGCTGATCGATGCCCAACTGCGCGGCCAGCCCAAACGGACTGATCCCATAGACGATCCCGAAGTTTACCGCCTTCGCCCGCGCACGCGTCTCTTTATCCATCGTCTCCGCATCCACCCCGAAGACCTCCGCAGCCGTCAGCGTATGAATGTCCTTGCCTGTCCGATACGCGTCCAACAGCAGCGGGTCCTGCGAGAAGTGCGCCATCAGCCGCAGCTCAACCTGCGAGTAGTCTGCCGACATCAGCAGATTCCCCGGCGCTGCAACAAACGCCGCGCGGATCTGCTTCCCCAGCTCTGTCCGCACCGGAATATTCTGCAGATTCGGATTCGTCGACGACAATCTTCCCGTCGCTGTTCCCACCTGGTTGAACGTCGTATGAATCCGTCCATTCGCATCCACCAGTGTCGGTAGCGCGTCAAGATACGTACCCTTCAGCTTCTGCAGTTGTCGATACTCCAGCACCAGCGCCGGCACCTCATGATGTTGCGCCAGGTCCTCCAAGATATCCTGCGCAGTAGAAATCACCTTGCCCTTGCCATGCTTCATAGGCTTCGGCAGATCCATCCTGTTGAACAGCACATCACCCAACTGCTTCGGTGAATTGATATTGAACCGATGACCCGAGCTTGCGTACACGCGCTCCGCCAGGTCATCGATCGTCACAGCAAGCCGCGAACTCATCTCCCGCAGCACATCACTATCAACCGCAACTCCCACTTCCTCCATCCGCAGCAACACCGGCACCAGCGGCAAATCCAGCAGCCGATACACATCCTCCAGCGTCGACTCCTCGTTCAACTCACTCGACGCTTCCCGCTTCACCGCAGCAGTCACAGCACTCGCGGCCTTCGGCTCTTTATCCGCGAACAACATCCCCGGCGTAATCGCACCACCCAATCCCGGCTCATCGCGTAGTAACTCTCTCGGCTGCGCAACCGCGGCCTCCTCCATCTGCTCGCCCAACGTCTTCGCCAGCCGCACCACCGCAGCCGCCGCTTCCGCCAGTCGCTTCGGATCGCTGGGATTTTCCTTTGTTGGCTGATGCTTCAACGCCAGACTCGTAGTCCGCGCGGCCATATCTACCAGCGTGTGCGAACTATGCGTAGGGTTCAGCAGATAGCTCTCCAGCATCACATCCGTAATCGAGCCTGCCAACTCCACGCCATGCGGTTCCAGCGCCCGCAGCACCGCCTTCAGATCATGCACCTGCTTCGGCAGCGTGGCATCCTCCAGCGCCTCACGCATCCCCGGCGCATCCAGCGACACCTCCACCGCATACCCCGCCGTCACCGCCAACCCTACCCGAACCTTCCCATCAGGGAGCATTGCAGCCGACTTCGCAGCTCCCATCGCCGCAGGCTCCGGCCCTCCAAACAACGACATCGTCTGCGCAGGCTCGGGCTCCACTTCCACCTCCGCATCCGCAGCTTCTGCAATAATCTCTTCCACATTCGCCTGCGCATTCGCAGCCAGCGCAATCGCCAGATGCCCCGCACTCCGTGCCTCCGCCAACAGCTTCGTCAACTCCTCCGGGCTCGCGTTTACGTTGTAGCTCGTCGCCACCGCATCCACATCCGGTGCCAGGTCCTTGAGCATCGTCGTAAACTCAAGCTCCGTGAACAGCGCCCGGCATGCAGCATTATCCACCGGCCGCGTTCGCATCGCGTCGAGCGAAAACTCAATCGGCACCGACGTATGAATCGTCACCAACTCCTTCGAAAGCAAAATATTCTCGCGATTATTCTGCAGCGATTCGCGATACGTCTTCTTTCTCACCTCAGCCGCATGGTCCAGCGCACCCTCCACCGTGCCGAACTGCTGAATCAACTCCACCGACCCCTTATCCCCTATCCCCGGCGCACCCGGAATATTATCGACCGCATCCCCACGCAGCGCCATCACGTCGATCACGCGCTCTGGTGGTACTCCGAGAACGTGCTCTACACCTTTCGCATCGAGAATCAGATTGTCTTTCGTCGGATTCAGAATTGACACGCTCTCATTCACAAGCTGCATCATGTCTTTGTCCGACGACACGACAAACACCTTGTGCCCCATCTCCGCCAGCCTGCAGCTCAGCGTGCCAATCACGTCATCGGCCTCGAACCCTTCGTAGTACAAAATCGGAATCCGAAACGCTTCCAGCGCCCTCCGAATATACGGCTGCTGTTGGATCAAATCCGGTGGCGTCTCTGCGCGATTCGCCTTGTAGCCCGCATACTCCACCGTCTCAAACTGCTGCGTCTTGATATTGAACTTCCGCACGCCCTTCATCTGCATTGCGAGCTCATCGCGCAGCAGCGGCGCCCCCACGTCATACACCGCTGCAAGATATTCGGGCTTGAAATCCGCGCGCAGCTTATTGATCATGTTCACAAAAACATACGTCGCAGCAGTCGGAATCCCCGTCCGCGTGGTCATCGGTCTCATGCGAGCCATCGCGTGATACGCCCGAAAGATAAAGGCCATGGAGTCGAGCAGATAAATCGGTGGTTTGTCGCTGTGTGTTGTCATGGGTCTCTTTCGATTGGATGCTGCACGTTGCATCTAGAGAATCAGCATACAGTCGCCGTACGAAAAAAACCTGTACCGCTGCTCGACCGCGTGGGCATAAGCGGCAAGCACGTTCTCCCGTCCCGCAAACGCCGACACCAGCATCAACAGCGTCGACTCCGGCAGATGAAAATTAGTCAGCAGCCCACCTACCACCTTGAACTCCGCGCCAGGCGACAAAAATAAACTCGTACTCCCCGAGTGCGCCTCAAACGCCGTCTCTATCGGCCTCCCAGCACGCTCTGCTTCGCGAGCCACATGTTCCAGCGTGCGTGTACTCGTCGTCCCCGCCGCGATAATCCGTCGCCCCTCCACGCGCGCGCGGTTCACCGCCGCCGCCGTCTCCGCAGAAATCGTATAGCTCTCCGCATGCAGCTTGATCTCCTCCGTCCGCTCTGCACGCACCGGCTGAAACGTCCCCAGTCCCACATGCAGCGTCAGCGTCGCAATCTCCACACCACGCACCCGCAGTTGCTCCAGGATCTCCGGCGTAAAGTGCAGCCCAGCCGTCGGTGCTGCCGAAGACCCACGAGCCTCTGCGCTCCCCAGCGGCCGAGAATACACCGTCTGATACCGCTCCCGATCCTCCGCCCGATCCGGCGCATCCTTCGCTCGATGGATATACGGCGGCAGCGGCAGATGCCCAATCCGCTCCAGCGCCGCATGGAAATCATCGACCGCAGCGAACCGCAGCGTCCGCTCGCCAAACTCGCCCACGCCGATCACCTCGGCCCGCAACACGGCCTCATCCGACCCCTGCGCAGCAAACAGCAGCATCTCCCCAACCTGCACCTTCTTCGCCGGCCTCACCAGTGCAGACCACTCGTTCGCCCCCGCCAGTCGCTCGGTCAGCAGCACCTCCACCAACCCGCTCGGCGCCGGTGACTTCTCCTGCGTCATTAACCCGGCGCGCGTCGCATACAGCCGCGCAGGAATCACTCGCGAATCATTCAGTACCAGAAGATCGCCCGGCTGCAACAGCGACGGCAGATCACCAAAACTCCGATCGGCAAACGCCCCCCTGCCGCGATCGAGCGTCAACATGCGGCTCGTCCCCCGCACCTCGGGTGGCCGCTGCGCAATCAATTCTTCAGGAAGGTTGTAGTTGAACTCCGAGACAAGCATCCGCTCTCACGATCCTAAGCACTTTGCGACGAGGACATCGCCACAGCCTCATCCAACGCCCTCTGCACCAACTCCAGCTCCGGCGCCACATGCGCCGGCCATCCAAACGTCACAGTTGCAAACGGCTTCGGAATCTTAAAACTGTCCCAGCTCTTCAATTGCCACGAACGCGATGGCTCCCCATGAAACGCTCCAATCCAGGCCGCCCCCGTCAACTCTGCAAGATGCACCGGTCCAGCCTTCGCTATCCGTGCCGGCCCCTTCGGCCCATCCGCCGTAAAGGCACATCGATGTCCCTCCGCGTATGCCTGCTGCATTCCACGCAGTGCGCCCGCTCCGCCGCGCGTGCTTGATCCCCGCACCGCACGAAATCCAAGCAGTTCCACCGTCCGCGCTATCAACTCGCCATCGAACGAATGCGAGATCAGGATGGCAATATCCATATCTCGAAACCGATGCGCACACGTCAGCAGCGCGCAGTGCCAAAACGCAAAGATCGTTGGACCAGGCAGAGTATCGCCATTCGGTGTCCCCGGCGCATTCACATCGCGATAGCGCAGCGTCACACCAATCACGCGCACCAACAGCGCCACCATCGGCGGCACCATGGCGAGCAGCAATCTCTGTTTGCGCGTGAACAAATGCACTTCCAAGAGTGTATCTGCTGCGCCATCGCGTCAGCGAATTTCACTCGCCAGCCGCCCGATGAGCCGCTCGGCCAGCCTCAGCGACAGCGCCATCATCGTCAGCGTCGGCAACTGCGCGCCACCATCGGGAAACGTTGATGCACCGGCAATTGAAAGATTTTCCACCCCGTGCACCGTCATCTCCGTATCCACCACGCTGGTGCGCGGATCGCTCCCCATGCACGTCCCACCCATCGCATGCCGCGCGTCTTCGAGTCCCGCCAGCGGTTCATCCTCGGCGAGCATCTCCGCCGACCATTCCACCCCGCTCAACTCCATCGCCTCAAACTGTGCCTTCAGATGCGCCGCGTACCTGCGCATCGTTCCCAACTCCTGCGCTGTTACACGCCAGTCCACCACCACCTGCGGCAACCCATACGCATCCATCTCTTGCCCCAGCGTAATCCGCGACCTCGACGGCACATCCTGCACCACATTGAATTGCAGTTGCAACATCGCTCGATCCGAGATGAACCGCCGATGTTGCAGCTTCGCGCCCAGAGCCATCCGCGCACCCTCCAGCATTGCTCCCGGAATCTGCAACGCGTGGGCCGCCAGCCCCTTGCGTAGATCGCCTTTCTGCAACGACCTCATCAGTTGGCGCACCACGGCAATCCCCGATCCCTCCGGCTCGACGATCGCAACGTGCGCCAGGATCGGATTCAACTCCAGTCGCTCCCGCAGCCTGCGCGAGGCCTCCAGCTTCACGCTGTGCAGCGTGCCGCCACGCATGTCTGTCGCTCCACCGTTGAAGAAAACCCATGGTCGCAACTCGCTCACCACGCGCGCTCGCGCAGCTCCCTTCAGCGTCGCTGCGGGCAGTGTCACGTGGTCATGAAAGTTGCGCCCCACCTGATCATTCGCATTGCCCACACCCTCGGACGCAACGCTGCGCGAAGCCAGCAGCAGCCTTGAAGTCTCCACCGTTCCCGCCGCCAACACAAAGTGCTCCGCCTCAAAACGAATCCGCGCACCCGCCCGATTCCGCACGATCACAGCCTCGATCCGCGTGCGCGAAGGTGCCAACAGCAACTCCACCACCTGCGCATGCAGGTACACCCTCGCGCGGTCCAGCAGTTCCTTGCCCAGCGTCGGCGCTAGATTTCGCCGCGGAAACGCCATCCACTTCGAGACTCGCGCGTCCACCTCCTGCAACTCCGTCAGCAGCCTCGGCAGCGGTGAGTGGATTGCAGCAAAAAAATCTGCCGCCTCAAACGGCAGCTCCCCCACCTCAAGCAACTGCTCGGCCTCTTCTGAAAACGGTACCAGCTCCTCCCACCCCACCGGCCACCCACGCGCAGCATCGCGCGACATCCCCAGCACCTGTCCGCCCCACCGCACCGACGATCCTCCGAAGACGCGAAACCGCTCCTCCGTGGTCCCCACATGCGTCTGCCCCTTCAGCGCCGCCGCTGCAAAGAGCCGCTGTTGACGCTCCTCAATTGCGTGCCCACCGGCCTCCAGCACCACCACGTCAATCCCACCGAGCGCGAGCTTCCGCGCCAGAATCAGCCCCGCAATCCCCGCACCCACCACGCACACTTGCGAGCGAACCGGCTCTATCGGTGCCTCTGTCGCGTCGAGATCGATCTCCATGCCAGCGCTCCCATTGCGCCAGAGCACATCCTGCTCTAGCTGTACTTCAACCAGCGAAGAATCTCAGGGAGATTGGGTTTCTTGCCGTACATCAGAATACCAACGCGGTAGATGCGCGATGAAATCCACAACACCGCGTAGATCGTAATCAGGATCAGCACAATGGACAGCGCGATCTCCCACGGCTGCGGCATCGAGATTGAGATCCGCAGGTCCATCAGCAGCGGCGCGCAGAACGGGATCTGCGAGACGATCCGTGACAGCATCGAGTTAGGATTCGTGACGATCGGCACTAGCATCCCCATGCACAGAAACAGAGGCATCATCAGGAACATATTCAACTGCTGTAGTTCCTGCTCTGAGTTTGTCATCGCTCCCAGCGCCGCCGCGACAGCCGAGTACAGCGCATAGCCGAGCGTGAAGTACACCACAAAGAACACCGCCTGCGTCACGCTCAGTGAGACGCCGCTCGTCGCTCCCATCCGCGCCGCAAGAAGCCCTGCAGTAATCATCCAGATCCCAACCTGCGTCAACCCCACCGCCCCCACGCCAAGGATCTTGCCCGTGAGCAACTCGTCCGGCGTAATCGTCGCCAGCAGCACCTCGAACACCCGCGACGTCTTCTCTTCAATAATCGATCGCGCAACGTTCATGCCATACAGCAGCACCACCATGTACATCAACAGGAACAGCACGTAGGCCACATAGAACGAAGTCTTCGAGTCGCCATGCTCCCCGTTCTTCTCGATAATATTCACGGTCACGGGCTCCATCAGGGCTGCCGTTTCAGCCGCTGAAAGGCCTCTGCTCTGTAGAGACTCACGCGTGAGGACCGTGTGTAACGCTCCCTCGAGTGCTTCACTGGTCGCCATGTCAGCCGTCGAGCGCGGCTTGAAATCAAACGTTGGCCGCCGGCCCACAGCCGTCGCCGCCGTGATCACAAGATACCCATCCAGTTGCTTATTCTCCATCTCCTTATCGAGGGCAGCATGTGACGCCGCAGCCGGCAGAAGATCTACAGTCATACTGCTGTCTTTACCGTTCTCAAGCTCCTTCTTCAAATCCTGCGCAGGCTGCGCCGTCGACGCCAACACCGCAATGTGCGAAGTCGTCTTGCTCCGCGACGCAATCGCCGCCACGCCAAAGATTCCCCCGCCCATCAACACCGGGATCAGAATCGTCGCAATCAAAAACGCCTTCGTCCGAATCCGTTCCGTATACTCGCGCTTCGCAATCAGCCAGATATTATGCATCGACGATCCCCCGTGCCTCTTCGTCGCCAAAACTGGCGCGTACTTGTTCGATAAAAATCTCTTCCAGCGTAGGCTCCTTCACCTCGAACCGGTTGATCACCGTACCGCGCGCCACCGCCTCAGCCAGCACCTGCTGCGCTCCCGCTTCATGGTGCAGCTTCAGTTCTGCGACGCCCGCATAGTTCTTCGCCTCCGCAACCTCCGCATGCGTAAGGAATGACTCATCGCCCGAGAACACCACATGCACGCGATTCCGCGGATAGCTTGACTTCACCTCGCGCATCGATCCGGCCAGCACCAGCTTGCCTCGCGAGATCAGCGCAATCGAGTCGCACATCTTCTCCACCTGGTCCATCCGGTGCGTTGAAAACAACACCGCCTTCCCCTCTTTGCGCAGGTCGATCAGTGTATTCTGCAGCAGCTCTGCATTCACCGGATCGAGCCCGCTGAATGGCTCATCCATGATGATCAACTCCGGCTCATGCAGCAGCGCCGCAATGAACTGGATCTTCTGCTGCATCCCCTTCGACAACTCTTCGGTCTTCTTGTCGATGGCCTCGGTAATCTGCACCCTCTCGCACCACGCCACCGCCCGCGCCCGCGCCGTCGCCTCCGTCAGCCCATGCAACTGTCCCAGGAACACCAACTGGTCCAGCACCTTCATCTTCTTGTAGAGGCCGCGCTCTTCCGGCAGATAGCCCACGCGGTGCAGCGACGCGCGATCGAATGGCTTCCCAAACAGGCTCACTCTCCCCGAGTCCGGAACCGTCATCCCGATCATCATGCGAATAGAGCTTGTCTTGCCCGAACCATTTGGCCCCAGCAGGCCAAACATCGTACCCGGTTCAATGGTCAGCGAAAGGCCTTCCACCGCAACCTTTGTGTCATAAACTTTGCGAATCTTTTCGAGTTCAACAATGGGCATGCGTGTGGGAGCCTTCTTTCGTAGCCGCTGCTCGTTAGTCTATCGCAAGCAGATCGAGCGCAAGCGATCGCAAACAAAGAGGCGCACCCAATGGATGCGCCTCTCTTGATCACACAAACAAAATCGAGCCTACGACTCCTTACCGGGTTCACCCGGCTCGGCCTGGCCACTCTCTTCCATCTGCTTCTGCATCTCTTCGCGGCGCTTGGCGCGAGCCTCTGCGCGCTTCTCCGCCTTGTCGCTCAGCTCCTGCTCGGCGCCCAGCAACTCGATGTACGCCATCTCCGAAGCATCGCCCTGCCGCGTGCCCGTGCGCACGATCCGCGAGTACCCTCCCGGGCGCGTCGCATACCGCGGCGCCACCGTCTTGAACAGACGATCCACCGACTCCGGCGTCATCATGTACGCCAGTGCCTGCCGACGAGCGTGAACGCTGCCATTCTTGCCCAGCGTAATCATCTTCTCGACGATCGGCCGTGACGCCTTCGCCTTCGTAATGGTGGTGTGAACGCGATCGTTCAAAATAATCGAGGTAACAAGGTTGCGAAGCAAAGCGCGGCGATGGCTGGTATTGCGACCCAGCTTGAATCCGCCATTACGGTGGCGCATGATAATCTCCTTCGACCCGGACTTCTGCCCAGCTCGGATGTTGCATTCGTGCAGTTGTTGCGGCGCAGCGGAGAATCAACTTCGCTGCGCCGCCAGAAACGTTAGAAGCTCTCGGGCTCAATCGCAAGGTCCAGGTCGAGGTCCTCTTCATCCTCATCCTCGTCCTCATCGTCGAAGTTGCCGTAGCTGGCCGCCAGCGTTGCCGCCGGAAGAACCGAGGTTGGGCCCGGAACCGGGTTGCCCTGCTCATCGATCTTCATGCCCAGCGAAAGCCCCATCTGCGCAAGAATTTCCTTGATCTCGTTCAGGCTCTTGCGTCCGAAGTTCTTGGTCTTCAGCATCTCCGCTTCGGTCTTCTGAATCAGCTCGCCGATCGTCGCGATGTTGGCATTCTTCAGGCAGTTGTAGCTCCGCACCGAGAGCTCAAGCTCTTCCACCGAGCGATTGAGATTCTCGTTGCGAATCGCCAACCCGTCGTGCAGGCCATCAGCGCCCGCCTCCATCTCCTCTTCGAAGTTGATGAAGATGGTCATGTGGTCCTTCAGCAGCTTCGCCGAAAGGCCCAGTGCATCGGCGGGAAGAACCGTTCCATTGGTCCAGATCTCCAGCGTCAGCTTCTCGTAGTCGGTAATCTGGCCGAGACGCGCAGCCTCCACCAGATAATTCACCTTGCGCACCGGCGAGTGCACCGAGTCCACCGGAATAAATCCGATACCCAGGTCACTGTCGAAGTTCTTATCGGCCGAAACATAGCCACGTCCGCGCTTCAGGCGCATCTCCATGTCGATGCGTCCACCCTCGGAGATCGTGCAGATGTACACATTTGGATCCAGAATCTCGACGTCCGAATCCGCCTCGATCATGCCCGACGTAATCACGCCCGCAGCATCCGCGCGCAGATACAGAGCCTTCGGGCCCTCTCCATTCAGCTTGAACGGAATCTGCTTCAGGTTCAGGATGATGTCGGTCGCATCTTCTACAACGCCCGTGATCGATTGAAACTCGTGCAGCACGCCCTCGATGCGAACGGCCGTGACAGCCGCGCCCTCGATCGACGACAGCAGCGTGCGCCGCAGCGCATTTCCGATAGTAGTACCGAAGCCGCGCTCAAAGGGTTGCGCGGAAAACTTGCCGTAAAGGTTGGTCAGGCTCTCCTGATCGACGGCGAGACGCTTGGGCTTTTGAAAACCTCTCCAAAGCATGGTGGATCCTTTCTTCATCGCACACGCGAAGCACTCTGCGTGACTGATGGTGGTGCGGTTGATAGTGCCATTGCGTTTGTTTTTCTGGCTTTCATTCCGCAGCGCAGCGGAGAAATCTGCTTCTCCGCTGCGCCGCAAAACTCAATGCTTACTTCGAGTAAAGTTCGACGATCAACTGCTCGTTCACCGGCAGGTTTACGTCCTCGCGCTTCGGCATCGCCATGACCTTACCCGACAGATTGTCGGCAGCCACTTCGATCCACTGCACGCGTGTCTGGCCGGAGATGAAGTCCTTCGCCGTCTCCAGCATGACAAGCTGCTTGGATCCTTCACGAATCGCGATCACATCGCCGACCTTGCACTGGAAGCTGGGAATATTCACCTTGCGGCCGTTCACCTGCACATGTCCGTGACGAACCACCTGCCGTGCCTGGCGCCGGCTCATCGCAAATCCCAGCCGGTAGCACACGTTATCCAAACGTGTCTCCAACTGCTGCAACAGCAACTCGCCGGTTACGCCGGTGCGGTTCGCAGCCTTCTCGTAGTACGCGCGGAACTGCGTCTCGAGTGTGAAGTAGATGCGCTTGGCCTTCTGCTTCTCGCGCAGTTGCAGACCATAGCCCACAACCTTCTTGATCTTCTTGGACTGGCCGTGCTGGCCGGGGGGGAAGTTGCGCTTCTCGACGGGGCACTTGTCAGTAAAGCACTTTGCGCCCTTGAGGAACAGCTTGGTTCCGTCGCGGCGGCAAAGGCGGCAGACGGGTCCTGTATAACGTGCCATTTTCTATCTCCAATTACTTCGGTTGTCGATCGCTTTACACGCAGGCTGCGCTTCATCACGATCCGGTAAAACAGCTTCTAGCTTCTAGCTAAAGCGTCAACATCGAACTTCCAGCTCCCGGCCTTTAGCTAAAAGCTAGAGGCCAGGAGCTGGAAGCTCGTACTTATACGCGGCGACGCTTCGGCGGACGGCAGCCGTTATGCGGCATCGGCGTAACGTCCCGAATGCTCCGCACATCGATACCTGCTGCAGCCAGCGCACGGATCGCGGACTCGCGTCCCGAACCCGGCCCTGAAACCCGCACATCAACCGCACGCAACCCGTGATCGCGAGCCGCCGTAGCTGCTCCGACCGCCGCCTGCTGCGCCGCAAATGGCGTGCCCTTACGCGATCCGCGGAAGCCGAGCGAACCCGAACTCTTCCAGCTCAGCGTGTTGCCCTGCTGGTCTGTGATCGTCACGATCGTGTTGTTGAACGTAGCCTGGATAAACACCAGACCAAACGGAACGTTCTTGCGTTCGCGCTTCTTGAACTTCTTATTCTTGCCGACCTTCGCGCCGGTACCCTTATTCTGTGACTTTGCCATGGGTTACTTCGTCGCTTTCTTCTTACCGGCAACGGTGCCCTTACGGGGGCCCTTGCGGGTACGAGCGTTAGTGTGGGTACGCTGTCCGCGAACCGGAAGGCTGCGGCGGTGGCGCAGGCCACGGTAGGACTGAATCTCAATCAGGCGCTTGATATTGAGCGAAATCTCCTTGCGAAGATCTCCCTCGATGCCGCCCTGCGTTTCGATGACTTGGCGAATCTTGTTGAGCTGATCCTCATCGAGGGTCGCCATCTTGGCATTCGGATCGATGCCCGCCTGCTCCAGGATCTTCTTGGCGCGAGGGTCTCCGATGCCGTAAATATAGGTGAGGGCGATACGAGCCTGCTTGTTTCCTGGCAGGTCGACGCCGGCGATACGGGCCATGGTGTGCCTTTCGGTTGGGCCTCCAGCTCTAGCTGGATAGGCGGGGTTGACGGTTGTGTGGCTGACCTGGCTGCTGTCTCCTCCGGGTTCATCGCACGCCTTGACTTCGGCGAACTCGCCCGGTGGGGCCACGTTTGCTAGAGCGTCAGATAGACCAAAGCAAATACTTCCTGCGGTCTGCCTTTATCCCTGTCTCTGCTTGTGCTTCGCGTTCTCACAAATCACGCGAACCACTCCGCGACGGTGAATCACCTTGCACTTGTCGCAGATCTTCTTTACTGAAGCACGGACCTTCATTTGATTCCTCGGTTCTCAGTTGTTCGTTCCCAGTTCCCAGTTGAATCGTCTGCCGTTCCTGAGAACTGACGACTGAGAACCGACAACCTGTTCTTACTTATAGCGATAGACGATACGGCCGCGGTTCAGGTCGTAGGGGCTCAACTCGATGGCAACCCGATCGCCGGGGAGGATGCGGATGAAGTTCTTGCGCATTCTGCCCGAAACATGCGCCAGGACCTGGTGCTTGTTCTCGAGCTCTACCTTGAACAACGCATTCGGCAGCGTCTCTACGACCACCGCCATGACTTCAATTGCATCTTCCTTCGACAAACAGTCTCCTTCGATAGAGTCCGCGTCTTTCGACGCAAAGAAACTCCATCTGCTTTCCCTTGAACCTGTTTCGTGGGCTTCTGGTAGTCTCCGCTGGCACTCCCCGGCAATCCATCACCAGGCAAGCTAAGCAGAGACGGCGGAAGGTACACGCACCATCTGCAAGTCTAACGAAAATTACCGGTTTTGAAAAGCCCAGGGGCCGTTTCTCCTCCCCCAAACTTCTTCCTTCCCACTTCACCCAAAATTTCCTCGACTTCTTCTTTTCAATACCTTGAACCGCGATGTATCATCTCCCCAATGACCCCACGCGACTCCAACCCGAGCTTCATGAACGGCGTCCCCGAACTCCTCATCCTCCAGCTTCTCCAGCAGCAGGAGATGTACGGCTACGAGATCGTTCAGGCCATCCGCACCCGCACCGGCGCCGTCATCGCCGTCGGCGAAGGCGTCGTCTACCCGGTCCTGCACAACCTCGAGCGCGATGGAGCCCTCACGGCCCAGCGCAAGCCGGTCAACGGACGCAGCCGCATCTATTACTCCCTCACACCCGCCGGTGCGCGCCGCCTCTCCGACCTCTCCACCACTTGGACCAACCTCGCCACTGCCATCCAACACATCCTCACCGGAGGCCAACATGCCCAGCCCCTTGCCTGAACTTCGCGAACGACTGCTTCGGGCCGGCATCGCTCCACGCCATGCTCGCCGCTACCTCGCCGAACTCACCGACCACCTCTCCGACCTCACCGTCGAAGAGAGATCTCACGGCCTCTCCCCTTCAGACGCCCGCACCGCCGCCCTCGCCCGCATCGGCACCACCGACAGCCTTGCCGCCGCGATGATCGCCCAACCCCAATTCCAATCCTTCACCGCCCGCGCACCCTGGGCCGTCTTCGGCCTCACCCCGTTCATCCTTCTCGCGGCCCTCTGGTTCATCTCCCTCTGTCTGCTTCGTCTTGGCTGGCATCTCTTTCTGCCTGGAGCCATCACCCCCTTCGGCTCCGTGCCCGGCCAACAGCTCCTCGATCTCCGCAACATCTACTTCCAGGTCAACCGCGCGCTCTATCTCGGTGCGCCAATCCTCGTCGGCTGGAGCATGATTCTCATCGCCATCCGGCAAAGACGGAGAGCCCTCTGGCCGATGCTCAGCCTGATTCTCCTTACCCTGCTCGCCGCCACCTCGCATGTTCAGGCCAACCGCCTCGAAGTGCCCACCGGGCTCGGACACATCCGTGTGGACTTCGCGCTCAGACCCGCCGCTCAAAACGAATACGCACTCGCCGTCCTCCTCCTCGCGCTGCTGCCCTACATTACCTGGAGATTCCGCAGCCACGCCGAGCTCTCCGCCTGACTGCTCTGTGCGGCGCGCAGTACCGCGCACGTCACAGGTTTTCTGCTATCTTCTCCCCATGCAGACCATCCGTCCGGCTCTAGTGCCCCTGCTCCTGCTCTTCGCCTGCACGATCCCCGTCGCGGCCAAGCCGCCCAGGATTCACACCGTCACACTTGGCCCGCCGCGCAAGGTCCCGTACACTCCGCCGCAGGCCACCGCCGATACCAAGGCCGACACCACCTCTACCCTCCGCATCCGCCCGCTCGTCGTCGACGGCGTACAGCGTGAGTGGACCCTCGGCGAAGTCCACGACGTCACCGACCGCACCTTCGTCGTCCGCCGCGCCCTCCGCATCAACGACTCGCTCCCCGCCGAACCCGTCCGCTGGGCCTGGCAGCCCGGCCCCTGGCTCATGGTCGACCGCGTCAGCGGCCACGTCACCGCCCTTCACCTCCCAGACTTCGACCCCCTCGTCTCCGATGTCGTCTGGTTCCGCGACGACGCCGCCTACTGCGGCATCGCCTCCAACTCCAAAGGCGGCATCGTCGCCGTCATCGCCCAACTCGGTGCGCGCAAGCCCATCGTTCAGAAGGTTCTCGCCCCCTGGCCGCAAACCACGCCCGCCAACCCCGTCTGCGCTCCCGCCGTCTGGCAGCGCACCCCCATGCGCGCCACCCTGCAACTCACCGGCGGCCAGCCCGTCACCTACGACGTCGTCGGCAGCGTCTCCCTCATCGAGGAAAACGACAACTCCGACCAGTAGCGCCGCCACCGTACCACACAAACCGCCTCTCAGGGGGTAACTTCCGAGGCGCCTTCTCCCCGGAACTCCACAGAACGCCACCATTAACAAAGTAGTATCGTGATTTCAGCACGGGAGCCAACGCTGTGCCACTCGCCGGAATCTCATACCCATTGGCACAACATCAACTACCGGCATCAAACCCCTCCGACGAGGAAAGGAACAGAAGATTCTATGTGGAAACCCAACCAGCCCGGCCCCACGCCTGCAACCCCAGAGCCCGTGCGTCCCACCCCTCCCTCCGCAACGCCAGCATTCACTTCTGGTGCAGCCTCTTCCCCCGGGGCCATTCCCAACAGCGAGCAGGCCACCATCGGCAAGAGCCTCGTCGTCAAGGGTGAGGTCTCCGGTTCCGAGTCGCTGTACATCGACGGCAAGGTCGAAGGCGCGATCAACCTGCCCGGCAATCGCGTCACCATTGGCCGCAACGGCCAGGTAGCGGCCAACATCAGCGCCCGCGAGGTCGTCGTTCTCGGTAAGGTTCGCGGCAACTGCCAGGCCTCCGACCGCGTCGACATCCGCAGCGAAGGCTCGCTCACCGGCGACGTCATTGCCGCGCGCATCTCCATCGAAGACGGTGCCTTCTTCAAGGGCGGCATCGACATCCGCAAGCCGGGCGCCGAGGCCAAGGGCGGCACACCCGCTCCCGCCCCCGAGCCCACCCCCGCAACCTAACCCACCAACTTCGCCAACAAGCAAAGCCCCGGCAACCGCCGGGGCTTTGCTTGTTGCTCTTGTTTTGTTCTTGCCTTTGCCTTGCTCTCTGTCATCCGACCCTGAGCGAAGCCCATGGCGAGGAACCTGCTTCCCGCGCAGCGCGCGCCCGTTTTACAGCGTCTGGTTCTCCACCGCCGCAACGTTCGCATCCTTCGCCGCGCGCGACCAAAGTATCCTCAGGTCGCTCACCTTCCGCAGCGCAAAGTTCGGCTGCACCGGCGCAGTAATCGCGAAGAAGTCAGCGCGCTCCACATCCTCCAGCCAGAACGCCGGCCGCGCATCCGTCGTCTCCGGCGCAATCTCCACATGCGACATCTCCAGGTGCTTCAGATGCCGAATGAAGAATCCATTTGCAGGCGTCGGTCCAAACCGCAGCAACTCCGGATACCCATCCACCAACTCCGGAACCTCAATCGTCTTCCAGTCCGGCATCGGCTTCG
The DNA here is from genome assembly GCA_021778845.1 of Acidobacteriota bacterium. GTDB lineage: Bacteria > Acidobacteriota > Terriglobia > Terriglobales > Acidobacteriaceae > Granulicella. The sequence continues at coordinate 98,742 of JAJYBU010000001.1, forward strand.
AGCTCTCACCCCAACCAATCAGCGCATCTTTCGGCAGCCCGTGATGTCCGAAGTAACAATTCGACAGCTTCACATCCTCAATCGCATTCTCCGGAATCCCCGAAAAGATCGAAGCCGTCGATGACGCCGAGTTGTGCGACACCACATTCGAGATCATTACCCGCCGCAGCGTTCCCGGCCGCATCGTCTCCTTGGGCCCGCGGTTGCGCGCATTCAATCGCAGAAACAGCGGCGCATCCACCGTATCTCGCAGCGTGATATTCGAGATCGCCACATCCTCCAGCCAGGCGCCGTCGCTGGTCTCGAGCGAGATCCCCTTCGACCCCTCGCACACGCAGTTCGTAATCGCAATATTCCTGAACCCGCCATTGGACTCCGTCCCGCACTTGATCCGGCCATTGCGCGGCACATGCGCATCGTCGGCAAACTTCTTCCACGTCCCCGCAATCACCGACCCCAGCTCATAGGTTCCGCTCACAAAGCAGTTCGCAATCGTCACATTGTCGGTCGGCCGCGCATACCCCAGCGCAAAGCTCGACTTCGGGCAGATCGCATCATCCCACGGCGAGTTTACCGTGCAGTTACTCACCCGCACATTCCTGCAGCAATCAATATCGAACCCATCCCGATCCGTATCAATCAGCAGATTATCGATCGTCAGGTTATCCACGCCCGTAGCCAGCAGCGCAAAGTGCCCACCCTTCAGAATCGAAAAATCTCGCAGCAGCACGTTGTGGCAGTTCTTCAGCGCAATCGCCTTGTTCCCCACGCCCGCCTGCTCTGCCGTAAACGACTTGTTTCCAGCTCCGCGAATCGTCCCCGGCTTGCTGCCATGCGACAGCCCCCGGCCCCAGATCATCCCCGGCCCGACAATCGAAACATCCTCTAACCCTTCGCCATAGAACAGCGAATTCGCCCAGTGGTTATGCCCATAATCCTGGTACTGCTCCCACGCCTGCGCAGGCCCCGCCGGGTCGTACGTTCCCCCGCGATACCCCGTAGCTTCCCCCGGCTGCGGAGAATCCGCCGCTAGCACCACACACCCCCGCGACAGATAAATCTCCACATTGCTCTTCAGCCGAATCGTAAAGCAAACATAGGTTCCCGCCGGAAACACCAGCGTCCCTCCACCAGCCGCAGCCACAGCCTCAATCGCCCGATTCACTGCTGGCGTATCCACCGTCTTCCCATCGCCCGTAGCTCCATAGCTACGCACGTCAAACAAAACCTTCGCATCACCAGCCTTCGGTGACTCAGCCTTGGCAACGTAGCCAACCGTTGACGCAAGCGCAATTGGGGAGAGTTTCAATACTTCGCGACGATCCATAGTGCGGAGAACATTAACAGGACCGCGCAGAGTCAGTCAAGCCAACTCCTCTTCATTTTTTTGTTGACAGTGGTCCGACCAGTGGAATAGTGTCTGCCCACGATTGATCTCAATTGCCATGAGGCCCAAGAATTCACCATGTCGAATAACTATATTGTCATCCACAAGAAGTCAGACCACAAGAAGCCGGAGTCGTACCAGAAGATTGCCATCTTCCTCTTCTGCTGCGTCTTCGCATTTCTCCTGACCGGCAGGAGTTTTGCCCAGATCGCCGGCACAGCAAGCCTTCAAGGCACCATCACTGACGCCACCGGCGCAGTCATTCCAAACGCGAAAATCACGCTCATCAACACCGGCACCCAGGTCACCCGCACCGCGCAAAGCGACGGCAGCGGTCTATATAGCTTCCCGAACATTCCCATCGGCGCCTACAACGTGAGCGTAGCGGACGCCGGCTTCCAGACCTACACCCAGAGCAACATCGTCCTCGAGGTCGGAAGCAGCATCGCGGTCAACGTCAAAATGACGATCGGCACCTCGGATCAGAAGATCGAGGTCAGAGCCAATGGCCTACAGTTACAGACCGAAGACACCTCCTTCAAGCAGACCATCGACGAGAAGACCGTCACGGAGATGCCTCTCAATGGCCGCCTGATGACCTCTCTCATCACGCTGTCTGGAGCATCGGCGCCGGCCCCCGGCAACGATATGGCAACCAGCAAGAACTTCCCCACCTCTGTAGCGATCTCCATCGCCGGCGGCATGGGAAATGAAACCACCTATCGGCTCGACGGCGGCGACAACATGGACTACATGACCAACGTCAACCTGCCGTTTCCCTTCCCTGACGCGGTCAGCCAGTTCAGTGTCGAGACAAGCGCTCTCGGTGCACAGCAAGGCCAGCATCCCGGCGGACTGGTAAACGTCGTCACCCGCTCCGGCACCAATCACTGGCACGGATCAGCCTTCGAGTTCATCCGCAACAACTACATCGATGCCACCAATTTCTTCGCCACGAACAAGGACACCCTGCACCAGAACGAATACGGTGGCACCTTCGGCGGCAAGATCCTTACGAACAAGCTGTTCTTCTTCGTCGGCTATCAGCACCTCAAGGCCGATCAGGCCACGAATGCCAGCATCGCCTTTGTCCCGACGGCTGCAAACCTGCTAGGCGACTTCTCCGTCACCGATAGCAGCGCCTGCATCTCGGGCGCCACCCAGCTTCTCAATCCCTTGACCGGTGCGGTTCTGGCCAATAACCACATCTCCCCCACGTATTTCAGCCCAGCCGCACTGGCCATCGCGAAGTACCTTCCTCCACCCACGAATGGTTGCGGCCAGGTAAACTACACCATCCCGTCGCTTCAAACTGAAAATCAGTTCGTCACCCGCGAGGATTGGACCATCTCGCCCAAGCACAGCTTCTACGCTCGCTACTTCTTGGACGGATATGTCATTCCCGCCTACTTCTCTCCCACCGACATTCTCATCACCAAAAATTCCGGCAACTATGAGCGCGTCCAGACTCTCACCTTTGGAGAGACGTGGGCCATCAACTCAAAGATGGTGAACGTATTCCATGCCACCGGCATGCGGCGCCGTGATGATCGTGGACCCGCGGTCGGCATCAACGCCAAGACCGTCGGCATCAACATCGTCGCTCCCTTCGCCTCTGGCCTCCAACTCACAGCTTCCAACAAGTTCAACATGTACTGCGGCTTCTGCGCTCCCGGCGTCTTCAACGACAACACCTTCGCCTTCGCCGACGACGTAAATATGGTGCGCGGCAAGCATCAGTTCATCTTCGGCGGCGAGTACGTCCGCAACCAACTCAACATCTCCAACGCCTATGAGGCCAACGGTAACTTCAACTTCACCGGCGTCTACAGCCAGTTCGGCCCCTCCGGCACCGCTTCGGCAACAGTCCCCAGCGGCACCACCCGGGCCGACTCCAACCTCGACTTCCTTACCGGTGCCATGAGCAGCTTCGGACAGAGTCTCGAGCAGCAGAACGCTCTGCGCGCACCCATCCCGAGCCTCTACGCGCAGGACACCTACCAGGCCACACCGCGCCTCGTGCTCACTGCCGGCGTCCGCTGGGTTCCAGAGTATGAGCCCGTCGACGTCTTCAACCGCGGCTCTGTCTTCAACATGAGCAACTTCCTCAGCAACACCATCAGCAAGGTTTATCCAACCGCCCCGGCCGGCATCTCCTTCTACGGCGATCCCAATGTGCCCCGCGCATTTACGAAAAATCATGCCAATCAGTTCTCGCCAAATGCCGGCATCACCTATGACATGCTCGGAACCGGGAAAACCGTCTTCCGCGCAGGTGGAGCCTTGGTCTATGACCAGCCAAACTTCTTCACCGCCCAGCGCGTCAACCAGAATCCACCCTTTGCCACCGCCACGGAGAACACTCCGGTAGGCGTGCCCCTCAGTCTCGACAATCCATACTCGAGTGGCACGATCACGACCAATCCCTACTCGGCAACGGCTTCCAAACCTACCCCAACCACCGCAATCTTCCCCAACGGCAGCCAGTACATCACGTTGCCGCCGCAGTTCCTTCCCTCCTACACCGTCCAGTGGAATGCCAGCGTTCAGCAGGAGTTCAGTCACGGCTGGGAGTTTGAAATGCAGTACATCGGCACCCACTCCAGCCACGTAGCGCTTGGTCTGCCCATTAGCCCAGCCATCTTCATCCCTGGAGTCTCGACCGGACCCGGATCCTGCGCTCCTCTTGGCGTCGCACCCGCGGCCGGCAAGCCCTGCTCCACCGTCTCCAACTCCGCCGCTCGCTACGCCCTTACCCTCGCTAACCCGGCACAGGGCGTCAAGTATGCCGGTGGTGGTGGCGGGTCCGTCACCATTGCCGATGGCGCCACCGCCAGCTACAACGGCCTGGTCACAACCCTCCAGCACCGCTTGAGCAGCAACTTCACCTTCCTCGCCAACTACACCTGGTCCAAGTGCCTCGATATCGAAGACGCTCAGGGTGACATCGCCTCAACCCAGGTCGAGAATCCCAACAACATCCGAATGGACTGGGGCCCGTGCGGACAGGACTATCGCAACATGTTCAACAGCACACTCGTTGCTACCAGCCACTTCGCTTTGACCGGCTGGAAAGCGCACGTGATCAATGACTGGGAGATCGCACCCTTGGTGCAGATCCGCAGTGGAGCACCCTTCACCGTTCTCGCCGGCCAGGATAACTCCCTCACCGCGATTGGCAGAGACCGCCCGAACCTGGTCGATCCCAACAACGCCTATACCCATCAGAAAATCGGCACCCTCGCGGCCCAGCGCCAGTACCTCCACACATCCGCTTTCGCCGAGATCCCAGCGAGCGCGTTTGGCACCTATGGAAACATAGGGCGCAACTCCTTCCGAGGGCCTTCCTACTACGATGTCGACTCCGAAGTGAGCCGGCTCTTCCCCATCCGCGGCCAGTTGACCCTCGATCTCCGCCTCGAGGCGTTCAACCTGCTCAACCACCCCAACTTCAACCCGCCCAACTCTACTTTGACTTCCAGCATCTTTGGTCAAATCACCAGTCAAAACGGCAACGCTCGTCTGTTCCAGGGCGCTATCAAAATCCTCTTCTAAACAACCACAACCCCAAAGGCCAGGCTCGCGAACCTTCGCGAGCCTGGCTTTTTTTGCTTCCAGCAGCCTTAGCTTCTACGCACTCAACCGGAAACCAGCCCTTACACCGCGGATCCGTCTCCTGCCCTCGCGCCAATGTCTGCCGCCTCCAGCACACTCTCAGGCCAGCACGCGCACCGAATACAACCCCAAATTCCTGCACCAAAAGCCAGCCGCCTATACTCTATCCGTATGTCCTTGGACGACCTCCTTCACGAAGCCGAAATCGCTCATGGCCATCTCTGCGCCGGTCAGGTCCTCGGCGTGCGCATGGCCATGCTCGCCCTCAACCATCTCAACATCCACGACCCCCGCGCCCGCCATCTCCCCGACGGCTCGCTCAACCCCGACCGCAAGCGCCTCGTCACCTTCATCGAGATCGACCGCTGCGCCACCGATGCCATCGCCGTCGTCACCGGCTGCCGCCTCGGCAAGCGCGCCCTCAAGCATCGCGACTTCGGCAAGATGGCCGCCACCTTCATCGACCTCAACGCCAAACTCGAGCCCTCATCCCCTGACAGCCACGACTACAAGGCCCTCCGCATCGTAGCCCTCGAAACCTCCAAGGCCCGCGCCCGCGAGCTCTACCCCTCGCTCGATAAGAACGCGCAGCAGATGAAGGCCTACCGCGAGCTTCCCGACGACGAACTCTTCTCCACCCAATGGGTCCGCGTCGCTCTTCCGCCCAGCGAGTTCCCCGGCTTCAAAGGCGAGCGCGTAGCCTGCGCCCGCTGCGGCGAAGGCATCAACTTCGACCGCTTCATCGAGCGCGACGGCGAGCACCTCTGCCTCTCCTGCGCCAACCCCGAAGACCGCTACTACCAACCTCTCTAGCCCGCAAACAGCAAGGCCGCCCCCATCGGAGCGGCCTCGCGAACCTCGTTCTACTTACCGGCGTTCCCAGCCTCCTTCGCGCCGGTCGCCCCACCCGCGGTTATCATCGCCGCCCCATCCACGGTGGTCATCCCCGCCCCAGCCGCGGTTATCATCGCCGCCCCACCCGCCATAGCCGTAGTAGCCAACACGGTTTCTCCACCCGTCGCCATCTCCATCGCCATAGCCGTAGTACCCATTCCCGTACACCATCGGAGCGCCATAGCCCACTCCGCCATACGCTATCACCGGAGGCGCGGGAGCATAGTACCCCGGTCCCCCGATCCCCACTCCCACTCCAAACCTCCCCACCCCTACAAACCATTGCGCCTGCGCTGCGGGAGCCCCTGCCACAAGCACTCCACCAGCCAGCGTTGCCGCTGCCAGCACCCGCACTGCGTTCAACTTCATGCCTCTTACCTTCGCGGTGACATTAGCCAGTTTCATGACGTTCCTCCTGCACCGCTCTCACTTCCGCCGTGCATTTAGATAAACGCACCTTCGCGCACCGTGTTGTGCGCAACTTATTCCCCAACCCGTGTTCAACGCGCTCATCCCCTCCGCACTCTGTTACAAAGTAGAATCATGCGCAAGCCGTTCGAGCCGCTCCACTGCAAGCTCAACCACACTGCACGCAACCCCATCGCCACGGCGAGAAAGAAGGCCTGATCTGCCCGACCTGCTGGCTCGATTCCTCATCGGTGGTCTCGTCGTCATCGCCTTCTCCGTCATCGGCGATGTCTTCAAGCCCAAAAGCCTCGGCGGCATCTTCGCCGCTGCTCCCACCATCGCCCTGGCATCCATCACCCTCACCGTGCACCAGCATGGCGCCGCCTATGTCAGCCTGGAAGGCCGCTCCATGATCGCCGGGGCACTGGCCTTCTTCGTCTACGCCTGCGCTGTCAGCTCCGTCATGATGCGCTATCGTCCCCGCAGCCTCGCCGCTGCCAGCGCCCTCGCTCCCGTCTGGGCCGGCGTCGCCATCATCCTTTGGACCCTCTGGCTCAGAAAGTAGATCCTCATGCGCATCGGCATCAACGTCGCCAAACTCCGCGAAGGCACCCCCGCAGAATACTTCGGACGCTTCCTCTTCGGCGGACTCGTCACCGTCGTCGCCAGCCTCATCGCCGGCCGCTACGGCCCCATCATCGGAGGCCTCTTCCTGGCCTTCCCCGGCATCTTCGCCCCCGGCCTCAGCATGACCGAAAAGCACGCCGTCGAACGCAAAGCCAGCGCTGGTGCTGACGGCACGCTCTTCGCCCGCGCCGAGGCCAGCGTCGAAGCCGCCGGTGCCTCCGAAGGAGCACTCGGCCTCGCTGCCTTCGGCCTCACCCTCTGGAAGGGCCTTCCCACCCACCCGCTCACCCTGGTCCTGCCCCTCGCAGGCGCCGCCTGGTTAGCCGTCTCGCTTCTCTGCTGGTGGCTCCGCAAAAAAATCTAGCAACCCACCCGATCCTTCCAACCTCTATTTTCTATTCCCTGATCCCTCAATCGCCGCACCCACCCGCAGCATCGTCGCCTCATCAAAGTGTTTCCCCAGCACCTGCACCCCAATCGGCAACCCCGCCGCGGTCTCGCCGCACGGCACGCTCATCCCGCAGATCCCCGCCAGCGACGCCGCCACCGAATAGATGTCCTCAAGGTACATCTGCAGCGGATCATCCGTCTTCTCGCCCAGCTTGAACGCGGCCGTCGGAGTGACCGGCGCAACGATCGCATCCACCTTCTCAAACGCCTGCACAAAATCCCGCGTCAGCAGCGCCCTTACCTGCTGCGCCTTGCGGTAGTACGCGTCGTAGTATCCCGCCGAGAGAACATACGTTCCCAGCAGAATCCTCCGCTTCACCTCCGCTCCAAAACCCTCATCGCGCGTATTCCGGAACATCGCCGCCAGCGTCCCCGCATCCTCCGACCGCAGCCCGAACCGCACTCCATCGAATCGCGAAAGATTCGAACTCGCCTCCGCCGTAGCAATCACGTAGTACGTCGGCACCGCATACCGCGTGTGCGGCAGGCTCACCTTGTGGATCGAGCATCCCGCCGCCCGCAGCCCATCGAGCGCCCTCTCAATCGCCTCCCGAATCTCCGCATTCAACCCTTCGCCGAAGTACTCCTCCGGCACGCCGATCCGCAACCCCGCAACATCCTTCTTCGCCTCCGCCGCATAGCCCGCGACCGCCTCCTGCGAACACGTCGCATCCATCACATCCGGCCCCGCGAGCACCTCCAGCATCACCGCCGCGTCCTCCACCGACCGCGCAAACGGCCCCACCCGATCCAGCGACGAAGCAAACGCAATCAGTCCATACCGGCTCACGCGCCCATACGTCGGCAGCACGCCCACCACGCCGCAAAACGCCGCCGGCTGCCGAATCGACCCGCCCGTATCCGTTCCCAAACTCGCCACGCACATCCCCGCCGCCACCGCCGCCGCTGACCCGCCCGAGCTTCCGCCCGGCACCCTATCCAGCGCCCTCGGATTCTTCACCGGCCCATACGCCGAGTTCTCGTTCGACGACCCCATCGCGAACTCATCGCAGTTCAACTTCCCCAGCACCACCGCGCCCGCAGCCTCCAGCCTTGCCACCGCCGTCGCGTCATACGGCGGCTTGTACCCCTCTAAAATCTTCGACCCCGCCGTCGTCGCCACTCCCTTCACCGTCAGCACATCCTTGATCCCCACCGGCACGCCCGCCAGCGCCCCCAGCGGCCCGCCCGCCTTCACCGCAGCGTCCACCCTCTCCGCCTGCGCCATCGCACGTTCCCGCGTCAGCGCCAGATAGCTATGAATCTCCGGATCAACTGCGGCAATCCGCTCATAGTGCTCCTCCGCCAGCGCCGCCGCCGACACACGCCCCGCCACCACCGCCGCCCGCGCCTCCGCCAGCGTCAACCTCTCCAACGAACTCTTCCCCGTCTCAACCATACGAACGCCCTGCTCCTTGCCAAACTCTTGCCGTTGCCTTTGCCCCATTGGTTATCATCCCGCAGGGATCTGCTTCTAACGTCTACCGCTCAATCACCTTCGGCACCTTAAAGAACCGCCCATCGCTCTCCGGAGCCTCGGCCATCACCGCTCCCCGGTCCACCGAAGCCCGCACCCCGTCCACCCGCAGCGTCTCGCCAGCCTCCGCCGGAGCCATCCCCAGCGCTTCGCCCACCTGCGCCATCGGCTCCACAGTCGACGTATCCAGCTCATTCAACTGCGCAATATGTCCCAGAATCGCATTCAAATCCTTCGCCATCCGCGGCAACTCCTCCGCCGTCAGCTCCAGGTTCGCCAGATCGGCCACATGCCGCACCTCTTCCAGCGTTACCGCCCCATTCCCCTCACTCATCGCTTCTCCTGATACCTGCTTCTTCTCTGCTCCTCAAAGTGTATCCCGGCCAGCCGTACCCCCGCGATGCGTCCCAGATCGTTCGCCAGCGCCGACCGCATATGCAGAAACTGCTGCATCCACTCAGCACTGGCGACCCTCACATGCAGCACACCCTCTGCATCCAGATACATCACCTGCGCATGCGCCGCCAGCGCACTCCCGCAGGCCACCGGCCACGCCGCCGCCAGCCTGTCTTCATCCGGCAGCTCCCGCAGGCTCCTCCCCAGCGCCCCGCGCATCAAATCCCGCATCCCCTGCATCAATCGCCCTCCCCCTCCTCGTCCGCACCCGCACCCGCCACCTCATCCGCACTCGCCGCCGCGGCCACCGCCAGCCACTCCTGAACCTCATGCAGCGTCCGCACCGCCTTGTACGCCCCCTTGCAAGCCTCCGTCTCGGTCCCCAGCAGCAAAAACGCCTGCCGCAGCCCCGCCGCACCCGCCGCCGCCACATCCGAGCACCGATCCCCCACCATCACCGACGCACACAACTCCACACCCAGATCCCTCGCCGCCCGTCGCAGCATTCCCGCCCCCGGCTTCCTGTCCTCATGCTCCCGCTTGTACTTCCCCACCCCATGCTCCGGGTGGAACGGGCAGAAGTACACCGCATCCAGCCCCACGCCCTGCTTCACAAACTCCCCACGCATCCACGCCATCAGCGCCTCAAACTGCGCCTCTGAGTACATCCCCCGCGCAATCCCCGACTGGTTCGTCACCACCACCAGCCTGTACCCCAACCCCACGGCCGCTCTGCACAGCTCAAAGATCCCCTCCACCCACCGCACCTGCTCCGGCGCATGCAGGTACCCCACCTCATGATTGATCACCCCATCCCGATCCAGAAACAGCGCCTTCCGCATCGCACCCATCGCATCGCACTCCCGCATCTCTATTGTGAACGCACCGGCCCCATCCTGCGCATGGACATTACGCTCCGCGTAGCCGCCGCCTCAGGTCAGCCGTCACCTCCCGATGGCAACACAAGCAAAGCGGCCGCAGATTATCCAGGTCGCAATCCCCACCACCCTCCGCCACCGGCCTTACATGGTCTGCATCCCACAATGACCTTCGCGCCGTGACCGACCGCATCCCCCAAACCTCCAGCAACTCCGCCCTTACCCGTCCCCGACTGCGTTTCAATTCCGCGTATGCCGCCACTGTATCGGTCCCACACAACGCGCAAACCCCCTTGTCGCGCAGCAACACCTGATCCCGCAGATACCCCGGATCCGACCGCAGCCTCCACTGGTGCACGCAGAAATCCGAACAGAACGTCCGCCGCCGTTTGGCCAGAATCTCCATCCGGCACCACCGGCAAAGCGGCCGCCCCAGCGCCCCCACCTCCGCCGACCCCTCCCCCGCCCAACCAGCCTCCCGCAACCGCCGCCCCGGCAACGCCCGCCCCGCCCTCGTCACATCACCCATCCCCCCATCTTAGCCACCACACACCACCGGGTGCCCCACCACAATCTCCCCAGCCCCGACAAAACCGGGTGCCCCATTCATGACATCTTTTCGTCATGAGTGGGGCATCGCGCACCAGCGCGACCATCTCCCGTACGATAACCACATGCCCGTAGGCCTCCAGCGTCTCCAGAACGAAGGCGACCTCCACTTCATCACGTTCAGATGTCACGACCGCCGGCCCTTCCTCAACGCCCCAAGATCGAAACAGGTCATCGAAAGCATGATCGAAACCCTCCGAACCCGCCACGACTTCGCCGTCCTCGGCTACGTTCTCATGCCCGAGCACGTCCACCTCCTCACAACGGAACCAAAGACCGGAAGCGTAGCCTCCACCCTCCCCGTCCTCAAAGGCGGAACGTGTCACCGCCCGCGTAGCATCTCACTCTAACGTTATGAATATTGTGCGCGGGCCAGTGTCTCCTCACGTAAGGTGTACTGACGGTATCGTGACTGGGCGGTAAAACGTCTAAAGAAAACGGAGGGATCAGCCGATAAGCTTATAATGAGCTTCCGTGAAAGTCCGCCTGATTACCGAGATTGTAAGTGGTTTGGCTGGCTTGGCTTTGATGGGAGGGATTGGTTGGTTTATCAGGGCGAAGCTAAAGAGCTTGCTGTTCCGAACGGCGGATTGGTCGATAAGAACCCCTGAGTATTGGGATCTTCTTGAAACGTTTTGCAATGAAGTTGCGGTACTTTGGTTGGTTTTCCCTTTGTTGGATGACCTTTATGAAAGAAATAAGGATCAGCCATCGCTGTCCCCTTGGTTGATCCTGATGAGCTTTGCAGTATCGTTCGGATTCTTCGTTGCGGCGCTTTATTCGGCAAAGAAGAAACATAAACTCGGGAGGGAAGCAAAATGACAACCGTTGCACTGTTTTCAGGCGGGGTTCTCTTCCTGATTTTTGGGTTGGGTTTTCTCTCCTCGTATCTCGGCAAACACAAGATGACGAAGACTGTCGTCATTGCTTACAATGAGGCTTCATGTGCAGCTCGCAGGGAAAGCGGTGAATTGCGAGTAGGAACCCCGACGCCCAATAGGGCTACATCCTCCGGGGTATCGTTGGGAGAAACTGCCCTTAGAGGTTTCCCCGCAAATCCGGTCGGAGAACAAGTATCTGCAAGTAGTGGAGATCGAAAATGAGTGATGACAAGACCCCACAAGCCAAGTGGGTCAAATCTCCACTAGGAGTGGCAGAATATTACGTAAACACGTCTGTTGTTATGTGGTCACTTGACGACGTCAGATTCAGATTGGGCCAACTAGTCAATGCCGAAGACAACTCTTCGAATCAGGACTTCAAAGCAGTTGCCCAAGAGAGAGCCGCAGTGACAATGTCCTGGCGTAACGCCAAATTGCTTAAAGATCAACTTATCCAGTTGATCCAGCTCTACGAAGAAACCAACGGAGAGATAAAGCTGGATGTAGCCTTACCCGCACCGAAAGCCGAGAAAGCAACGTGAGCCCATCATCCAAACTTACGATGGAGAGAAACAGAACGGAAAAATAAAGCTCCTGATTCCTCGAAAGAAATTCAGAGCAGATGCGGCCTATTACATATGAAGGCTTATGCATCTTGTGCAAAGCTAGTCCGCCGAGTGCCGGGGGCCCCATTCCTGACGATCTCATCGTCAGGAATGGGGTTGCAGAAGCCAGACTCACCCATCCCACTCCCCCACCGACCCCACAAGACCCGAGCCACCCCGCGAAGCCCCTCGCCGTCCGCGCAGGACAAATCTTGTCAAGCCCCCAAGCGACCTAAACCAAACATTCCAAACCAAATAGAGTTGGCACAACACCCCCACGCGGAAGCCTATAATAACAACAGGTCCAAAATCACAGGGCCAGAGCTAAACCAGCACACTGCCCACCGCTCTGCCGCAGGCCGGAGTATAGCCGCAGCCGGGGTCTCCGGCAGGCGTTCTCTGGCTGCTGAGGTGGCTGGGAAGGCGAAACAACCCGATTGCCCCTTTCACACCACCACCAACACCAGCGCGCCGCGAAACCCGCCCGCGCAGGCCTAACCCCAATGAATGGAATATCTTACCCGCAAGCCACCTAAAATCAAACGGTTAGCGACGAAGTCCGACTAACCCCAATGAATGCAATATCTTACCTGCAACCCACCTGGAATCATGCGCATAGCAGCGACACAGCACCTAACCCCAATGAATGCAATATCTTATCCGCAACCCGCATGAATCCAGCATCTTACAAAAACAACACCGCGTAACTCATTGATTCCACATGCTAGTTACTAAGAAGTAACGGGGGGGGGGAGGGGGGTACCCTCAACCATCCCGTTACACGCCCCCTCTGCTCCTTACTCCTTACTCACTACTCCTTACTCACTCACCTCTGCGCCTAACACGGCAGTCGCATGGGAATGCCCGCCGCAGCGACCTCAGCCTTCAGCGCCCGCGAGTCCGTCACGCCGAAGTGGAAGATGCTGGCCGCCAGCGCCGCGTCGGCCTTGCCCACCAGGAACACCTCGGCAAAGTGCGCCGCCGACCCGGCGCCCCCCGACGCGATCACCGGAATCTGCACCGCCTCCGAAACCCGCCTCGTCAGTTCGCAGTCGAATCCGCCCCGCACCCCATCCGTATCCATACTCGTCAATAAAATCTCACCCGCACCGCGCTGCTCGGCTTCCTTTGCCCAATCGATCACGCGCAAACCAGTAGGTTTTCTTCCTCCCGAAACAAAAACCTCCGCCTCGCCGACAGGATCGCTCGCACCCTTCATCCTCCGCGCATCGATCGCCACAATCACCGCCTGCGCTCCAAAACTGGCGCCGATCTCCCCAATCAGCTCTGGTCGAGCGATGGCGCTTGAGTTGATGCTGACCTTATCCGCGCCCGCATCGAACACCGCCGCAGCGTCCTCCGCCGACCGAATCCCTCCACCAACCGTAAACGGTACAAACAGCTCCGAAGCCGTCCTCTTCACCGTCTCCAGCAGCGTTCCGCGCCCTTCGTGCGTCGCCGTAATATCCAGCAGCACGATCTCGTCCGCTCCGCCCCGCGCATGCCGATGCGCCAGCTCTGCCGGGTCGCCCGCATCGACGATGTCCACGAACTGCACGCCCTTGACGACGCGTCCTCCGCGCACATCCAGGCAGGCGATAATCCGCTTCGTCAGCACCTAGGAACTCCCCCCCATGTTCATCCCCGGGCACTTCGCCAGCGCCGCGTTGCTGCCCGAAACCCGGGCAAACCCAAGGTCTTCGTCCCCGAGAAAACTCATCCGGTGGTGCTGCGCCAGTTCCGTCAACGCGCTGTTCGCCCCATCCATCGCCATCTGGATGGCATGCACCGAATCGGCTCCACGAGCAGGCGTAACGTGATCGCTCCCAAGCGCGCTGATGCGATAAGGGCAAGCCCAACCTTTGCCCTCGATGTGGAACGGCTTGGCGAAACTGACCGTCAGCGTCGTCGTTTGGCCTTCATGCTCTATGTCGATAAACCGCTCGGCGATGGTCTCGAAAGGAACCAGATCGAGTCCAGTCCAGTTCGCGGCGTCATCCGGCTTGAGCATCTCTACGGTTCCATGAACGATTTCGCTGGTATCTCTCATGTGGTTCTCCTTGCGATGCAATGCCCTGCGACTCCATGCTACAGCGCGAGAAAGTTCTTCAACACCTGCAAGCCCGTCTCAGCGGATTTCTCCGGATGAAATTGCACGCCCATCACATTGTCGCGTTCCACGGCAGCCGTGAACGCACCACCATACATGGTCGCCGCTGCCGTGTCCGCAGAGACCGGCGCGCGCCACGAATGCGTGTAGTAGACGAAGCTGCCCGGACCAATGCCTGCAAGCAGCCGCGAATCCGCGCGGATATTCTCCAGAGAGTTCCAGCCAACATGGGGTGACTTCAGGTCATGGCCCTCGAACGTTGCAGGGAATCGCTCGCACTCGCCAGCGAAGTGCCCAAGCCCTGCAGCCTCCGGTGCTTCGGTAGAGCCCGCATATAACCACTGAAGACCGACGCAGATGCCGAGAAAAGGAGTATCGGTGCGAACGGCTTCACGTGTAGCCTTCGTCAGACCAAGGTCTTCCAGCAACTGCGTCGAACGGAAGTGTCCAACTCCGGGCAGCACGATCTTGTCGGCGCGCAGGACATCCTGCGGAGACTGCGTGACGACAACATCCTTCGCGCCAAGAAAGCGCAGCGCCTTCACGACGCTGGTGAGATTGCCCGCCTTGTAGTCGATGATGGCGATCATTTGCTCTTCTTAGCCTTCGTCTTGTGCCAATACTGGAAAGGATCTTCGTAGAGCTCGCCTTCAAGGTCTACAACCCTTTGCTGCAGGCGCGCCTGCGCGTCTGCGATGGCCTGGTTGTAGATTGCAGGACCGATCTCCTCCACGAAGTAGTTCAGCAATAAACTTGCAGGCAGCTCTCCGAGCCGTTCTGGCAGGTTCCGCTCGAAGTAGCGCTGAATGGAGGCGATCGCATCTTCGCGTACCCGCTTGGGAAGCTCAATACTCACAGTAGACCCTTCGTGCTGGGCAGCAGTTCCTTCATGCGCTCGTCGCGCGAGCAGGCTCCACGCAGCGCTCTTGCAAAGGCCTTGAAGATGGCCTCAATCTTGTGATGATTGCTGCGGCCGTACATGGTCTTGACGTGAACATTGGCCTTGGCGCCGCGCGCGAAGCCGTCGAAGAAGTCCGTGACGAGTTCGGTCTGGAGATCGCCGACGACAGGAACGTTGACCTGGTCGTCGACCATGTAGGCCACGCGGCCCGAGAGGTCGACGGCAGCGACGGCCAAGGTCTCATCCATCGCCATCACGAAGTAGCCCGCGCGGAGAATGCCCTTCTTGTCTCCAAGTGCTTCGGCGAAAGCTTCACCCAGTGCGATGCCGACATCCTCCACTGTGTGATGCTGGTCGACATCGAGGTCCCCAACGCACTTCAGTTGCAGGTCGAAGCCGCCGTGACGTGTGAAGAGTTCCAGCATGTGATCGAAGAAGCGGATGCCGGTGGAGACGGTGTAGCTTCCCTGGCCATCGACGTTGAGCCGAAGTGAGATCTTCGTCTCGGTAGTGTTGCGCTCGATGACGCCGACGCGCTCAGGCCCCGCGGGTCCGGGTGCAACTCCAACTTCGTTGATGATGTCGCTCATGCTCGTCCTCTGCCTTCTGCCGGTGTCCAGCCAATCTCCGCAAGTGATGCACGCAGCGCCGTGATGCCGCGCGTCACGTGATCTTCGACGCCGATCGTAATGCGCACGTAGCCATCGCAACCAGGGTCGGCGGAGCGGTCGCGAAGCAGCACGCCGTGCTTGCGCATCGCCTCGCAGAGTTGCTTGTGCTTGGGGCCGATGTCCATGAGGATGAAGTTGGCTGCGCTCGGCCACGTTCGCACGCCCAACTCTTTCAGAGCGCGGAAGATGCGTTCGCGGCCCTTGCGAACCTGCTCGACGTACCACGCGAGGTAGGTCTCATCCGCAACAGCCTCGGGCAGCACAGCAAGTGCCACGCCGTTCACGTTGTAGGGCGAGCTGGCCTTGCGTACGTAGCTGATGAGGCGCGCATCGCCGGACAGCATGCCGATGCGGAGGTTGGCGAGTCCGTACGCCTTGGAGAACGTGCGCGCAACGATGAGGTTCGGGATTGTGCCGACGTCGCCGAGTGTGGTTTCGCCGTGGAAGTGGAAGTAAGCCTCATCGACCATCAGGACGGCCTGTGGCGCGGCTGCGGCAATGGCGAGCAGGTGCTCGCGGCTGACTGTCGCTCCGGTCGGATTGTTCGGTGAGGCCACGATGATCAGCCTGGTCTTCGGAGTGATCGCAGCGAGAAAGCGCTCGAAGGGAAAGCTGAGCGAGTCGTCGGATTGCACGCGCATCAGGCCCGAGGTCATGAGGCCAATCGATACGTCGTACATGAAGAAGGTCGGCGTGCAGATGAGCGCTTCGTCGCCCTCATCGAGGAAGGTGCAGGCGACTAGATGAATGGCTTCGTCGACGCCGTTCGTGAGAAGGATCTGGTCATGCGCGAGGCCGAAGTGTTGCGCGACGATGCGCTCGACGGGCTCGCGCTCGGGGTAGATCGTCAGGCCCTCCGCAGTCAACTGCTGGAGCTTGCGCAGAACAGTAGGACTTGGTGCGAAGGTGTTCTCGTTGAAGTCCAGGCGGAGGGCGTCACGGCCGGCCAGCGGCGGGTGGTACTCGGGCATGGCCATCACGGCCTTGCGCGGCTGTATGGTTTTCGTCTGTTCAGCTACTGCAGTCATCGCATCCTCACGCGCACGCTCTCGGCGTGGCCGGTTAGTCCTTCTGCTTCCGCAAGCGCGATGGTGTGAGGGCCAACTTCGCGCAACGCATCGAGCGTGTACTGCTGCACGGTAATGATCTTGACGAAGTCGAGCACGCTGAGGCCGCCGCGCACACGGCCATTGCGGCCCGTCGGAAGGACGTGATTCGGACCGCTGATATAGTCGCCCATGGACTGCGGCGTGTGGTGGCCGATGAAGATTGAGCCTGCGTTCTTGACCCAGCGAAGATCTGCACCAGCGTCCACAGTGAGGTGTTCCGGCGCAAGTCGGTTGGTGAGTGCGTGAGCTTCTTCAACAGTCTTGGTTACGAAGGCGAAACCCTGACAGGCGAGCGACTGCTGAGCGATGTCGTTGTTTTGGGACTGACGCTTGACCTCTAGCACAACCTCTTCGGCTAGGTCGTGCCTGCTGGTGATCAAGATGGCGAGTGCTTCGGGATCATGCTCCGCCTGTGCGACGAGGTCTGCAGCTATGCCGGTAGCATCTCCGTGCTCGCTGGTCACGATGATCTCGGTGGGTCCGGCTGGCATGTCGATGCCAGTCCGATGCGAGACTGCAATCTTGGCGGCAGTGACATACACATTGCCCGGCCCAACGATCTTGTCTACAGCCGCAATTGTATCGGTGCCGAAAGCCAGCGTCGCGATCGCCTGGGCGCCGCCGATGCGGTAGAACTCAGTGACTCCAGAGAGGTAGGCCGCAGCCATCGTTTCGCGCGCAGGCTTGGGTGAGCACACGACGATGCGCTCGACTCCTGCGACTTGGGCGGGCGTGACGGTCATCAGCAGGGTCGAGGGGAGCGGATAACGTCCACCAGGAACATAGCAGCCGACCGATCCGAGAGGCCGAACGATCTGGCCGACTTCCATTCCCTCGGTGGGGCGAAAACTCCATGCGTGGGGCAGTTGTTTTTCGGCGAAGGCGCGGATGTTGGCCTGCGCGAACCGCATCGCAGCTTTCAGTTCTTCGCTCGTGGAATCCCATGCAGCCTGCATCTCTGCACGGCTGACAAGCAGTGACTGATCTTCACCGAGGTTGTCGAGCTTGGTGGCAAATTCGCGAACGGCTGAATCTCCGCCATTCTCGACTGCAGCGAGAATTTCCTTCACCACAGCGTCGACCTTTGCGGTGTTCACAGCACCGCGCTGCTCCAACTGCTGGAGCGCGGCTTCAGTCGTGCTCGCGTGCTCACCGAATGTCTTGAGGATCTTCATCTCGCTCCCGGCCGTCCACGATAGGACTGTCTCTGAGCATTCGGTGCGATGCCACGACCAGACTTCATCTGACGCCGTTCGCTTCGCGATCCTGTCGGGGTCACACGCTCCGCCGCCAGTGGGCCCGCTGGATAAATGCGTTTGGGGTTCTTCGGGTCGACCACAATGACCAGTCGCATGCCCGGCTCAATCGTCTGGCCGGGTTCGATACGGGAGCGTAGGACCACGTTGCGCGTGGTCTTGTCCGGTTCCTGTATCCACAGCTCAATCTTTGCCATGGGAAGCTGCTTGCCGAAGCGCTTGAGCGGTTCGACGGAGATCACGGTGGCATACAAGGCAAGGCCTTCGCGCTCGGCCTTCGATTGGCGCCAGCGCTGATAGAAGTAAATAATCGCCGGTATCACCGCCGCGATCAGGATCATCGCCCAAATTACAGTCTTTATCAAATCTCTTCCTTCTTTCTAGAGCACAACCTTAGAGAGCGGATATTCCACAATTCCAGTTCCACCTGCGGCCTTGAGCCGGGGGATGACGTCGCGGACAAGGTGGGTTTCGAGGATCGTGTTGAGTGCAACCCAGTGCTCATCACGTAGCTGGGAGATCGTGGGCGAATTGAGTGCCGGGAGAACGCCGATCACCTTGTCAAGATCTGCCTTGCGCACGTTCAGCATCAGCCCGACCTGAACCTCTGCATCCATCGCACCGTTGAGCATGAGCGACAGTGTCTCGATTTTTGTGCGCTTCCAGTCATTGGCCCACGCGGTCTTGTTGGCGATGAGCTGCGTTTCGGACTCCATCAGAGTCTCGATGATGCGCAGGCGATTGGCGCGGAGGGAACTGCCGGTCTCGGTGACTTCAACGATGGCGTCGGCGAGAGTTGGAGGCTTGACCTCTGTCGCACCCCAACTAAACTCCACTTTGACGGGAATATTCTTACCTGCGAAGTAACGCTTGGTATATTCGACTAGTTCTGTGGCGATGGTTTTGCCGGCAAGATCCTCAGGCTTCTGAAAGGGCGAGTCTTCCGGCACGGCAAGCACCCACTTCACCGGCACGCGGGACTGCTTGGAGTAGGTGAGCGACGTAATGCGCTCGACATCGGATTGGTTCTCTAGGATCCAGTCGTTCCCAGTGAGGCCGGCGTCGAGAGCACCATGCTCGACGTAGCGCGCCATCTCCTGGGCACGGACGAGCATGCACTCGATCTCCGTGTCGTCGATGGTGGGGAAGTAGCTGCGGCCACTGGCGTAGATGCGCCAGCCGGCACGCTCGAAGAGAGCAATAGTTGCATCCTGCAGGCTGCCTTTGGGAATGCCTAGCTTCAGTTTGTTCTTTTGTGACATTACTTGCTCCCTATTTCGATTGGCTTGGTAAAGCAACTGACCGTGCCTTCATGGCAGACGAGTCCGTCTCCTTCGACTTCAACACGGAAGAGCAGTGCGTCGTTGTCGCAGTCAGTGGATGCGGAGATGACGCGCAGGCGATTGCCGCTGGTCTCGCCCTTCATCCATAGCTTGGAGCGCGTACGTGACCAGAAGGTGACGAATCCGGTCTCGTTGGTCTTTAGGTAGCTCTCTTCGTTCAGAAAGCCGAGCATGAGGACCTCGCCGGTCTTTGCATCCTGCACGATGCCGGCTACCATTCCACCAGCCTTCGCGAAGTCGATCGTTATGGGTTCAGCTGTCTTCGTCATCCTAATTATTTCCCTTTGTGTGCGGTGAATTGTTGGGTTTGAGACGTGATCAACGCGACACAGAAAAAAGCCCGCTCGCGATGTGCGCGTCGGCGGGCCTGTCGTAAATCCTGGAGTGCGCTCTGTTACTTATTTCGCCGCACCGGACACAGCCTCCAACACGCTATACGCATGATGATGGTGATGACCGCGATGATGCAGCTGAATTCTCACTGACATTTACGTTAAAGGTAGTGCCGAGCAATGTCAATCCAAACCTCGCCTCCAGCAGGAATTACAGCAAATAGCCGCAATCTCATATGGTTTCAGGATAAGAAGCTATGCCGGTGAAGAGTCAGGTGGCCGTCGGAGATTCCAGCCCAACCGCCGTGAAGGTATGCTGGCCATCTGCCGCGACACGCATTTCTCCTGTTGCGATGCAGTATATCCATCCTGATATTGTGAGATCTCCACTGGCTATCGCACCGGCGACGGAGGGGTGCGTCTTGAGATGTTGCATTTGAAGTAAAACGTTCTGCTCTGTGAGCACATCGATCAGGCCGTGCTGGTCGGTTTGCGGGGACGCGCGTTCGTTTAGGGTCTTAGCGACGCTGAGCGCGGCGTGGGCGTTGCGCAGCCAACTCTTGACGGTTGGCATGTTTGCCACGGACTCCGGATCGAGCAAGGCCTGCATGGCTCCACAGTGCGTGTGCCCGCAGATGACGACATGGCGGACGCCGAGAGACGTGACCGCAAATTCAATGACCGCGCTTACGCCGCCCAGCATTTCTCCATAGGCCGGAACCATGTTGCCGATGTTGCGTGCGACGAATATCTCCCCTGTGGAGGAACTGGTAATAGCCACAGGGTCGATGCGCGAGTCTGCGCAGGTAATGAACAGCGTGTGTGGAGATTGCTTTTCGCTTGCTGCCTGCGCGAACATCTCGGCCTGGTGAGGGTAAACCTCAGCCTGGAAGCGTCGCACGCCATCTTTGAGTTGCTGGAGAATCTCGTTCACTTAGCCCCCTATGTGTTGGTCTGACTTTAGTCCTTTGCGATGCGTGTTGCCTACGAACGGTCGCGCCATTTGATGTTGCACCCGATGCTGCTGCGTTGCTCTGTTGCGGGAAGTGTACCTGCGATCAGAGCGTCCATGGCTGCACGGAGGTCGTTGCCCGTCACAGGTTCATCGTTGCCGAAGTCCCCGCGGCGTGGACGGCTGTCGTCGAGTTGGCCTCGATAGACCAGTCGCATCTTGGCGTCGAAGAGAAAGAAGTCTGGAGTGCAGGCTGCTTCGTAGGCGCGACCAACCTCCTGGGTCGCGTCGAGGAGGTAGGGAAAGCGCCACCCCAGCCGAGTGGCCTGCTCGCGCATAGCTTCCGGGCCATCCTCGGGATACTGTTCAATGTCGTTGGACTGAATGGCCGCCATAGCGATGGGGCCCTCGCCAGCGTCGCCAAAGTAGTCATGCCCGATGCGGGCCAGTTCCTGCTCGACGTGCTTGACGTATGGGCAGTGCACACAGACGAACATGATGAGCAGACCGCGCTTCGCGGTCGATCCGATCTCAGACTTCGCGGTATAAGAACCATTACAGAGATCGTCGCGGGTTACGGTCTCGCCGGTGACGACATTGAGCAACCGAAATGGCGGCGCAAGCGTTCCCAAGTGCACCATTGAGGACTGCGTTCTGGACATTATGACCTCCACTAGACATCATATCTAGAACGCCATGGTTGAGTTCCTCATCTGAGGCTTCCCCTTGACGACACAATGACGTAACCTGTGTGGAATCAAACGCAGCGTCTTCCTGATGGAAACGCGAGGCCTGATGCTCTCCTGTTTTGCGATCCGTCGTTCTGAAGTTCTCTGCGCCCTGGTGATGGGGCTCGTGGTGAGCCTCACCGTTCCCGTGCTGTCTGCACAGACGCGCTCGGGAGCGATTGCCGCGCTGAGGCCGGTGAAGCAGGCTGACCGAATTGCCGCAAATCCAGACTACGGTCCGATGACAGCTTTGAGCGAGAGGCTGCCAGGGTGGGTCAGGCCAGCGAATCAGATTGCAGGTCAGGGTGTTGATCTGGGGACCAGCGTTCATGTTGCTCTGGTGCTGAGCCGGGATGCTGCCGCCCAGGCAGCCTTCGACCAGGTACTCGCGAACCAGCAGAATCCGACCTCCCCGCTATATCACCAGTGGCTATCGCCGCAGCAGGTGGGGCAACTCTTCGGGCCGACCGCGAAGGACCTGTCGGCTGTGACTACGTGGCTTACAAGCCAGGGGCTCAAGGTCGAGTCGGTTGCGCCGAGCGGGGTGATTGTCGAGGCCTCGGGTACGGCGGCGGCGGTGGGCGGCGCGTTCCGCACCAGCTTTGGGATGTTTGGTCTCAATGGCCGACCGCGACTCTCGGCGGTTTCGGATCCGCTCATTCCAGCAGCGCTGAGTCCGCTGATTCGGTCGGTGCAAGGGCTAACCGCAGCGCACTATGAGCCGCAGTCGAGATTTTCCGTTCACACGCTGCCCGCCGCAGCAAGGCAGCCACAGACAGATCTGGGCTCAGGGACATACGCGATTCTACCGAACGACTTTGCGGTCATTTACGACATTGCCAGCGTCTATAGCGGCGGCAACCAAGGTGCGACGACTGGATCGAAGGCACAACGGGTCGCGGTGATCGGCAAGTCACGCGTGGTGGCGTCGGACATCAGCAATTACGAAGGTCTTGCAGGGCTGCCGAGCGTGCAGCCGAACGTGGTGCTGGCCGGAGTGGATCCGGGGATTGCTACGGGCACGAATGTGGGCTACGCGAGCGAGGCGACCCTGGATGTCGATCGCGTGATCGGAACGGCTCCCGGAGCGCAGGTTGATCTGGTCATCAGCGCGGACTCGGCCACGGACGATGGCGTCGACATTGCGACGGCCTACAACATCAATACGCTCCTTGATCCGGTGATGACGCTTTCGTTCGGAAGCTGCGAAGCAGACAATGGCGCGGCGGAGACGAATTTTCTGAACTCCGAGTTCGAGACGGCCGCGAGTGAGGGCATTTCCACTTTTGTATCCGCAGGCGATGCAGGCGTTGCGGACTGCGATACGGCGTTTACTTCGGCTCCTACGACCGCACAGTCCGCAAACATCAATGCGCTGTGCTCCAGCAGTTATGTGACCTGTGTCGGTGGAACCGAGTTCAACGATGTGGCTGATCCAACCCGTTACTGGTCTGCGGCCAATTCGAATGGTGGTTATGAATCTGCGCTCTCCTACATTCCGGAGGGTGCATGGAATGAGTCGGAGACTTCGAACAGCAGCGGGCAGACGGTGTACCAGGTGGCGGCCGGGGGTGGCGGGGTGAGCGCTTATATCCGGAAGCCGAGTTGGCAGAACGGTGCGGGCGTGCCGGCGGATGGGTTCCGTGATGTGCCGGATGTCTCGCTGACCGCTGCGGATCACGATGGGTATATTGGCTGCTTCGCGGCGGGCGGTGGAAGCTGTGCGGCCACCAGTACGGGCACGAAGATTACGATGTTCAGCGGGACGTCGGCGGCGGCGCCGGGGATGGCCGGGATTGCGGCGCTGCTGAATACGAAACTGGGTGGAGCGCAGGGGAATATTAACCCCATGCTCTATGGGCTTGCGACGTCGAATCCGGCGGTGTTTCACGATGTGACGGTGGCGACGTCGGGGGTGGTGGGGTGTTCGAGCGCGACGCCTTCGATGTGCAACAACAGCGATCCGGGGGCTACCAGCCTGACGGGGGGGCTGGCGGGGTATGTGGTGGGAGCGGGGTATGACCAGGTGACAGGGCTGGGGTCGGTGGATGTGGCGAAGTTGCTGGCGGCAGCGGCTTCGGGCGGCAGTGCGGGCGGGACGGGATCGACGGGGAGCTTTACGCTGGCGGCGAACCCGTCGACGCTGTCGGTGACGCCGGTGGTGAATACGACGACGACGAGTTCGTGGACGATGACGGCGGCGTCGGTGAGCGGGTTCTCGGGAACCGTGGTGCTGGGCTGCGCGGTGACGCCGGTGAGCAGCCAGCCGCCGACGTGCTCGGTGACGCCGGGGAGCGTGAACCTGGTGGCGGGCGGAACGGGGACGGCGACGATTACGGTTGCGTCGGTGGGGCCGACGAGCAACTGCCTGGCGGTGGCGGCGCGGACGGGCTGGCTGGAACGCTCGTCGGGGGCCGCGCTGGCGGGGCTGCTCATGGTGCTGCTGCCGGTTCGCAGGCGGCGAGGGCTGGCGCTGGGGTGCGTGCTGGCAGCAGGTTTGGGCGCGCTGGGCGGATGCAGTGGGTCGACGACTGCCGTGGCTTGCTCGAATGTGGTTTCGGCTGGGACTACGGCGGGAACCTACACGGTGACCGTTACGGGGACCAGCGGGACGCTGACCGCTGCTGCTCCGGTGGTGTTGACGGTGACCGTGAACTGATGGTCAGCTGCCGGGCCAGGTACCCCCCCCTCCCCCCGTTACCTTCTAGTAAGCAGCATTTGGAATCAGCATGTTACGAGATCTTTGTTTCGTAAGATGCTGTATTCAGGCTGGTTACGGGTAAGATATTGCTTCCATTGGGGTTAGCTGCTTTATTGCTGCTATATGATTGATTTCATGCTGGTTACAGGCAAGATATTGCATTCATTGGGGTTAGGCGGATTGTGCCGCTAACCGTTTGATTTGAGATGGCTTACAGGTAAGATATTCTATTGATTAGGCTTAGAACCGATTGCCATCCGGTGTAGTCGCCGGTTCAAGAAGCAGATTCCTCCGCTTCGCACGGAATGACAACCATCAAACGATTGCGACGACACCTGAAAGCGAACGGCTCTAGCTGTGGGTGAAGCGGGCATTTCCCCCTCTTGCCCTGTTTCTATTATAGGTTTCTGTGCGGGGGTACTATGCCAACTTTATTTGGTTTGGAATGTTTGGTTTAGGTCACTTGGGGGCTTGACAAGATTTGGGTGGAGCGGCGATGGGTCATGGGTGGCTCGGGTCTTGCGGGGTCGGTGGAGGTACGGGGGATCTATGGGCTGGGCTCTGCAACCCCACCCTTGACGATGGGACCGTCATGGATGGGGCACCCGGATTTGTGGAGGGAAGTTCGGCGATTTGAGAAGATAGAGGGATGTTGATTCCTTCGATTGATTTGATGGGCGGGCGGATTGTGCAGTTGGTGCAGGGCGAGAAGCTGAAGCTCTCGTTTGATGACTTCGATTACTGGATTGAGCGGTTTGCGAAGTATCCGCTGGTGCAGTTGATTGACCTGGATGCGGCGATGCGGCAGGGGGATAATCGGGCGCTGATTGAGATGATCTGCGGGCGGCTGCCCTGCCAGGTGGGAGGGGGGCTGCGAACCGCCGAGGATGGCCGACGGCTGCTGGATGCTGGCGCGAAGAGGGTGATCTATGGGTCGTCGCTGTTTGGGGCCGAACCGGAGGATACCGTGGCGGGGAAGCGTCGGCATGCGGTGATTCGGCTGGAGTTTGCGGAGGGGTTGAAGCGGGCGCTGGGGGAGGATGCGCTGTGCTTCTCGGTGGACACCAAGGGCGGGCGCGTG
This sequence comes from Acidobacteriota bacterium, assembly GCA_021778845.1. GTDB lineage: Bacteria > Acidobacteriota > Terriglobia > Terriglobales > Acidobacteriaceae > Granulicella. The sequence continues at coordinate 124,153 of JAJYBU010000001.1, forward strand.
GCGGTGAAGGGATGGAAGGATTCAGTGGACCTGACGCCGGAGGAGGCTATGACGTGGCTGGAGGATTATTGCGCTGCGTTTCTGTATACGCACGTGGATACGGAGGGGACGATGCAGGGGTTTCCGATCGACGTGGCGGCGATTTTGAGGTCGACGACGGCTCGGCAGTTGATTGTGGCCGGGGGGATTAAGGCGATGGCCGAGGTGGAGGCGCTGGATGCGATGGGCGTGGATGCCGTGGCGGGGATGGCGGTGTATTCGGGGGCGATGGAGGCTTAGGAGCTAGCGGAGACGTTGGGCGTGGGCTAGTTGTCGGGAGTGGCGGGGAGGGCGTAGTAGCCCTTGCGGGCCTGGACCGTGCGGCCGTCGCCACAGTGGATTTCGAGCCTGCGGAACTTGCCGTCGGTGGCCTGGTTGGTGGGAACGTAACTGAGCAGGTACTGGGTGCGGAGTTCGTTCTGGATCTGGGTGAAGGCGGCTTCGAGTTTGGGGCCGTTGTTGCCGACGTCGATGACGCGGCCGCCGGTGTCGCGCGCGAGGCGCTGCATCTGGGATTTGCCGCTGATGGGTGTGGCGAGGGAGTCGAGGTAGGGGTGGTCGGCGATGAGGATGACGTAGACGAGGACGTTGGCCTTCTGGGCAGCCTCGGTGGCGGAGGCGAGGGTCTCCTGCGAGCCCTGGTCGTTGCCGTCGGTGAGCAGGAGGATGACCTTGCGGCCGGTCTGGGACTGAAGCTTGTCGTGGGCGGCGAGATAGACGGCGTCGTAGAGGAGGGTGCCGCGGGGATGCGCGGTGGGAAAGGGGCCGGAGCCGATGCCGGGCAGCCCGGAGGCGGCGCTGGCGGTGTTGATGCTGGCCTGGTTGATGGCGCGGGTGAGTTCGGCGGCGCTGCTGGTGTAGTCGGAGAGAAGATCGACGTTGACGTCGAAGGAGATGAGGAAGGCTTCGTCCTGTGGCGCGAGGACGGACTTGAGGAAGCGAGCGGCGGATTGCTGCTCGAGGGGGAGAATGCGCTGCTGGCTGCCACTGGTGTCGAGGAGAATCCCGATGGTGAGAGGGAGGGATTTTTCCTGGGTGAGGGTCTTGATGGTCTGCGGCTGATGGTCCTCGGAGACCTGACAGTCGGAGGGGGTGAGGTTGAGGATGAAGCCGGATTTGTCGCGGACGGTGAAGTAGGCGTCGACGAGGTGGATGCTGAGTTGGAGGGTCTGGGCGGGCGGGACGTCGGAGGGCGGGAGGGATGGGGCGTCGCTGGCGGGCGGAGGAGCGTCGGGGGATGGGGCCTCCTGCGCGTGGAGCGCGGTGGCGACGGCGAGGAAGAGAGCCAGCGGGAGTGTGAGGGGGCGGCGCGCGGAGACCAGACGCATAGTGAGTATTAGACGCCAGAGGAGAGGCTCGAGGGAAGATTCCGGCGCGCGGAGGTTGGGACGGGAATGTGGCGAGGAGGATGCTCGCCGGACTGCGACGTAACGCGCAACGAAGCAGGGGCCAGATGCGTCTGACGGAATGAGGGGGAGCGCAGGAGGGGCGGTTGCAGAGAAGAAACGTGGAATGGGTGCAGCGATGGCTGCAGACTGGTAGTCTCAAGAGAGCGCCTAATTTGCGCAGCGGGCTGGATGGCCTGCGAAAGAGGAATTAACGGATGAAGTTGGGTAAGCAAAAGATATGGGTGGGTGGACTGGCGATGGCGCTGGCTGCCGTGGGTGGTCGGGCGATGGCGCAGAGTGCGCCGGCGGAGACGCAGCTGGCGGACCAGAGTGTTCCCAACGCTCCGCAGCCGCAGATGCTGCCGAATCTGCATTCGATGACACCAGTGGCGGCGGCGGTGCCGGCGGCTCCTGTGGCCGCGCCGAAGGCTGCAAGCGCGAGCGGAGGACCAGGCAGTTCGCTGCCTTCAACGTCGGCAGCGGCGGTCCAGGCTGAGGACCAGAACCAGGGACTGCCTCCGGCTTCGACCGCGAGCGCAGCCAATACGCTGTCAGTAAATGTGCAGTATCACCAGATTCCGTTTACGGTGAAGGACTCGAAGGGACACCTGGTTCCGGGGCTGACGTGGCGCGATGTGCGGGTGTATGAGAATGGCCTGCTGCAGCATACGGTGCTGTTTACGACTGACCCGTTTCCGCTGTCGGTGGCGCTGGTGATTGACCAGAGCGTGACGCACGACACGATGGAGAAGATCAACGACTCGCTGGCAGCGCTGCAGGGAGCGTTCTCGCCGTATGACGAGGTTTCGGTATTCACGTTCAACAACGGGGTGAAGATGCAGACGGCAGCGACGGCGGCGCAGAGTGCGCGGCTGGGTGCGGTGCTGGAAGCTTCCAAGGGCGTGGGACGCGACCCGCTGATGGGGATGACGGGGCCACTGTCGCATGGCTCGGTGATCAACAATATGCCGATCGATGGAGTGACCGATCCGGGGCATCAGCCGGGCTCGCTGGCGTTCACGGTTCCACGGGAGTATCACACGCTGAACGATGCGATTCTGGAGGCGGCACAGCAGGTGGCGACGGCGGGACGCGGACGGCGGCGGATTGTGTATGTGATCTCCGACGGCAAGGAGTATGGCAGCAAGGCGACGCAGAAGGAAGTGATCAAGTACCTGCTGACCAACAACATTACGGTGTGGGCGACGGTAGTGGGCGAGTCGGCGATCTGGGGCGCTGGATTCGTGGACCGGATGCATCTGCCGCTGACCATGCGGGACGATGTGCTGCCGAAGTACACGGCGGCGACGGGTGGACAGACGGACCCGGAGTTCCGGCCCAAGGGCATCCAGAACAGCTTCGCGAGCATTACCAACGAGGTGCGGGCGCAGTACACGGTGGGCTACTACACGCATGAGTCGCCGTTCAATGAGAGCTATCGGAAGACTGAGGTTCGGGTGCTGAAGCCGGGGCTGACGATCATCTGCAGGGATGGATATTATCCGTCGGCTGCGGATAATACACGCGCGAGACCGGTGTCTGCATCCCAACCGGCACCGCAGTAGAACGATGACGCTGACGATCCACGAAAATGCGCTGATTGCGCTGACTGCCGCCGCCTCCTGGGGCGGCGGTGATTTTTCCGGGGGCATGGGGGTGAAGGCCTCGGGCGGCCATGTGGCGGGTGCGATCCGGTTCGTGATGCTGGCGTATGGGATGAGCCTGGTGGTGCTGCTGGGGATGCTGTGGGCGCAACATGCCGGGCTGCCGCACGGGGATGCTGTGGGCTGGGCGGTGGTGGGCGGCGTAACCGGGGCGCTGGGGCTGGTGGCGTTTTATATTGCGTTGAGCAGGGGAGGGATGGGGGCTTCCGCCGCGGTGAGCGGTTTGCTGGCGGCGGCGATTCCGGCGGTGGTGTCGAGCGTGATGGAAGGCGCTCCGGGAGCGATGCGGCTGGCGGGATTTGCGCTGGCGGGTGGAGCGATCTGGCTGATCGCGGCGGGAGAGACACCCGAAAGTGGCGGCGAGAGCAGAGGAACGATGATGCTGGCGATCTTTGCGGGAGTGGCGTTTGGGGTTTACTTTGTCGCTCTTAAGATGACCAACCCGCTGGGGCTGGTGATGCCGATGGCGATTGCGAGGACGAGCAGCCTGGTGCTGTGCGCGGTGGTGATGGGGGTGATGAGCGTCATGAGGCCGACCGGGGCGAAGGACACGGGCGGGATGCGGTGGTGGGCGGGGTGGAAGTGGGCGCTGGGCGTGGCGCTGCTGGATACGGGAGGGAATGTGCTGTTCATGGCGGCAACGCGGCTGGGGCGGCTGGATGTGGCGTCAGTGCTGGCGAGTCTTTATCCGGCGGGGACGATCCTGCTGGCGGCGTGGTATCTGCATGAGCGGCCAACGCGACGGCAGGGGCTGGGGATGGCGGCTGCGCTGGCGGCGGTGGTGATGATTACCCTGTGAGTCGGCAGAGAGATTGATGCGAGGCCGCAAAGGAAAAGAGCGACGGCCGCAGGATGGGCGGGCGTCGCTCTTGAGGTTGCACGAGGAGAATACTGGCGGCTGTGAGCCTACGATGTCGAGGCGTCAGGCGGTGGGGGGCTTGGTGGCTTCGTCCGGCTTGGTCGTGACGTTGTGCGCCGTGTCGGCGGGCTTGACGTCGGCCTTGACGTCGTCGTTGATGCCCTTCATGCCTTCTTTGAATCCGCGCAGACCTTCACCGAGACCCTTGCCGAGCTCTGGCAGCTTCTTGCCGCCGAAGAGAAGAATGGCCAGCCCCGCCAAGATGATGAGGTGCCAAGGTTGAAATAAATCACCCATACAAAATCTCCCTACTGCCGCCCACACGATCCACGGACGGCGACGATTTATTGTCGCACGATCCACGGGGAATGTCCGTTCGCGCGACGGCTGTCTCTGATAGAACGCCGGGGACGGGGTTTTGGATGCAAAAGCGAGGCGTGGGGAGCGAGCTTGAGGGCTGGACGGTATATCCTTGGAGAGACGCACCGGAACATCCTCGCAAGAGGCTTCGCGACAACCTCGGATGAGGCCACGCAACGGAGCGGAAACCGATTGACCCGCGCTGCTCAGTTGAGCCCGCCTACGAGGAAGATGCTGCAACCGATTAAGAAGACCTTTTACTCTGCTACCCGCGCGATGAGCTGCGCGACGACCCTGAGCGTGTTCCTGAGCCTGGCCCTGGCTGCAAGCGTTGGGACGACAAGCGCTATGGCGCAGGATTCAAGCTCGACGACGCCGGACTCGCAGTCGAGCAGCCAGACGCAGAAGCCGATCGCAGCACCCGGGACCGTTGCCTTATCGAGGGCCACGGCTGCGGCGCTGGAACCCTATACCGGACCGAAGTACGATAACCGCTGGGAGGTCTACGGCGGACTGCTGTATATGAACGGCCAGGCCGGGCAGAATACTCCGGTGCGCTATGACATGGGCGGCGGCGAGGCGATGGGTACGTACTGGTTGACGAAAAAACTAGGCGTGGCGGCGGATTATCGCTTTGGCGCTGGAACAACGCCGGTCATCAGCCGGTTCTACAACCGCGTGCTGGTGATGCAGAATATCTTCTCCGGCGGCGTGCAGTATCGCGGACCCAAGGACCGCTATGCGGCGGTCGATTTCCATGCGCTGGCCGGTGGAACGTACGGGATTTTCAACTATGCGGTGAATCACTATCCCGGCGGAAGCCCGGTGAGCGCCTGCCCGGCGCAGCAGCAGCCGGGCCAGGTGGGTAACCTGGGTCTGTACTGCAACCACATGGCGCCGTATGGTGCGCTGGGCGGCAGCATCGACTTCAATGAGAGCGGCAAACTCGCGATCCGGCTGCAGCCGGATCTGACCTTCGAGCACTTCGGCACGGAGCTGCGCGAGTACTTCTCGATCTCGATGGGCGTGGTGTACCGGATGGGAAAGAGATAAACGCAGGGGATAGAGCGTAGAGGATAGAGAAAGCGAAACGAGAGGCCCTCCTTGCGGAGGGCCTCTCGTTTTCCAGTCCGTGCCTGCTTATTGTTAGCTTTGGAGGAATTCGGGGGAGACAGGGTTTTCGTAGGCGGAGTAATCGCGGGTGACCACGGTGATTCCGGAGGGGGTGACGAAGTAGTGCTTCTTGTCTTCGTTGGTGTCGTAGCCGATGACGGCGCCGTCGGGGATGTGCGCGTCGCGGTCGATGATGGCGCGGCGGATGCGGCAGTGACGGCCGATGTTGACGTGGGAGAAGATGATGCTGGAGTCCACGTCGGCGTAGCTGTTCACACGCACGTCGTGGGAGAGCACGGAGTTGCGGATGACGGAGCCGGAGATGATGCAGCCGGCGCTGACGATGGAGTTGATGGCCATGCCGGTGCGGCCGGGTTCGCCGAAGACGAACTTGGCGGGAGGGTACTGGTAGGCGCGGGAGCGCATGGGCCAGGCCTTGTCGTAGAGATTGAAGATGGGGGCTACGGCGGAGATGTCCATGTTGGCTTCGTAGTAGGCATCGAGCGTGCCGACATCGCGCCAGTAGAGAGCGCGCTGCTTGTTCTCGTCGACGAAGTTGAAGGCGTTGACCTTGAAGCGGCCGAGCAGCTTGGGGAGAATGTCGTGGCCGAAGTCGTGGCGGGAGTCGGGGTCTTCGGAGTCCTTGACGAGTTCGGGCAGAAGGACGTCGGTGTTGAAGAGGTAGATGCCCATGGAGACGTCTACCATGTCGGGGTTGAAGGGGGAGCGGATGGCGGTGGTCTTGGGCTTCTCGACGAAGCCGACGACCTCGCCGTTGCGGGCGACCTCGACGACACCGAACTCGAAGACCTGCTCGGGGGTGACGGGCAGGGTGGCAATGGTGACGTCGGCACCGGAGTCGACGTGCTGCTGCATCATGAGGGCGTAGTTCATCTTGTAGATGTGGTCGCCGGAGAGGATGAGTACGTAGCGGGGCTCCTCGGAGCCGATGGAGTATATGTTCTGGAAGACGGCGTCAGCGGTGCCCTGATACCAGCTTTTGGATACGCGCTGCATGGGGGGCAGAATCTCGATGAACTCACCGAGTTCGCTGGCGACGACCGATCCCCAGCCCTCACGGACGTGGCGGTTGAGGGAGAGTGCCTTGTACTGGGTGAGGATGTAGACGTGGCGCAGGCCGGAGTTGATGCAGTTGGAGAGGGTGATGTCGATGATGCGGTACTGGCCGGCGAAGGGGACTGCAGGCTTGGCGCGATCGCGTGTTAGCGGAAAGAGCCGCTCCCCAGCACCACCGGCAAGCAAAATACCTAACGTATCTCTCATATCCAGCTTCCTCGAACGGTTGTGCGATGTGAAGTTCGCATGCAACCTGCTGGGATGCATGTTACGGCATCCATGACGCCCGAGAGTATCAGCGCAGAGAAATTCTTGGCAAATCGCGAGCGGTCTAGGCGCCCGGAGGAGGGTCTTCGCTGGCCGAACTGCCGTCGTCCGCAGGGCCGCGCTCGGACTCTTCGGTGGTGATGCGCAGGGATTTCAGGAACGTGAGGTCGTGGCGCGTGAAGGTGCCATCGGCGAGCTCGTTGTCCTCTTCGACCTCTGCGTCCTCGGCGTCATTCTCGACCTCGTTGAGGCCGATGGTGGCTTCGAGCATGAGCAGAACGTCGAAGCCCTGCTCGCGAATCTCGCGCACGACGCCTGAGATCTGATCGGACTCGCTCACCGACTCGTGGATCGCTTCGCCCAGTTTCTGGATAAGGTCTTTGACCTGCTGATTCAATGCCACCTCCCCGTCGTTGGGAAGCCGGGTCTTTGCGAGCAAGCCCTGCTTCTCCAATGCTGCAATGCCCATCCCACGCATTGGGTATTCCCTGCCAGAGATCGGCGGGAACGGCAGCTGCGGGTACATTCGTTGCTACTACAAGATTACGCTGATGCAGTGGTAGAAGCCAAGCCCCGCGATGGCTCGGGATATGAAAAGATTACCCGGGCGCGTTGAATGCTAGACAAACCTCGGCTCATCGGAGGAAGCGTCGTCCAGGTAGTACGCCGGCTCCTCCATGGGCCGCACCCGCTTGGAACTCCACACCAGGAATCCTGCCGCCGCTGCAGCCATTCCGCCTACGAACCAGACCAGCTTTTTCATACCCTGCCCCCTCTTCCTAAACATTATCCGATAGAACCAACTGAACTGCAGTGTTGGACGCATAAGCCGAGGTACTGTTTGTGGTCCGCTTGCCTGCCGGAAGAAGGAGAAGCCGCGGCGAGGACGCGGCGGAGAGGGGCAGGATGCCGGTACACTGGAAGCACTATGGACAGGGTACGTTTCGGTCGCGCACTGGGGTACGGCGCCCGCCATGCGGCGAAGACGCTGCTACAGGCGGCGGATGCGGCGAGCACTCCGGGGCCGGCGCGGCCGGGTGGTACGGGCAGCGCGAGTGCTCCGGCGGGCACGCCGAATCCGGGCCAGACGCAGGCGGCACGCGTCGCCAAGCAAGTGGTGCAGGCACAGCAGACGGTGGCCACGACGAAAAAGCATGCGGGGAAACTGGGAAGATCGGTGTGGACGCCGCTGGCGCGATTCTCGAGCGTGGTGTGGCTACAGGTGACGGGGTTGTTCTTCGCGCTGATTGCGATGTTTCTGGCGCAGGGAGCATGGAACGAACGAGGAGCCTGGCGGCTGCCCCTGGGGTCGCATGCGGCAACGAAGTTCTATGTGCTGGCCGTGGCGTTTGCGACGTTTGCCTACTTTGCGGTGAGCAACTTCGTGCGGGCGCATCGGCGAGATCGGGCCTGAGCTGGCGACGAGTGTTTCGAGCGGCGACGGGAGGGGCGGTTCGCCGGGGACGGGCGCGGTTTGGTATCGTTTGAGGGGAATGTGAGCGCGTGAAAACGTGCGCGGCTCACCGGAAAAGGCAGAATTTTATGACGGATACGAACTCGACCCTTGCTGCTGTGGCAGCACCTACGCCGCTGCGCCGGACTGCGCTGCATGCAACCCACCTTGCGCACAAGGCACGCATGGTCGACTTCGGCGGATGGGATATGCCGGTGCAGTACAGCGGGCTGATTGACGAGCACATGGCGGTGCGGACCGGGGTGGGCGTGTTCGATGTGTCGCACATGGGCGATATTCAACTGCGCGGACCAAACTCGCTGGCTGCGGTGCAGAAGCTGCTGATGAATGACGCGACGAAGCTGCAGGTGGGGCAGGCGCACTACTCGGCGATGCTGTATCCCAATGGCACGTTCGTCGATGATGTGATTCTGCATAAGCTGAGCGAGAACGATTACCTGATCGTGATCAACGCCGGCACGCGCGAGAAGGATGTGCAGTGGGTGCGGAAGACGATTGGCAGCATGAGCGGGCTGCACATCACCGACGTGAGCGACTTCTACACGCAGATCGCCATACAGGGACCGAAGGCGCAGGCAACGCTGCAAAAGCTGACCGGAGTGGACCTGGCACCGATTAAAAACTACTGGTTCACGTGGGGGCAGGTGTGCGGTCTGCACAATGTGCTGATCGCGCGCACGGGCTATACGGGCGAGGATGGGTTCGAGATTTACATTCCGGCAGACGAGGCGACCAGCGCGCGGGTGTGGGCGGAGGTGCTGAAGGCTGGCGAGGAGTTTGGTGCGATTCCGTGCGGATTGGGCGCGCGCAATACGCTGCGACTGGAGTCGGCGATGGCGCTGTATGGGCATGAGATTTCTGACTCGCTGAATGTGTGGGAGGCGAACCTGGGGCGGTATTGCAAGATGGATAAGGGCGTCGATTTTGTGGGGCGCGAGGCGTTGCTGAAGGTGCAGAACGACGGCGGACCGACGAAGCGACTGGTGGGGCTGGAGATGATCGAGCGCGGGATTGGGCGCGACGGGTATCCGGTGTTCTCGCTGGAGGGCGAGCGGATTGGCGAGATCACCAGCGGATCACCGGCACCGTTTCTGAAGAAGAATATTGCGCTGGCGTATGTGCCGATGGCGTTCGTTGAGCTGGGGACCGAGGTTGCCGTCGAGGTCCGCGGGCAGAAGGTGAAGGCGCAGGTTGTGCCCACGCCGTTCTACAAGCGGGCGAAGACGGCTACGGCTCCAGTTGCGAATGGCTGAGTGTGGGCTTTGTGCGTTTATCAGCCGGCGATATCCGGTGTTCGCTTTCCACCGCTGCGCTGCCTACAATTGGCTAAGAACAATTTCAGTCTCAGAGTCATAGAACCTATCTACCCAAGAGTTAATTTAACGAGGAATCATGAGCTATCCCGAGAACTATCGTTACGCCAAATCGCATGAATGGCTGCTGCTGGACGGCGACACCGCGACGGTCGGCATTACGGACTACGCGCAGGAGTCGCTGGGCGACATCGTGTTTGTGGAGTTGCCGAAGGTTGGGCAGGAGATTGAGGCTGGAGCGACGTTCGGCTCTGTTGAATCGGTGAAGGCGGTGAGCGATCTGTACTCGCCGGTGAGCGGCACGGTGACGGCGATCAATGAGGCGCTGAACGGGGCGCCGGAGACGATCAATACGGCAGCCAACGAGACCTGGATTATCAAGCTCGCGGTGAAGAACGCGCCAGCGGATGGTCTGCTGAGTGCAGCCGAGTATGAGAAGTTTGTGGCCGAAGAGACGGGGCACTAGAGAGATTTGCGATCCCACCCGTCCGCAGAAGCGCGTACGGATGGGGCACCCGGAATGTGGGTGAGAGAGGTTGTGTATGCGTTATTTGCCGAAGTCGCCTGCTGACCGCGAGGCTATGCTCGCTGAGATTGGCGTGCCGTCGATTGAGAGTTTGTTTGAGACGATTCCTGCGGAGTATCGGCTGACGGAAGATTTGAAGATTCCGCGGCAACATTCGGAGTCGGAGATTCTGGAGCGCTTCCGCGCCTTTGGCTCGAACCTTGCCAGCGGCGATGCGGAAGAGTTGGCTGTGCAGCCTGCCGGGAGGCTGTTTGCGAGCTTCCTCGGCGCGGGAGCGTATCGGCATTACCGGCCGGTGATCATCGATTCGCTGGTGCAGCGCGGAGAGTTTCTGACAAGCTATACGCCATACCAGCCGGAGATCTCGCAGGGCACGCTGCAGGCGATGTTCGAGTTCCAGACGATGATCTGCGAACTGACGGGGATGGAGATTGCGAATGCGAGCATGTATGACGGCTCGACAGGTGCGGCGGAGTCTGTGCTGATGGCGTGCCGCGTGACCGGGCGACAGGGTGCGGTGGTCGCGCGGACCGTGCATCCGGAGTACCGCGAAGTGCTGGCAACGGTGACCCGGCATCAGGAGATTTCGATTACGGAGTTCGGCTATATCGCCGACACCGGGAGGGTGGATCTGGCCGCGCTGGAGGCGGCGATTACAGACGAGACGGCATGCGTGCTGATCCAGTCGCCGAACTTCTTTGGGACGATTGAGGATGTGGCCGCCATTGCGGAGATGGCGCATAAGAAGGGTGCGCTGCTGATCGTTTCGATTGCAGAGGCGGTTTCGCTTGGCGTGGTGAAGGCTCCCGTCGAGGCGGATATTGTTTCGCTGGAGGCGCAGAGCTTTGGCGTTGCTGTGGGCTTTGGTGGGCCGTACTGCGGCGTGATTGCCTGCAAGGAAAAGTTCCTGCGGCAGATGCCGGGACGGCTTGTTGGCGAGACGAAGGACACGAATGGAAAGCGGGGATGGGTGCTGACGCTGAGTACGCGCGAGCAGCATATCCGACGCGAGAAGGCTACGTCGAATATCTGCACGAACCAGGCGCTGGTTGCGCTGATGGTGACGATCTTCATGACGGTGTATGGCAAGCAGGGTCTGCGGGAACTCGCGGAGCAGAATCTGGCGAAGGCGGCTTACCTGCGGAAGGCGCTGCTGGATGCAGGTGCGACGACAAAGTTCGATGGCACGCCGCGGTTTCACGAGTTCGTGCTGACGACGAAGGAATCAGCCGCAGCGGCGAATGCGAAGCTGCTGGAGAAACAGATCGTAGGCGGGCTGGCGCTGGCGAAGTGGTATCCGGAACTGGGTGAGGGAGCGACGCTGTGGTGCGCGACCGAGATGACGACCAAGGCGCAGATGGACGCAGCCGCGGCGGTGATCGCAGGTGTTCGCGAGCAAGAACTGGTAGGAGCGAAGTAGTTATGGACATCAGCGCGATTGAGGGGCAGGAGCTGACGGCGGTGGAGTTTGTTGGCGACTATCTGCGGCTGCGCTTTGATGGGCCGATGCTGACGCTGTATGGGTGGCCACATATTTTGCTTGCGGATTTTTCGATTGCGTATGGAGAACCGGAGTATCGAAATGCGCTGTGCGCGCAGATTGGCGAGATGGTCGCGAAGGCGGCGCTGGATGAGATGGAAGCGCTGACTGTGGAGTTTGAAAGTGGCACCGTGATTGCGCTGAGCCTGCGAGAAGAAGAGTTGGATGGGCCGGAGGCTGGGAGTTATTCGGCTGATGGTTCGGGCATGGATGAAGAGGATTTTTAGCCTGGATACAAAGCAGATCCTTCGCTTTGCTCAGGATGACAACGCTGAGGAAGTATGGGAGCTGAGCGAACGCACAATCCAAGTGGCAGAGTTTGAGCGTTGGCAGGAAGAGGAATGATGGCAGATAAGTTTGTTGGAACGCCGAAGAAGGCTACGACGCATGTGAATCAGAATGAAGACTTGATTTTTGAGAAGTCTTCGGCGGGAAAGAAGGCGTATCGGCTGGCGCAACTGGATGTGCCGGCGGTGGACACGGCTTCCCTGCTGGGAAACACGATGCGGACTGATGGGTTGGGCGTGATGCCGGAGCTGAGTGAGATTGAGATCATTCGACACTTCACGCGACTTTCAACGTGGAACTACGCGATTGATCTGGGGATGTATCCGCTGGGGTCGTGCACGATGAAGTACAACCCAAGGATTAATGAGGCGGTGGCGCGGATTGAGGGATTGGCCGAGGCGCATCCGTATCAGCCGGAGTCGCTGAGCCAGGGCGCGCTGGGAATCATGAAGCTGCTGAGCGAGTGCCTGATTGAGATTACGGGCATGGACACGATTACGCTGCAGCCGGCGGCGGGGGCGCAGGGGGAGTTTACCGGGATCCTGATGGTGAGGGCGTACCACGAGGCGAAGGGGAATGCGCGGAAGAAGATCATCATTCCGGACTCGGCGCATGGGACGAATCCGGCGACGGCCGCGATGTGCGGCTATGAGGTGGCAAACCTGAAGTCGAATGCGCTGGGGATGGTGGATCTTGCAGAGCTGGAGCGCATGGTGGATGAGGATGTGGCCGCGCTGATGCTGACAAACCCATCGACCATCGGCGTGTTCGAGAGCGACATCCACAAGATCGCGGATATCCTCCATGCGAAGGGAGCGCTGCTCTACATGGATGGCGCGAATATGAATGCGCTGTGCGGGAAGACGCGGCCGGGTGATTTCGGCGTGGACGTGATGCATCTGAATCTGCATAAGACGTTTTCGACGCCACATGGTGGCGGTGGGCCGGGGTCGGGGCCGGTGGCCTGCAAGAAGATTCTGGAGCCGTTTTTGCCGACGCCGGTGGTGAAGACGAATGCCGATGGATCACTGCGGCTCGACTACAACCGGCCGCAGAGTGTGGGACGTGTGCGGGCGTGGTATGGGAACTTCGGGATGTTCATTCGAGCGCTGGCGTACATCCTGGCGAATGGGCCGGACGGGCTGCGGCAGACGACTGAGGACGCGGTGCTGAATGCGAACTACCTTCGCGCCAGGCTGGATGGGACGTTTGACCTGCCGTTCAAGTCACCGTCGCTGCATGAGGTGGTGTTCAGCGACAGACTGCAGGCCAGGAACGGCGTGAAGACCGGCGACATGGGCAAGCGGCTGATCGACTACGGCTTCCATGCGTATACCGTCAGCTTCCCAATGGTGGTGCATGGGGCGATGATGATTGAGCCGACCGAGAGCGAGAGCCGCGAGGAGCTCGATCTGCTGGTCGACGCGCTGAAACAGATTGCGCGGGAGGCGGAGGAGAATCCGGAGGTGGTGCAGACGGCTCCACATACGACGCGGATTCAGCGACTGGATGAGACGACGGCGGCGAGAAAGCCGGTGCTTCGCTGGAAGGCTCCGGCTTAGCCTGCTACGCTGATGCCGGACACGGCGGCGAAGGAGTGGTAGGGACTGCGACGAAGCGTGCAGCCTCGTCGCTGAGCAGGCTCAACGACGAGGCCGCTGCGAGGCGGGGACGGACGTAAGCAGCGTTATTTTGCGGCTTCGATCTTGACGGACTCGTCGGTGGTCTCCCACTTGATGTGGAGTTCGGTGGAGTTCTTCTTCGTGTTCTCAAAGCTGATGGTCATGGACTCCTGCGGCGCGGGGAGTTTGGCACCGTGCATGGGGGTGCGGCCGAGGTCATTGCCCTCTGGGTAGGGAATGCCCCACTCACCGGTCTTCTTGCTGACGATCAGCAGCCAGGGCGTTCCGGGTGCGGCTGGCAACGTGAAGAGCGTATAGCTGCCGGCGGGGACGGTCAGGTCACCGATCTTGAGGTTGCCGGTGGTGACAAGGCTGGTGGCGGGGTTGGCGCCAGTGCGCCATTCCTTGCCATAGGGCACGAGGCCCCCCATGATGACGCGGCCGCGCATGGCAGGCGAGTTGTAGTGGATGGTGATCTTCGCGCCGTCGAGCGAGACGTCGGTCATGGCGGCTGGGCTGAGCATCGGCTTAGCGGGAGCGGCGCTGGGCTTGGCCGGCATGTCCATTCCACTCATCTGGGCTGAGGCGCCGAGCGTTGCGGCGAAGGTGAGGGCGAGGACGAGAGCAGTGCTGCGGACAGGAGTCTTCATGGTTGCTATGCTACTCCCAAGCCGTTGATTCCTGACAGTAGTCTCCGCGACGGACGGGGTTTCTGCTAGGCTAGAAGCATGCGCCCGTAGCTCAGCTGGATAGAGCGGCAGCCTCCGAAGCTGTAGGTCAGAAGTTCGAATCTTCTCGGGCGCACCATCTCCCCTCCTCCCAACTTAAATCCATGGTCCAACTTCGCACTTCAACCCCAGGCGTCGACGGTGACGGGGCGTGTGCCTTCGCGGCGGAAGCGATGGAGTAGTTGCGCGGTGGCTTGAACGGTCGCGCGGCGATCGACGCCGATGGCCTTCTGGTGTCCGTCGTGCAGCAGGATGTTGGCTCCGGTGTGATGGAACCGCGCTCGGCGGCGACCCTTCTCAACGTGGGCCAGGATGCGTTCTGCGCTGATGGGCTGCCAGTCGAATCCCATCACGTTCCACTGCACGAGCTTGAGGCCCAACTCCTCGGCGGCGCGGAAGACCATGGGGCGGCGCGCTCCGTGCGGTGGGCGGAGGTAGTGGACGGGAGCACCGATCGCGTCTTCAAGAGCCTCGTTGCAGGCGCGGAGTTCTTCCCGGATGATGCGGGAGGATTGAAAGCTGAGCCAGGGGTGCGTCTGGGTATGGTTGCCGATGAGGTGGCCTGCGGCGTAGACGCGGCGCACGATCTCCGGCCTCTGGCGGACAAAGCGGCCGATCATGAAGAAGGTCGCGCGGGCGTTGTGGTGGTCGAGGAGATCGAGGAGTTGGTCGGTCGCGGCGTCGTTGGGACCGTCGTCGTAAGTGAGCGCTGCCTCGCGGGGGTCGGCGCCCGCGACGATGGTGTGGCCGAAGAGCTGCGATCCCGGGCTTAGCCCCGCATAGGTCAGAGTAGCCGCAGCGGCAAAGCCGGCCAGCGACGCAGCACCAATCGCCAGTTCCGGCGCGACACGCGAGATGCTCGGGCTGATCATGCTTACTTCTTCAACAGCGCAAGGACTTCTTCGGCGTGGCCTTCGGGCTTGACCTTGTTGAACTCGTGGATAAGCCTCTGGTCGGGACCGATGACGTAGGTGGTGCGCTCGATTCCGGTGACCTTCTTGCCGTACATATTCTTCTGCTTGATGACTCCGAAGCGGTTGCAAATGGTCTGGTCTGCGTCGGCGAGCAAGGGGTACGGGAGGTCGTACTTGTCGGCGAACTTCTTCTGCGCCTTGACGGTATCGCGGGAGATGCCGAGGACGACGACTCCGGCCTTCTGGAGCTTTTTGAAGTGGTCGCGAAAGCCGCAGGCCTCGATGGTGCAGCCAGGCGTGTCAGCCCTGGGATAGAAGAAGAGTACGACAGGCTTGCCGGCGAAGTCAGTGAGGCTGACGGTGTTGCCGTCCTGGTCGGGCAGGGTGAAGTCTTCTACTACGTCGCCTACTTGCATGAATCATCTCCTGAACGCTGTCGTAGCCGTTTGGCCGCTGCGACGGGTTTCGGTTTAGGCCAGCACAGACTGGGGCGCTTCGTCGTCGATGATGACCTGGTTGGAGGCCGCAATCGAAGCAGAGGGCGGGAAGTAGGCGTTCGCAACATACTGGCCGAGCATGCGATGGGTATTGAAGTAGGTGCCGTTGATGGCGATGCAGTGGCGGCGCAGACGCGCCCAGCGGGCCTTGTCGGCGAACATGGGGGCAACGGCGTTCTCGAGCTTGTCATAGACGCGCTCGGCTTCGATGCCCTCGTTTTCGCAGTTCTCGATGGCCCAGCCGGTGATGCCCTCCGCACATCCCTCTACCCACCAGCCATCGAGCACGCTGAGGCTGGGCACGCCGTTGAGCGCTGCCTTCATGCCGCTGGTGCCCGATGCTTCGTAGGGCCGAAGCGGGGTGTTGAGCCACACATCCACGCCGTTGGTGAGTTGCTCGCCGAGGTCCCAGTCATAATTTTCGAGGTACAGGACACGCAGCTTGCTGGACTCAAGTTTGGCGGCAACCGAGAAGATATCGCGGATGAGGCCCTTGCCCGCGTTGTCGGCAGGATGCGCTTTGCCAGCCATCAGGATCTGCAGTCCGCCAATGCGATCGGCGATCTCGATGAGACGCTCGGGCGAGTGCAGAACGAGGTTGGCGCGCTTGTAGGTGGCCACGCGCCGCGCGAAGCCCAGCGTCAACACCTTGGGGTCAAGCTCAACGCCCGTCCGCTGCTTCACGGTTGCGAGCAGGCGCAGCTTGCTGGGTGCATGTGTGGCCTCAATGACCTCAGGCTCGATGCCGTAGACCGAGCGGAAGTACTGATTGTCGTGACGCCACTCGGGAACTTCCCTGTCGAGCAGTTGCTGGAAGGGCTGCGAGAGCCAGGTCGCCGCGTGCACGCCGTTGGTGATCGAGTGCACGGGATACTCCGGGAACATCTGCTGCGAGACCTTGCCGTGCAGCATGGCGACACCGTTGACGTAACGCGAGAAACGCAGCGCGACATAGGTCATATTCAGCAGGTCGTTGTGCAGGCAGCCGAAGCGTTCGATGACCGAGGAGCGGTCAGGACCAAGCACCTGCATCATCTGGTCGAGCCCGAATTTATCGTGACCTGCGGGGACCGGCGTGTGTGTGGTGAAGACGCAGGTCTGCTTGACGGCCTCAGCGTCCGCCTCGGTGGCGGTGTGCAGGGGTGAGGGTGCGACACGCGACTCCAGAAGGCCGATAGCCAGCAGCGCGGCGTGGCCCTCGTTCATGTGGCAGACCTCGGGCTCACAGCCCAGAGCGTGCAGGAGATGAATTCCGCCGAGGCCGAGAATGGCCTCCTGGCAGAGCCGGTAGTATGTGTCGCCGCCATAGAGATGGTCGGTGAGATGACGGTCCCAGGGGTCGTTTCCTTCAACGTCCGCATCCAGCAGGAACACAGGGATGATGTGGCCAGTCACGCCCACCACATCGAAACGCCAGGCACACAGGGTAATTTCACGGCCCTGCAGGAGGATCGTGATGGTCTGGTTGGCCGAGGGCAGCGTGGACTCCGGCGACCATACGACGTCACTCTCGGACTGCTGTCCATTGGCTTCCAGATGCTGCTCAAAGTAGCCGCGGCGGTGCACCAGCGAGACCGCAACGAGGGGAACTCCGGTGTCCGCGGCTGAGCGCAGCGAGTCGCCAGCCAGCATGCCCAGGCCGCCCGAGTAGGTCGGCAGAGTCTTGGCGAGGGCGATCTCCATGGAGAAGTACGCAATTTTGCGGCCCGATATGTCGAATACGGGGGAGTGAGGATCGGCGTGGCGGGGAGATGTAAGACTCATGATTTAGGGGAGATCCTCTTTCCAGGCCAGGTTCCTGACCCAGACGGTAACAATGCGATCAGAAAATTCATCGACAAAAATAGGTCGTCCGATCAGTGGATATCCCAATCGGGCTTCCATGCTCGAGAATTTCCTGCACCTATAGTTTATCAAGGTTTAAACAGAGAAAGTGAGCTCGTGAACCGATTTCGCTACCCAACCGAGCTATACAGGTTGGCGCGTGGATGAGCTCAAAATCGGATGCTGGATTTGCTAAATGCTCTTGAAGCCGAACTTCATGGCCAGGCCCAGAATGAAAGCCAGCATGAGCGCGACGGTAGAGTTCAGCCAGGCAGGATGAATCCGCTTGCGCGCGGTCGCGATCAGCAGGAGAAGCACGTAGAGCGCGAGCATCAGCAGCACACCGTCGTATACGAAGACGCGTCCGGCTCCGATGCTGAAGCTGAGCTGAGGCATCACGTTGAAGGCGGGAAGCAGCGATCCAACGAAGAAGACGACAAGATAGAGGAGGAACTGTAGAACGATCGATAGAACACGCTTCATCGGACTTCCCTTCTTGCTGCAAAGCGAATCGTTGCTGCTGCAAGATTCAGTCTAGCGCAGCAGGAGGAGGTGGAGGCTAGTGGATGGACGACTCGAAGAAGGCGAAGCGTTGCTCGAGCGCCCACTGCTCGCCGGCCTTCTCGTTCGCGCTGAGGAAGGCGGCGCAGGCGGAGGATGGTTTACTGGCAGCGGTGATGGCAGCGTTGCACGCCGGGATGCGGTGGACGAAGTCGTCGGGCGCGGCCCACAGGCTTTTGCCTTGCAGGAAGGAGTGCTCGAGCGAGGTGCGGGCGGAGCGTTTGAGCTCGAGGTAGGTGAGGCCCTGCTCGTCGACGCCGCGGACGTACTCGTGGGTGAGATCGATGCGGGAGACGCCTTCGTCGTCGGTGGAGAGCGCCCAGGGGACGTGCGCGGCCATGTAGGCGTGGAGCGGGTGCGCGCTGCCTTCGATACCGAGAATGACAGCGTTGGAGGTGAGGTTGATCTCGACCATGATGTGCTGCCCGGCCATCTCTTTGAGCAGCGCCTCGGGGCGGTCTTCGTAGAGGACGTCGACGCCGTGACCGATGCGCTGCGCGTGGCCGAGATCGATGGCCTCGCGGATGTGGAAGCTGAGGCCGGCGGGCGGGACCAGGCCAGGCGCGAGTTCGCCAGCGTGGAGCGAGATGTGGACCTTGGGATAGATGCTGTGCAGGTAGTCCAGCATCTGCATCTGGAGGTGATAGTCGCGCATGGAGAGGTAGCCGTCTTCGGGCATCACGAAATTAATGCCCACCACGTCGGGATCGGCTGAGGCCACTTCAAAGCCGAGGAGGGTTTGTGCGAAGACCTGCTCGGGCGGAAAGCCGCGCAGGATCTGGTAGAGCCAGTGGATGCGAACGTGGCAGGCGGGAGCTTCGCTGGTGGCGGCGCCGCAGTGCTCGATGACGTTGCGCGCGGCTTCAGCGTCGGCAAACTCCTTCTCATCGATGGCGACTTCGTCGCGGAGGCCGGCGGTAAGGAGCTGGTCGCGCAGATGAGCGAGCTCGGCGGACGTGACGCTGTGCTCAGCGTCCGTGGGCCAACCGATGAGGTTGCCGAGGCCCTTGGCGTTGCTGAACGTCGGCGTCTGCATGATCTCGAGGTACTGCTCGTTTTGTGATGCGGCGCGCGTCGCAACTTCGTCCAGCCACTCACCGGCGTTGTTCTTGAGGCCGCCAAAGCGATCGAAGGTGGCAAAGAACTGGTCGTGGCCGTCGATGCCCTGGGTGGGAACAAAGGAGCGCATGGAGAAGCTGTCAACGAGGTCGTCATACAACGGCTGATGGTGGAGCGCGAAGGTGGCAGTGACCTGGCCGGGGGCGCAGTGGTTGGGCTGGTCGAGTTGGGGCGTGGCGAAGCGGGCAGCGCGTTGCCCTTCAGGAGTAGCGGGGGCTCCGTGCGCGAAGAAAGCGACGCAAAGGCCCTCGCGCGCCGCTTCGGAGATGAAGGTCTCCGCGTAGACCGCGCCGGAGAGATGCATGTGGAGATCGGCTCCCTTGGGCATGGGCTTGAGGAAGGCGTAGAGTTCGCCAGGACCCACCTTTTTTGCGGCTTCGAGAACGCGGCTGGCGTGGGATTCGCCAGGGGTAAGGGCAGTGGGTGGCTGCGTTTGAGCCACGGCGCAACAGAAGGTGGTACTGATGAGAAATCCGAAAACAAGATGAGCGCGGATCATGCTCAGTTGCCTTTCCAATGCTTTAAGTGCTCCAAGAATACCGCAGGCGGCTCTGGAGTTTGGCGCGAGGCCATGAGGGTTGCTATACTGTGGTTCGACGTTCTCGAAGGATCTGTCGTCCGACATATCCGCATTTCCCTTCCCCACAGGCAGGCGAAGCTGAGACGCACGAGCCCGGCGGGCGATCTTGGCTGCCCGAGGGGCGCGCTCGCGCGAAAGAATGCCAAGGCCAGATAGCTCAGTGGTAGAGCGCGGCCCTGAAAAGGCCGGCGTCGGCGGTTCGATCCCGTCTCTGGCCACCACTTTATAATCATTGACTTGCAAGCATATTTAGAGAATTGCAAGATATTTGCAAGAGCGCGATGCTGACCTGTCGACATGCACGAACTCCAGGTTAGCGCCCTCCGCCCTCCGCCCTCCGCCCGAAAACCCAGACCGTTCCGTCAACACCCGCCACTCCGCCAAGTGTGGCAAGAAGAACGCCCACCGTTGGAAGCGCTGCAAGTGCATCAAGTGCATTTATCTACTGCGAGATGGTAAGAACCAGACGATCTCCGCGAAGACGAGGTCCTGGGAAAAGGCTGAGAGCCGGGCACAAGAGATCCTGGATAGCTGGGATCCCGTAAAGTTCTATCGGCTTCATCCCTCTGGTATTCCGCAGAAAACACGTTTCCTGCGAGCTCCAAAATCGCTCTGGAACCCCGAAGACTACCTGCTTGTCCGTGAATCTGCTGCTTGGCGGGGTGGTCTATTTTGCTCCGGCGTAGAGACGCGTTCTGAGGGCAACATCCCTTTGCCTGTCCCCTCACCGCAAACAATCTGTTATGGAAGCCAACTCACGAGGCTACCAGGGCTTGTTCGCGTGGAGCTTTAAAGGACAGATCTGAAG
Organism: Acidobacteriota bacterium; assembly: GCA_021778845.1. Classification (GTDB taxonomy): domain Bacteria; phylum Acidobacteriota; class Terriglobia; order Terriglobales; family Acidobacteriaceae; genus Granulicella. The sequence goes on from JAJYBU010000001.1 coordinate 144,714, forward strand.
ACCCAGCGAAGCTTTTGGTCAGAGCTCAAGATCCTTTGGTGTGCGATGTCCTTATGTTATTTTGCGCCTTCCTTTGTGCCTTTCGAAACTTCTTTTGTTGTTTCTTCTGGTGTTTCAAATATCCTCGCCTTGCCTTGTACGTATTACCGTGCGTCGTACTTTGCACAGGATTCGCCGCAGCATTAATCGCTGGAATAGCGACCGCAAAAAAAATACATAGACATAGACCCCGAGCCATATTTTTCGTCATAAGTCACCACTAAGACTGCGATGCATCGAATTCTATATCGCGCGCGTCTGCGAATGGTACATGACGGTATGCGAGCGTCCTCAATGCTTCCCTCACGCCTGTAGCTCCACATGTAGTGACATATATGTACTCGCAAGACAGTACATTTCAGGCGGACACCTACTATGTGCGCAGATCAGCCTTTGGCTTTTTTCTTTATGGCGAACTTTGCACAGCAATTGAAGGAGCTGCGGACTACACGCAGGCTCACCCGGAACCGGCTGGCCAAGCTGCTGAACGTCAAGCCACGTGTCTACTCCCGTTGGGAGACCGGCGATGCCATCCCCCACTTCGACACTATCGTCCGCCTCGCCGACATCTTAGGTGTCACCCTCGACGAGATGGCGGGACGCTCCGACGCTCCGCCCCAGGCTGTCATTCGGAACCTGGAACTGAACCGCCTTTACAAGAAGGTCGATCAGCTCTCCGACGAAGACCAAAAGGCCCTCCTGGTCGTCCTCGATAGCCTCGTCAAGCGGTCACGCGTCGATCAGGTCATGGCAGAGCAATAGGCTCGAACGAAGCTCGATCAGGGCCGGACACCACCCGCAGCGGAGACCCTTGACGGGCGCTGGAGCGCAGGGTACTTCGCCACCGACGCCCGCCCCTGTCTTTTCAATACGTTCACGCACAGCAACCGGTAAACGCCAGTGTTTTCGAACCTGTTAGCTGTAGCCCGCTCATTCCAGACACGTTCACCCACGGTAACTGCTGGTTCCTCCGCAGCTCCCTTTCGGGGGTGACGTATCATACCTCAACCCGCTACCACAGGCAGCGTTGCTTTGATCCGACGGCCATAGATGCCAGATGGAGGCCCAATACAGGCCACCTGCGGCTGCTGGGGATGGTTATGTGCTGACGGTCAGAGCTGCAAGTTACCACGTAATGACGGCAAGCAGACCTGCTCCCAGAAGGAGCAGTCGAGAGAAACGCCTTCAAAAAAACGCCAGCACTGCGGCCAGTGCTCCCAGACCCAGCATCCAGAACACTGGATAAAGCCGGTCGAGGTCAACTGGAGTCGTCCCATGTGCAGCTCTATAGGCATGTAGCAAGAAGACGAGAAGGAATACCGTGCTCACCGCACATCCTGCTGACCCAAGCAAAAACAGCACTCTTCGCGCACCGGTGAGGGTCTTGCCCTCTCCTCGAAAACACACGCCTGCTGCTGCCAAGAGTACATGGTCCGATACGGCCATCAGCATCAGAAGCATGTTCCCCCCGTGACGGCACAGTTCAGATGCAGCGGTCCAGTGCCGTTGTCGATATGGAAGCGAGGAACCATAGTGCCGGAACTCGGCACCTGAAAGTGCGGAGATGGCCCATAGTCGAAGAACGTAGGAGGAGCGCCCGAACTGCAGCGCATATTGTGATCGCCCTGATGGTAGGGATTGTAGTGATCTTCACCGGGATACTGCCACGGGCCATTGCTTCCCGCTTTCATGCTGTTAAGCGTGCCCATGCGTTACACCAAATCCTCCAACGGCACAAAAAATCGGGCAGGCCACATTGCAACTTCGCCTACTCGAATCGAAGCTCAATCGTGCTGCGTTCAGTATCTTCAACTCCAGCCTAACGTACGCCTTCGAGATAGCGCAGGCACCAATGGTCCTGCTAGCTTGCTTCTATAGCCAGCAACGCAAAGCAAGTCTCGGTGGCGGCCGGAAAGTGCCTTCAAAAGGTTTCTGGAAATGGTTCGCGGTGGCAGGACCTCATCCTGCCACCGCGATCTCCCGCTCAGAATTCGTAATGGATTCCGAGCGTCACGACGTTCCCGCGGAAGTCGCGCGGCAGCGTTGGACCGACTGCCCCGCCTTCTCCGTAGCTGTAGTAATTCCAGTCGCCGCGGACGGACCACCCCGGACCCAACGTCCAGACTGCATCCGCATAGGGAGACTGATAGTGAGACTGTAGTGTTCCTGGCACCTGCCTCGGGTTCAGGAATGCTGCGTTCCCATTGATTGCAGTGATGCGGTACCCGACGTCTGTACGAAGCCGGGCTGTGGGCGACATCATGAGGCCGAACGAGCCAAACTGCGTAGGTTCGTCATCATAAGCATTGCCCAGAACGGTGTTGGTTCCGCAGTCAGCGGGAGCAGCGACCGCACCCGCGGGAGCAGGCGTTGACGCATAACAGATCCCGGTCCGCGTAAACACGTCTACGTAGCCGTAATTCAACTCAAGTCCGTAGTGCTCGGTTGGATTTAGCTGAGCAGCGAGGCCGAGATTGCGCATGTGATCCTGATGATCCACCAGCGCAGCATTATCATGTCTTTCGACATCCTCAAATGCTCCTGTTACGGTTGCCCAGGCCTTCGGCGTCCACTCGGTGTGGAGTTGATAGTCCTGAAGCTGGCGCGGATCAAGTTGCACGTAAGCATTGTCTGCATACGCGACCTCGATGCTTCCATCCACTTTCCATTGATCCGTCGGCCGCAGAACGACACCGAACATGCCGCCGTTCGTATGGATAACCAGCGTGTAGTCCGTCCCATTCGGCAACGCATCGGTAGATAGTGGCATCTCCCAGCGAATCGTCTCTGCACGATAGTGATATCCGAGTGAGAAGCTAGCTCGTGGAGACGCCGTCCAGGCTAACGTCGTCTTGTTGGTCTCCGTCTTGTCGCCAAGGAAGGTGTGGGCCGCGGTAATCGAGGGCGGCTGAGGCGGTCCCGGAGGCAACGCCATGGTCGTCCCCAACTGATCGATCTCCGACAGATTGCTGTCCCCGGGTTGACGATAGTTCCAGAAGTCGTACTGCTCAGACAAGCTGAACTTCTTCGAGATCTGCCAGACCAGCCCATAGTCTCCCGACACGCTTACACGCTTGGTCTTCGCCGTTCCGGTGATCAACCACGAGCGCAGACCCTGATTATCCTGACCCAGAAAGCTCTCGTCGAAATTCGGGACATTGGAAGTGGCTCCCGTGTAACGAATGCGGCCATTCATCGCGATGTTCCGAATACTCGAACTCTGAAACCGGAACTCTTCGGTCGGGAACAGCGTCCGAGTTGGAGCACTGCGTGAAAACTGTATCCACGCCGAGCACGTTGGGTTGATGGTCGGTGGGTTCGTCGTGCTGTCCTGGATGGCTGGTGCACCACCGCACGTTGGCGCAGACACCTGGTCGTAACCCAGGCTCACCGGCGTCCCGTCGGGTAGTTGGAAATTTAGTCCCGTCAGTTGCTGCGTGGTGTTGCCCTTGTAGTGAGTTACATACTCCTGGAACGTCAGCATCGTTCGCACGAATGGTTTCCAGTCGATGGCTCCAATCCAGCTATCGGTGCTGTTACGCCAGTTCTGCAGGAACTGTGCCTCTGATCCATTGTGCATCGACGTGAAGCTTGGACCCTGATTGATGTTCTGCGCATAGCCTGCGCGGATGCTCACCTTTGAAACAGGAAAGAAGGTGATATTCGTATCGGTCATGCGCCGAACCGTATTGAACAGGTGAGCGGCTTGCTCCACCTGCGGAAACGTGTAGCCGTTGGAGGTCACGCCCGCAGGAATCAGCGGATTGTCCAGCAGGTCATAGTCGAAGTACTCGCGGTCCCGGCGGAACTGGCCCGTAAAGTCGTAGAGTTTGCCCTTCGACATTCGCAGGATGGTGAAGTTCTCGGGATCACCTCCATAACCCGTGTTGGCGGTAAACAACTTGTCGAACAGCAGGTGCTTCGATCCCGGTACGGCATTCATCTGCATGGACTGCTTCAGAATGCGCGGACCGGACTGCAGGTTGATCAGCGTGTCATACATGGGGCCGCTCCCCGAGTAACTGACAATGTGGCCGCCAAGATCGAACACCTGCTTAACGGTATAACCGAACTCGGTTGTCTGCCGCGATGCTACTTTACTCTGCGCTGCTGTGCTCTGCGTTACCGTGCTCTGCGCGACCGCGCAGGTAGCAAGCAACAACGCGGCGACTCCCATGCTCCCGCCAGTACGAACCATCTTCCGGACAGAGAAGCCATCAAACAACGAAGGTATATTTTTGCTTTTCATGATCGCTCCCCCTTACCTGAAGAAGTTGTACGCAGCATTCGATCCATGAATCTGCGTGTGGCAAGTCGTACAGGACACATACTGGAGAGCCTGGTTGTGCACCGGCCCACCCTGCTCCGAAACGGAATTGGGAAACTTCGTCAGATTCACCGCGGAGTGACACTGCAGGCATAGGGTGTTCACATTGCTTACCCGCAGCAAGCGCGGATTCGGCGATCCATGCGGCGAGTGACAACTCAGGCAACCTCGCGTCTTGACCACCGGATGCTCATACACAAACGGTCCGGCCGTATCGGTATGGCACTTGGTGCAGATCGCATTCTGGTCCGCCGTAGCGAGCAATTGCTTGTTCTGAAATGTTCCGTGCGGATCGTGGCAGTCCGAACACTTCATCAACCCCTCGATAACCTGGTGATGAAAGGGCATGTTGAATTGCGGCTTCACATTGCTATGGCATGTGAAGCAAAGCTTCGGCTGGTCGAACTTCAACAGATTTGCCGTGGTCGTGGAGTGGTGCACGCTGTGGCAACTCGTACAACTCACCCCGGCCTCTGCATGCTTCGATTGCTCGAAGTTCGCATGCTTGCCGGCATGGCAGGTCAGGCAGGTTGTATTCACTTGGTCCGAAGTAAGCTTGTCGAACCGGCGAATCTTAGTCACATCTCCACCGCCGTCAACGTGCTCCTTCCCCGGTCCGTGACAACTTTCACATGCTGCTCCTGGGCCGCTGTGCTCCGTTGCAATATTCGCGTGTGGATTCGAGGCGAGCTTATCGGCCACCTCCGCATGGCATCCCGCACAGGTCTCCGATCCGACATAGTCGGTCGAATTTCCTTGAGCGGTTGCTTTGGAATTTAACGTTGACTGCTGGCCATTGCCGGCTCGCTGCGCGAGTCCGGTTCCGGAAAGTCCTGTCATAAGCAGAACAATCCCCAAGAAAACAAGCATCCTTCGCATGTTGAATCACCTCACCCAGCGGGCCTGGGGGGCATAACGCTAGCGCTATAGCGGGCTCGCTGAAATCATTCCTACTTGTGAATCCGGTTACATCCTTGACCCAGCGCAGCGCCCAATCAGTGAGCCATATCACATGTGTGGCCCAACAAGTCGATATCCGTTCAGCACAAATGTCATGCGCGCAGCACGTGCCTCAGGCTAGTGAAGCAACACGCGCTCGGTCGGCTACAATTACAATTCGCCAATGAACACGCATAGATTGGAGTTCACAGTGGCTCATGGCCTTGTCAATCACTCCCACTTCGAACCGAGTCCAGCCCTCGGAATATCTCTCGCTTTTCTAGCTACTATTGAGACCATGCGCGGTAATCGTTATTCGCTCATAGCCGAGCGGCCACCATCACCGCAAAACACGCGAGCGGTGCGGCGGCCTCGACGTGCGGATCGGGATATTCAGTTTGAGAAGGCTTGCGTCACGGAGTTTGAAAGGGTAGACCAAGAAGAATAGCCAGTGCCGATTGCGCGCGGTCGAGAGAGGCACGGAGGCGAATGGCCTCAGCCTGCTTTGCCTGTAGATTCGATTGCATGGTCACGTAAATCCCCTCGTCCAGATTGCCCTCGCGCATACTTTGGCCCGCTGCTTCGGCGGCCTGCTGCAAGGCCGGAAGCTGCGCGTCGAGGTCATGGAGTTGAGCCGAGAGAATGAGCGTTGCGTTCCAGACCTGGTCGGCCTGGCCGGTGGCAGCGTCCAACTGCGCCTGATAGGTCTGGCGCAGAACCTCGCGCGTGGCGCGCTGGATAGCAATCTGTCCCCGGTTGCGGTTGAAGACGGGAAGGGTAAGGGAGACCTGCGGGCCGAACGCGTTGACACCCTCGACGGGATCGCGCTCCAGTAAGACCCCTGCGCTCATGGAAGGAAACTGAGCGAGGATGGAGCGGCGCACATTCTCTTCCTGACTCTGATAGCCGGCCTGAAGAGCAAGCAGATCGGCCCGATGATGAGGCAGCGCAGTGAGAGCCTCTTGAAACTGCGCGCGTGCAATAGGAGCCAGAGCAATGGGGCCGATGAGGTGAAGTTCCACCTCGGGCCGAAGCCCAAGCAGTTCATTGAGCTGATGTCGCGTGAGGTTGATGTCGGTCTGGAGCAGCCGAAGACTTGCTTCCGCATCGGACAGCGCAGTGAGATCAACCGAGACAGTCGTGGAGGTTTGATCGCCACGCTGCATGGCGGCTTGATCGCGGTGGTAGCGGTCGGAGAGCAGTTGATCGCTGGCGGTGAGAACTGCGAGCAGTTCGTCGTCGGTGCGGACCTGGATGAAGAGCTCACGTGCACTCTCGGCGATCTGCCACTCCTGCCAGAGAATGTTGAGGTTGACCTGCTTGCTGGACGCGGCCGCAGCTGCTTTCGCAGCACCACGGGTGATCAGAGCCTGAATGTCTTCGTTGAGGCCTAGCCCTCCTCCGTAGTTCAGCGCGGAGGTGGCGAAACCTGTGCTAAGTTGCGGGTCGGGCAGTAATCCTGCCTGCAGTAGTTGCGCGCTGGCGACGCCCGATTGCAGGCGTGCTGCCTTGAGATCAGGATTATTGAAAACCGCAAGCATCAGAACCGTGGTCTCATCCAGACCCTCAGCGGAGATCGGGTGGGGTGGCAACCCGGGGAGCCAGAATTGACGCGCGGGCACAGTGAGTTCCGGTGCCGACGTGAGATCGGGGGCGGTGGGAAGAGGCCTCGGATGGTAGCTGGCACAGCCGGAGAGGAGCAGCATCAAGAGACATTCGGCAACGTGGCTTCGACGGAGAACAAGGGGGTAATTCATATGTGGCTCTCCTTGGCGAGTTGCTTGTGGCGCAGATGGAGATAAAGCGCGGGAATGAGGTTCGTACTGAGTACAGCGCTCCAGAGAATACCGCCGAGAATGACGGCTGCGAGACCCTGTTCCGGTGCTGCTCCCTGACCCCAGCCAAGAGCCGTGGGCAGCATGCCAAGGACAGCAGTGAGAGTGGTAAGCGCGATGGGGCGGAAGCGCACATGCACGGCCTCTTCGACAGCATCCTCCAGCGCCATACCCTCGGCTTCATTGCGCCGCGCGCGATACAGCAGAACGATGCCGTGGTTCAGACCGATTCCGACCAGCGTGAGAAATGCCACGAGCCCAATCGCATTCAGTCCGACGCGACTGACCAGCAACGCGATGGCACCGCCAGTGAACGCCAGGGGGATTTGCAGCAGGAGCAAACCGGGAATGAGCAGGCCGTCAAACTGCAGGACCATGATGGCGACCATGAGCAGAAAGGCGGCGATAGCAGCGGTACCCAGTCCAAGGGCTGCACTCTCCAACTGCGGATAGAGGCCGCCGAAATCGATGCGGTATCCGGGCGGCAGGGGGAGGCCGGCCAGCGCATGGCGAGCAGAGGCGATGGTGCTGCCCAGCGGGCCGGTGGGGGTGGCCAGAATCTCGAGTGCTCGGGCTCCGGCGATATGGCGGATCTGATTCGGCGTCGCGACCAGATGAATGTCCGCCAACTCACCGAGGGGCGTCCATCCTGTGGTGCGAATGGGTAGGTGGGCGAGAGAGGCGACGGACTGCTGCGAAGCGTCAGCTATGCGCACATAGAGAGCGAGAGCGACATTGCCCTGCGGAATCTGCGCGACGATCTGGCCGTTCATCAGCGGAGCAAGCTGAGCGTAGAGCTGCGCGGGCGTCATCTGATGAGAGGCTAGCGCAGCCACATTGGGCGTGATCTGCACATTGGTCGTGAGGTAGCCGTCGTTATTGAATATCCCCGTGAGTGCGGGGATGGGGCGAAGACGCGCCACGGTCTGATCTGCAACGGTACGGAGCTCGTCGATACTGTTGCCGAAGACATCGATCACAAACGGCTGAGGAAGCCCGGAGAGACTTTCACCAACGCGTTCGATGGTGGGCGTGTCGATCGATAGCTGAACGCCAGGAGTCTGGCAGGCGTTCAGCAGCCGGTTGCCGACGCTGTCGAGGCTGTTAGCGTTAACTCCGTCCTTGAGCGTGATCTGTATCTCGCCGGAGTAGGCAGGATCGGTGTAGATGCCGCCAGACGCGGAGCCGATGCGGGCAAAGGTATGCGCAACGGCAGGGTCGGCCTGTATGCGCTTGGTCATGCTGAGGACGGCCGCTTCGGTATCCAGCAGAGAGCTGCCGGGAGGCAGGCTGAAACCGACCAGCAGAACTCCCTCGTTGGGCAACGGAAGGAAGTTAATCGGCACCAGAAACAAGCCGCCGAGGCTGAGCAGCAACAACAGAACACACGCGGTGAGACTGGCTTTTGGCCAATCGGCCACCAGTCGGAAGAGACGTTCGTTATGTCGTCGCAAAGCGTCCAACGCTCTTGCGGCCGAGGTTGGAACAGAGCGCGCTTTGGCTTTGAGAAAGCCAAGTCCCAGCGGAATGAGGCTCACGGAAATGAGCAGCGATGCGAGCAGCGAGAGCGTCATTGCGAGAGCAAATGGGATGAAGAACAGCCCGGCGATGCCGCCGACGAAGAGTAGCGGAGCAAATACCGACACCGTAGTGAGGGTGCCCGTGATGTCCGGGCCGACGATCTCCCGAAGGCCGCGCGCAATGCCGGCCCAGCGCTCATCCCCTTGCTCCCATCGATAGTAGATGCTCTCCAGAACGATAATGCCGTCATCACTGAGCAGGCCGACAGCGACAGTGAGTGCGCCAAGCGTCATCAGGTTGAGGCTCTGCCCCATGGCGTACAGCCCGGCAATGCCGAGCAGCAGCGACAGCGGAATGCTGAGTGCGAGGATCCAGATGCCGCGGCCAGCGCCCAGCACCCACAACAAAACAGCGATCGCCAGGATGCCACCGAGGAGGAGATTTCTACCCAGGTCCGCCCCGACGCTATGGACCAGATGTCCCTGGTCGTAGATGCTGACCCAGCGGACGCCGGGAGGAAGTTGCGCAAGACTGCTGGTGAGCACTTGCTTCACGCTGCGGTTGACCGGAAGCGTTGAAGCGCCCGGCTGCTTGAAGACGATCAGTGCAATGCTCGGTCGACGGTCGAGCAGCGCAGCATTGAGCGTGGGCACGGGAGCGCGGACAATGTGTGCCAGATCTCGCAGCGGGATGGGGCCGTTCGCGCTCGCGACGGCAATCTGCTCCAGGTCGTGGATGTGTCCGGGCAGGCTGCGGACCTCGATGAAGAGATCCTGATGCCCCTGCGTTAGATAGCCCCCAGGGCTGAGCAGTACCTGCTGCTGCAGGGCGTCGACAATGGCGGTAACAGGTACGCCATAGTGGTACATGGCTGCAAGATCGGGCTGAATCCACAGCGCTTCTTCGCCAGTGCCATAGACTTCGACGCGATACACGCCGGGCAGCGCGCGCAGAGTTGGAACCACATTCGCCAGAAGCGCCTGCTGAACCTCGGCGGGAGCATCCTCAGCGGGAATTGCAAGGCTATAGTCAGCAACCTCGTTGATGCCATTGCCCATGACCTGAGCGAAGGGCTGCGCCGACGGAGGAATCGCGGCACGCGCGCGATCGATCGCACCATTGACCGCCATCAGATCCTGCTCGGGGTCGGTGCCTTCGTGGAAGCGAATGTCGGTTTCAACAACCCCATTGCCCATGCTGGATCGCACGTCGACGAGGTTCGACAGGGACATCACTTCGCCTTCGAGTGGCCAGGCAATCTGCGACTCAAGTTCCGATGCCGTGGCTCCAGGCTCATGCGTGATGATGCTGATCTCTGGAAAGTTGAAGCGCGGAAGCACTTCCACTGGAATCTTCCAGTACGCATACGCCGCATACAGAATCAGCGCACCATAGATCAGTCCCCAGAACAGTGGCTGCGTGAGCAGCCGGCGGAAGGTGGTTTGCTCTTTCATCTCTGTCATGGCGATCAGTCCGGAATCTGGTATTGCTCAGCGATGCTGGAGTGGAAGAGCAGGTACGCGTTGTTGACGACGACCTGAGCGCCGCTTGCGAGGCCACTCTCGATGAAGGTGTTCCAGCCCTCGGCAGGACCAGGGACAACCGCTTGCGGACGGTCACCTTGAGGGGTGTGGACCATTACCCACCAACTGCCCTGATGCATGATCAGAGCACGCGTAGGAACGGCGACCAGGCGACTCGCTGGAGCGTCAAGCGTGACCATGCCGGCCTCGCCATTAAGCCACGGCGACTGCTGGTGCAGCGGAACCACAGCCACCGACTCACCGCTGCCGGCCGTTACAGGACCGAATACAGCAGTGACTTTGACCGGTATGGCTGAAGTTCCGTCCGCCGGCTGAAAGCGCCCCGTCATGCCGACACGAACCGCCTGGAGGTCGGAGCCAAAGAATGTTGCGCGAACCCAAAGGCTGCGACTAGGCTGCAGCGTCACCATCGTCTGCCCCGTGTTGACCCATTCCCCGTTGGCGGTGTTCAGTGCGAGCACGATCGCGTCGGTCGGTGCGGAGAGCGTCTCCATCTGACGAACGGCGGCGAGGCGCGAATGCGCGTTGTCAACCGCCGTCTGAGCCTGGGCGATACTGCTCTCCGCCTGGTGCACGGCCTCGCGGGTGCTCAGGTGAGACTGCAGTTGCTGTTGCTGGATCGCCAGAGATCTCTGCGCCGTACTGAGTTGAGATTGCGCGCTACGCAGATCGGCCTCGCTCTGCATCTGCAAAGAACGCAGATTCGGGCCGTTCAGGTGAGCCAGCACCTGTCCCGCATGAACACTCGCTCCGGGAAGGACATGCAGGTCGGCGATCACTCCCGCCTGCGCGGCGTTGATGGGCAGCAGGCTGATCGGCTCTACCTGCCCATAAGCTTCCAGATGTGGGGTCAGCGTCTGGAGTTGGACGCTGACCCAATCCTTGTCAGTCGACTGCGCTGCAGTGGCTGGAACGACGGCAATCAACGCCAGCGCCGCAGCTAATGGAAACATGCCGGGCCATGCGCTGAAGCGCAACGCCCGTTGCGTACACGGAGAAATCATTCGATTCATGGTCATCCTTGAAAACCTGCCATGCAGGTCGGTGTGTCAACGAAACATCCGGACACGGACACATAGTCCGTTCGGCGCGGATATTGGGATAAATGGACACAGGGGGGCTAAGGATGCCTAGATTCGAAGCGGAAGCGGCAACTGGAACGCTGCAACTGTGGGGCGAGAGTTGGACCTGGGCCAAGCGATGGTAACCGACGGCGTTCCCTGCAGCATGGAGAGCACCACGCGACTCCATGGCCAGCGCACGGATTTCACCAGCGTGGTTCCTGCGCTCGCCACCAGCAACAGCGTCACAAGGACACCGCGTGACCCGAGATGCGCAAGATTGTCCAGATGATCGCGGCACTCGAAGACCGGGTTCACGATCAGGAACAGGACAAGAGACAGCAACAAACACGCAACAAGGCGCTGAGCCCAGGAGGGGCCTGCAGGGGTCGCGCATCGCATGCTGGCTACTCGACGCATCAGAGCGCCAGCATATCATAATCAACGATTCAACCTCGCATCCGCCATCACGGCGTAGCCAATCCCGATGCCCTGGTTAGGCTGTGGAGGGAGACGCGTTACTTCTCCTGCAATGTTCCAATGAAGGCCTCTGTAACTGCCTCACCCTTGCCTTCGAGCGCGCTGCGTGAGGCCATCACCACGATCATCATCACCACAGCCGCAGCCAGAGGAACCCCCAGCCCTGCACGCAGCGAGTGCGCCCACGTAGATACTCCTCCCGTGGCGAGTGGCAGCAGCGATGCCCCCACGCCTGCGATGGCAAACACCGTTGAGTTCTCGCGGTGCCGCAACGCCGCAGCCAGCACCAGCGGATATACCGGCCCTGCCGCGAGCCCCAGAACTGCGGCTGCCACCATCGTTGCCATACCCGCCGGCCATGCAACCAGCAGCACCAGCGCCGCGGTCATCGAGACCATACTCGCCCCGAGCACAGCGCGCTCCGGCAACCGTGCCGCCCATTTCGTCGAGTGCGCCACACGGCTTACCAGCGATCCCACCCACAGAAACGTTGCAGCTCCAATCGTGATCCCCAGTGAATCTCCCGCACGCTGGGCATACGCGGTAAGCCAGCCTCCGGCCGCAGCGTCCACGCCCGTAGCTCCAAAGATCAGCACTAGCAGCGGCCACGGAATCCCCAGAACTCCGCTCCCTTCACGGGTATTCCTCCCCACAGGAATCCTGGCCTCCACAGCCGTCGGGCTGTCTTCCATCCAGTTCCCCCATGCTGCCGCCACCACAAAGAAGACAGCCACGCCATCCAACACATGCTGAGCGTGAAGGATGGCTTGCCTCTCCCCGAACGAAGTTCCCCGCGCCGCATGCAGTGCTATCCATGGTCCCAGCGCCGCACCAATCGCCCACACCAGGTTCAGCCGCGTGAGCACCAGTCGTCTCTCAACAGGAAAGCGCTGAGATAGCAGTAGACTGATCGACGTCATCGTCATCGACAAGCCAAGCCCATAGAGTGCGATCGCGCTGTAGGCTGTCCATCGTCCCGCCCACCCGAGGCACAGCGCACCGGCGGCGGTCACCAGAGCCCCTCGAGCTATCGAGCGGTTCATTCTTCCGCGCGCCAGGTAGGACCCTAGCGTTCCCATCGTGTAGAAGCAGAACAGCAGCACGCCCCCGCGGGCGTCACTCATCACCCATTGCCGCAGCAGCAGGGGCAGGATCGCCCCCGGAATCGTCAGCGCAACCCCGGTTGCACCAAACCCCACATATAGCGGAGTTTTGCGCCGAACATCCTTCCACATCCCGCGGCTCATCGAGGCTCCCCAATCATAATCATGTACGTCACAGATTCGCACGAGTGAAGGTCATTCGCACAGCGTCAGGTAAAACCCTGCGCCCATAGATTCCGAACCAGCAGCATCGCAACGACGCCTCCTGCGACTCACTCTATCTCTCAACCAAGTCAGTAGCCTTGCTCTTGCTCAGATTCAGCGAACACTTCCCTCCCATCCGTATGTAGAGCGTGTACAGAATGCAACTCCAAGCGCGTAGCATTCCTATATTCAGCCGGGAGCACTATGATCACAGCAAGCAGGGTGCCGTGACCGAGAACTCCATCACCATTCCGCACAAGACGCGATTTCAAATCGCGATGATCCTGGCGATCCTCGCGGACGCACTCCAGATCATCCTTCTGCCCCTGTTCGTCGAGGGTGCCGAGTCGCCAGCGAATGACGTTCTCGACCTTGGCATCGGTGCAGTGCTGGTCTACCTTCTCGGCTTGCACTGGGAGTTCCTGCCCTCGTTCCTTGCCAAGCTCGTGCCCGGCGTCGACCTCGTCCCTTTATGGACCTTGTCCGTCGCGAATGTCTATCGTAAATCGAAGCAGATCGCGGGCAGTTCCGCCGATGCCCCGCAGGCTCCCAGAGAGTGAGGGCCTAAAGTTTTTCCCTGCCATCAATCACACAAATAATCCATCGTGGCTTTGTGTCGTTGGTCATCAATGTTGTCCTTCAGGCTGCGGTGCCTTCGAAGTGCTGCTCAATCTCTTCGAGCGTCTTGCCTTTAGTTTCCGGCAAAAAGAAGGTCGCCGTCAGCAGGTAGATCACCGTAAATCCCGCGAAGAGAAAGAACATCGTCGAGTAGCCGTACTTGCTCGCGACGGGCAGAAAGATCACGGCCAGGGTCGTCGACACCAGTTGATTGATCACCAGCGCAATGCTCATCCCAATCGAGCGAATTCTCGTCGGCATCAACTCCGACAGCGCCAGCCACACGCACACCCCCGGCCCCACCGCATAGAACGCAATGAACGAGAACAGTGCCAGCGCCACCATCGATCCATACCTGGCACTTGGAATTCGTCCTACACGCGCGCGTTCAATTCTCAGCGGCGCACTCCGCGCGGCCGTGATGCTCGCGAAGGGATTCTTGAAGAACGCCTCAACAGCATTGGACGGCACGCTCCCCTCGCGCGTAATGTGAATCGGCGCTGCGGCCGCATCATCGGACCGCACATACGTTGTCTCTCCGGTGAATCCCCCGTAGGAATAGATCACCGCCAGCGACGCGTGATCCGCCAACGATCCCGCGCCCGTAAAGCCACTGGCCGCAAGCAAGCGCGCAGCCTCGGCCGGATCAAAACGCAGCGTCAACTCCTGCTCGGGCCCCACCATGGACTGCACCGCTGATCGACACTCCAGGTCGGCTTTCTCCGTCCGCCAGAACATCCCGCCAATCACGATCAGCGTCAGCGCCAGTCCCGTGCTCCCGAGGAGCAACAAAAATCTTCGCCCTTTCTTGTCCACCAGCATCATGCCCACAATCGTCATCAGGAAGTTCACCGTCGTGAACAGCACATAGCCCCAATGCGACGCCAGATCCGAAAGTCCGCTCTGCAGCAGGATGCTCGTGTTGTACCCGATGATCGAGTTCACGCCCGTCGCCGTATTGCAAAACAGAATCACGCAAGCCAGCAGAAACGGCACCACGTACTTCCGTCGCAGCAGCGAATCCGTATGCTCCTGCGCGACATCCCGCTGTGCCGAGGTCGCCTTCATCTCGGACAATTCAAGCTCGGCACCCGCCCGCGTGCGCGAGCGCAGCAGCGATGCCAGCGCCGCCTCCTGCCTGCCCTTGCGAAACAGCCAGCGCGGCGACTCGCCCACAAAAAAACTTCCCACCACAAACACAATTCCCGGCGGCAGCGAGATCCAGAAGATGTGCCGCCACGCCTGGTCCTTCACATGAAACAGCGTGGCCGCGCTCGCCGTCGCAGCAACGGCCTCCACGCGATAGCTGTAATAGATTCCGATCAGCGCCGCCGCCACAATGCCGAACGTAAGCAGCCACTGGAAGATCCCCGTCCCCTTGCCGCGATTCGACGATGGCAGGCACTCCGCGAGATACAGTGGCACCACCACCCCAATAAACCCGCCACTCATCCCTTGCAGCAGCCGTCCCAGAAACAGCGGCCCATACCCATGCGACAGCGCAATCAGTGGAATGCTCACCACGAAGATCAATCCACTCAGCGTCATCACCGGCTTGCGCCCCAGCCAGTCCGCCGTCACACCCGCAAAGATCGTCGAGAGCACACTGCCCAGCAGCACCGCCGCCACAATCACCGAAAGCTGCGCCGCATCGAGGCCCGATGTGGCTTCGAGATAAGGCAGCGCGCCGCCGATAATTCCTACGTCCACTCCATACAGCAACCCGCCAAGCCCTGCTACGCAAAGCAGCAATATGTTGTAGCCGCGCCGTCCACCTTCGATCGTCTCCGAAGCAACTACAGTCGATTCCTCATGCATAGTTCGTGGCGTCTCCAGTGCAAGTGCAGGGAACCATCTCCCGCTTCACAATTCACTTCAGGTCGGTCAGCAGTCGCAAGACATTGTCGCGATACACCGTCACGTTCGGACCGATATCGGGCATCCCCATCACCCGCTGGAATACAGCAGCAGGAACGCCAAACCATCCATTGAAATAAATCACGTCTCATTATCCTGTCATAATTATTGCCAGACGCAAACGGATATCTCCGCGCCCCACTTTATCGCCGCCGCTCGATGGACTCCGGACCGACACCCCTCCCCACACCTGCACGCCTGGACGCAGCCCTCGCCGCCGCACCCTCACCCCGGCCGGCCTACTGCCTACGGAAACATCCCACCACATCGCTCGTGCAACTGCACACGCGCTCTACACCACGTCATCCAAGGCAAGGCCATTCGTCTCCGGCCCCAGATACATGCCGATAAACGTGATCATCGCTCCGATCACAAGGATCACCGCAGGCGACAGCCATAAGTCATTGCCCTCGATCGCCTTGACGAACGGTATCTTATGCGCCCACCACACATAGATACTGAACCATGCACCAATCAGCGCGCCGGACGAATAGCCAAAGCCCAGGCCCACAGCGCGCCTCTTGGTAGGAAACCGCTCCGATAAATACGCCGGAAGCATACCCCACGCCAGCTTGCACATCGCAGCCATCACCGTACCCGCTACCGCCAGCGGGACATTCTTCGCCATCACAGCATGATGCAAAACAAAGAAGGTAGGTATTCCAACAAGCACCAGAACAAAGGAGTACACAAGTGTCAGTCTCCTTCTGCCCAGATAGTCTGAAATCCATCCATAGAAATTATATCCAAGGAAGGCGAGGAATAGAGCAAACCCATAGATCCAGGCAAAGGTCGTTGTATCAAATCCCTTGCCATGCATGGTTAATATCTCGGGCAGAAATCCATAGACGGAATAATCAGTAAGAAACAGTCCGCACATCACAAGAAAGACCTGCAGGAACGTCCACAGCGCGGGTCTTTTAAACAGACTAAAGAAAGGTGCCTTTTCAATGTCACCCTTCTCAATAGCCACCATAAACACTGGCGATTCTCTCGTATAGAACCGAATTAATAACCCTGCCAGCACTGGAACGACACCGGTGGCAAATGTAATTCGCCAGCCGATCGTCAGCATGGCATCTTTACCCAGCACCATACTGATGAGCGCAAAAACAACGGCTCCAAACACATAGCCCAGTGGAAACCCCGACTGCACAAACCCACCCACGCGGCCCCGAATATCTCTGGGGGAGAACTCGATGGCGAAGGTGTGTCCTACGGCATATTCTCCGCCAAATAAAATACCCATAAATAATCGAAGCAGTGCGAATAAAAACCATGCCAGTGCTCCGACGCTATGGTATGTCGGCAGAAAGGCCGCAAGCAGTGAACAAACGCCCACGCCCGAGATCGTAATCATCAGCAGCTTCCTTCTGCCGATCTTGTCCCCATAATGCCCAAAAATCGCAGACCCCAGCGGCCTGCCCGCCATGGTAATCGAGTAGGTAAGAAGGATGACGATATATCGCCACGCCGGGCTACCAGCGCTAGACGTAAATATCTTGGTCAGGATCGGCGCCATCACCAGGACCAGCGCCATGTCGTAGGAGTCCAGCATAAAGCCGATCCACTGGCCATACATTGCTGGATAAAATCCCTTTGGGAACCGCGCAGGCTCCTGGGTCACAGAATGACTCATGTGTCTCTCCAAGATGAAATGCGGGAGGAAAGAATACTACTCCATCCAATGCATCTCAGAATGTGATCGCAGACATCATTTGTGCCGGTCCAACCTCGACTGCCCGCGAGGTCCCTGCGCCCATGTCCACTCCGAAGGTTGCGAACCCAAGGCCCGCTGCAACTTCAGCACCCTCGCCCGACCCTGCCTCGCGCACTCTATTCCACGACAAACTCGTCGCCGATCTCCATACTCCCCGGTACAATTCAGCGTAGACACGGGCTAACCTCGCAGCCTCCAAGCCCTGCGGAGCATTGCTCCCAGTCATCGCCCGTACGAGAGGAAGCATCATGAACTATCCGATCTGGGACGTAGCCTTTGGCGCCGGCCTCCTCATCGCGCTCGTCGCCGGTCTCCACGTCTTCGTCTCCCACTTCGCCGTCGGCGGCGGCCTCTTTCTGGTCCTCACCGAGCGCAAGGCCCGCAGAACCAACGACGCCCCCCTGCTCAACTGGCTCAAGTCTCACACCAAATTCTTCGTCCTGCTCACCGTCGTCTTCGGAGCCGTCAGCGGCGTAGGCATCTGGTTCACTATCGGCCTCATCAGTCCCACCGCCACCAGCGATCTCATCCACATCTTCGTCTGGGGCTGGGCTATCGAGTGGGTCTTCTTCTTCATCGAAATCACCGCCGCTCTCCTCTACCTCTACGGCTGGGACAAACTCGACCCCAAACTCCACGAGTGGTACGGATGGATCTACTTCATCGCCGCCTTCGCCAGCCTTGTCGTCATCAACGGCATCATCACGTTCATGCTCACCCCCGGCAGTTGGATCGACGTCCACAAATTCTGGATCGGTTTCTTCAACGCCACCTATCTCCCCGCCACGTTTTTCCGCACTGCCATCTGCATCGCTCTCGCCGGCATCTACGCTCTGCTCACCGCGAGCGTACAAAAAGACCTCGACCTCAAAGCTCGCATCGTACGCTGGGGAGCGCTCTGGACGGTCCCCGCCCTCATCGCGCTTCCACTCTTCGGCTGGTGGTATATCCGCGAGATCCCCGCAGCCATCTTCGCCAGCGCGCGCGGCCCAATGCCCACCGCCACGCACTACGCATTTCTTGCCTGGACGCTCCTGGCTGTCACCTTCGTCCTGACCCTCTGGGCGCTGCTCCGCCCGAAGCATCTGCATCTCGCCTTCGCTCTGCTCGTAGCCCTCGTAGCCCTGGGCGCCATGGACTCCTTCGAGTTCGTCCGCGAAAGCGTCCGCAAGCCCTTTGTCATCGAGAACTATCTCTACGACAACTCCCTCTACGCCGCTGCCATGCCCGGCGACGGCGGCTTCACTATCGACAACCTAAACACCGTCGGAGTCCTCAATGCGGCCACCTGGGTTCAGCACCGCACCATCACTCCCGGCAACCAGGTCAGCGTTGGCCGCGAGGTCTTCCGCGTCGAGTGCCAGGCCTGCCACACCCCCAACCACTATCGCGGCATCCATCAACTCATCGAGCAGCGCCAGTGGGATCCCACCACCGTCCATGCTATGCTGAGCGGCCTGGCTCTCATGCACAACGGCGTGATGCCGCCCTTCGCCGGCACCGATGCCGAACGCGACGCACTTGCCGCATACGTCAACTCCCTCCAGACCATCACCCCCAACCCCGCCACCTTCACCAACGGCAAACTCGTCTTCGAGAACTACTGCTCCATGTGCCATCAGGACCGCACTGACGACATGCTCTTCACCAGCCTTGCCCCCGATCCCAAAGTCGCAGCCGACTCGCTCAAGGACCTGACCATTCTCTTCCCCCTTATGCCTGACCTCAAGCTCTCCGAAGCCCAGCGCACATCGCTCGTCCAGTGGATCAACACCCAACGACCCGCGGTCCAGCATACGATGAACCACCCCCCGGCCAATCGACCCAGCCCAGCGTCCGAAGGAGGCAACTAGCATGATCAACCCCAGCATGGTTCCCACGCTCGACCCCAATCCCCTCCCCGCGCCCTACTGGGTCTTCAAGCTCCTGCTCCTGGTCACCTTCTTCCTCCACATGCTCGCCATGAACTTTATGATGGGTGGCGCATTCATGGCAATCGCCGCGCGATTCAGCTCCAACGGCAGCGAATACCGCAACCGCATCTTCGTGGACGTAGCGAAAAAAATCCCCACGTTGCTGGCCGCCACCATCACCCTCGGCATCGCTCCACTGCTCTTCGTGCAGGTCATCTACGGCCAGTACTTCTACACGTCGAGCATACTCATCGCGTGGCCCTGGTTCTTCGTCATCATCCTTCTTATTGCGGCCTACTATGGCTTTTACTTCGTCGCCTACAAAGGCAAGCGACGGCCCGGCGCTGCTGGATTCGTCCTGCTGGCCAGCCTCGCGCTGGTGCTCTTCATCGGCTTCATCTACTCCAACAACGTCACACTCATGCAGGTCCCCTCGCACTGGGCGGCCAAGTACTTCGCCAACCCCTCGGGCTGGAATCTCAACCTCTCCGAGCCCACGCTGATCCCGCGTTATCTTCACTTCGTCACCGCGGCCATCGCCGTCGGCGGCATCCTGCTCGTGCTCCTCGCGCTCGCTCGCTGGAAGCATGATCGCGACTACGCGCGCCACCTCTTCCAGTTCGGCGGTAAGGCCTTCATGTACGCCACCATGGCTCAGTTCCTGGTCGGCATGTGGTTCCTGGTCAGCCTGCCCCGCGATCTCCGCATGCTCTTCATGGGCGACAACACTCCTGCCACGGTTCTCTTCTCCGCAGGCCTCCTTGGCACCGTCGCCGCTATCTTCCTCATGTCCGACGCCCTGCGCAAGGACAACATCCGCGTCGCAGCTTATGGCGTCACAGCCCTCACGGCCTTCATCATCCTCACCATGGTCATCATGCGCGACATCCTCCGCGATGCCTACCTCGAGCCTTACTTCCACCCCCACCAGTTCCCCGTCCAGACCCAGTGGGCCGTCTTCCCCCTCTTCCTTGTGCTCTTCCTCGGCGGCGTAGCTCTCTGGCTCATCATGCTGAAACGCTACGGCCTTTTCACGAGCACCAAACCCACCGACATCTAGTACCCCGCCTCTCGTAACTAGATGTTCGACGCATACCGCCACCGCTGTCACCGACACCGGATCTCAAGCCACGCGCCCGATCCCCACTCCAATCACATACGTCACAGCGCCTTCCAGCGCTCCAACAAACGTCATCTCCAGCCCACTGCTCCACCACGACCGAATCGTAATCAACGACTTCGCCGCGCCCACCGCAAAGTGCGCCAGCAACGAAACGATCGCAGCCACCACAATCGCCGGTACGCCCGCCAGAAAGAAGAACGGAATCACCGGTATCAGTGCTCCCACAGCCGTGGACAGCGCACCCGACGTTGCCGAAACCCACGGATTGCTCAGGCCCTCCTCACTCACATGCAGCCGTTCCCGCGCCAGCGCCTCCACCAGTTGTTCTTTCTTCTCCGCAATGTGGCCCACAAAGTGGTCCGCATCTTCCGCCGACAGCCCCCGCACCTGATATGTCAGCGATAGCAACTCCCGCGCCTCGGCCTCATTGTTCTCCACCGCGTCGCGTTCGCGCGCATACTCCGCCTCATAGATCTCGCGTTCGCTCTTGGCCGCCAGGTAAGCTCCCGCTCCCATCGAGAGCGCACTGGCAACCATGCCCGCCAGCCCCGCAATCAACACAAACTTGCTGTTGCCCAGCGTCGCTCCCGACACGCCCGACACAATCCCAAAGATCGCGCCCAACCCATCATTCACGCCATAGATCGCATCGCCAATCCAGCTCGCCGCTCTCGGCTGGCCCCGCTCCCGCTCCGCCACCAGCTCGTCGAGCGCCTGCTGCGCCACCTCCGGCTCCAGCGGCGTCACCGGCAGATGGTGCCGAATCAGACCACCCAGCGTCAGGTAGTGGTCCGCCTCATCGGCAATCACCTCTTTCAGAATCTTGATGCTCTCCTCATCGCCCAGTTCGCGAATCTGTTTCCCGTAGCGAGCAATGTCGCGGCTCTCATCCAGCTCCAGGCGCCGCAACGCCAACTCATGCCCGCCAATGCGGTTGGCCAGCGAATCCGCCTCGCCCGTCTCCGGCCCGTCGTACCTCGGAATCGCCGCGCCGAGCACCGTCATCCGCGTCGCCCAAAGGTCCGCGTGGTGTTTCTCCGCCAGCGCCAGGTTGCGCAGCGTCCGCCGCCGCTGCGGGTCGCTCTCCTGCTCGGCCAGCGTGCGGTACGTGTGATATCCCCGCATCTCCGCCTGCCAGTTGCTGGAGAGCGCCTCGATAAGCTGTGCTGAATACTTGTCATTCATAAAGAATTTCCGCCGCAATCATTAGGGATATCTGCGCTGTCTTTCGGTGGGTCCATTCAATTCTCGCTTAACCTATTGCCGTGCGCTGTGACGGGTTGCACTCAATCTCCAACCTTTACCCCCGCCCTCCCGGCGCCCGTTCCGCCGCCGCCGACCGCTTCACCAGCCGTCTCACCTTCTGCGGCGACATCGCCAGCTTCTTCGCCACCCTCGAAATCTTCTTTTCCTCCCGCAGCCACACCCTCGGAATCACCAACTGTGCAAACTGTTCGGTCACCTCCTGAAAGCTCTTCCCCGTAATAATCCCCTGCGACCACGCGCGCAGCGTATCCTCGATCCCCACCACCTTCAGCAGCTTGGCCTTCAGCGCATTCAACTCCTCCACCGCATAGTCCGCGTCCTGCGGCTCCAGCAGTCCCGACGCCGCATCCACGCACCGCTGCGCCAGTTCATAGTCATGAAAAAAATTATTTGCCGCCGTCTCTCCCAGCGCCACATACGCATTCAGCAGCACGCGTTTATTCTCGGTCGACTGTGCAAGTCTCACCGCCTCCATGCAGTGCTGCTTCGCCAGCCGCGCATAGTCCGGAATCTCCTGCGCCGACCCCAGCAACTCTTCCACCCGCGCATTCTCAATCATCCCCATCAGCGTGCACACCCTGGCACGCAGCAGCAGATTATGATTTGCCTCCGCTATCTCCAGTGCCTGCGCAGCCTCCCTCGACGCCCTCCCCAGATCCCCCACATCCAGATGCAGATACCCCGCGTTTAATAACGCCGACCCCAGGCCGCTATGCTCCCCATGGAGCATGCAAATCTCCTTCGCCCGCTCCAACTCCGCAATCGCGCTCCGATACAACTCCTGATACTGCCGATGAAACTCCCTCAGCCTCGAACCAGCAGCCGTATCACCCCTCCCCGTCCTCTCCCGCCGCGCCGCCGTCACGTCGATATGCCGCTTCAACTGCGCCGCCAGCAGCCGCTTCACAAAGCTCAGATTCGTCATCGCGCGCGCCAGGTTCGTATGGTTCGGGTGGCTGATCTCATACAGCGCTACCGCGCGTTCAAAGTGAGTCACAGACAGCGCGTAGTCCCCGTGCCGGCGCACAATCCTTCCCCGTGCCGACTCGATATTCCCCAGCGCTATCCAATGGTCTGTCTTCTCCAGCCCCTTCTCCGCCTCGCTCAGCATCTGCAGTGCCCCCGCGCTGTCCCCATGCTGAAACACAATCCACGCCTGCTGAATCTTGATAATCGCCACCAACGCCTCCGACTCAGGCAACGTCTTCGCAATCTCCAGCGCCGCCCCCAGATGTTCCCGCGCCATGTCATAGTCGGCCTTCTTCCGGTGCGCCCTCCCCTTCCACAAATTCGCCAGCGCCCTCAACTCCGCATCCAGCACCATGCTCTCCATCACCAGCAGGCTCCCCAGAATGCGAATCGCCCCATCTGCGTCATCGCTCGAAAGCGCATAGAACGCCTCGGTCATCCGCACCCGCACATACGCAGCCACGCCCAGGTCCTCGCGCGCCAATCCCTTCAACGCGTCCAGCCGCTCGCGCAGCAACTGCGCATCACGGTAGCCCACATCGACCCACTGCGCGAGCATCAGCAACACCTCCGCCCCATGTTTATCCTTCGGCTCCAGCGCCCTCCACGCTGGCTCCGCGCGATCCAACAGTCCGATGCCCTCCGCGATCCGCCGCCGCCGCAGGCAGTCCACCAAATCCGCAAACCAATCCCCTGAGGCCGCCACCGGCTTTGAACCACGTCTTACCTCAACCTCTTTGCGAGTCTTCGCTTCGCCAACCTTCGCATCCTTCATCGTCCTGCCTCCATATCCTTCCGCAACGGTCGCAACGTCCACCTTCCGCCTCAACCGATCCATGGCACACTTTGTTCACTAGCACATTTCGTACTACCTCACCTTGCCATTGCTCTCGCAATCCACTCTACTCCGAAGTAAGCAGACCACCCCACCTGAACCAAGGAGTATCCGATGACGAAACAGCAACAGATCCAGCAGATCGAAGCCGAATGGAAGTCACCCCGTTGGGATGGCATCAAGCGCGGCTACACCGCCGAAGACGTCTACACCCTCCGCGGCTCAGTCCGCATCGAGCACTCTCTCGCACGTTCTGGAGCAGCCCGCCTCTGGAAAGAACTCCGCCAGCCCGGCCACATCGCCGCTCTCGGCGCGCTCACCGGCAACCAGGCCGTGCAGATGGCGCAGGCCGGCCTCAAGGCTATCTATCTCAGCGGCTGGCAGGTTGCAGCCGACGCCAACACCGGCGGCCAGATGTACCCCGACCAGAGCCTCTACCCCGTCAACAGCGTCCCCCAGGTCGTCAAGGCCATCAACAACGCGCTCCTTCGTGCGGATCAGATCCACCACAGCGAAGAAGGTGACGCCATGGACTGGATGCTCCCCATCGTCGCCGATGCCGAAGCCGGCTTCGGAGGCACGCTCAACGCCTTCGAACTCATGAAGTCCATGATCGAAGCCGGTGCTGCTGGCGTCCACTTCGAGGACCAGCTCTCCTCGGCCAAGAAGTGCGGCCACATGGGCGGCAAGGTCCTCGTGCCCACCCGCGAGGCCGTGCAGAAGCTCATCGCCGCTCGCCTCGCAGCCGACGTCCTCGGCGTCCCCACCCTGCTCGTCGCGCGCACCGACGCCAACGGCGCTCAACTCCTCACCAGCGACTGCGACCCCATCGATGCCGCCTTCGTCACCGGCGAGCGCACGATCGAAGGCTTCTGCCGCATCAACGGCGGCATCGACTGCGCCATCGCCCGCGGCCTCGCCTACGCTCCCTACGCCGACATCGTCTGGTGCGAGACCTCCGAGCCCAACGTCGCCGAAGCGAAGAAATTCGCCGACGCTCTCCACGCACAGTTCCCCGGCAAGCTCCTCGCTTACAACTGCTCCCCGTCCTTCAACTGGCGCGCGAAGCTCTCGGAGCCCGAGATTCACGCCTTCCAGAAGAATCTCGCCGCCATGGGCTACAAGTTCCAGTTCGTCACCCTCGCCGGCTTCCACGCGCTCAATCTCTCCATGTTCGAGCTCGCCGAGGCCTACAAGAAGGACGGCATGCTCGCATACTCTCACCTCCAGCAGCGTGAGTTCGCCATCGCCGACCAGGGCTACGGCGCCGTCCGCCACCAGCGCTTCGTCGGTACCGCGTACTTCGACAAAGTCTCCACCACCATCTCCGCTGGCGAAACCTCGACCAACGCTCTCCCCGGCTCCACCGAAGAAGAGCAGTTCGAGCCCGCCTCCGAAGCCGCCTCGGAAACCGTCGCGGCCTAACTCCCCCCAACCATTTCGACCTTCCCAAGCCACCCTCAAAACCATCCGGGGGTGGCTACTTTTTTCAAGTCGCCCCCGCCCCGTCTCCTTCCCACCTCAATTCATGACTCCCACAGTCCGCACAGGACTAAAATAAACATTGTGAAGAAGATTGCCCTCCTCGGCTCGACCGGCTCGATCGGTCGCAGCACGCTAAGCCTCTGCGAGTCGCACCCCGACCGCTTTCATCCCATCGCGTTCGCTGCCGGCTCGAACCTCGACGTCGTCTTCGCCCAGTGCCAGCGCTGGCGTCCGCAGGTCGTCTCCGTCGCCACCGAACCCCTCGCCGACAGACTCTCCACCCGCCTCGCCGCCGCCGGCATCACCGGCATCGAAGTCGTCCACGGCACCGCCGGCACCGTCCGCGTCGCCACCCTTCCGGCCGTTGACTTCGTCGTAGCCGCCATCGTCGGTGTCGCCGGCCTCGAAGCCACCTACGCCGCCGTTCTCTCCGGCAAGACCATCGGCCTGGCCAACAAGGAGTGCATGGTAGCCGCTGGCGACCTCATCCTCACCGCCGCCCGCGAGCGCAATGTAGACCTCCTCCCCATCGACTCCGAGCACAACGCCATCCACCAGTGTCTCCGCGCCGGCACCGCCGCCGAGGTCAAACAGATCTGGCTCACCGCGTCAGGCGGCCCGTTCCGCAACACCCCCCTCTCCGAGTTCGACCGCATCACCCCCGCTGAGGCCCTCAAGCACCCCACCTGGGTCATGGGCCAGCGCATCACCATCGACTCAGCCACCATGCTCAACAAGGGCCTCGAAATCATCGAAGCCTGCCGCCTCTTCAACCTTCCCCCCTCTCAGGTCCGCGTCACCGTCCACCCTCAATCCACCATCCACTCGCTCGTCGAGTACATCGACGGCAGCATCCTCGCGCAGATCTCCGTCACCGACATGCGCCTCCCCATCCTCTACGCCCTCTCCTGGCCCGACCGCGTCGCAAGTGACCTCACCTTCGACCTGGCCGCCCTCTCGCACCTCGACTTCCAGCCCCCCGATCCAACGCGCTTCCCCTGCCTCCGCCTCGCCTACGAAGCCGCTGCAGCCTCCCAGAATCACTGCATCGCCCTCAATGCCGCCGACGAAATCGCCGTCGCAGCCTTTCTCAAGGGCCAACTCTCCTTTAATGGCATCCCGCGTACAATCGAACGCGTGCTTACGCTAACCACCTCGGGCTCTCCTGCGTCCATCCCAGAGGTCCTCACCGCTGATCTAATGGCCCGGCAGCAAGCCAGAGAGCTAATCGCGGCATCTCATATGGTGTCCTCCTGAGCCTCTCGGCCGAGTTGTCGTCCAGAGTCTCTCTTTTATCAATGGTCATCCTGAGCGCAGCGAAGGATCTGCTTCACCGAATCGCCGCAATACCCAAAGGCTCCCAGTAGTTCCATGCATATCCTCTACGTCGTCATCGAATTCGCCATCGTCCTCGGCCTCCTGGTTCTCATCCACGAACTCGGCCACTTCATCGTCGCCAAGCTCTGCGGCGTCCGCGTCGAAACCTTCTCCATCGGCTTCGGCACCCGCATCGTTGGCTTCCGCCACGGCGACACCGACTACCGCATCTCCATCCTCCCCCTTGGGGGCTACGTCAAGATGGCCGGCGAACTCGGCGGCGACGGCGCTCCCATCAATAGCTCTGCGCTAAATGGGGGCAGCCTGCTTGACCAATCAGGCATCTCCTCCGGCGACCTCACCTCCAAGCCGCGCTGGCAGCGCGTCCTCATCGCTCTCGCCGGGCCCGTCTCCAACTTCCTCCTGGCCTTCATCCTGCTCTTCCTCGTCGCCCACTATCACCACGAAGTCGACCAGTACCTCAACTCCCCCGCCACAGTCGACTACGTCCCCCAGGGAACCCCCGCCGCTCAGGACGGCCTCGCCGCCGGCGACACCATCACCCGCTTCAACCGCGTCCACAACCCCACCTGGAACCAGATCTTCGACGAGTCGGCCCTTAATCTCAATCGCCCGCTCCCTATCGCTTTCACCCACAACGGCAGCACCGTCACCGCCACCCTCACCATCTCCGTGCCCTCTAACACCGAGTTCGGCATCGAGGACATCGTGAACGTCGGCCTCATCCCCCAGATGGACCCCGGCCCCATCAGCGTGCTCAGTGTCGCCGCCGGTTCACCCGCAGCACGCGCGGGTCTCCAACCCGGCGACCAGGTCGTCAGCATCAACACCCTGCATCCCCACTCTGTTCCCGCCCTGCTCGCTTACCTGAAAGATAATAAGGGTGCCACGGACACGCTCGGCGTCCTGCGCAACGGCCAACTCCTCACTCTCACCGCAACGCCCGAAAAAATGGAGACTCCCGGCGCCGGCGACCAGTACCGCCTCGGCTTCACCTATCGCCCGCCCCCGGCTGACATCGAGCGCCTACCCATCGGCAAGGCCCTCAGTCAGTCCCTCACCGACAATCGCGAAGGCTCCATGCTGATCCTGCGGGTCATCAAGGGGCTCTTCACCCGCCACGTCGCCGTCAATCAAATGATGGGCCCGGTCGGCATCGCCCAGCAGATTGATCTCGCCACCCAGATGGGCATCTGGCCGCTGCTCAATCTGGTCAGCGTCATCTCCCTCAACCTCGGCATTCTCAACCTGATGCCCTTCCCCCTGCTCGACGGCGGCATGATCTTCTTCCTCATCATCGAAAGCATCATGCGTCGCGACGTCAACCAGCAGTTCAAGGAAGTCATCTACCAGGTAGCCTTCGTCTGCATCATCCTCTTCACCTTCTTCATCATCTTCAACGACATCTCAAAGCTCCATCTGCACTAGCAGCAATTGCTGCTAGTGCCAGCTTCCAGCTTTTCCATCTCGCTGCGACCACCCCCACCGTCATCCATAGCAGAGCGGAAAAAATTTGCTTCTGCCTTTAGCTCGAAGCTACAAGCTAGAAGCTGCTTTTCAGCTCCGCCACAATCTCCCTCACCGCGGCTCTAGCCTCCTCTTCCCTTTCCACCGGGAAGCTGATCGCCCCCACGCGCGCATGTCCCCCGCCCCCGTACCTCTCGCAGATCGCCGCAATATTTGCTAGTTCGCACGCCCGCCTTGTCGTCCACGGATTCGTCCCCACACTCACCTTGGTCCGAAAGCTCGACTTCGACAGCCCCACGTTATACGTTCCCTGCGGAAACAAATAGTACGGAATAAATTTGTTGTATCCCTCCGTTGGCTGGTCCGTAATATCAAACGAAATCACGCCGTCGTCGCACACTGCGCGCGCGCGAATCAACTCCAGCGCCGCAAGATGCCGTTCCATCAGCGGCCCCAGCAACTCCTGCACAAACGGCTGTTCCAGCACCTGCTGCAGAGGCATCTCCGTCAGCAGCGGGATAAACTTCATCGACACCGACTCCCCATCCACCTCCGGCGCGCTCTCAATAATCATCGTCAACTTCATCGCCGGCTCGGCCATCTCCACCGCGGCCTTCGCGCTCTCGTACTTCGCGCCGTCCACAATATCGGCCCAATGGATCAACTCATTCAGCGGAGCAACGTCCATGCCAAACTTCGTGCTCGCAATATGCGCAATCCAGCTTGTGCAACTTGTATACGTCGGATCGAAGAACTGCCGCATGGTCTGGCTTCCATCCGACTGCCCACGTCGAAACGTCTCCTCATCCTTCGGAGTCATAAACGCCGACAGGTGATGATCGAACCACCACGTCACCCGCGGCGACGCCGAATACTTGAAGTCCACAATCGCATTCTCGCCCTGCGCATCGAACCAGCTCTCGTCATACAGCGCCCCGGCCCGATGCACCAGCCCGTGGTAGTCATACCGGTTGGCGGTCCGCACACACTCTCGATGAAACCGCGTAAACAGCGCCGCCGAGCAGGCTCCATCGAAACATTTATCGTGATAAAGCACTCTACAGTTCACACGTACTCCCCAAATCTTCACCTAACCCCACCAGCATACCCGTTCTCCACCATCCAACTCTGGCGTCCACATCGTATCATCATCAAAACTCCAGTACGGCCCGCATCCGCACCGCCAGAGGATTCCGAAGCACATGCACCCAATCCCTCAGCAACCCTCCCCCGAAGAACTCCCCACCCAGCCCGCAATCCAACCCTCGCCATCCGTGCAGGACTCCACGCCGGGCGAGAGCCTCTTCTACGGCGTCTTCGGCCTGCGCGCTGGCTGGAGCCTCCTGATCTACTTCGCCATCATCGCCGCCATTATTGGCAGCGTCTTCTTCGTCAGCCACCACATCCAACTCCAGCGCCAGCACGCCGCCGCCATCGCCGCCGCCAAAGCCGGCAAACCCGCCCCCCCGCTCGAACCCCTCTTGCCCAAGGCATCGGCCGGTAAACCCACCCCCATCATCGGCATCACCTTCGCCGAACTGATCACCTTTTCTGCCTTCCTACTCCTCAGCGCGTTCATGGCCGTCATCGAGCGCCGCAACCTCTCCGTCTTCGGACTCGGCGGCGACCATCCCATCCGCCGCTGCCTCACCGGAGCCTTCTGGGGCATTCTCCTCATCTCCCTGCTCATCGTCACCCTCCACACCTTCCACCTGCTCACCTTCGACCACCTCCTCGACCACGGCCTCTCCATCTTCTACTGGGGAGCCATCCAACTCTTCGCCTTTCTCCTCGTCGGCCTCACCGAGGAGTACACCATGCGCGGCTATCTCCAATTCACGCTCACCCGCGGCATGGTCTCGCTCGGCAACCGCATCTCCCCAGCGCATGCCCGCACCATCGCCTTCTGGATCGCGGCCGTCATCACCTCCACCCTCTTCTTCGTCCTCCACACCTCCAACGCCGGCGAGAACTGGCTCGGCCTGGTCGGAGTCTTCCTGGCTGGGGTCGTCTTCATCTTCGCCCTCTGGCGCACCGGTTCCCTCTGGTGGGGCATCGGCTTCCACATGGCATGGGACTGGGGCCAATCCTTCCTCTACGGCGTCCCCGACTCCGGCACCCTCATGGAGGGCCGTCTCTTCGCCACCCACTCCCAGGGCAACCCCATCCTCTCTGGCGGCACCGTAGGCCCCGAAGGCAGCATCCTCTGCATCCCCGTCTTTCTCTTGATCATTCTGATCCTCCTCTACACCCACCCCTCCCCGCAGCCACCACTGGAACCTCTCTCCTGACGCCATCGCGCCCCACATCGCCTAAAATCTCACTAGGCCATGATCCCTCCCACCCCCGAGCACCCCCACCTCCCCCCGACGACCTCACTCGCAGCACCTGCACCGCACAGGCTCCGCCAAATTTTCCTCACCATCGGCAGCCTCGCCGGCCTCCTCGCCGTTGCCCTCGTCATCGCGGCCATCGTCCTCCGCCACGACCTCCGCGCCAGCCAACCCGTCCTCGACGGCACCCTCCCCGTCTCCGGCCTCGCCGCGCCCGTCACCATCACCCGCGACACCCAGGGCGTCCCCTCCATCCACGCCCGCACCCTCGACGACCTCCTCTTCGCGCAGGGCTATCTCACCGCCTCCGACCGCCTCTTCCAGATGGACGCTCTCCGTCGCCACGGAGCCGGCACCCTCGCCGAAATCCTCGGCCCCTCGCTCATCCCCCATGACCGCGAGCAGCGCTATCTCCAACTCCGCGCCGCCGCCGACCGCGCCATCACCACGCTCCCTCCCGACCAGCTTCACCAGCTCCAGGCCTACGCCAACGGCGTCAACGCCTTCATCTCCACGCACAACGGCACCGGCTCCCACCCCAACACCCTGCCTATCGAGTTCCACCTCCTCGACTACGCTCCCGATCCCTGGACCCCGCGCGACTCGCTGCTCATCGCCATCGTCATGGCCCAGGACCTCACCACCGGTTTCCCCACCAAGCTCAACCGCGAAGCCCTCGCCACACGTCTCCCCGCCAGCCTCCTCGCCGACCTCTACCCCGTCGGCTCGTGGCGCGACCAGCCTCCCACCCAAGGCACCCCCGATCTCACCACGCCCTCCTCCCCCATCGAGCAGATCCCCCTCGACAAAACCCAATCGTCCGTCAGCCCCGCGGACCTACTCACCCTCTCTGCCGATCTCAGCGCCCATCGCTGCGACGGCTGCCGCGCCGGATCCAACAACTGGGCCGTCGACGGAGCCCACACCTCCACCGGCGCGCCGCTCCTCTCCAACGACATGCACCTCGGCCTCACCGCCCCCGACATCTGGTACGAAGCCGCCCTCCACGCCGACGGTCCCAATCCGCTCAACGTCGAAGGCTTCACCCTGCCCGGCGTTCCCTTCGTCATCGTCGGCCGCAACGCCAACGTCGCCTGGGGCTTCACCAACTCCGAAGCCGACGTCCAGGACATTCTCATCGAGCACCTCCGTGGCTCCGGCCAGAACGCCGAGTACGAGCGCCCCGACCACACCTGGGCCCCCGTCGCCCACCATCCCGAACTCATCCGCGTCCGCGCCGGCAGCAATCTCACCCTCGACGTCCTCACCACCACCCACACCATCGGCAGCACCTCCATCCAAACCCCGATCATCTCCCCACTCCTCAAATCCGAGCACCGCTCCCTCGCCCTTGCCTGGACCCTCTACGACCCCTCCACCCTCACCGCTCCCATGTATGCCATCAATACCGCAGCGGACACCGCCTCACTCGTCGCTGCCTTCAGCAGCTTCAGCATCCCCTCCCAAAACCTCATCTACGCCGACGCCCACCACATCGGCTATCACCTCCTCGGCCGCATCCCCATCCGCGGCCCCGCCATCCAGCGCCCTCGCTCCGCCGAGCCCGTCGTCCTCCCCAACCCCACCTCCGCCGAAGACGAAGCCGACGAATCCGGCGACACCCAGTCTTCCTCGATCACACCTCTAACGCAGTCGCCTCAACCGCAGCGAGGTGCAGTGGTTGCCCCTCCACTTCCCTCCTCATCTCTCACCACCTACACCATCGGCTCGCCCATCTCCCCCGTCCCCGTCGACGCCCTCGACCCCGCGCAGGCATGGTCCGGCTACATCCCCTACGACGCGCTGCCCTCCGTCCAGGACCCCGCCTCCGGCATCCTCGCCACCGCCAACGCACGCATCACCCCCGACGACTACCCCTACGCCGTCTCTCTCGACTGGTCCGACCCATATCGCGTCGAGCGCATCCACCATCTCCTCGCCACGGCAATCGCCAGCGGCACCCCACTCACCCCCGACGCAATGCTCCGCATCCAGACCGACGTCCGCTCCGAGTTCGATCTCCTCGTCGCCCAGCGTCTCGCCTACGCCCTCGACCACTCCTCGCTCACACACAAGGACCCGCGCCTCCTCCAGGCCGCCAACCTCCTCCGCAACTGGAACGGCGACCTCACGCTTAACTCCTCCGCCGCCACCATCGTCGCCGTCGTCGAACCCCAGCTCTGGCCCATGCTCCTCGGCCCCCAGCTCCAGGCCTACAATCAGGCTCACGGCCACGTCTACCTCAGCAACGAGCAACTCACGGCCCTCATCCACATCTACATCTGGGAAGAAGACCGCACCGCCCTCGAACAGATCATCCAGAACACACCCGCCCGCTGGCTCCCGCCCGCCTTCGCCAACTGGAACGACTTCCTCACCACCGCCGTCGAGCGCGGCCTGGGCGCAGCCAACGCACCCCACGACCTCGACACCTTCCCCTATGGCCCGCACCACCCCGTCGACATCGCCCACCCAATCTTCGGCAGCCACTCCCCCGTCAGCACGCTGCTCGGCGTAGCCACCGGCACCGGCCTGCATCCCAACAGCGGCGACGCCACCACCATCAAGGCCACCGGCCACGCCTTCGGCCCCAGCGAGCGCTTCACCGCCGACCTCTCCAACCCCGACAACACCCGCGCCAACATCACCACCGGCGAGTCCGGCAACCCCGCCAGCCCCTGGTTCCTCGACCAGTTCCGCCCCTGGCTCAACGGCACAACCTTCACCCTCCCCCTCGACCACCCCACCATCACTCACACCCTCACGCTCACCCCGCAATAAGCCGCGCTCTCAACCAACGCCGGTCTGCCTTCATCCTTGCGCACAGCGGAATTTCCGCTCCGCAAGCCCCTGCCCGCGTTCAGACCAAAATCATCCCCGCATTTTGTTCATCCGCCGCAAGCCCCCGCGCCCGTCGCCCCCACAGGCCCTACACTCTAGTCAGATGCGTCTCCACTTTCACACCGAGCAGAAGCTCCCCTACCCCATCGAGGCGGTCTTCGCCTTCTTCGCCGACCCGGCCAATCTCCCCCGCCTCATGCCCGCCTGGCAGCGCCCTCGCATCGACCACGCCACCTTCGTTCCACCCCCGCCACCCCACGAACCCTTCCCTGGCTCCGACCGCATCACCGCCGGTTCCGGCACACGCCTCAGCCTCACCATCCGCCCCATCCCCTTCTCGCCCATCCGCATCCCCTGGGACGCGCTCATCGAAGACTTCCGCTGGCTTCACGGCTTCTGCGACGTCCAACTCCGCGGCCCCTTCCGCTTCTGGCGTCACTGCCACACGGTCGAAATCCACCGCAGCGGAACCCTCCTCCGTGACGACGTCGAGTACGATCTCCCCCTCGGCCCCCTCAGCCTGCTCGCCGACAAGCTCTTCGTCCACCGCCAGCTAGCTGCAACCTTCCGCTTTCGCCAGCGCCGCACCCTCGAACTCCTGGCCCAGCAGGACAGCGCGCAGTCAGCGTAACCTGCGCCACTAAACCCCAACCACCTTCTTCAGCAACGGCCGCACCCTCGCCATCGCAGCTTCGGCCGTCAGCCCATACTTCTCCCGCAGCGCCTCCACCTTGCCGTGCTCCACAAACTGGTCCGGCCAGCCCACCCGCACCACCGGCACGTCGATCCCCTGCGCGTTCAAGCTCTCCAGCACCGCCGACCCAAAACCGCCAGCCAGCACATGATCTTCCATCGTGATCAACACCTCACACCGCTGGCCGTACAGCGCAACGCACTCCGCATCCACCGGCTTGGCAAACCGCGCATTGATGACCGCAACGCTGTGCCCTTCGGCCTCCAGCATCGCCGCCAGCCGCCGCGCATCGGCGACCATATTCCCCAGCGCAAACACTGCCACCTCGCGCCCGTCCTGCAGCACCTCGGCCTTCCCAATCTCGAGCGCCACCGGCTTCGCCTTCACAGCCACTCCCGGCCCAATTCCTCGCGGATACCGGATCGCGCTCGGCCCTGGCTGCCCCAGCGCGGTAAACATCATGTCCTGCAACTCGTCCTCATCCTTCGGGTCCATGTGGATCAAATTCGGAACCCCGCGCAGATAGCTGATGTCGAACAGCCCATGATGCGTCGGCCCGTCATCTCCGCTCAGCCCGCCGCGGTCCATGCAGAACACCACCGGCAGATTCTGCAGCGCGACATCGTGCACAATCTGGTCGAACGCCCGCTGCAAAAACGTCGAGTAGATCGCGCAGAACGGCCGATAGCCCTTCGTCGCCATCCCCGCGGCAAACAGCACCGCATGTTCCTCGGCAATTCCCACATCGAAGTACCGCTTCGGATGATGCGGCCGAAACAGATCCAGTGCGGTTCCATTCGGCATCGCCGCCGTAATCGCGACCACCTTGCCGTTCCCATCCGCCAGCTTCGTCAAGCTCTCGGCAAAGATCTCCGAGTACGTCTTCTGGCCCGCCGACTTCGTCTCGCCCGTCTCCGGATCATACGGTCCCAGCCCATGAAACTTCTTCTGCTTCTCCAGCGCAGGCTGAAACCCGCGGCCCTTCTGCGTCAGCGCATGCAGCACCACTGGCCGCTGCTGCTTCTTCAAAAACTTAAACGTCTCCACCAGCATCGGAAGGTTGTGCCCATCCACCGGCCCATAGTAATTGAGCCCAAACTCCTCAAAGATCATCCCTCGCCCGACGATCCCCTTGGCCGCCTCCTCCGCCTTGCGCGCAATATGCAACGCCGCCTTGCCGCCAAACCTCTCCACCAGTCCCGCCGCCCGATCATGCAAACTCACATACGTCGGGTTCGTCGCAATCTTGTGGAAGTACTCCGCAATCGCTCCAACATTCTTGTCAATCGACCACTCATTATCGTTCAGCACAATAATCAGCCGCTTCGTCGACGCCACATTATTCAGCGCCTCAAAGCTGATCCCGTTGGTAAACGCCGCATCCCCAGCCAGCGCCACCACATGCTCATCGCCGCCGCTCATATCCCGCGCCACGGCCATTCCCAACGCCGCACTCAGCGCCGTACCTGCATGCCCGGCTCCAAACGAATCATGCTCACTCTCGGTCCGCAGCATGAAGCCGTTCAGTCCGTCCGGCTGCCGAATCGTATCGAACTCCCCCTCGCGCCCCGTCAGCAGCTTATGCACGTAGCTCTGATGGCTCACATCAAACACAAAGCTGTCCCGCGGCGTATCGAAGACATAGTGCATCGCAATCGTCAGTTCCACCACGCCGAGGTTCGGCCCAATGTGCCCGCCCGTCTTGGCCACGCCCACAATCAGCCGCTCGCGGATCTCCTCAGCCAGCAGCCCAAGCTCAGCCACGCTCAGCTTCTTCACATCCGCCGGCGATTTAATTCTGCTTAAATACTTACTCATCCTCGAACCCCGCGGACTTTGCAGCTTTACCGGAACAGGACGCAAACCCCATCTCCCCAGTGTACCAACCTCCGCCCAAATTCCGACGCTCATGGCGACATCGTTTCTCCCAACTGCTTGCTGTCGTCAACCTCGCCCTCGAAATCATGCCGCGCCGTCAGCAGCCATCCGCTCCATCGCATCCCTCGTTCATCCCATTTTCCCCATCTCCGCAAACGCGCTTGCGCTTGCACCTATTCCTCGGCTTACTATGGTCGGCATGAGATATATCTCCAACGCTCTCGGCCTCGCAACGCTCGCGCTCTTCTCCGCCGCGCTCTTTTTCACCGCGTTCGCTCCTCCCGTGCAGGCCCAGCAGTTCACGCTCCCCCTCTGGCCCCACGCCACCCCGGAGCCCCCCCAAACCACCGCCCCTGAGGCCGACGTCACCAAGCCCACCGACCATCTCCTCAGCGGCCACCGCACCGCCCGCCTCACCAACATCACCGTACCCACGCTCACCGTCTTCCTTCCGCACGATCACAACACCGATGCCGCCGTTCTCGTCTTCCCCGGCGGCGGCTATCAAATCCTCGCCTGGGACGGCGAAGGCCTCGACCCCTGCCACTGGCTCAACTCCCTCGGCATCGCCTGCATCCTGGTCAAGTACCGCGTCCCCCAGCCCGTCGGCGAAGCCGGCCACTATCCCGCCGACCCCTCTGACCTCGAAGATGCCCAGCAGGCCATGCGCATCACCCGCGCTCATTCCGCAGAGTGGCATATTGACCCCACCCACATCGGTGTCATGGGCTTCTCCGCCGGCGCCAATCTCGCCGTCCTCCTCTGCACCCATCCCCGCGACACTCACGTCGAATCCACCCCCGCCGCACCTGACGTAGACTCCCACGTCAGCGCCCGCGCCGACTTCGCCATCCTCGCCTACCCCGCCTACCTCGTCGCTCCCCCCGACAAAAAGGAACTCTTCCCCGCGTACACCCCTAACGAGTTCACCCCCGCCACCTTCCTCATCCAGGCCGAAAACGATGGCGGCTATGGCCGGAACGCCCTCGTCTACTACCAGGCCCTCATGGACGCCCACATCCCCGCCGAGCTGCACTACTACGCCACCGGCGGCCACGGCTTCGGCATGCACCCCATCGACGCCCCCGAAGAGAACTGGCCCAAACTGGCCGCCAAGTGGCTCCGCTCCATCAATATTCTCCCGCCCAAACCGGAGCATCACCCCGGCAGCGGAACCCCGGCCCCCTGCTCCATGCCGCAGCCCCCTCCCCCCGGCCATCCCGTCAACTCCAACACCCCCTCCAACCCCAACATCATGCCCAACGCAAACTCCAACCCCAACCCCAACTGCTGGTCCACCCAGCCCTGACCCCTCACCCCGCCGCAGCCGTGAATAGCCATAGCCATGGCCACGGCCAGCGCCCGTCGGCTAAGCCTCCACACCCTCCAACACCGCCGCGCTCGCCGCCTCTGTCCCGAACGCGCCCTCCCACTTCGCGATCACCACGCTCGCCAGGCAGTTCCCCACCACATTCACCGTCGTCCTCGCCATATCCATCAGCGCGTCGATCCCCAGAATCACAAAGATCGGCTCCACCGGAAGATGGAACGAAGACGCCGTCGCCAGCAACACCACCAGCATCGCCCGCGGAACCCCGGCCACGCCCTTGCTGGTCAGCATCAGCGTCACCATCATCACCAACTGCTGACCAATCGACAGGTGCATCCCCGCCGCCTGCGCCACAAAAATACTCGACACCGCCAGATACAGCGTCGAGCCATCCAGATTGAAGCTGTACCCCGCCGGAATCACAAACGCCACAATCCGTCGCGGAACCCCCAGCGCCTCCATCTGCTCCATCGCGCTCGGCAGCGCCGCCTGGCTGGTCGAAGTCGCAAACGCAATCGTCGCCGGCTCCGCCACCGCCGCCAGAAACCGCACCACCGGCACGCGGAACAGCAGCGCCACCGGCAGCAGCACGCACACCCCAAACACCACCAGCGCTCCATACAGTGTCGCCAGCAGCTTGGTCAGGTTCACCAGGATGCCCAGCCCCATGTGGCCCACCGTGTACGCCATCGCCGCCCCCACCGCCACCGGCGCAAAGTACATCACCACATTCGTCAACCGGAACATCACCTCGCTCAGGCTCTCGCACAGCCTCAGCACCGGAGCTCGTTTGGCCTCACTCACCGTCGCCAGCGCAATCCCGAACAGCAGCGCGAACACCGCCACCTGCAGGATCTGTCCCTCGACCATGCTCTTCGCCAGGTTCTCCGGAAACACATGCAGCAGCACGTCATCCCACCGCGTTGCCACCGGCGCCTGAACCCCCACAGAACCGGGTGCCCCAGGTCCGGACTCTCGGACCTGGGCCTGAGCCGCCATCCTCAACCCCACTCCCGCTCTGCTCACATTGATCGCCACCAGCCCCACCACCAGCGCCAGCGTCGTCACCACCTCGAAGTACACCAGCGCCTTCAGCCCCATCCGCCCGACGCTCTTCAGATCCCCGTGCCCTGCAATCCCCACCACCAGCGTCGCCAGGATCAACGGAGCCACGATCATCCCAATCAGCCGCAGAAAAATATCCGACAGCACCCGCAGATGCACTGCCGCATGAGGCGCATCGAACCCCAGCTCCGCGCCCGCCAGCATCGCCACAAAGATCCACGGCGTCAGACTCCGGCGCCGCCACGCAAATACCATCAGCAGCACCAACCCTGCCCACCGCACGCTCATCGCCACCGCCTGCGGAGCGCCCATCACCCCCAGCGCAACTCCAGTCCCCAGCACCGCCGCTCCCGTCGCCATCACCATCAGGCCGCTCTTTTTCACGCCATCTTCCATGGCCCGAAGCATATCAGCCGCGTCCCTCCCGACGTACAATTCTTCTCATGCGCCGTTCCACCCCCACCCTTCTGCTCTGCGCCGCAACCCTCTTCCTCCCCGCCTGCGTGCACGCCCAAACAGGCGGACAGACAGCGTTCCAGGCCGTTCCTCCGCCCACCACCGTCAATCCGTCGAACATCCCTGCCATCGGCTCCTCCACCAACCCAGCCGCCAACCCAGCCGCGAACCCGAAGAAGCTGCCATTCACCTACACGCCCCTGCCCACCGCCAAGCTATCCCCCGGCGTCCTCGAACTCCTCAAGCTCGAAGGCGACTTCTCCGCCGCCGTCACCGCGGGCGGTGGCCACGTCTTCAGTTCCTGGTTCGCCGACGACGGCGTCACCCTCAACAACGGCCAGCCCGCCGTCCGCGGCCACTCCGCCATCGCCGCCATCGCCAACTGGGACCCCGCCCAGTACAAGCTCAGTTGGTACGCCGAAGGTGCGCAGATGTTTGCCTCCAACGATGCCGGCTTCACCTGGGGACACTACGACGCCACCACCATCGCCAAGGACGGCAAATCCACCACCCTCACCGGCCGCTACATCACCTTCTGGAAGAAGGTCGGCGGCAAATGGAAAGTGGCCCTCGACGCCAGCGCCAACGAGCCGCCACCCACCAACGGCCTCCCCACCCCATAAACAGATCGGATGCCGCATGTCTCGCATCTAACCCATGGGAGTCACGCCATAGCTTCCACAGGACGATTTGCCCTATGAGCACCGCTGCCATCCATCCCCAGACCCGCATGGGCCACGTCCATCTCCGCGTGGCCGACCTCGACCGCGCCCTCGCCTTTTACCACGGCGTCCTCGGCTTCGAGATCACGCAGCGCCTCGGCAACTCAGCGGCCTTCCTCGCCGCCGGCGGCTACCACCACCACATCGGCCTCAACACCTGGGAGTCGCTCGGCGGCCAGCCTCCGCCGCCCGGAACCACCGGCCTCTATCACCTCGCCGTCCTCTACCCCACGCGCGCAGCCCTGGCCGACGCCCTCCGCCGCCTCCTCGCCGCCCACATCTCCCTCGACGGCGCAGCCGATCACGGCGTCAGCGAAGCCCTCTACCTCCACGACCCCGACCACAACGGCGTCGAACTCTACTGGGACCGCCCCGAATCCCAATGGCCCAAGGACCCCCAGGGCAACCTCGCCATGTTCACCCACCCCCTCGACCTGCACGGCCTCCTCGCCACCCCGGAACTCTAGCCCGTAACGGTAGCCCTCCCGCAGCAGGGTGGTCCACCTCCTGCTGCGCAGGACATAAATACAACGGGCGGACTCTTTCGAGTCCGCCCGTTAGTTTTGCGTTGGCGCGAAGCGTCTCTCGCCGTCCGCGTAGGACTACTCGGCGGCCATCTCTTCCTGTTCGCCTTCCATGCGCATCTGCTCCAGCTCGCGCTCCTCGGCTTCGATCGCCGCGGTAACCTCCTGCTGGACCTGCGCCGCCGCCTCTTCCAGCTCCGGAGAGAGCTGGACGTTGCGGTAGTAGGACATGCCGGTGCCGGCAGGGATCAACCGTCCGACGATGACGTTCTCCTTGAGCCCGCGCAGCGTGTCGACGCTTCCATTAATCGAAGCCTCTGTCAGCACGCGCGTAGTCTCCTGGAAGCTCGCCGCCGAGATGAAGCTGTCGGTCGAGAGCGACGCCTTCGTGATGCCGAGCAGCAGAGGACGACCAATCGCCGGACGTCCGCCCTCCATCAGCACCCGCTGGTTCTCCGCGTTGAAGCGGAAGCGATCGATCTGCTGCTCGAGCAGGAAGTTGGTGTCGCCAACCTCTTCGACCTTCACCCAGCGCAGCATCTGCCGCACGATCGTCTCAATGTGCTTGTCCGAAATCGACACGCCCTGCAGACGATAGACCTCCTGGATCTCATTGACGAGATACTGCTGCAGCTCGCGCTCGCCCAGCACCTCGAGAATGTCATGCGGGTTGCGCGGTCCGTCGATCAACGCATCGCCGGCGCGCAAACGCTCGCCTTCCTGCACGTTGACATACACACCGCGAGGAACGCTGTACTCCTCTTCCTGGCCGTTGTCCGCCGTCACATACACCTTGCGCTGACCCTTGCTGACGTCGCCGAACCGCACCACGCCATCGATCTTCGAGATGATCGCCGGGTCGCGTGTCTTACGCGCTTCAAAGAGTTCGACCACGCGCGGCAGACCGCCCGTAATGTCCTTCGTACGCGTCGTCTCACGCGGAATCTTCGCGAGAATATCGCCCGGGAAGACCTCGTCGCCATCCTGCACCATCAAGTGAGCACGCGACGGCATCAGGTAGCGCTTGTTGCCCTTCGCGCCCTTGATGATGATCGCAGGCTGCCGCTTCTCATCGGTCGATTCACCGACCACCAGGCGCGAAAGCCCTGTCACTTCGTCGATCTCTTCGTTGAGCGTCAGACCCTCCTGCAGGTCCTTGAACTGCACCGTGCCGGCGATCTCCGTGAGGATCGAGAACGTGTACGGGTCCCACTCGCCGATCACATCGCCGAGCTTGACCTCCTGGCCATCCTCCACGCGCAGCTTCGCACCGTAGACGATCGCGTACCGCTCCTTCTCGCGGCCCTTCGCGTCGATGACGGCGATCGATCCGTTGCGATTGAACGCCACCAGCCCGCCTTCCTTCGCGCGAACCGTAACCAGATTGATGAAGTGGATCTTGCCCGCGTTCTTCGCCTCAAGGTGCGACGTATCCTGCACCCGCGAAGCTGTTCCGCCGATGTGGAACGTACGCATCGTGAGCTGCGTTCCAGGCTCGCCAATGGACTGCGCCGCGATCACGCCGACAGCCTCGCCCATCTCGACCATCTTGCCCGAACCCAGGTTGCGGCCGTAGCAAAGGATGCAGCATCCGCGCTTGGATTCGCACGTCAGCACCGAGCGAATCTTCACCCGCTCGATACCAGCGGCCTGCACCGCGGAGGCCTTCTCTTCGTCGATCTCATCGTTGATATCGACGATCAGCTTGCCCTCGAAGTCCTTCAATTTCTCCAGCGACACGCGGCCAATGATGCGGTCGCGCAACGGCTCGATCGTCTCTCCGGCCTCGATGATCGGCGTCACGTAGATGCCTTCCACCGTGCCGCAATCCAGCTCTGAGATGATGACGTCCTGCGCTACGTCGACCAGACGCCGCGTGAGGTAGCCCGAGTCCGCCGTCTTCAACGCCGTATCCGCCAGGCCCTTGCGCGCGCCGTGCGTCGAGATGAAGTACTGCAGCACCGTGAGACCTTCGCGGAAGTTCGCCGTGATCGGTGTCTCGATGATCTCGCCGCTCGGCTTCGCCATCAGTCCGCGCATACCGCTCAGCTGACGAATCTGCTGCTTCGAACCACGCGCACCAGAGTCGGCCATGATGTAGATCGGGTTCATGGCTCCTTCCTTGTCCGCGCGCTTCATGTTGTTGAACATCTCGTCCGCCACGCGCTCGGTAACTCCCGACCACATCTGCGTCACCTTGTTCGAGCGCTCCAGGTTCGTGATCGATCCATCGAGGTACTGCTGCTGCATCGCGACCACCTGCTTCTCCGCGTCGCGCACCAGCGTGTACTTCGAATCCGGAATGACCATGTCGTCGAGGCCGACCGAAAGGCCCGACCGCGTCGCATACTGGAAGCCCAGCTCCTTGATCTTGTCCAGCGCCTTCACCGTCACTTCAAGACCCAGATTCAGATACAGGTAATTGATCAGTTGACCAATGCCCTTCTTCTTCATCAGGCCATTGACGTACGGCATGCCCTCGGGCAGCGAATCATTCAGAATCGCGCGCCCAACCGTCGTGTTGATGAACTGCTTGGTGAACTCCACCGCCTCGGTGTGCAGAATGTCCTGATCGTCATACGCAACGGTCATGTCGAGCACCGGCCCGGTGTAACGCAGGCGAATCGGCGTCAGCGTCTCCACCTGCTTGGCCTCCAGCGCCATCAGCACTTCCTCGATGTTGGCGAACACGCGGCCTTCACCCTTCGCGCCAATCTTCGCCTTGGTCAGGTAGTACAGACCCAGCACCAGATCCTGCGTCGGCACCGTGATCGGGTGTCCGCTCGCCGGCGAAAGAATGTTGTGCGACGCCAGCATCAGCACGGAAGCCTCAATCTGCGCCTCAGGGCTCAGCGGAATGTGCACCGCCATCTGATCGCCGTCGAAGTCGGCGTTGAACGCCGTGCAGACCAGCGGATGAATCTTGATGGCCTTGCCTTCCACCAGCACCGGCTCAAACGCCTGGATACCCAGACGATGCAGCGTCGGCGCGCGGTTCAGCAGCACCGGATGGTCCTTGATGACCTCTTCCAGAATGTCCCACACGATCGAATCCTGCTGCTCGACCATCTCCTTGGCCTGCTTGATCGTTGTGCAGTGACCAGTCTGTTCCAGACGGTGATAGATGAACGGCTTGAACAACTCCAGCGCCATCTTCTTCGGCAGGCCGCACTGGTGCAGCTTCAGTTCGGGTCCAACCACGATCACCGAACGGCCCGAATAATCCACGCGCTTGCCCAGCAGGTTCTGACGGAACCGGCCCTGCTTGCCCTTCAACGTATCAGAGAGCGACTTCAGCGGACGGTTGTTCGCTCCGCGCAGCACGCGGCCACGGCGGCCGTTATCGAACAGCGCGTCGACAGCCTCCTGCAGCATGCGCTTCTCATTGCGCACAATGACCTCAGGCGCATGCAGGTCCATCAGCTTCTTCAAACGGTTGTTGCGGTTAATTACGCGGCGATACAGATCGTTCAAATCCGACGTCGCAAACCGTCCGCCATCGAGCGGCACCAGCGGGCGAAGCTCCGGCGGAATCACCGGGATCACATCCAGAATCATCCACTGCGGCTTGTTGTCCGAGCGGCGGAACGCCTCAACGACCTTCAGGCGCTTGGCGTACTTCAGCTTCTTCTGCAGCGAGGTCTCGGTCTTCATGCGCTCGCGCATCTCAATCGCGAGCTCGGTGACCTCAACGCGCTTCAGCAACTCTTTGATCGCCTCAGCGCCCATCATGGCCTTGAAGCCCGACGGACGATACTGCTGATCGAGCTCGCGGAAGCGGTTCTCGTCCTTGATGACCTCGCGCTCCTTCACTGGAGCGTCGCCCGGATCGACCACCACGTAGCTCTCGAAGTACAGCACCGCTTCAAGCTCGCGCAGCGAAATGTCCAGCAGGTGTCCAATGCGCGACGGCAGGCCCTTGAAGAACCACACGTGCGAGCACGGGCTCGCCAACTCAATGTGGCCC
This sequence comes from Acidobacteriota bacterium, assembly GCA_021778845.1. Lineage (GTDB taxonomy): Bacteria > Acidobacteriota > Terriglobia > Terriglobales > Acidobacteriaceae > Granulicella. Next base: position 188,228 of record JAJYBU010000001.1, read on the forward strand.
AGGCGTTCGCGGCGCACCTTGCTCAGTGTTACCTCAACGCCGCACTTGTCGCAGATCACGCCGCGGTGCTTCATGCGCTTGTACTTGCCGCACAGGCACTCCCAGTCGGTGATCGGTCCAAAGATGCGCGCGCAGAAAAGGCCATCGCGTTCCGGCTTGAACGTGCGGTAGTTGATCGTCTCCGGCTTGGTGACCTCACCATGCGACCACGAGCGGATCTTCTCCGGCGAGGCAAGCTGAATCTTGATCGAATCAAAGTCCGTGATCGGACCGGTTGTTTCAAAGGGGCTGGAGCGGAACATGTTTTTCTCTCCGTGTGCAGTGCTTAGCTCGATACCAACTTTGTACTTCACTCTTCAACTTCAAGAGCCTGTGTTGCGAGCTTCGCTGCTGTTTCAACTTCTAGTTACCTTCGCGATGATCCCGATCTTCCGGCGTCACCACCTCAATCTTTGCGCTTCGCCTCCGCTGCCAGCCCAAGCCATTACACAAGCTAAGAGCTGGCACTTGGAGGCTAAAAGCTAATCTGCAACAGCAAGCTCCGGCAACGGCACAATCTCTTCCGAGTCCGCCGTCTTCTTCACCAGCTCGACGTCGAGACACAGCGACTGCAACTCGCGGATGAGCACGTTGAACGACTCCGGCACACCCGGCTCGATCGCAGCCTCGCCCTTGACGATGGCCTCGTAGATCTTCGTACGGCCATAGACGTCATCGGACTTCGCCGTCAGCAGCTCCTGCAGGATGTAAGCGGCGCCATAAGCCTCCAGCGCCCACACTTCCATCTCACCGAAGCGCTGTCCGCCGAACTGCGCCTTACCACCCAGCGGCTGCTGCGTGATCAGCGAGTACGGTCCGATCGAGCGTGCGTGAATCTTGTCGTCGACCAGGTGCGACAGCTTGAGCATGTAGATGTACCCGACCGTAACCGGCTGCTCAAACGCCTCGCCCGTCATGCCATCGAACATCTGGCTCTTGCCCGAGCTCGGGAGTCCAGCCGCTGCCAGCAGCGCCTTAATCTCGCTCTCCTTCGCACCATCGAACACCGCTGTTCCAAACCAGATTCCGCGCTTCATGCCGGCAGCCACACGCATCGTCTGCTCGTCATCCAACGCCAGCAACTGGTTCAGCGCCGCAGTATTCTTGAACGCCTCCCTGAAGATCTCCTTCACTTCGCTGGCCTTCTCGTGCTGCTCAGCAAGTGCGGCAACCTTCGCTCCGAGCTCATGAGCAGCCCAGCCAAGATGCGTCTCCAGAATCTGACCGACGTTCATACGCGAAGGCACACCGAGCGGATTCAGCACAATCTCCACGGGCGTTCCATCGGGCAGATACGGCATGTCTTCCTCAGGAAGAATGCGCGCGATCACGCCCTTGTTACCGTGGCGTCCGGCCATCTTGTCGCCGACCGACAGCTTGCGCTTCATCGCGATGTACACCTTCACCATCTTGATGACGCCAGGCGAAAGTTCATCGCCCTTCTGCATCTTGCCGATCTTCTCGTTGGTGATCTTGCGCAGCACATCGATCTGCCGCGACGTCATCTCCTCGATCTCGTCGATCTGCTCATTCACGCGCGGGTCCTTGTCGGCGTAGCGAATACGCTTCAAATTGCGCGTCGAGATCAGCTCAATGATGTCACGGGTAAGAATGTCGCCCTTGGTCAGCAGCTTTTTGTTGGTGCGCTCGTCGTGCAGGTCAGCCAGCACTTCCTTCGCGCCCAGAATATTCTCCAGCCGCTTCAGTCGCTCGTCGGTGAGAATACGAATCTCATCGGCAAGGTTGCGTTCCAGCTTCTCGACCATCTCCTGCTCAATCTGCAGCGCGCGCTGGTCCTTTTCCTGACCCTTGCGCGAGAAGATGCGAACATCGACGACCGTGCCTTCGATGCCCGGAGGGCACGTCAAACTCGCATCGCGAACGTCGCCGGCCTTCTCACCGAAGATCGCGCGCAGCAGCTTCTCTTCCGGCGTCAACTGCGTCTCGCCCTTCGGCGTCACCTTGCCAACGAGGATGTCGTTGTGCCCGATCTTGGCGCCGATGCGGATGATGCCCGACTCGTCCAGGTCACGCAGCGCGTGCTCTGAAACGTTCGGAATATCCCGCGTAATCTCTTCCGGCCCCAGCTTCGTGTCACGCGCTTCGATCTCGAACTCCTCGATGTGGATCGAGGTGTAGTAGTCCTCGCGGACCAGCTTCTCCGAGATCAGAATCGCGTCCTCGAAGTTATATCCGCGCCACGGCATAAAGGCCACCAGCACGTTGCGTCCGAGTCCAAGCTCGCCCTGTTCCGTGCAAGGACCGTCCGCGATCACCTGTCCCTTGATCACGCGATCGCCCTTGCGGACCACCGGCTTCTGGTTGATGCAGGTGTTCTGGTTCGACCGCTTGAACTTGGTCAGCTGATAAATATCCGAACCCACCTCACGCGACAACTGCGTCGGATGATGCTCGCCCTCAACGCGCACAATAATGCGTTCAGAGTCGACCGAATCAATGATGCCGTTGCGCTTGGCGAGAATCACAGCGCCCGAATCGCGCGCCGTAACACCTTCCATACCCGTGCCGACAAACGGAGCCTCGGCCACCAGCAACGGCACCGACTGACGCTGCATGTTCGCGCCCATCAGTGCGCGGTTCGCATCGTCATGCTCCAGGAACGGTACCAGCGATGCAGCAACCGACACCAGCTGCTTCGGGCTAACGTCGACGTAGTCGACCTCAGCCTTCGGCACCAGCACAAAGTTGCCAGCCTTCCGGGCATTCACCAGATCTTCCACGATATGCAACTGCTCATCGAGCGTGATGTTGGCCTGCGCAATCGTATGCCGGTCCTCTTCCCACGCCGACAGATAGAACGAGAACGGCTCGAGGTCCATCGTGCGCTTCCCGTCCTTCTTCAGCTGCTTGTTCAGCTTCACGGACTCGGAAATCTCCAGCGAGTCGCCCTGCCGCAATCCGGACTCACCGGCGTTCGTCACCGCAACGTAGTCCAGCACCACGCCGTCCTTCACCTTGCGATACGGACTCTCAATGAAGCCATACTCATTGATGCGCGCAAAGCAGCTCAGCGAAGAGATCAGTCCAATGTTCGGACCTTCCGGCGTCTCAATCGGGCAGATGCGCCCATAGTGCGTCGGGTGAACGTCGCGCACCTCGAAGCCCGCGCGCTCACGCGAGAGACCACCAGGCCCAAGGGCAGACAGCCTCCGCTTGTGCGTAATCTCCGACAAAGGATTCGTCTGATCCATGAACTGCGACAACTGGCTCGATCCGAAGAACTCGCGGATCGCCGCCATCACCGGCTTGGCGTTAATCAGGTCGTGCGGCATTGCCGTCGACATCTCCTGATACACGCTCATCTTCTCTTTGATCGCGCGCTCCATGCGCACCAGCCCGATGCGGAACTGGTTCTCCATCAGCTCACCGACTGCGCGCACGCGGCGGTTGCCCAGGTGATCGATGTCGTCCACGTTGCCGATATTCTTGCGCAGCTTCAACAGGTAGCGGATCGTTCCGTAGAAGTCCTCCGACGTCAGTGTGCGCTTGTCCAGCCCGCTCGGGTCCTGGTCCTCATACAGCTTGATGTTGAACTTCAACCGGCCCACGCGCGAGAAATCATACTTACGCGGATCGAAGAACATGCCCTCGAACAGCGCCGTCGCCGTATCCAGCGTCGGTGGGTCGCCCGGCCGCAGCTTGCGGTAGATCTCGATCAACGCCTCTTCCGGTTTGCGCACCGAATCCCTGCGCAGCGTGTTCGAGATGATGTTGCCCACATCGTCGCGCTCCGGGAAGAAGACCTGCAGGTTCGTCACCCCCGACTGCACAATCTTGTGCAGCTTGTCGGCCGTCAGCTCCGCGTTGGCCTCATACAGCAGCTCGCCCGTGCCCATGTCGATCACGTCGGCGGCAATCATCGCACCGTCGAACTCGCTGCTCTCCACCTCAACCTCGGTGATGCCCGCAGCCCGCACGTGCTTGATCGACGATGCGCCAATCTTTTTGCCCGCCGCGACCAACTCTTCCTTCTTCGCACCGTGCAGCGCAACCGCGCTGCGCGTGCCAACCAGGTGCGTCGGCGTCTCCTCGCCCGTCACCGCCCAGAACAGCTTGCCGTCCTTCACCGTGATCGTATCGACGACGTAGAACGTCTTCAAAATCTCTTCGTCCGAGCGCAGCCCCAGCGCGCGCAGGAAGATCGTTCCAAGGAACTTGCGCTTGCGATCGATACGCACATACAGCGTGTTCTTCTGGTCGTACTCGAACTCCACCCAGCTCCCGCGGTACGGAATAATCTTGCCCAGGAAGTACGTGCGGTTATTCGCCGTCTCAAAGAACACGCCGGGCGAACGATGCAACTGCGAAACGATTACGCGCTCGGTCCCGTTGACGATGAACGTGCCATTGGCGCTCATCAGCGGAATATCGCCGAAGAACACCTCCTGCTCCTTCATGTCGCGCAGGGTCTTCACGCCCGTCTCCGGGTCCTTGTCGTAGATCTTCAGCCGGATCGTCACCTTCAGCGGCGCAGAGTAGGTCATGCCACGCTCTTCGCACTCCGCCTGGTCGTACTTCAGCTGCAGCCCCACCGGGTCACCGCACTTGGTGCAGAAGTCAGGGGTGTTCTTGTTGTACGTTCCGCAGAACTTGCACAGCACATCGCCGGGATGAAACGGGTCGGTGATGACCATGTGGCCGCAGCTTGTACACGCGGTGCGCAGGTGGTTCAGGCCCTTCAGGTAGCCGCACTTGCACTCCCAGTTGCCAATCGAATAATCGACAAACTCAAGCTCCGAAACATTACGGAAATCGGTGATCGGGAAGACCGAGGTAAAGACCGACTGCAGGCCATTGTCCTCGCGCTCCCGGGGCAGCTTATCCATCTGGAGGAAGCGCTCATAGCTGCGCCGCTGAACCTCGATCAGGTTCGGGATCTGAATGCTGGTGGGAATCTTGGAAAAATCCAGGCGGGTGCGAATCGCGCGCATTTCGGTGGGGTTCGTTTTCGACATGCTCTCTCCTGTTGCGTTGGCTGACCCGTTAAAGTCAGCCTTCTGCTTGGCTCGAGGCCCTCCAGCGTGCGCCCCCTTGGGACAGCCACTCTCGGAAGGGAGAAGCAACCGCATCTGCGGCACTCCTCGGTGGACTTGATGTGCGCCTGTTCCGGTGCCAGCCCTCCTCGCAGAGACAGCACCTGAAGCGCGTTGTACAAACCCCAGCGAAGCATTCTGCGGGGTGGAAACCTGAATGTTGCAGCCGCCTCACACTTGCACAAGGCAGACTCTGATACAAAGGCCATACAGCTCATCGGCCGGATTCCATCTGGCTGCACACCGCCTGCCTGCAGCGGCGACAGCGCGGCGGAACGCCCTATCCGCCAGAGACGGCGAAAGCGCCCTGCGGGACAGCCTGCCCGGAGAGCGCGCATACGCTATTCGTAAGTGAGTTGATACAGAAACGGTGGATAGTCGCCGCCCTTTGATTCCCCGCACATCCGTACGGAGCTCAACGTTTGCCGCTTGTCGCACGTTTGCACCCTGCGGGCCCGCCGCTCGAACCACAAGGTGGCCGGCTCCATAACCTGCTTCGCAGTGCCAGGATGAACCGGATAGATCAATTGACCACTAAATGAAATCAAAAGCCTAACGCTATTGAAATATTCAACTTCCAAACTTTCGAGATCCGCAGACAAACGTTGCGCCGAGGCGGCTGCGGCACTCTCCCATTAGAGAGAATACCGCAGATCCGCCTCGGCTGCAACCGGAGGATTTTAACAGGCAAACACGCCTTCTTTCCCCCGCAAACTGCTTCCGTCTTCTATTGCCCGATCCCGACGGCCGTAAGGTGATTACTTGATCTCGACAGTCGCAACGCCTTCGAACTTCTTGGCGATAGCTGCTGCGTCTTCCTTCGAGACGTTCTCCTTCAACGCCTTCGGTGCGCCGTCGACCAGGTCCTTGGCTTCCTTCAGCCCAAGCGCGGTCACTTCGCGTACAGCCTTGATGGTGTTGATCTTGTTCGCGCCCGCATCCTTAAGGATGACGGTGAACTCGGTCTTCTCTTCCACCGGCGCAGCCGCTGCCGCACCGCCTCCCGCAGGAGCCGCCGCAACCGCAGCCGCAGCCGAAACGCCCAGGCGCTCCTCAAGCTTCTTCACCAACTCCGCCGCCTCAAGCAGGCTGAGGCTTACGATCTGATCTTCCAACTGCTGAATGTCCGCCATGTGTCTCTCTCCGTGTACTTCAATTTTCAAAACTTGGTACCGCAAACTACTGATTCAACTAACCCAAGGCCCTCTTCCGCCTCAGGCCGCCGCCCCTTCGAAGGGTTTCCGTTGCGCCCAGACTGCGCACCCGCCGAAGACAACGACGAAACTTGATTACTCCACTGTCGGCTCCGCCGCAGCTTCCGCCGGGACCTCAGCAACCTCAACTGCCGGGGCCTCAGCCTCGACAACTGGAGCAGCCTCGGCCACAGCCGCAGCCGGTGCGCCAAACTTGCCTTGCTCCGCGGCCATGTTCACAACCACGGCCAGATTCCGCCCGGTCGCATTGATCACCGTCGCCAACCGCTGCGCCGGCGACTGAATCAGGAACAGCAGCTTCGAGAACAGCTCTTCCTTGCCCGGCAGCTTAGCCAGTGAGTCGATCTCTTCAACCGTAATCACCCGGCCGTCAACGATGCCCAGCTTGAAGGTAAACTCCGAGTTATCCTTCACCCAGGTCGACAGCGCCTTCGCCAGCGCCACCGGATCACCCGACGTATACGCCACCGAGTTCACGCCCTTCAAACCCTGCAGCGCAGCCTCTACCTTCGTGCCCTCCGACGACTTCGCCGCCAGCTTATTCTTCACCACGTGGTAGCTTCCGCCCGCCGCGCGAATCACCTTGCGCAACTCGAAGTCCCTCGAGGCCGTCAGCCCCTTGAACGTCCCAACAATCGCCGAAGTCGAGCTCTCAAGCTCGCCCGCCAGCATCGCTACCTTCGCGTTCTTCTTCGCCTTCGTCAATGCCATAAAATCCAGCCTTTAGCTGCTAGCCTCTAGCTGCTAGCTCAATCTGTGTCGCTCAAGAGCTCTGCCCTCAAGCGGAAAACCTTCTCAACCCAATCAGTCGCCAGCTAGAAGCCGAAAGCCAGTAGCCAGCAGCCACACTAACCCTTCGCCGCCACATCAGCCACAGCAGCCTCAAGCTCAATGCCCGGGCCCATCGTGGAGCTCAGAATAATCCGCTTGATGTACTTGCCCTTGGCCGCCGAAGGCTTCGCCTTCACCACCGACGAGATCACCGTCAGCGCATTGGCCTGCAGCTTCTCCGCGCTGAACGACAGCTTCCCGACCGGCACATGCACCAGCGCCGTCTTGTCCGCGCGAAACTCGACCTTACCAGCCTTGATCTCGCGAATCGCACCGGCCACGTCCGTAGTCACCGTCCCGGTCTTCGGGTTCGGCATCAGGCCGCGCGGTCCCAGGACCTTACCCAGACGACCCACCGAACGCATCATGTCCGGCGTAGCAATCAGGGCGTCAAAGTCCGTCCAGCCTTCTTTCTGAATCTTCTCGACCAGCTCTTCGCCGCCGAAGAACTCAGCGCCGGCAGCCTCAGCCTCTTTCACCTTGTCGCCTGAGGCGATCACAGCCACAACCTTGCTCTTGCCGCCCAGCCCGTGCGGAAGCACCACGGTCCCGCGAACCATCTGGTCAGCGTGCCGCGTGTCCACACCCAGCCGCATGGTCAGGTCGACCGTCTCGTCGAACTTGGCGTACTTGGCCTTCTGCAGCAGGGGAATCGCGTCGCCGATCGTATACGGACGCTTCTCCACCAGCGCACGCGCCTTCGTAATATTCTTGGATAGCTTCTTTGCCATTATTTTCCTCGTCTCCCACCCCATCATGCATTGCACCGCAAGGGCGTGGTCCCGACTAGTCCACACGGAAGTGCAGACAACCTTCTAAGTATGCAGGAATCGCATGAAAAGCGCAAGCATCAGCGGTCCTACGTGTCTCTGCGGCGGCAGTCCCCTCACCGCCAGCCCAACACTCCCTCAATCTCCGCCCGCCGCGGCATCGACGGCGCGGTCCCCGCCCGCGTCACCGAAATCCCCGCCGTCGCGCATCCAAACCGCGCCGCCTCCAACACCGTCCGACCTTCGCTCAGCGCCGCCGCAAACCCTCCGCAGAACGCATCGCCCGCCCCCGTCGTCTCCACCACCGCCCCCGCATCGCACGCCGGCACCACCACCACCGCCGCGCCCGCCGCACACACCAGCACCCCCTGCGCCCCCAGCGTCACCATCACATTCCGCGCTCCCCTCGCCATCAGCACCCTGGCCGCCGCTTCCGCCTGTGCCACCGTCTCCACCACTTTCCCTGTCAGCAGCGCGGCCTCACTCTCATTCGGAATCAGAAAATCCACCAGCCCCAACATCTCATCACTCAACGCCTGCGCCGGAGCCGGATTCAAAATTGTCACCACACCCACCGCCCGAGCCAGCCGCAGCCCACGCTCCACCGTCTCCAGCGGCAGCTCCAACTGCGCTAGCAACACTCCCGCCGCGCCAATCGCCTCCCTCGCCGCCTCCACATCCTCCGCCGTCAGCGTAAAGCAAGCCCCCGGCACCACAATAATCGCGTTTTCCCCTCTCACCTCATCGATCAAAATCACCGCCGACCCCGTCGCAACATCGCAGTTCCCCACCAACGACGCATCAATTCCATCCGCCGCCCAGGTCTCCCTCGCCAGCCGCCCAAACGCATCATCGCCCAGCCGCGAGATCATCTGCACCCGCGCTCCGGCCCTCGCCGCAGCCACCGCCTGGTTCGACCCCTTACCTCCCGGCCCCAGCGCAAACCCGCTGCCCATCAGCGTCTCGCCCCACGCCGGCAGCCGCGCCGCACGAAACGCCACGTCCGCCACGAAGCTTCCCAGCACCACAATCTTCTTCACCATGCGTCTTCCGTCTCTCAATCAACGACAGAGTCGCCATAGTGCTGAACCAACGGCGCCGGATCGTAAAAATGGTGCAGCAACTCACGCCACCGCGGAAAGCGATCCGACCCGCGAAAGCCCACCGTATGCGCCTCCAGCGTCTCCCAACGCACCAGCAGCAGATAGCGGTTCGCAGTCTCCATGCACCGCCGCACCTCGATCCCGATAAACCCTGGCGTAGCCGCAATCAGCGGCCGTGCCGTCCGTAACGCGTCCTCAAACGCCGCCTCTTCACCAGGAATCACACTCAAAATTGCTGATTCAATTACCACGCTTCCTCCTTACATCACACTCATCCAGCATACGCACGCGCGATCAACAGCAGTGCCATCCCATACGACACCACCATCGCCGCCAGATATCCTTTCGCCCGCCTGTTCGCGCCCCTGAACTCTTTCCACGCAAACACGCCCCACAAACACGCCACCATCGGCGACGCCTGCCCAATCGCATACGAAATGGCCACGCCCACCAAACTCGCCGCCACAAAATTGAACACCGTCCCCAGCCCCCAGATCGCCCCGCCCAGCAACCCCAGCGCATGATATCCAGCCGGCGCGCGAAAATAGTCTCCCGCCGCCACCGGGCTCCCCACAATCGGCTTCCTCATCAAAATCGTATTGAAGAAGAAGCAACACACCAGCGCTCCGCCGGTCAGAAACACCGCCGTCGTATATGGAGTCAGCGTGTGCCCCCGCGTCATCGCGCGCGTCACAAACGGCGCAAAGATCCCCATCAAAAATCCCGACACCACGCACACCACCACGCCCTTTTTCGACACCGCCGCTGCCCCCGACCTCAGCGCCCCATACGACTTCCCCACCAGCACCACCGCCACCACCGCCATCAACACGCCCGCGCCCAGCAGCACCGCATTCCCCCGCGGCTGCAGCGCATAACTCAGCACCACACCCTCCACCAGCGCAATCCCTATCGAGATCGGAAACGCCACCGCCAGCCCTACAATCTCAATGCCCGCAACCAGCAGCACGTTCGCAATATTGAAGATGAACCCGCCCACCGCCGCATACAACAAATTCAACTCATCGGCCGAGCGCACATTCGCAACAAACGCCGTCGGGCCGCCCTTATAGCTCCCCATCGTGAACGCCAGCGCAAGCGCAACCCCAAAAATCCCCAGCGCATAATCCCAGTAGTACAACTCAAACCGATAGTTCTTCGTCCCCTTGAACGTATTCGCAAACGATCCCCAACACGCCGTGCTGAGAACAGTCATCAACAGCGCCACAGCAAACGTAGAGGGAACAAACATCGGCAGCTCCGCACGCAGCCCAACCCGCAAGATAGCCCGCAAGCCACCGCTCACGGCGGCAAGCAGCCATTATCCCGCACGCAGTACGATTTGGATAGCGCCACCACCCACCAACAGAGAAGGCGCGGAAAGATCACCGTGGCAAGCCACCGCAAATCTCCCGCGCCATCTCTACTTACCCAGCCTTATCGCTTACGCGACGACTTCAATGCCCATCGACCGCGCCGTTCCGCGAATGCTCTTCGCAGCCGACTCCACCGTACTCGCATTCATGTCCGGCATCTTCTGTTTCGCAATCTCCAGAATCTGCTTCTCCGTCACCTTGCCCAGCTTCTCCTTGTTCGGAGTCCCCGAGCCCTTCGCAATGCCCGCCGCCTTCAGCAGCAGCACCGGAGCCGGCGGCGTCTTCGTAATAAACGAGAACGTGCGGTCCGCATACACCGTGATGACGACCGGAATCGTCAACCCGGCCATCGCCGGATCCTTGGTGCGATCGTTGAACTGCTTGCAGAACTCCATGATGTTGACCTGCGCCTGACCCAGCGCCGGTCCCACCGGCGGTGCCGGCGTCGCCTTCGCGGCAATGATCTGGAGCTTGACGTATCCCTGAACCTTCTTCGGTGCCATATTCGTAATCCTTCTCAATGTTGCGGGCGGGCTACAGTACCGCGCCTCGCATGATTTTTTCTACCGCTCGTACCACTCAAGGAGTTAGAAGGTCCGGTGAAGCGGCCGGGCTGCGACTCCCAAACTTGATCCTGCGTCCTGCAAAACTCTCTCGGCCCATGCTCGCGCTGCGAGCACCCGTTTCGATCTACTCACTACTCGTTACTCACTGCCCTACTCTTCCGCCTTCTCAACATTCGCGAACGAAACCTCGGTCGGCGTCGGCCGTCCAAAGATCGACACCATCACCTTCAGCGTCTGCTTGTCTTCGTTCACGTCATCGACGGCGCCATTGAAGTTATTGAACGGCCCTTCGGTAATGCGTACCTGCTCGCCCTTCGTAAACTTGAGCTTGAGCTTGGGCTTCTCCTTGGTCACATCGGAGCGATTCAACATCGCGTTGACCTCTGCCTCGGAGAGCGCATTCGGCTGATCGCCGGTCTGCAAAAATCCCGTAACCCGCGGCGTATTCTTCACCACGTGCCACATGTCGTTATCCAGCGCCATCTCGACAAACACATAGCCCGGCAGAAACACGCGATCAATCGTGTACTTCTTGCCATTGCGCATCTCGGTCGTCGGCTCGGTCGGAATCTCGATGCGCCCCACCTTGTCCTCCAGGTGGTACGCCGCCACGCGGCTCAGCAACGACTCCTTCACCTTGCGCTCAAACCCCGAGTACGCGTGAATGATGTACCACTTGAAGTTCTCATTGACCGGGACTTCGCTACCAACCGCAGCCTGATCTCCGCCCACCGCCTCGCCTGCCACGGCAATCTCCGGATCGACAGCAGCCTCAGCCGCCAGCGCGTCCTCAGCCAGCGTCGTGCTCTCGATCTCTTCGGCCTGCTCGGTTTGTTTCAACTTGTTTGCCATCCCTTTACCTTCTGCACGCATCCCTCATCGTGCTCGATGCCGCAAATTCTTTATCGCCTTCGTGCCTGACGCAACGGCTCTAGTGCTTTGTCAGATGCAAAAACATCTGGTCGATGCCCCTGCCGAAAATCAGGTCCACCGCCTCAAAGTACGCGGCAAACATGAACACAGCGACGATCACCACAATCGTGGTTGCCTGCACCTCGCTGCGCGTCGGCGTATGCACCTTCGACATCTCCTGCCGGGTCTCTTTGAGAAACTCAATGAACCGCTCCGGCCCGGCAGTCACACGCTGCATCGTGCCCTGTTCGTTCGTTTCGACTACGGCGGCTTTCGCCATGGAATGACTCCTGAAACTGCTGCGTTCGAGCCTCGGTCCGGCTCTTCGTTCGATAAGTCTGGCAGGGGCGCTCGGATTCGAACCGAGAAGTTCGGTTTTGGAGACCGACAGTTTAACCGTTGAGCTTACGCCCCTGTAAGTTCTCAGTTGTCAGTTCTCAGTTGTCAGTAAGAACGGTTTTGAACTGAGAACTGAGAACTGACAACTGAGAACTGAGAACCAATCGCTACTTCGTCTCTTTGTGCGGCGTATGCTTGCGGCACGTATTACAAAACTTGGAGAACTCCAGCCGACCCGTCGTGGTCTTCTTGTTCTTGGTCGTCGAATAGTTCCGGTTCTTGCACTCCGGGCACTGCAGGGTAATGATCTCGCGCATTGAACTTCCTCTCTAGTTTGGCCAGCCACCTCGGCTGGCAAGCAGCTTGTCCTCAAGCAGGAGCCTCTTCAACTCCGCCCATCTGACACGCCGCGACGCAGGGTTAAGGTCCCTGCAACCTCTATTCCTGAATTTTTCCTACGGGATAGCCAAGCGGTCAGGCGCACACTCGACCTTTTCCATTATCCACGAAAAGAGTCCGAAGTGGAAGCCTGCTACCCAGAAACTCGTTGCCCTGCAACCCGCCGCCTGAATGTTGCTCCGCGGTCCGGCAAGGAAAACCCTCGCCCTCCGCGCAGGACTACTTCATATGCGCCCGCAAAATCTCATCCACGCGCGCCTGCCATCCAGCTCCCGTGCTCCGAAACGCCTCCACCACATCCGGCGACAGTCGAATCGACACCGGCACCTTCTTCGGTGCCTTCTGCTCCCCGCGCTTGCGATTAGAAAGCACTCGCTGCAAACCCTCCGGCAAGCCGCTGAAGGGGACAGCCCGAGCAAATTCCGTTTTCGTCCATTCCGGGTTGTCCCTATCCACAGTTCGCTTAGTTGCCGTCTTCGTAATCACCTTCCTCATTCTTGCTCGCCTTTCTCAGGCTGATTACCCGAATATTTTCGCCTTCCTGTGTGAAAACAAGTGCATACAACCGAGCATCCAGAAATCCAATCGCCTTGATACGCATTTCGCCATAATCTTTTCGATCATCCACCACGAAGATTGCAGCGTCGAAATCGAAGTCAGCCGCGCGGCTCAGCGCTATGCCATGCTTCTTTCGATTGATGCGATCTTTGCTGCGATCGAACAGAAACTCCACAAGCTTATTGTATATACATTTTAAGTCGGGGGCGAGTCGTAGGTGGTTTGGTCAAACAAAAAGCGGCGAGCCGAAGCCCGCCGCCCTTCTCTACTCCTTACTACTTACCCTCTACTACTTGCCCTACTTGATAATCTCGGAGATCGTACCGGCGCCGACCGTGCGTCCACCCTCACGGATGGCGAACCGCAGACCCTTCTCCATCGCAACCGGCGTATGCAGCGTAATCGTGAGCTGGATGTTATCTCCCGGCATGCACATCTCCGTGCCTTCCGGCAGCTTCGCCGAGCCCGTCACGTCCGTCGTCCGGAAGTAAAACTGCGGACGATAGCCGTTGAAGAACGGCGTATGACGACCGCCCTCTTCCTTGC
>JAJYBU010000021.1 GCA_021778845.1 Acidobacteriota bacterium
AACTCATCTATGGCGAGACAACCTCGTGGTTGGAAGCGCGAACTCCAGCGGTCGCATGACTGCATCGCAGACCTTTTTGTTCGTTCCGAGGCACGGGAGCGCAGTTATACCTATTTGCAAGGGTTACTGAGCCATTGTGAGCGTAAGAACGGCTGGCAGTTGGCTGAGTGGATGGGTGAAGTCGCGCCCTGCCGAGTTCAGCATCTGCTGGACAGAGCCTGTTGGAATGCAGATCAGGCTCGTGATCGGCTGCGCGAGTATGTCCTTGAACGGTTGAGCGCCCCCGATGCAGTTTTGATCGTCGATGAAACTGGCTTCTTGAAAAAAGGCGCTCACTCCGTCGGCGTTACACGCCAGTACACCGGTACTGCCGGACGCATTGAAAATAGCCAGATTGGCGTGTTTCTTTGCTATGCCAGCAGTCGGGGTACGGCATTGGTAGATCGCGAGTTGTATCTTCCCGAGGAGTGGGCCGCAGATCGCGAGCGTTGCAGAGCAACTGCGGTTCCGGACGCTACGAAATTCGCTACCAAACCGGAACTGGCGCGGAAGATGATGCACGTGCACTTGTGGCAGGAGCGGCGTGCACCTGGGTCGCCGGCGACGAGGTGTATGGCAACAACAGCAGGTTGCGCGCGTGGCTTGAAGAAAAACAGCTTGGGTATGTGATGGCTGTTGCCTGCGATCAGCGGATGCGCTGGCCAGATCAGCAATTGCGCCGGGTGGATGAAATCTCGCGCAATCTTCCCGCTCTTGCCTGGCAACGGCTTTCGGCAGGCGAAGGCAGCAAGGGCGAACGGCTCAGGAGAACGGCTTCGCTAGAAGCGAACCGCCGTTGCCCGGTGGGCCATCGTCTCAAACTGCTGCTGCCATGCTCTCCCCGAATACTTATCTGCCAGAGCCACCACGATGTGTTGCGGCATGATGCCCAGGTCGCGGCTCCGGCCCAGCCCCTGCATGCACGAGGGGCAGTTGGTGAGCACCGTTTTGCGGTTGTCAGTAATGGCCTTCTTCAACTCGTCACGCTTGCGCTGTAGCATCTGGCTGGTGATGTCGGGGCGCGAAAGCGAAAGCGTTCCGGCCTCGGAGCAGCAGTGCGGTACAGCAGTTACCGAGTCAAAGCCGCCTATCTGCTGGAGCACGCTGCCAGCCTTGGCTTCAAGCGAATCGTGGCAAGGCGCGTGGTAGAGGTAGTCTCCAGAGCCATCGAGCTTCAGGCCAGTCTCGGCAAGATAGGCAGTGACATCGACGATGCGGTTGAAGAGCGTTTCAGTATTCATCGCGCCCAGACCTTCCTTGCAGGTTCCACAACTGATCACGCAGGCATCGAAGTCGAGGTGCGCGAACATCTCGCTGATCTGCGCAAAGAGAATGGAGTCACGCAGTACGTTGCGTGAGAGCTGCGCGGTCATGGCATTGGCGTGGGCGGGAAAGCCGCAGCACAGGAAGGGTGGAGGCAGCACAACGCGCACGCCCATCTCGAGCAGCATATAAATGGCAGCCATGGAAACATCACTGAACAAGCGCTCGCTGCCACAGCCCGGGAAGTAGAAGACGGTTTTGGTTTCGCCACCCTTCGCAGGCCTTGCAGGCTCAAATAGGAGCGCCTGGTCTGGCTCGCACTTTGGCAGAATATCGCGCAGCGTCCGCGAAGGCACGGGTGCAACCGAGGATTTGAGCATCTGCAGCGGATAGAAGTTCGACGCCATATTGAGCGACTGCAACGGAGCAGCCAGCTTGCTGCCGATGCGCTGCGCGGCGCCGCCCATTTGCAGAACCGATGCGCGGAAGACCTTGTTGAAGGTAGGGGCCTGGCTGTCGAGATAGTGCAAGGTCAGCTTCGTGGCCTTGGATGTGTGCTTGAAACCGCTGCTGGCAAGAATTTCACGCTCCAACACCGATACGGCGCCGGTGTCGATGTCGACCGGGCAGGGCGCAAGGCACTTGTGGCAGAGGGTGCAGTGATCGGCCAACTCCTCAAGCCAGGTCAGCAGCTCAAAGTTTGCCGAGAGCTTGCGTTGCGCGTCATAGAGCAGCGCTTCGATCAGCGAGCCAATGGCCAGATTCTTGTTGCGCGGATGATAGAACATGCCGCTGCCTGGATAGTTGACGCAGCAGTTCGGCTTGCACTTGCCGCAACGCACGCAATGAGCAATCATTCTCGAGAGTTCTTCGAGCTTGCCATGCTGCAGGATGCTGGCTTCGAGTTCGAGCATGTTGAATGATGGCGTGAAGACGTGGCCGAGCGCCTGATAATCCTGCAGTTTGCCAGGATTCATCAGGCCGCAGGGATCGACTTCTGCGCGATAGGCTTCAAGATCGGCCACCCGCACGGGATCAAGATACTTGAGCTTGGTGATGCCGATGCCGTGTTCGCCGGAGACCACGCCGCCCAGCGCGACGACCTTGGCCATCACATCGTCAATGCGCATGTCAGTACGCTTGAGCATGGGACGATCGTTTGAAAGCACGGGGACATTCACATGCACGTTGCCGTCGCCTGCGTGCATGTGCGTAGCCAGAATGATGCGGCGATCGCGCACTTCGTGATAGGCCTTTTCGATGGCCTCGAGAATAGACGAATAGCCGCGCATCAGGCTCTCGAGATTGTGTCTGAAGACCTTGAGTTGTGCGAGCGAACGCAGAGACGTTCCGTCTTCGACTTCGACTCCCTGGCGAAACTGCACGAAGAGTTCCTCGCGGGTCGCAGTCTGCGCTGCAAACTGCTCAGGGTCTTCCTTGGCCAGGAGGGATGCAAGGATCTCTTCTGCGCGGGAGGCAAACTGCAGTTGCGAGTAGCGCTCTTCCGCGGTATTCACCTCATCGACAAAGTCGGCGAACTCGGCCAGCGCCTCAAGGGGAAGAACGATGTCTTCGTTCATCTTGAAGGCATTCGTGCGGCGTGCAATCGCGCCCAGCTTCTTGCGGTCCTGCCAGAATCGCGTGGCCTCGTCCTGGTCACGAGCGACAAACATCACCGTGTTGGAGTGCGCGGCGAGCAACGTGCGAATGCGCTCAACGCCGCGCTGGGTCTGCTCCAGATCGTCGCCAGCCACATCGATGAGGAGCACGGCGCGCGGCGTCTGTGCGCGGGCGGCTTTCACTTTGTAGTTGATGGCGCGAATGTATTCGTCGTCGAAGTGCTCGAGAGCGAGCAGCGTCTCGTGATGATTTGCAGCAAAAGGGAACGCCCTGGAGAGCTCGACGATGACGCGGCTGGCTTCGTCGAAGTCTGCTCCGAAAAACTCAAGACAGATCGTCTGCTTGGCCTTGTAGGCGGGATAAAGAATGAAGCGGGCCGAGGTGATGACGCCATCGGTGCCTTCCTTCTGTAGGCCAGGAACACCGCCCAGGGCCTTGTTAGTGATGTCTTTCCAGAGGCCTTTTTTGCGGATCTCGGTGCCACGCAGACAAATGGACTTCAGCACCTCACCTTGCTCATCGCGAATCTCGAAGACGACCGAGTCGTCAGGTTGGATCTTGCGCAACTGATGATTGGCGCGGGCCACGGTCCAACTCTTGCCGCCGGGCATGGCGATCGTCCATTCAAGCAGATTGTCGATGCACGTGCCCCAGCGGACAGCCATCTTGCCGCCGGCGTTTTCTGCAATGTTGCCACCGATGGTGCTGGCCCACGCGCTGGTGGGATCGGTGGCGAAGACAAGACCATGCGCGCTGGCGTGTTCCATGGCCACTTCCGTCACAACGCCGGCTTCAACGTCCATCACATGCGTCGTCGCCCTTTCGCCATTCTCCAGTGTGAGCTCACGCTCGGAGATCGAGCGGATGTGATTCATACGCTCGGTGTTGATCATGATGCAACCGGAGCGCAGCGGCACGGCACCGCCCGTCAGCCCGGTTCCTGCGCCGCGCGGAATTGCCTTGAGGCCCAGCCTGGCGATGGCAGCCAGCAAAGGCGCCACCTGCGTCTCTGTCTCCGGCGTAATGACGGCCAGTGGCAGATACAGACGCCAGTCAGTCGCGTCGGTTGCATGCGAGACAAGCGAGAATGGGTCGAAGAGCACGTTGGCTGCGCCAACGATGGGAGCCAGTTCGCGCTTGATGCGGGCACGCAGGTCCGGCGTGCCGCTCACATCCTGGCGGAACTGGTCGATCAGCGTGCGGCAGCGGGCAAGCGTATCCAGCACGCGAACGTCACCTTCAGCGGCGGCTGTGATCGCATCCACATCTTTGCCGATCTGCTTGAATAAGCCCTGGCTGCGCGACGCGGAGTCAAGCAGTTCCTGGAACAGGTACGGGTTACGGCGATGAATCAGCAGGTCCCCGAAGATGCGCATCAGACGCCGCGCACTGCGGCCGGTAACGCGCGCACTGCGCAGCCCGTCGAGAACTCCGACTGTCTCGGGACCAAGTAAAAAAGAAATGGCCTGCGCATCGTCTGCCGAGGTGTAGTTGAAGGGAATCTCGCGCGTGCTGATCTGTCTGGTTCCGGTCGCTTCGCTCATAGGTTCCATCGCTCGTTGCCTGTATTGTAAGGGGCGAACCCTGAGCAGCGATGTGATTGGCTCCCCGCACCATCGAGAAAGATTCGATGGTGCTCGAGACTATGCGACTAGACTCCAGTTATCCGTTTTATTTCTTCAGTTACGCGACGCAATTGCTGCGATCGAGGATCCACCTCTCGCCACCAGCTTCTTCCTCAAACCGGAAGATAACGCTCCCGAATCCAGTGATCTGGAGCCGTAGCCGCTACGAGCGAGCCTCATGTGCCGTCAGTGCAGGGTACAGCTTCGAACGATACTGCGTGAGCGCGACACGAACGATCTCGCTGAGGCCCTTTGCGTGACCCGCTTCAAGGTCATCGAGGATCTCACGACGCATGTCTGGCACCCAGAACTTTCGAATATGATCGGCAATATCTGCTATCGCCCGATCGCGATCCGGCATCGCTTCGAAGAAGTCGCCGATACTGTTAGCCATGCGAATTAGAACGTCCTTGTCCATGTTGTCCTCTCTTCCACGGTTATCTACAGGCTATCGTCGAGTGGCACCGTCATCAAAGCTACTGGGACAACCTTGTTGAACTGGCGCTGACACGTTCCATGCGCGCCCTCCACTGCTCCGTATGGCCGGGATTATTTTGCGGTCACCCCGGCGGCGAGCCCTTGCTCGAGTAACGCCTCCTGAACCTGGCTAAAGTGCAAGTGTTCGCTTTGCCAGGCCGAAGGCTCGCTGACCGGCGTTACCTGCACGGCGGTGACCTTGTACTCGGGACAATTCGTAGCCCAGTCAGAGCTGTCCGTAGTGACCACGTTGGCGCCGGACTCTGGAAAATGGAACGTCGTGTAGACAACGCCCGGCTGCATACGGTCGGTGACCACGGCCCGCATGACCGTCCGGCCGGCGCGGCTCTGAATGCCGACCCAGTTGCCATCCTGAATGCCGCGATCCTCCGCATCCACCGGATGAATCTCGAGGGTATCCTCATCGCACCACGCAAGGTTCTGGGTGCGCCGCGTCTGCGCTCCAACGTTGTATTGCGAGAGTATGCGGCCCGTAGTGAGAATCAGCGGATACTTGCGTGTCACCTTTTCGTCGCTCGGCACATATTTTGTTATCAGGAATCGACCCTTGCCACGGGTGAAACCTTTAACGTGCATCGTGCTCATGCCGGCTTCGGGAGTGTTTTCATTGCACGGCCACTGCACGCTGCCCAGACGGTCGATCTTCTCAAAGGAGACATTGTGGAAGGTCGGAACGAGAGCCGCAATCTCCGTCATGATCTCGCTCGGATGCGCATAGTGCATCGGCAGATCCAGCGCGTTGGCCAGCTTGACGGTTATCTCCCAGTCGGCAAACCCCGCCAGCGGCGGCATCACCCGCCTGACGCGGGAGATGCGCCGCTCGGCGTTGGTGAAGGTGCCGTCCTTCTCGAGAAACGTGGATCCGGGCAGAAAGACATGCGCATACTTCGCCGTCTCGTTGAGAAAGATATCCTGCACGACGATGCACTCCATCGCTATCAGTGCGGCGGCAACGTGCTGTGTATCCGGATCGGACTGAACGATGTCCTCGCCATTGCAATAGAGGCCCTTGAAGCTTCCCGCCACCGCAGCGTCAAACATGTTGGATAGACGCAGCCCGGGCTCCGGATCAAGCGTCACGCCCCAGGCCGCTTCAAACTGGCCGCGCACCGTGCTATCGGAGACGTGGCGATAGCCGGGAAACTCGTGCGGGAAAGAGCCCATGTCGCAGGAGCCCTGCACGTTGTTCTGTCCGCGCAGCGGATTAACGCCCACGCCTTCGCGACCGATATTCCCGGTCAACATGGCAAGGTTGGCGATACCCATGACGGCCGTCGAGCCCTGCGCATGTTCGGTCACACCCAAGCCGTAGTAAATGGCTCCGTTCGGGCGATGTTGCGCGACGTCGGCTGCCGTGCCATCGCTCTTGCCCGTGGCATACAGCCTTGCGGCAGCGCGAATCGTTGCGGCTGGAACGCCGCACACATCGGCCATCGCTTCAGGAGAGTTCTCTGGCCGGGAGACAAACTGGACCCACTCCGAAAAGCTTTGCGCGTCGCAGCGCTCGTCGATGAAGGCCTGATTCTGCAGCCCCTCGGCGACGATGACGTGAGCCAGCGCAGTCAGCAGGGCAACGTTGGTTCCCGGCAACAACTTCAGGTGCTGCTCCGCGTGAATGTGCGGAGACTTCACCAACGCAATCGTGCGCGGATCGGCCACGATCAGCTTTCCTCCCTTACGCAGACGCTTCTTCAGACGCGAGGCAAAGACGGGATGCGCATCAGTCGGGTTGGCGCCGATCACCAGCACCACATCGGCCTTCTCGACAGACTTGAACGTCTGCGTGCCAGCCGACGTGCCATAGGTCTGCCCCAACCCATAGCCTGTGGGCGAGTGACAGACCCGCGCACAGGTATCCGTATTGTTGTTGCCGAACGCAGCGCGCACCAACTTCTGCACAAGATAGGTTTCCTCATTGGTGCAGCGCGATGAGGTAATGCCACCAATCGACGTACGCCCATACTTTTTCTGGATGCGTCGAAACTCGCTTGCGGCGTAGGCAATGGCTTCATCCCAGCCGACCTCCCGCCAGGGGTCGGTGATCTTTGCGCGAACCATCGGCTGCTTGATGCGGTCCTTGTGCGTGGTGTATCCCCAGGCGAACCTGCCCTTCACGCAGGAGTGGCCCTCGTTGGCTTTGCCATCCTTCCACGGCACCATGCGCACGACCTGGTTGCCCTTCATCTCTGCCTTGAAACCACAGCCCACGCCGCAATAGGCGCAGGTCGTCATCACGCTGTGCTCCGGCTGACCAAGCTCAATCAGCGACTTTTCCTGCAGCGTCGCCGTTGGGCAGGCCTGAACACAGGCACCGCAACTGACGCACTCGGAATCAAGGAAGAGCTCGCCCATTCCAGCCGACACGCGGGACGCAAACCCGCGGCCGCTGATGGTAAGAGCGAACGTTCCCTGCGTCTCCTCGCAGGCGCGCACACAGCGGCTGCATACGATGCACTTGCTCGGGTCATAGGTGAAGTACGGATTGGATTCATCCTTCACGCTGTTCAGATGATGCGCTCCGCCAAACTGGCTGCCGACACCATAACGCACGGCACGCAGTCCGGTGACACCCGCCATGGTCTGCAGTTCACAGTTGCCATTGGCCGCACACGTGAGGCAGTCCAGCGGGTGATCCGAGATGTAGAGTTCCATCACACCCTTGCGCAGTTCCTGCAGCTTCGGTGTCTGGGTACGCACTTTCATGCCAGCTGCCGCGGGCGTCGTACAGGACGACGGATAGCCCTTGCGCCCCTCGATCTCCACCAGGCACAGGCGACATGAACCAAAGGGTTCAAGGCTGTCCGTCGCGCACAGCCTGGGGATTTGAATGCCAGCGTCAATGGCCGCCCGCATCAACGATGTCCCCTCGGGGACGCTCACCTCGATGCCGTCGATCTCCAGCGTTACTTCCTGTTCGGATTCGCGCAGCGGCGTGCCGTAGTCGGTTTGTTTGATTGGGTCGAGAATGGTGTCCTCCTTTGTCGAAGCCCATGCGCTCGCTGAGTGCCGTTCTATGAAGCAGCGCGTGGATGCGCAGGTTCGACGATACGAAAGTCTGCTGGGTACTGATTCAGCGCTGAAAGCACGGGGAATGGAATCATCGCTCCCAAGGCGCATAACGATCCGTTGAGCATGGTGTCGCAGAGGCTGCGCAGCAACTCGACCTGTTCCGACTGGCTCGCCACCGCAGTGCCGCCCGCCGTGATGCGGTCGATCACCTCCACGCCGCGGGTCGAGCCAATGCGGCAGGGCGTGCACTTGCCGCAGGATTCAATCGCGCAATACTCCATCGCGTAACGAGCCAGCTTCGACAGGTTCGCAGTGTCATCGTGAACCACAATCCCACCGTGTCCGATCGCCGCACCCATCGCAGCATACGCCTCGTAGTCCAGAGGAACGTCCCACTGCGATTCGGGAACGTACGCTCCCAGCGGGCCGCCCACCTGCACTGCTTTTACCGGCCTGCCTGAGCGCGTGCCGCCACCATACTCATAGATCAGTTGGCGCAGCGTAACACCGAAGGCCTTTTCGATCAGGCCTCCATACTTGATATTGCCCGCGAGTTGAAGCGGCAGGGTGCCGCGCGATCGCCCCACTCCATAGTCGCGATAAAACTCCGCGCCACGCGACAGAATGATAGGCACGCTGGCGAAGGTGATGACGTTGTTGATCACCGTCGGCTTGCCGAACAAGCCCTGCAACGCCGGCAGCGGCGGCTTGGATCGCACGATTCCGCGCTTGCCCTCGATGCTTTCCAGCATCGCAGTCTCCTCGCCACACACGTAGGCGCCGGCCGCCTTGCGCACCGAGAGCCTGAAGGATTTTCCCGAGCCCGCAACATCGTCACCCAGAAAGCCCGCGGCCTCTGCCCGCGCGATCGCCTCGTTCATGCTGGCGATCGCGTGCGGATACTCCGAGCGGATATAGATGTAGCCCTCTGTTGCCTCCGCCGCCAGCGCCGTGATCGCCATGCCCTCGATGAGCATGAACGGATCACCCTCCATCGTCATGCGGTCGGAGAAGGTGCCGGAGTCGCCCTCATCCGCATTGCACACCACATACTTTTGTGGCCCCTCGGCAAGACGCACGGTCTTCCACTTGATGCCGGTAGGAAAGGCTGCGCCACCGCGCCCGCGCAGCCCCGAATTCGTTACCTCTTCGATGATGGCGGTGGAGTCCAGCGTGGCCGCGCGCCGCAGCCCGGAGAAGCCATCCAGAGCTTCATAGTCGGTGATGGACAACGGATCGTTCACCCCCACGCGCGCAAACGTCAGGCGCTCCTGCGTGGCGAGATAGGGGATCGCCTCAACGGCGCCCTGACACAGAGCATGGGGCGCGCCCTCCAGCAGACCCGCATCCAGCAAACCCGGCACGTCATCGACCGTCACTGGGCCGTAGGCGACGCGGCCGCCGGTCGTTGCCACTTCGACGAGAGGCTCCAGCCATAACAAGCCTCTCGACCCGTTGCGTACGATCCTGATCGGCAATCCGCGATCCCCACACTGCACCTGAAGCGCTGCCGCAACCTCATTGGCGCCCACCGCTAGAGCTGCGGAATCCTTCGGCACGTAAACCGTAACTTCTTTCATGACTCCTTCTCCATCCGGGAGGCGAGCTGTTCAAATTTCTCCTGCGTCATGCGGGCGTGGAGGCGCTCGTCGATCATGAGCGACGGCCCCGACGCGCATAGCCCGAGACAATACACCGGCTCCACACTATAGCGCCCATCGGCGCTTCGCTCCTGCTTCGCGCAACCCAGACGTTCGCGCACCTGTCCGATTAACGCCTCGGCACCCACCGACTGACACGCCTCGGCGCGGCAAACCTGAACCACATGGCGCGCTGGCGGCTCGGATCGAAAGTCATGGTAGTACGTGACGACACCGTGAACCTCCGCACGCGAGAGGTTCATGGCATCGGCGACACGCACCACAGCATCGCGCGGAATATAGCCCAGCGCATCCTGGATTTCGTGCAGTATCGGCAGGAGAGCGCCGGGGGTATTGCGATGCGATTCAAGAACAACCGTTACTGGATCAACTTCAACAGGAGACGCGGCCATCGGGTATCCCCTCCTCCGAATGACGGAACTATACATCACTTGGATGCGTTTTGCCGGGCTGGCGTTCAGGGACTCGGCGTAGGCGCAACGGCAGATTTTGGCTCGGCCGTGGCTATTTTCCTGCGGGGGCCCGAGATGGATGTTGGCCTTCCAGTTCCACACCGGCGACCATCCTTCCGACGATGACCGTGCGACCGGTTGCCGCGAAGTTGCCTCCGCCATAGGATTTGGAACCGTTGAACGTTCGCGTATGCTGACGAGATGGAGGGATTTGCGATGTCAGAGAACGTGGTTCATATTACGGTGCGGCCTAACGGCCCGCTGCGGGTGGAAGGACATATTGTGCTGAAGGATGCCGACGGGCGCGAGTGGGACCTTACCGGTAAGCCCGCGATCAGCCTGTGCCGCTGCGGCATGAGCGACAAGCGGCCGTTCTGCGATGGTGCCCACGCACGGAATAACTGGGTCTGCGAGACGGCGCCGCCGGACAATCTCACTTAGTTCTCAGCTCTTGATTCTCAGTTCAGATGGGGTGCGGGAGAGTGCGCATGCGGTTGATGAAGCTGGCGGTTTGTCTGGGTCTGATCGGTGGTATGAACAGCGGCTGGGCGCAGACAGCGCCTGCTCCGACAACGATTCCGACGATAACAACGCAGGTGCCGGCCCCGGCACAAACACAGGCTCCGGCCCCGACTCCGTCAAAAGCTCAGGACGAGGCTGCAGCGCGGAAGGCGCGGCTGGCCGAGGCGCTGAAGAACTATCACGGGCCGGAGTATGTGCGCTCGGAAGTGATGATCCCGATGCGAGATGGGGTGAAGCTGCACACGGTAATTCTGCGGCCGGTGGGGAGCGAGATGAGCGGCGTGCCGCTGCCATTTCTAATGTCCCGCACGCCGTATGGAGTCGACGGATATACGGACGTCGCGGTGAAGGTCGGCAAGCCGGAGTTGGCGGCCAGTGGATACATCTTCGTCGCGCAGGATATTCGCGGACGCTATGCATCGGGCGGGAAGTTTGTGATGAACCGGCCGATTGTGGCGCACACCACGAAACACGATGTAGACGAGACGACCGATACGCGCGACACCGTCGAGTGGCTGCTGAAACATGTTCGGAATAACGATGGCAGAGTGGGCGTGCTGGGGATCAGCTATCCGGGGTTTCTGGCGATGATGGCGGGCATCGACGCGGATCCGGCAGTGAAGGCGATCAGCCCGCAGGCTCCGATGACCGACATCTGGATGGGTGACGACTTCTTCCACAACGGAGCGTTTCGCCAGACCTACGGCTTCGACTACGTGCAGGAGATGGAGGCCCAGAAGACCGATGGCGTTGTGAGCGCCAAGGAGGACCAGTACAACTTCTTTCTCGACCACGTGAACTTTGCGGGAGCGGCAAAGGCGGCGGGGATGTCGGAACTCCCGACAGCATCGAGATTCTTAAGCGAACCGACGTATACGAAGTTCTGGCAGAACATGGCCGTTGAACCGCATCTCGCAAAACCGGAGGTGCCGACGCTGGAGGTGGGTGGGTACTGGGACCAGGAAGACATGTGGGGCACGCAGGCCGAGTATGCGGCGCTGCGCGCGCAGGAAAAGCCGAACGAGCCGCTGCACAAAGTCTTCATAGTGCTGGGGCCGTGGAACCACGGCGGATGGTCGTTTGGGCCCGGCGACAAGTTGGGCGGAAAGTTCGGCACGATTACGTTTGGCGGAGAGAACACAGGTGCGTACTATCGCGCGCACTTCGAAGCTCCATTCTTTGAGCTGTACCTGAAGGGCAAGCCGGGTTTCGAACTGCAGGATACGGCGAGCTTTCGCACGGGTGAGAACCAATGGCATCGGTACGCGATCTGGCCGCCGAAGGTGGGCTACCACCAGGTGCGCGCGTACTTGCAGCCGGACGCGAAGCTGAGCTTCGTGCCACCGACAGGGCTGTATGACGTGAAGGCGGCAGCGTATATCGCCGATCCGGCAGATCCAGTGCCGTATCGTCATCGGCCCATCCAGTCCACGTACGGAGAGGGGTCGACGTGGCGGACGTGGCTGGTTGAAGACCAGCGATTCGTAAGCGGGCGCAAGGACCTCGCCAACTTCGAGACCCCGGTGCTGACCAGCGATGTGACCGTGACAGGCGATGTCGTCGCGGATGTCTTTGGCGCAACCACGGGAACAGATTCGGACTGGATCGTGAAGTTGATCGACGTGTATCCACAGGATGCAGTCGGAGTAACTTCGCCGGAGAACGGGGATGGATCACAGGCCACCGGTAACAAGGGCGGCTATGAGTTGATGGTGGGCGAGGAGATTCTGCGCGGGCGCTATCGCAAGAGTTTCACCACGCCAGAGCCTGTAACTCCCGGCGAGGTGGCCGAGTACACGTGGAGCCTGCATGGAGTAGACCACACATTTCTGAAGGGCCACCGCATGATGGTCGAGGTGCAGTCGAGCTGGTTCCCGCTCTATGACCGCAATCCGCAGACATATGTGGAGAACATGATGACGGCGCCAGCGTCCGCGTATAAGTCCGAGACGGTGTCGATCTACGGCTCAGCGAAGTATCCGTCGCACCTGGACCTTCCAGTATCGGATGGATCGACGCTGCCCTAGCACTGCCGTGCCCTCCCCCACCTGGATGCGCTCTGCCGAGAGATTACGGCGGAGCGCAATCCTCAGCCCAGATCCACCATCACCTCATCTACATAACACCAGCCCCACTTCTCGCCCGGCTCCACCGATCGCATCACCGCATGCCCTGTCTTAAGAAAATGCTTTGTCGCATGCTTATTCTTCGACGAGTCGCAACATCCCACATGGCCGCACACCAGGCACTCGCGCAGATGCACCCACGTATCGCCTGTCTTCAGGCACTCCTCGCAGCCCTTCGCATAGCTGGCCTTCGCACTGGCCGTCGGCTTCAGATATTCAAAGTGATGACAAGCCACATCACACCTCCTCGCAATCTACGGTTTACTGCCTAAACAAGCCGTCTGCGCTGCAAGCAACTCCCGAATCCCGGCCTCGGCCATATTCAGCATCTCGTCCAACTGCACGCGCGAGTACGTTCCCTTCTCGGCCGTCGCCTGCGTCTCCACCAGGCCACCGCCCGAGGTCATCACGACGTTCATATCCACCTCTGCGCGCGAGTCCTCCTCGTATGCGAGATCCAGCAATACCCGGCCATCCACAATCCCCACGCTCGTAGCCGCCACCATCTCCCGCAGCGGCGACTGTTTCAGCGTTCCAGCCGCAACCAGCTTATTGAGCGCCAGCGCCAGCGCAGTGCACGCTCCCGTAATCGCAGCCGTGCGCGTTCCGCCATCTGCCTGCAGCACATCGCAATCGAGAATGACCGTCCGCTCGCCCAGCAGCTTCATATCCACCACGCTGCGCAGGCTTCGCCCAATCAGCCGCTGAATCTCATGCGTCCGACCGCCGATCTTGCCCTTCTCGGCCTCGCGCGGCGAGCGCGTCAGGGTCGCGCGCGGCAGCATCCCATACTCCGCCGTCACCCATCCGCGCCCCGAGTTCCGCATCCATCCCGGCACCCCGTTTTCGACGGTCGCATTACATAACACCCGCGTATGCCCCACTTCGATCAGGACGGAACCCTCGGCCGTAGCAACAAATCCCGGCACCAGCTTCAACTCCCGCGCCTGATGCGCCCCACGTCCTCCACTGCGATACAACTCAATATCTTCAACCTTGCTCATACTGCTCATTATAGGAACCTATCCGCCCCTCTTGTAGCGAATTGGCAAAGATCCTGCCCCGCACGCACTCTACTCCGTCTGCGCCACCCCGGCCACTCATTCCAGAGCCTCATCTTCTTATCCAGGCCCAGTATGAAACGCTGTCCCCCATTGGACACAGCAATGGCCCGCCTCCGTGTGTTACTGTGCTTCGCAGAGCACAATTGTTCCATCTCGGGAATTTTTCTAGAATTCCTAAAGATTCCAGCCAAATCGTCGATAGAGGTTAAAGCAGAAGGATCAGCCGCAGGCATTTTGTCCCAAATTGGGGTTCCACTTTGGGCCTATGGCCGGATCTATAGACACCAACCGTAACAGTAGTCCACAAATCGGAGGTCACCATGCAGGCTCAACAGCAGAGCAATCTGGCCGCACGGATTCCACCCGCGTCACCATCTACACCGCCCGCCGCGTCCCCGACGCCGCTGCTCCCCACGTCGCACACGACGTCCGGCACAACTCCCTCGCTCGCCGACACCCTTGGCCTGGCCCACGACGCAGGGAATCTTCTCGCCGCCCTTGGCCTCTACTGCGACCTACTCAGCGTACCCGGAGTATTGCGGCCCGAGCACCGGCACTACGCCACCGAACTCTGCCTCATCTCCGACCGCAGCTCCCAACTCATCCAGCGTCTGCTGACTGCGCCCGGAGCGAGCCCCTCCGACGTTGCGCAGCCGAGTGCTGCCGCTCCTGTGCCGCTTCCGCCGGCACTGCTGCGCCGGCCCGGAGTGCGCACCTCGGACATCGCCACCACCGCCTCCAGCCATACCCCGCCCAATCCCGTAGACATGCTGCGCAGCCTGACGCCCATTCTGCAGCGCATCGCCGCCGGTGCCGCCACCGTCACCGTCACCTGCCCCGCGTCGCTGCCGCCGCTCGACGTTTCCTCCGAGGTCGTCGAACGCATCACGGTCAATCTGGTCCGCAACGCAGCCGAGGCGATCCGCATCCAGCACTGCGAGTTTGACGACAGCAGCGCGCACACTTCCCCCGCTCCACCTCCTGGTCAGATCCTCGTCACTCTTGCCGTTCTGGCGGGACGCGTGCAGCTCACGGTCGAGGACAACGGCCCTGGAGTGTCTCCGGCGATGATCGCCTCGTATCTCCAGCCCACGCCGCTGCCCCACGGGGCCACCCGCGGGCTCGGCCACCGCATTGTCCACGAACTGGCTGTGTCCTCCCATGGCCAACTCTCCATCCGCGTCCGTCCCGACCAAGGCTCCATCTTTTGTCTCAAGTGGCCCATCCCCGGCTCCGCGGACGAACTGCGCGACGGCCCCGACACGTCCTCCATTCCATCTCTCATGACCGCATAAGAAGGAACCAGCAATTGCTCACCCCCAAGCCCTATCCAAGCCTCGAGTCCCGAACGTTCTTACCCTCGGCAGCGCAGCAGGTTCCCGCAGCGCGGGCGAAGGACGCCGCACTGCAGGCCCGAGTCCAGCCTCGGCCCGCATCGGTCTATAACCTGCCCGGCCCTGTCACGTCCAGCATCGACGCCGACCGCCTGCCACAGCTCCGCGTCCTGGTCGTCGACGATGATGGCCCGATCCGCAATGCCTGTACCGAGATTGCCTCCAGCCTGGGCTTCGCCACGCAGTCCGCCGACTCCGTCCCCACCGCGCGGCTGGCCCTTGCCCACAGCTCCATCGACATCCTTCTGCTCGACCTCAAGCTCCCCGGCGGCGGCGGCCTCGCGCTGCTCGAAGATATCCGCGTCCAGCATCCGCAGACCATCGTCGTCATCATGACCGCTTTCGCTACGGTGAACTCTGCGGTCGAATCCATGCGCATCGGTGCGGGCGATTATCTAACCAAGCCGTTCACCCTCGAAGAGCTCTCCGCCACGCTCGAACGCGCTGCTCAACGCCGCTCCTTCGACGTCGAGTCGCGCCTGCTCCGCGACCGTCTCCGCTCCGGCGCCGGTATGGGGAATCTGGTGGGCAACTCGCCGGCCATGGAGAAGCTCTACCGCATTCTTTCCAAGGTCGCCACCACCACCCATCCCGTTCTGATCGTCGGGGAGACGGGAACCGGCAAGGAGCTGGTCGCGCGCTCGATCCACGCCAACGGTCCGAACTCCGACAAGCCCTTCATCCCCGTCGACTGCGGATCGCTGGTGCCCGCGATGATTGAAGCCGAGCTCTTCGGCCACGCCAAGGGCGCACTTCCCGGCACCAATCGCGCCAAGGCCGGCTTGCTCTCCGGCATCGACGGCGGAACCATCTTTCTCGATGAGGTCGGCGATCTTCCGCTCGACCTCCAGAGTCGCCTGCTGCGCGCCCTGCAGGATAAGGAGGTGCGACCGATCGGCTCCGACCAGTCCCTGCCGCTCGCAGCGCGCATCCTCGCCTCCACTACCCGCGACCTCACCCACATGGTCGAGACCGGCCGCTTTCGCAAGGATCTCTACTTCCGCCTGAACGTCGTCAACCTCCGCATTCCCGCGCTCCGCGAGCGCAGAAACGACATCCCGTTGCTGGCCGCTCACGCCCTCGACCGCATGCGCAACGACAACGGCGTCGCCTACACCTTCGCCGACGACGCCCTGCGGCTGCTCATGGAGTACGACTGGCCCGGCAATGTCCGCGAGTTGGAGCACGCCATCGAACGGTCCTGCGCTCTCTCCAGCGGCCCCATCCTCCACCTTGGCGACTTCCCCACCCAGATGCAGGACTTCCAGTTTCACGTCCAGCAATCGCTCCAGAATCCCGACCCATCCAACCGCGGCGGCGACCTCTCGGCGCTCTCCGGATCAGCGGACTTCAGCGCCGTGCAATCCATCGCCGAGATGGAAAAGCAGGCGATTCTCAACACCATCACGCAACTGAACGGCGACAAGCTGATGGCCGCACGATTACTCGGCATCGGCAAAACCACCCTCTACCGCAAGCTGAAAGAGTACGGTCTGGGCGACGAACCAGCCTGAACAGAGTGAGTAGAGGGTAAGGAGTAAGGAGTAGAGAGCAACCGCGCAGCTCTTCCAATGTTTTGCCGGCACGTATTGCGGATCGCGCACTCCCCAACTCCTCTCTCTACTCCTCACGCCTGACTCCTTACCCTCTACTACTTCTTCCCGGAGCACCGATGCACCCAACCCTGCTGCTCATCGCCCCTGATTCCGTCGTCCCGCCCATCGCCGAGGCTCTACGCCACGATCTCCGCGCCGAAGTGGAGACCACGCCCAGCCGACGCGCCGCGCTTGCCTCGATGCGCCGCAACGAGTTCGCACTCATCCTCATCGACGAGAGCCTGGCCACGATCGACTCCGCCTCCGCCGATCTCCTCTACCAGAACGCCGGCGGAGCCCTCATCGTCGAGCTGAACCTCGCACTGTGCAGCGCGGCGCGCGTCGTGCGTCAGGCCCGCGCCGCGCTTGCCCGGCGCACGCAGGATCTTGCCCGGGCCCAGGCGGCCGCCGCTGCCACGCTGCACAGCGAGCTCAACACCACGCTCTCCGGCGTCCTGCTCGAATCGCAACTGGCCCTCCGCGATGCCTCACCCGAGCAGGCCCCCCGCCTGCGCCACCTGGTCCAACTCGCCAGCGACCTCCGCGACCGCCTCCGCGTCTGACGCCTTCTTTCGCCACCACCGCTTCGAAGGCGGACTTCAGTTCCTCGGCATACGAGGCAAATAGCACAAGGAGATTTGGCCCGTGCGGGAGTCCCCCGATCTTCCCGCCTCGCCCGAACACCGCCCGCCGCGTGCGACTCGTATATCGGGCTATGTACAATCTCAACTGTCAGCCGCTCAGCATGGTGCGCGCCACAACCCATTTTCTACGTGTCGATGCCCAAAGAAGTCGACGCGCCAAACGATAAAAGAGGAAAACGATGAAGCTCACCCCCGGAAAACTTGCTGGCCTCAAGGCCGTCTCCAACGCTCGTAATGTTATCGCAGCCGCGGCCATGGATCAGCGCGGCTCCCTGCAGAAGTCGCTCGCCAAGGAGCGCGGCGCCGAGGCCACCGGCCACGACCTCGAAGTCTTCAAGACACTGGTCACCGAGGTCCTCACCCGCCACGCCTCAGCCATCCTGCTCGATCCCGAGTACGGCCTTCCTGCCGCCCAGCACCGTAACGGCAAGGGTCTGCTGCTGGCCTACGAGAAGACCGGCTACGACGCCACTACCGCCGGCCGCCTCCCCGACCTGCTCGATGTCTGGAGCGTCCGCCGCCTCGTCGAAGCCGGCGCAGACTGCATCAAGATCCTGCTCTACTACACCCCCTTCGACACCGCCAGCATCAACGAGATCAAGCACGCATGGATCGAGCGCATCGGTGACGAGTGCCGCGCCCACGACATCCCCTTCTTCCTCGAGTTCGTCGGCTACGACGAGAACGGCGGCGACGAAAAATCCATCGAGTATGCGCGCAAGAAGCCTGCCATTGTGACCGGTGCCATGCAGGAGTTCTCCAACCCGCGCTACGGCGTCGACGTTCTCAAGGTCGAGGTCCCCATCGTCATGGAGTACGTCGCCGGAACCCAGGCCAACAAGGGAGGGCCCTCAGCCTACAACCGCGCCCAGGCCCTCGATCACTTCCGCGCCGCCGCCGCGGTCACGTCGCTGCCCTTCATCTATCTCTCCGCCGGCGTCTCCAACCCGGTCTTCATCGAGACCCTCGAACTCGCCGGCGAATCCGGTGTTGCCTTCAATGGCGTCCTCTGCGGCCGCGCCACATGGAAGGACGGCATCAAGATCTACGCGGTCGAAGGCGCTGACGCCTTCCGCAAGTGGCTCGAAACCACCGGCGTAGAAAACATCCAGAACGTCAACAAGGCCCTCGAGGCCGCAGCGCCCTGGACCTCCAAGGTAGAAGCCCTCTAAGCGTCACCTCGCCACTCACAGCAGCCCCTCCATGCGCAATTCAATCACACGTGGAGGGGCTGCTGATCTTCCGCTATTGAGGTTGACAGAGCGTCTTCATCACGGTGTACCATTCCACCAAAGGGTAGTTGCAAGGGTACCCGGAGGTCTCCGTGCTCACAAGAAATGGAGCGCTCACTTGTTTGGCGGCTCTTCTAGCGCTCACTCCCATTCCCTGCGCAGCCCGGACACCGACCCCCAGCTTCACCATCACCGGCAGCAATGTGACCATGCCCTCCAGCGGCACCGCGACCTTCCCCTTCACCCTGACCTCGGTCAATGGATTCGCTGGAAATATTAGCGTTATGCCTGCGCAACCGGCTGTCCCTGCCGGAGTCAGGTTGCCCTACCTCGAAATCCCGGGGCCGGTGCACGCCTTCGTCCTCACAGCGAATGGAACCACGACAGGAACCTTCGGGATACTGGCAGCCATCCCCGTCCCCGTACCCGTGAGATGGAATCTTCCACCCCGTCCGGACCTTGGCGAAAGGGCCATCTGGTCCCTCGCAGGCGCTCTCCTGCTGGGCGTTGGCCTTCGCAAAAAGAGAGCGCTCGCCACGCACCTCTTGCTCGCGGCAGGCATGCTCGTTGGACTGACGGCCATCAGTGCCTGCGGCGGCCAGCCCACCCTTACGCCCGGCACCTACACCTACACACTCACTGCGACCGAAGTGAACAACACCTCTGCAACGGCGAACACCACGGTGACCGTGACCGTCCCGCCCGGCATCGTCACCAATAATTGATTGTCTCTGAAGCGTTCAGTTCCTCAAAACCCCTTCGGCCGCTCAGCCGCAACGCCGAACGCCGCCTCCATCGCGATCCCGGCGCGTGCAATCGTGCCTTCCTCGAACAGCCGTCCCACCAGCGTCACGCCATACGGAACCCTCCGCGGGGGGGCAAACTTCATCACCGGGTTCTTCGGGTCGGGAGCCCAATCACTCCGCGCCTCGCTGATCTCCACAAACCCCGCGCGCAGCGTCAACGACGGGTGTCCCGTAAAGTTCGTAATCACCAGGAACTCATCGCGCAGGCTCGGCACCAGCAGCAGGTCAACGCTCGACATCACACGCGCCATCTCCAGTGCAACCATCCGCCGCAGCCGGTCCGCCTGCACAAAGTCCACCGCGCTCAGAAACCGAGACTGCCGAAATGTATTCGGCCACGCATCCGGAGTCTGCATCTTCAACTCGTCCACCTTGTGATTCAGCGTGATCTCTTCAAACGCCGCCGCACTCTCGGCAAACAAAATAATATTCAGCGAGTCATACGGCCAATCCGGCAAGCTCACTTCAACTGGAACCATCCCCAGCTTCTTCACCATCTCCAGCGCCGCGCGGTCCACCTCCGTCGCCGGAGCCGTCTTCATCCACTCCGGGAAATATCCCACGCGCAGACCCCTCACGCTCTTGCGCACATCGAAGTCCAGCCCGGCGGCGACGCACGCCACATCTTCCCCGTCGGGTCCCTGGATCGCGTCCAGCACCAGCATCGTGTCCTGTACGCCGCGCGTCATCGCGCCCAGCTTGTCGCACGTCCAGCTCAGCGTCATCGCGCCGGTCCGCGGCACGCGCCCAAACGTCGGCCGCAGCCCCGTCACGCCGCAGCGCATACTCGGGCTCACAATCGACCCCTGCGTCTCGCTCCCGATCGCAAACCCGACCAGCCCCGCAGCCACCGCCGCACCCGGCCCAGCGCTACTCCCCGAAGCGCCCTCGTCCAGGTTCCACGGATTCTTCGTCTGCCCGCCGAACCACACATCGTTCAGCGCCAGTGCGCCCAGGCTCAGCTTCGCCACCAGCACAGCGCCCGCCGCATTCAACCGCGCCGTCACCGTAGCATCTTCCACCGGCACGCGTTTCTCATACATCTCTGCGCCCCACGTTGTCGGAATCCCCGCCGTATCCAGCAGGTCCTTCGCGCCCCACGGAATCCCATGCAGTGGCCCGCGATACTTTCCCGCTGCAATCTCCTTGTCCGCCACACGAGCCTGTTCCAGCGCATGCTCCGCGGTCAACGTAATCACGCAGTTCAGTTCATTGTTGAACCGTTCCAGCCGCGCCAGGTAAATCTTTGTCAGCCGCTCCGACGTAATCTGCTTCTTCTGTATCCACTGCGAGAGCTGCGTCACCGGCGCAAACGCAATCGCCTCGTCGCTCTCCGGCAGCGGTGCGTCGTTCCCCGCGCTCCACACAAACACGTTCTCCACCACCGCCATCGGCGCACCCGGCTTCAGTACCGCCGCCTCCGGGAACCAGACCGTCGCCGGCACCACGCTGTCGGGGATCGCCAGCTTGCGCGGCCCCACCCGCCGCTCATACACCGCGGCCATCGACGCCCGCCAGTTCCCCGCGGCCTCCGCCAAATCCTTCGGCGTCATCTCCACCTGCACCAACTTCTCGGCCTCAACGAAGGTCTCCACGGTCACCACCGGCCCGGTCGCCGGCGAGGTCCCAAACGCCCCCGGAGCCCCCGGCGTGCTTGGAATCTGCGGTCCTCCCGCCACTGGCGTCTGACCCTCACCCTCGGCCTTCGCCCCGTTCGACGCCATCGCCACGGCCACCAGCCCCATCGAACCCTTCGCCAGAAACTCCCTGCGTGAACGCGCCATATCTATCTCTCCCCAATCCAATTCATCCGGTGCAATCAGATATATCACCGCCGGCTCCGCCACGCTTGACCACAGCAAATGCCGTGCTCACACCTTCATGGAACTCCGAGGCGTCCAAACGAAGGAAGGCCGGGATCGCTCCCGGCCTTCTATTGCTGTAGATGCTGCATGAAAAATGAGTTATGCGTTCGCGGCCTCGGCCTTCGTCGTATCCGCTTCCGCCCTGGCAATCTCGTTCTCCCGGTCCTTAGCTTCCTTCAGAGCCGCAACGTCGCGCTCCTTCTTAGCCTCAGCCGAGTTCCGTCCAAGCTCATCGGCCATCTTCTCCGTGGTGAACGCCTCAATGACGTCGCCCACCTTGATGTCCTTGTAGCCCGCCAGATCGATGCCGCACTCAACGCCCGAACGCACCTCGGACACATCGTCCTTGAAGCGCTTGAGCGACGCGATCTTGCCCTTCCAGACCTCTTCGCCATCGCGCAGCACGCGCACCTGGTTGTCGCGCCGGATCAATCCGTCGGTCACCTGGCTGCCGGCAATCTGGCCCACCTTGGTGATCTTGAAGACGTTGATGACAGTCGCCCGGCCAGCGTAGTTCTCCTTGTACACTGGCTCCAGCAGCCCATACATCGCCTTCGTAATCTCGTCCTGCAACTCGTAAATAATCGAGTGCAGCCGGATCTCGACGTTCTCGCGCTCCGCAATCTCAGTAGCCTTGCGGTCCGGCCGAACGTTGAATCCGATCACCACGGCATTCGACGCCGAAGCCAGCAGAATATCCGACTCCGTGATTGCGCCGACGCCCGAATGCAGTACCTTCACGCGCACCTTCTCGGTCGACATCCGCTGCAGCGAGTCGGCCAGCACCTCGACCGAACCCTGCACATCGCCCTTGAGGATGAGGTTGAGGTCCTTGACGCCCGCCTGCTTGATCTGTTCCGCAAGCCCTTCCAGCGACACCCGCGAGCTCTTGGCCAGCTGCGCCTCGCGCTCCTTCATCTTGCGGTACTGCGCAATGCCCTTGGCCTTGTCGCGGTCCGCCATCACCAGGAACGTATCGCCCGCATCCGGAATGCTCTCCAGTCCGAGGATCTCCACCGGAGTCGACGGCCCAGCTTCCTTGATCTCCTGCCCGCGGTCGTTGAACATCGCGCGGACCTTGCCGAATGTGTTGCCGACGATGTAACTGTCGCCCGCGCGCAGCGTTCCGTTCTGCACCAGGATCGATGCCACAGCACCGCGGCCACGATCCAGCTTGGCCTCGATGACCGTACCAACCGCTGGCCGCTCGGGCGTTGCCTTCTGCTCGTTCACATCCGCAACCAGGCAGATCATCTCTTCCAGTTGATCAAGGTTCAGCCGCTTCTTGGCCGACACTTCGACAAACTCCGTATCCCCGCCCATCGACGTAGCCTGTACGCCACGAGCTGCGAGCTGGTTCATCACCCGGCTCGGGTCTGCCTCCGGCTTGTCGATCTTGTTCACCGCAACGATGATCGGAACCTTCGCCGCGCGCGCATGATCGATGGCCTCGAGCGTCTGCGGCATCACTCCGTCGTCGGCTGCGACCACGATCACCACGATGTCCGTAATCTTCGCTCCACGGGCACGCATACGCGTAAACGCTTCGTGACCAGGAGTATCAAGGAACACGATCTCGCGGCCAAACGCCGGCGAATCGGGCTTGGTAATCTTCACCTTGTACGCTCCGATATGCTGCGTAATTCCGCCCGCCTCACCACCCGCCACATCCGTCGAACGGATCGCATCGAGCAGCGAAGTCTTACCGTGATCGACGTGGCCCATGATCGTCACCACCGGCGCACGCACCACCTCGACCATGTTGGAGGTGTCTTCAAGGAAGCCTTCGATGGCCTCGTTCTCGAGTTGCTCTTCGACCGAGATGACCGTCGCGTCCGCGCCAAACTGCCGCGCCACGTCCTTCACCAACTCGCCATCGAGCGACTGGTTGACCGTCACCATCACGCCACGCATCAGCAGTGTCGCAATCAGGTCCTTGCCGCGAACCTCCAGCTTCTCCGCCAGGTCCTTCACCGAGATGCCCTCAGTGACCGTGATCGACTTGGTGATAGGCACGTCGCCCATTGGAATCTGGGCGGCGCCAGCGCGCGGAGCATAGCCCTTGAGCGCGACTTCCTTGTTCTTCTCGTAGCGCGGAGCGCCGCGGCCACGCTGACCGGGTCTAGCCGGACGTGCCGGAGCCGCAGCTTCGGTAGGCGGCAGCAGGCCACCGCCGGGCGCTGTCCCCGGACGATTTCCAAACCCAGGCCGCCCTGCACCAAAGCCCGGTCGTGGCGCAAACCCCGGACCACCCGGGCCACCACCCGTTCCCGCAGGAAAGGTCCGTGTGGGATGCATGGGCCGGCGAGCGCCAGGAGCCATTCCCGGACGCGAGCCCGGAGGTCCACCTGCTCCCGGTGCGCCCGAACCGCCCTGGTAGCCGGGACGCGGACGTTGGAAGATAGGGGTGCGCGGCCCTCCCGGAGGAGGTGGCGGTGCACTATAGCTAGGACGCGGGCCGGTCTGCGGCATCACCACGCGACGTGGTGCTGGCACAGGGGCTACAGGCGCCTCGGGCGTCGCTGCAACCGGCTCCGGAGC
The DNA here is from genome assembly GCA_021778845.1 of Acidobacteriota bacterium. GTDB lineage: Bacteria > Acidobacteriota > Terriglobia > Terriglobales > Acidobacteriaceae > Granulicella. The sequence goes on from JAJYBU010000021.1 coordinate 23,957, forward strand.
CGGAGGGGCCACAGGCTCGGGCACGGGTGCCGGAGCTGCTGCCACCGGAGCTGGCGCCGATGGCGGAGGAACAGCAGGCTTCACCACAACAGGTTCCGCAGGCGGTGCGGACACCACCGCCGGAGGGGCAGGCACGACAGCGGGGCGCGCAACCACCGGACCCGCAACAGGACGGCTCGCAATCGCCGGCGGCACCACATACGTTGGAGCCGGCGGCCGTGGAATGGGAACGATGCGCCGCGGCGCTGGTGCAGCAGGCGGAGCTGTAGCCACGGGAGCGGCGGGTGCTGGAGTTGGAGCCGGAGCATGCACCGCCACCACAGCAGGAGCCGCAGGCTTCGCTGCCACCGGGGGCCTATTGGTAGGGGGCGCCACCGTCACGGCAGGGCGCGCAGGCGGCGCAGAGCGTGCAGCCTGCTCAGCCTGCTTGCGCTCCAGGATCGCCTTCAGCGCATCACCCGGCTTGGACACATGCGACAGATCGAACTTGGGCTTGGTTTCCACGGGAGCCACCCGCGGCGCCGGCGTGCGTGCTCCGCGGCTGAAATAGCCGCGCACCTTCTCCGCTTCATCCTCTTCGATGGAGCTCGAATGCGTCTTCTTCTCGGTGACGCCAACCGCCGTCAGAGCATCCAGAATGGATCGGCTCTTGACTTCCAACTCACGTGCAAGATCGTTGATGCGAACTTTGCTCATCTATCCCTTTTATCGGTGCTGGCGGTTACCCGCTCGGCCCTTTTCATTTCCACTGCGCACTTAGAGGTTCATAGCAGCCTCAATCGAAGTAGGAGTTCTTCCAAGGCTATTATCCCTTGAAATTGTTAATGTTTCAGCCGTTTGGCTCACATTTCCACAAATACTGCCGGGCATTTCGTGCTGATCAGTCACGAGAAGACCCATTGCTATCAATGCCTTCGCTGGAGACTTCCTGGGCCTGATCGACCAGTTCGTCCACGGTGTCGTTGTCGAGTTCAATGCCCGCTTCGCGAGCGTCGTTGGCGTCATTGGCGTCGATCGCCGAGAGTTCATCCTCGCGGTCGACGATGTCTTCAGCCGAAATGTCGCTCACCTCTTCGGCAGAACCGGCATCGGCAGCCTGCCCGGCGAGAATCTCTTCCGGTGTGTTGGTCATGGAATGCACCTCATCTCCCGCCTCATCGGATGCAGCGGTCGCCGCAATGGCTTCTTCACCTTTGACCAGTGCCGCCTCCGTCGGAACGGATACCGGACGCTCCTCGCCTTCTTCATATTGCCCGAAGTAGTGGCGAACAGCGACCGCAATCTTCTCGACCGTCTTCTCGCCAATTCCCGGGATCTCGCCGAGTTCTTCGGCGGTCATATCGGCGAGCGCCTCGACGGTGGTGATCCCGGCCGCAATCAGCTTCTCCATCACGGAATCGCCCAGTTCCACCACCTGCTCAATAGGTGTGGACGGACCGCCGCCCATCGCCTGCATCTGCTGCTCGACCTCCTGGCGCTTCTCCTCTTCGCTCTTGATGTCGATCTTCCACTGCAACAGCTTGGCTGCCAGGCGAACATTCTGCCCCTTCTTGCCGATCGCCAGCGACAGCTGCGTGTCATCGACAATCACCTCAAGCTGCTTCTCTGCCAGGTCCGTAATGGAGACACGCGCAACCTTGGCCGGCTGCAGCGCCTTCTCGGCGAAGGTGGTGATCTCGTCCGAGTACTCAATAATGTCGATCTTCTCTCCACGCAACTCGCGGATGATCGACTGCACTCGCATGCCCTTCATGCCCACGCATGCACCCACCGGATCGACGTCCTTGTCGCGGCTCATGACCGCAATCTTGCTGCGCTCACCGGCCTCGCGCGCAATGGCGCGAATCGTCACCGTGCCGTCATAAATCTCCGGAACCTCCGACTGGAACAGCGACTGCACCAGTGCCGGAGCCGCACGCGAGACGATCACCTGCGGTCCCTTCGCAGCGCGGTCGACGCGCAGCAGCACCACGCGCACACGCTCCCCAACCGAGAACTGCTCCAGCCGCGACTGCTCGCGCTTGGGCATCCGCGCCTCGGCCTTGCCCAGGTCGAAGATCACATCCATCGGCTCCAGACGCTTGACGGTCGCCGTGAGAATCTCGCCCGCGCGGTTGCCATACTCGTTGAACACGGTATCGCGCTCCGCCTCGCGAACCTTCTGGAAGATCACCTGCTTGGCCATCTGCGCGGCGATGCGGCCCAGCGGCGTGGTGTCCTTGTAGAAGCGCAGTTCCCCGCCGACCTCAACCTCCGGCGCCATTTCGCGCGCCTGCTCCAGCGTCAACTGGTTGTCCGGGTCTTCGACGAGCTCCGGCGTCTCGACGACCGTCTTGTACACGTAGGCGCGAATCTCGCCCGTCTCGCGATCCATCTCGCCGCGCATGTTCTCGACCGTCTTGTAGTACTTCCGGGTTGCGAGCGCAATCGCGTCCTCGACCGCATTCACCACGATCTCCGGGTCAATACCCTTCTCGCGGCCTAAAATCTCAATCGACTGATACAGAGCACTTGCCATGTTGTCTCTCACTTCTTTCGGCGATCTTCATCACCGATCATTCAAATTCGCTTACGTCTAAATCCCTGCTTCTATATCTCTGCTACCAGATTCGCCTTCTCAACATTCGCCAGCGAAATCTCAACCGTCTGCGCAACCTGCAGCTTCTTTGCCTTGCCCTTCTGCTTGACGGCAGAGAGGTCCAGCGTCATCGTCTTCCCATCAAAGGCAATCAATCTGCCCGTAAAATGGCGGCTGTTGTCCACCGCCGTAAAGGTTTGGACCTTCGCGAGACTACCGCGAAAGCGATCATAGTCAGCCGGCTTCAAGAGCTTGCGTTCAAGCCCTGGAGAGCTGACCTCCAGCGTGTACTCCGCTCCGGGAATCAGGTCCTCGACGTCGAGCACCGTTCCAAAATCCCGTGCGAAGCTGGCACAATCCTCATGGGTCACTCCGGAAAGAGTCTCGACCGGAACGCCTTTGGGAAGGCCTGCCTCTTCGTTGGATGCAGCCTCCGCGGCGAACTTGGCCCGGGCCTCCGCATTCTTCTCCAGATAGACGCGCAGCGTGCGATGCTTGGCGCCGCCGGTGAACTCCAGATCCACAACGTCGAGGTGGTGCGAGGCCGCGACGCGGTCGGCTGTGGCGCGAATTGTCTCCATCTGCAAGGCCATGTGTTCTTCCAGCGAACGCCGTCTTGTGGTGCTTTCGTTGGGCGGGTGCTGTCACCGTCCGCCAAACCGGATTTTAAGCAAACAAAAAGTGGGCTCTCGCCCACTCCTCTCTTCCGCCACTTGCCGGTGCGTACACGGCGACTGACCGTTTGCCAAACGGCTGCTTTCAGCGGCAGAACAAATTCGTCTGCTCGGACAATTTTAGGCCAACCCAGGCGAAAGTTCAACTCTGGCCTCGGCAGTGCAACAATAGAGAAGTATGATCCAAACTCAGATCCCCGAAGCGCTCACGTTTGACGACGTGCTGCTGGTCCCCGCATACTCCGACGTCGTCCCCTCGCAGGTCAGCACCCAGGTGCGGCTCACTAAAACGATGACCCTCGCCATGCCGCTGATGTCCGCCGCCATGGACACCGTCACCGAAGCGCGGCTGGCCATCGCCATCGCCCAGCAGGGTGGCCTCGGCGTCGTCCACCGCAACCTCACCATTGACCAGCAGGCCGGTGAAATCGACAAGGTCAAGCGCTCGGAGAGCGGCATGATCGTCGATCCCGTCACCATCGAGCCCGAGCGTCCAATCTCCGACGCGCTCGAAGTCATGCGTCGGTTCAAGATCTCCGGCGTTCCGGTCACGAGGAAGGGCAAGCTGGTCGGCATCCTCACCAACCGCGACCTGCGCTTCGTCTCGCGCACGGATATTGCCATCGGCGATGTGATGACCAAGACCAACCTCATCACCGTTCCGGAGGGAACCACGCTCGAACAGGCCGAGCAGATCCTGCACCAGCACCGCGTGGAGAAGCTGCTGGTCGTCAACGACGCCTACGAACTCAAGGGCCTGATTACCGTCAAGGATATTCAGAAGAAGTTGAAGTATCCCAATGCAAGCAAGGATGAGCAGGGCCGTCTGCGCGTCGCCGGAGCCATTGGAGCAACGGGAGACTTCCTCGAACGCGCTGCCGAGTTGGTGAAGTATCGCGTGGACGCGCTGGCCATCGATTCCGCGCATGGGCACTCATCGCGCGTGCTCGAAGCCGTTGCAGCCGTGAAGAAGGCGTTTCCGGAGGTCGATCTCTTCGCCGGCAACGTCGCAACCTACGAGGGCACAATGGCCCTGATCGACGCCGGAGCCGACGCAGTCAAAGTCGGGATCGGGCCGGGTTCGATCTGCACGACGCGCATGGTGACCGGTGCTGGGATGCCGCAGATTACAGCCATCTCCGAAGCGTATCGTGCAGCCAGGGAGCGCGGCGTGTCCGTCATCGCCGATGGCGGCGTCAAATACTCGGGCGACATTACCAAGGCCATCGCCGCGGGAGCTAGCGCGTGCATGCTGGGTTCGCTCTTTGCCGGCGTCGACGAGAGCCCGGGCGAAACGATCCTCTACCAGGGCCGCAGCTTCAAGGCCTATCGCGGCATGGGCAGCCTCAGCGCGATGGCGCAGGGTTCGGGTGAGCGGTACTTCCAAAGCAAGACCGACATCGATGATTTTTCGGTCGGCGAACGTCCGCCCATCACAGCGCGTGAGGAGAGCGGCAACCGGCTGGCCAAGTTCGTGCCTGAGGGCATCGAGGGACGCGTTCCCCATCGTGGCCCGCTGGAAGCAATGATCTACCAGTTGGTCGGTGGACTCCGCTCAGGGATGGGCTACCTCGGCTGCTCATCCATCGAGGAGCTACAGGAGAAGGCGAAGTTCATTCGCATCTCCGGCGCCGGCCTCCGCGAGAGCCACGTGCACGATGTCGTCATCACCCGCGAAGCTCCCAACTATCACGTCGAGTAGTGTGACCGCTGGTCGGCCTGCTATCATCCCGAAAACTCTTCCTCAGGAGACGTGGATGCGGCAGCGACTTTCAGGACAGCTTCTTGTTTGGGCGGCGATAGCAACCTGCTGCGTGGGAGCCTCTGGCCAGTCCAGCGCTCAGGCCGCGGCAGCGCCCCATGTCTTCTTCCGCGTCCATCTGGCGGCTTCTGCACCGAAGCCGCTCAGTGGCCGCCTGCTCGTGTTCCTCAAGCAGGGGAAGGGCGACAAGGAGGTCAACATCCAGGAGTTTCATCCCGGCGAGACGTGGGTGGCCGCCGAGGAAGTCCATGACCTGATGCCGGGTGCGTCGGTGGAGATGGACGCCGATCAGATCGCCTATCCGAAGCCGTTCTCGGCCCTGCCTGCGGGCGAGTATGAGGTGCAGGCGGTGCTGGACACGGAGCATACCTACAATTACTCAGGACGCGGGCCGGAGGACTGGATCAGCGCCGTTGTGCCGCTGGGGCAGTGGAGCGCCGGCAGTTCGGAACCCATGCTGACGCTGGATCAGCACGCGCAAGCCAACCCGATGCGCACCGAGGCCGTGACCAAAGCGAAGGCGAGCGTGAAGCCCGGTGAGATTGAGGAGCAGGAGATGGTCAGCCCGCTGCTGACTCATTTCTCCGGCAATGCGACGCAGATCAGAGCGTGGGTGGTGCTGCCGCCGGGCTATGGGAAGGACGCGAGCGAGCACTATCCGACGGTGTACTTCACGCATGGATTCGGCGCTGGAATGGACTACGACCTGGTGCAGGCGGCGATGATCCGCAGGCGCATGGAGGCCGGCAAGATGCCACCGATGATCTGGGTGATGCTGGATGAATCCTGCCCACAGGGAACGCATGAGTTTGCCGATTCCGTGAACAACGGGCCGTGGGGCGCGGCACTGACGACCGAGTTCATTCCCATGCTTGAGTCGAAGTACCGCATGGACGCTCGGCCCAGCGGGCGGTTCCTCAACGGGCACTCCAGCGGAGGATGGGCCACGTTGCAGTTGCAAGTGAATTATCCGCAAGTCTTCGGCGGAACGTGGTCAACCTCGCCGGACCCGAGCGACTTCCACAACTTCACCGGGCCCGACCTCTACGCTCCGCACGCGAACGTCTACCACAGGCCGGATGGGTCGGCTTACCCGATCATGCGCATGGACGGGAAGGTGGTCGCGACGCTCGAGCAGTTCACAAAAATTGAAGCGGTGCTGGGGCCATATGGTGGGCAGATTACTTCCTTCGACTGGGTGTTTTCGCCGCGCTCGAAGAGTGGCGCCCCAATGCCGATGTTCGACCGCGTGACCGGCGATGTGGACCCAAACGTGGTCGCATACTGGCACGACCACTATGATCTGGCGCACCTGGTGGAGAAAGAGTGGCCCCAGAATGCGGCACTGCTGAAGGGACGGATTCATCTGTTTGTCGGTACCGCGGATACGTTCTATCTGGATGCGTCGGCGCACCTGTTTGACGCTCGGTTGGCGGCGCTGGGCGCGGACGCTCACTTCACGTATATCCCCGGTCGGACGCACATGGACCTGTATCTCGTCGACAAGGACCGGCATGGGTTGTTCGATCAGATTGCGGCCGAGATGTATGCGGTCGCGCGGCCGGGAGTGAGTTGGAAGAAGACCAACTGAGCAGCCTGCGGAGATGATGCTTCGCGAGGGCGTTCAGATGGTGAGCGTGCTGTCCTGGACCATGGCCTCGAAGCGATGGAGGGTGACGAAGCCATTGCGCTCGTAGAGATGGCGCGCGTTGGTGTTCGCCTCGGTGACGGTGAGGGAGAGCTCGCGGATGCCGCGCTTGACGGCCTCGCGGGCGCAGTGCTCTAGCATCATGCGGCCCAGGCCCTGACCGCGTAGAGATGGAGTGATGCAGATCTGTGTGATGTGGTCGACATCAGCACGGACGCGGGAGGCAAGCAGCACGGCCTCAATGGAGGGGTTGCGGGGGCCGGAGCCGGCCTCCTGCGCGGTGTTTCCGGCTTCCCGCAGCACCCAGGAGTTTTCCGGATCAAAGACGCCGCAGCCCGGGAAGCGGATGATGTTGTGCAGGAAACGCTGGGCACCATGCAGCGTGCGGTACTGATCGTTGATGCTTGCGTCCATGTGATCGGCGTAGCAGCGATGAATGAGAGCCGCGGCGCCTTCGTAGTACTCCGGTTGCCAGGACTGTAGAATCAGACTCTTGCCGGGATGCAGCAAGGCAGGATCGGAGTCGATGCCCGACGGATGGGCTTCGAGGTCGCGAACCATGAAGCAGCGCGGAAAGCTCTGGAAGCCGCGAGTGCGAAAGGGCTCCGCAAGTGCACCGTCGGGAAACATGAGGAGCTGCGATTCGACGCGGTCGACGCCGGGTGTGGCCTGAACGAGTTCGAGCAGGTGATGGAGCAGGGTATCGCAGATCGGGTTGAGCGTCGATTCGGTTTCTCGATAGGCGTAGACGTCGCCGATGATAGCCTTCGCGCCCTCGCAGACGCAGAACGCATAGCCGACGATATGCCCGGCCTGAAGCGCGACAAAGCCAGGAAGAATACGGCTGTCGAGATAGTCAAGCAGCAGGGCGGAGTTGCGTGTGTAGTCCCAGTGCAGGCGTGGCAGCCAGCGCTCGGCCTCGTCGCGCAGCAGGGGCCTCAGCTGCGCCGCTGAAAAGTGGCGGAGATCCAGTATTTCGAGTTGCGCAGAGTGACTCGACGATTGGCTCAACGGCTGCTGGACCTCGTGCTCTCCTGGTTCGATTTACATCTCTCCTGACGTTAGCTGCGAGGATAAACTTTGTAAACCGACAGGCCCTGCACCTGATACAGCAGCAGCGGCTGAGTGAATCGTCCCTTTAGAAACTGTTGCACTTTGGCCGCATCGCGTGTGGGAAACACAATCAGGTGCGCGCCGTCGGGGACGCCGTCCGTTGCATAGCTCACGATCTTCTGGTCACGATAAAACGCCAGGCCATACACCAGGTCGCGGCGCACGTCGAACTCAGCCACCACCGGAGCACCGGGGTCCGCCTGATGAATCTCCTGTGCCAGCGGGCGCGCTGAGTAGTTCAGGTCAAGGAGATGGCCGTTCCTGCCGAGCAGGAAGTAGAGCAGACCGACCATTGGGATCATCGTCACCAGACGCAGGTAGCGGACTCCGAAGCGGCGAGTGACAAGATTGACCAACACGGCTGCGGCAATGCCCAGCACGGTCGCCCAGGCAAAAATCCGGGGTGCGGGAATGATCCGCTGATAGACCATATACTGCGGGCAAAGGATGAGAACGAAGGTGAGGAATCCCGTCAGCGTGGCATGGGTGTAAAGCAACCAGGAGGGGATCCCGGGGCGGCGAATGCGGAAGAGATAGTCGCCGGTGAGGATGGCGAGCGGCGGGATGGAGGGAAGAATATAGCCGGGGAGCTTGGAGTCGGAGAAGGAAAAGAAGACGATGGGGAAGAGCGCCCAGAGGACGAGGAACTCGGGAAAGGCATCGCCAGCGCGGACGTGGCCGACGTATCGCTGCGGCTTGAAGCGAACCTTCCACTCGGCGAGAGACGTATCGAGGCCGTCCACCAGCGCGCGGATCGAGAGCGCCGTCCACGGCATCATGCCGAGGATCAGCACGATCAGATAGTAGTAGAACGGCTGATGATGCTGGTAAAGGTTAGTGGTGTAACGCTCTAGATTGTGCTTCCAGAAAAACTCATTGAAGAAGATGGGATTGCGGCGCTGCACGGCGATGTACCAGGGCAGAACCATCACCAGGTAGAGCACAATGCCCGGAATCCAGATGGTGCGGCGCAGGGCCGACCACTCGCGCCGTAAACCGAGGAACAGGCAGATGATCGCCAGCGCCAGAAAGGGAGCGATCGGCCCCTTGGCCAGCGTAGCCGCGGCGTTGAAGAAGTAGAGGTCGAAGAGCCAGAATTTTTTGCCCGTTTCATACCACGCGTACCAGCCCAGCATCCCAATGCAAAACGGCGCAGCGAGCTGCATGTCCGTCGACGCGCCGCGCGAGAACGCGAACATCGCCACAGCGGAGACCATGATCAGCGCAGCGTCGAGATGCCCGCCGGGACGGAAGCGCTTGAGATGCAGGAAAGCGAGGATCAGCAGCGCGAGCGATCCCGTGGCCGAAGCCAGCCGCGCCGTCCAGTCGTAGACGCCCAGCTCCTTGTAGTAGCCCATCGCGCGCCAATAGTAGAGCGCGGGCTTCTCCAGCCACGGCTTGCCGTAGAGGATCGGCGTCACCGTGCCGCCCATCAGGCAGTCGTAGGAGGCCCGCAGGTCAGCGGCGTGAAGACTGCGTGGAAGAATGCTGGCATGCACCGCATTGCAGTCGGCGATGTGCGTGTCGAGCATCTCGCGGGCGATCTGCGCATAGCGCGGCTCATCTGCGCCCACCAGCCCGAGCTGGTCACCACCAAAGATGGGAATCAGGCCATAGAAGAGAAAGAATCCGACAAAGAAGACCAGCACCACAAGCTCGGTAGCGGTGCAGCCCAAATGGTTCTGGCGCAGCCATGCGACAACGCGGTTCGAGCCGCCGGAGGGCCTCGAAGAAGACGCTGCGGCGCTTGATTCCGTAGCTGCGGACGCGGATTGGGGAGATTCCATCAAAGGGGGTATCAGGGTTCAGGTGGCGCTTCTTCGCGTGGCACTCCGTACATCAATTCAGGCCAACGGTTGTCGCAGGTCTACTGATTTGCACTGCCTGCTGTATATTCGCTGAGCGAGACTTAGGCTATCAGAATTGAGGGCTGCGTTGGAGTGTCGACCAGGACGGCTTCCGCACCGATCGGCGAATAGGCGGCGTGAAGTTGCGCAACGATCCTGCCGGTGGCCTCCGCCAGCGAGCCCTCCACGCTACAGCCGCTGGCGTTGCGATGGCCGCCACCGCCGAAGTGTTCCGCAACGATCGAGACGTCGATCGTACCGCGGCTGCGCAGGCTGAGGCGAAACTGATCTGGCTCCGACTCTTCACGCAGAAAGGCGGCGGCTTCCACACCGGAGATCCCGATCAGGTGATTGGCGACGCCTTCACAGTCCTCAACGCTCGCACCCACGCGCGCCATCTCTTCCAGCGTGACGTAGCTCCAGGAGATAACCCCGTCGATCTGAATGTTGGTGAGTGCGATGCCGAGCAGCCGAACCTTGCTCGCCGGATTGGAGGCGTAGATGGCAGCGGCGATGCGGCTCGCATTCACGCCGCAGCGAAGCAGTTGCTCGGCCATGGCGAAGGTCGTCGCGCTGGTGCTCGCATAGTTAAACGAGCCGGTGTCAGTGAGGATCGCAGCGTACAGGCAGTCGGCCATCGGGCGGGTGATCGTAACGCCGGCAGCCACCGCAAGATCGAAGATCATGCTGCCGACGGCGGCGGCCTCGGGATCGATCCAATTGAAATCGGCGAACTCCCGGCCGCTGCGATGGTGGTCGATGTTGATGGTGAGGGCCGGACGCGCGGCTTCGAACTCGCTCCGATCGATGCTGCCGCGGTCGATCGAGTCACACTCGAGAAAGATGGTCGCGTCTGCCTTGGAGAAGCGCGAGGTGACGCGCTCGACGCCAGGGAGAAATTCGAAGTTGGGCGGAATCGGATCGACAAACACGACCGTCGCACGCTTGCCCATGGCTTCCAGCAGATGCTGCAGCGCGAGCGCGGAACCAATCGCATCCCCATCGGGACGGATATGCGAGCTGATCACGAAGCTGTCGCGTTCGCGAAGGAGTTCCAGCAGCGCGGAGATCGAGATCTGGTTTTTCATGGCGGATATATGGGACCCGGCTCAGCTTCAGAGAGCCGGTTCGGCTGGTTTCGATGCCTCCTTCGCTACCTTATCGGCAGATTTCTTGCGGCGCTTGTCCATGCGGCCCAACAGCTCATCCATGCGCGAGTTAATCTTCTCCGAGCGGTCAATGGCAAAGGTAATCTCGGGAACGTGGCGCACATTCATCCGGTAGCGAATCTCGGTGCGGATGAACCCACGCGCCGCCATCAGCCCCTCCAGCGTGTCGAGTTCTTCCTTCGGCGTGCCGACCACCGCAATGAAGACACGACAGCTCTTGCCGCCCGGCGCCAGCACCACCTCCGTGACATGGCACGGAGCAATGCGCGGATCGGAGAGTTCGCCTTCAAGCATGGCGGTAATCTCCTCGGCAAAGGTGTTGACGACGCGACCGCGGTGGTATGTTCTGGCTCTTTGTTCTGGCATAGCTGACTCTTCAGGGTAGCATTGTTAAGCCGGTGTAAATAGTTGAGCGCAACTTATTCGTCAAGCGGCACATCGCTCTCGACGTAACTATCAAGGATTTCGCACCCCAGGCCGACCGACAGGCGGCGGGCGGCGGCCTCGACCTCGCGAAGCTGCCCGCTGAGGTAGGCGGCGGAGTTGGAGATGGCCACGACGCCCAGCGTGGCGCGGTTCCACAGCAACGCGTCATCCATCTCAGCAATGGAGATATTGAAGCTATGGCGCAGCTTGTCCTTGAGCGAGCGCACCGCCTGGCGACGGTCCTTGAGCGACTGCGCATGTTCGATGGCGAGTTCGAGGGTGAGGGTGGCGATAGGCATTGAGAGAAACGTTACGCGCACAGAACTGCAGCGGCTGACTACCGTGAACCGGAGACGGCCGCAGTGGATTTGCGCTCGACGAAAGTCGGCAGCACGAGAATCGAGTTAGCTTCGAGGGCAGGGGCATCGCCCGCTCGCTGATGGCGGATGCGCTGCAGGAGCGCAGTCGCGGCTGCGCGGCCCATCTCCTGCAGCGGCTGGCGGACCGTGGTGAGCGGCGGGTTGTTGTTCGCGGCGCCGACGACGTCGTCGAAGCCGAGCACGGAGACCTCCGTGGGCACATCCACGCCTGCCTCGCGCAGCGCGACGATGGCGCCCATCGCGGAGAGGTCGTTGAAGGCAAAGATCGCAGTGAACAGTTCGCCGGTCGCAAGCAGTTTACGGGTGGCCACCCGGCCCGGCTCGAGCGTGGGGTCATCGCCTTCGAGCGCAACAACCAGGCGCGGATCGACGTTCACATGCAGCTCAGTGGCCATCTTGACGATGGCCTTCCAGCGAATCTCTGTGTCGGAACTGAAGCTCTGGCCCTTGATGAACGCAATGCGACAGTGGCCAAGACGCTGTAGATGCTCCAAAGCGTAGCGCACCGCGAGGTTGTGATCGAGTTCAATGTTGAGGATCGACTCCGTATGCCGATGGCCCGAGACGGCGACGATGGGCACGGGCAGTTCGATGTCCAGCGCGGAGTCCACGGCGATAATACCCTCCACGGCGCGGGAGAGCAGCAGCGATGGGTAGTCGCGCAGCAACTCGGCGCGGTGATGGTGGCTCACCACAAAGTAGAAAAATCCACTCATCAGCAGCACGTCCTCAATGCCGCTGAGTACCGATGCAGAGTAGCCCTCGCTGATCTCCGGCACCATCACTCCAATGGTCTGCGAGCGGCGGCTCCTCAGTCCGCGCGCCAGCGGGCTGGCCTTGTAGTTCAGCTCAGCGGCCGCGGCCAGCACGCGCTTCTGCGTGGCCTCGGAGATGCGGTGCATATCCCCCGAGTTGTTGATGACTCGCGAAACCGTGGTCTGTGAAAGACCGAGGTAGCTGGCAAGCTCCTTGAGGCTTCGGCCCGAGCTCATACGTTTTACAGCGGCAATCTTTCGTTCATCGGGCATAGGAGTGTCTAGACCAGAGTACCGGAAATGGCAGAGGGCGCGCTGTGAGCGCGCCCTCTGTGGTTGCTGTAGTTTGGGTTGGCGGCTAGAAGGAAAACCGCGCCTGGAAGCTGATCGTCCGCGAGCCGAGAATTGCGACATCGCGTCCAAAGTTGGTGTTGTTGATGCTGCTGGAGATCCCAGCCGGGTTGAGGTTGGTGATATTGAAGAGGTTGAAGGCATCGGCACGAATCTCCAACTGTGCTCCATCGCCCAGAACCCTCATGTTGGGGAAACCGAACGTCTTCATAAACGAAGCATCCACGTCCCTGTATCCAGGCCCGTTGAAGGAGTTACGATGGCTACCCGGAGGCGCTGGCAGAGCAGCGTTGACCGAGGGGAAACCGCTACCCTGCCAGGTGATGGCCTGCTCGAAGTTCGGCACGTTGAAGTACTTGTTGGTATAGGCCACCGGCGTCTTCGGGCTGCCGTTCACCGTTGCTGTTGGCTGGCTCTGCGCCGCTACCACCGCAGCGTAGTTCGGGAAGTTGGTGCCATTCTCGAACGCGCTGTTGCTGGTGGAGTTGCCGCCGCCGCCAAGATACGCCGGAAGCAGGTTGTAGTAGCCGCAGTTCTGGCAGTACAACGATTGCGTCGTTCCATAGTTTGGCGTCCAGGGGAAGCCCGTGTGCAGGTTCATGATTCCGCTGATGGACCAGCCGCCAGCAACTTTCTCCAGCCAGCCATTGCTGCCGTGGAAGATGACCGGTTGCCACAGCCCATTGACCTTCAGTGACTTTCCGACATTGAAGTCCGAGCGCCCGTAGTTGTACGCGTACTGGTTCGGATAATCACCTTCCTCATACGGGCCCGAGCCGTTGTCCATGCTCTTGGCCCACATGAACTGCGCATCGAGAGAGTAGTGATGCGAGAACGGGTGCTTTAGTTCGGCCAGCATGGCGTTGTTGTTGGAGGCACCAATATTGTTGTAGGTGTCCACCGAAGTGACCAGCGGATTCAGAGCGTAGCCCTGTCCGATGGCCGTAGCATTGGCGTTGTACTGCACAATCAGGTGATGGGACGTGCTTCCTTGATACCCAAGGGATGCGACCCACTGCTTGCCAATCTGATAGTCAGTATCCAGTGAATAGTGTTCGGAGTACGCTGTCGGCATGTTCGCCGGGAACGCAGTGACCTGCGCATTGCCTGCGACCGGAATCCCCGCAGGGTTGAACGCTGTAATGGTGTGCGGGTTCGATGCGAATCCGTACAGGCTGGTGGGGCTGCTCGAAATCCCATAGAGGATATCGGCACCGTTGACGCCCGTGTTGGTGGGGCTGGTGAAGGCAAAGTTATAGTAGTCGGTTCCCGGAGGATTACCACCGCCGTTGGCCGAAATCGCAATCTCTTCCTGATTGAAGTTCAGGCCATACCCGCCGCGGAGGACGAGCTTTTCGTCGAACATCTCCGGGCTCCAGTTGAACCCGAGCTGCGGTCCAATGTTACCCTTCTGCGCGTTCCACACATCGCCGCCATGGCGAATCGAAAGGCCCGTAAACTCCTCGCTGCCCGCACCCATAACCACTACGCCGACATTGTTCTGCTTCGTGTACAGCGGTCCAAAATAGGAGTAGCGAACACCAGCATGCAACGTCAGGTTGGGACGGATCTTCCAGTCGTCCTGCACGAACACGCCCAGCAGGTTCTCGCGATCATCCTGACGTGCTCCGCCAGGAAGGCCCGTGGTGGGGTTGAAGCTGCCACCCTCGGCGCTCGGAGCGTCGTTCAGAAAGTCCCAAGCGTCATAGAAGCTGTAGCTCGGACGATAGCTGTACACCGGGAAGTTCAGATAGTGGAGCTGCGTAAAGTCAGCGCCAAACTTGATCGTCTGCTGGCGGATGATCTTGGTCGCAACATCCTTATAGCCAAAGGTCCACTGATTCAGATCGCTTCCCAACGCGGAGCCGAACTGGTTGAGCGTGATGCTGCCCAGCTGATTCACCTGGTCATCAGGCAAACCGACTGGCTGCTGCGGGTTGGAGGCAATTTCATTCCAGCGCCAGCCTGCAGCGTTGGCACGTGCCTCGTTCAGGAACGTCGGAGAGAAGGTGTGATTCCAGATCAAAGAAAATGCGTCATTGATCTGAGCATGGTGGAAAATGTTGTACGGACGTGCACCGCCGTAGTAGAAGTTGCTCCCCTGGGGAACCCAGTAGATGGCAAACGCAACGTGATCCTTCTTCGTGATGTCCGAATCCAGACGGCCGTTGTAGTTGCGGTAATACGAGCTTGTTGGCGTGTTCGTGACGTAATCGGCAATGTCGGCGACATCTGTCAGACCACTACCGACACCAGGGGTCTGCGCATTGCCACCGGCCGTAAGATCCTGCGTGCCAAGCGGCGAGGTCAATGGCGAACCAATATTCAATCCCTTGCCTGGAATCTCGTGGCAGTTCGTGCCTTCAATCAGGCCGACGGCCACGCACGTATTATCTTGAATACCTGTCGAGATGACAGATGCTCCCGGAAATGTGGTGAACTTCGACGCGATGCTGGCAGACGGAGCCAAAGCGTCGAACGCTGGCGTGTCATACCAGCCAGTGGACACGCTGTTGGAGCTGTTCGGCGATTCCTCATAGGAGAAGAAGGCGAAGACCCTGTTCTTCCACAGCGGGCCGCCGACGCTGCCACCAAACTGGTTGAAGCGTTGCGTATCGCGCACGGGAGTGGTTGTCGTGTAGTTCGGAATGACCAATGTGTGCTGATAGGCGTTCAAGCCCGGACGGTGAATGCCGAAGAAGAAGCTCCCGTGGAGAACGTTGGTGCCGCTCTTCGAGGTGATAATCGTCTGCGCACCGCTGAAGCGCCCATTCTCTGCGTCATAGTCGTTGGTCACAATGCGCACGTTGGCGATGGAGTCCACGTCAGGAGTGATGACCGTAGTTCCGCCCCACACTGCGCTGACCGTACTGATACCGTCGATCGTAATGCCGTTGGTCTCATACTGGCCGCCATTGGCGTTCGCCTGCGGACCATTTTCGGTCGGTGCCTGCCCCCCGGCGCCGCTACCACCGGGGCCCTCATTGCCGGGCGTGCCATAGACGCCGCCACCTGCGCCCTGCGAACCATCGCTGATGACACCCGGCGCAAGCTGGGTCAGCGTAAATGGATCACGGTTCCATGAGGGCATGTTCTGCATATCTCTGCTGCTGATAGTGGTGCCGATATTCGAGGTCTCCTGATCCAGCATGGGCTCGCCGGACGCGTTGACCGTCACCGCCTGCGTTGTTCCCGCCAGGCCGAGTTGCACGGTAAGGGAGTTCGCCTGCTCCGGGATGAACGTCAGGCCAGCCAGCACCTTCTCCTGAAAGCCCGCGTGGTCAACGGTCAACGTAAAGACGTCTGACGGCAGCGCATTGAAGTTGAAGACGCCCGCGGCGT
The DNA here is from genome assembly GCA_021778845.1 of Acidobacteriota bacterium. Taxonomy (GTDB): domain Bacteria; phylum Acidobacteriota; class Terriglobia; order Terriglobales; family Acidobacteriaceae; genus Granulicella. The sequence continues at coordinate 40,002 of JAJYBU010000021.1, forward strand.
TGCTCGTTCGCACGATCATCTCATTCGTGGCGTTGTTCTTGAGGGTAAGGGTTGCGCCCGGAATGACGGCACCCGTGGGGTCAGTGACGACGCCCTGAACAGAGGTGCGGAACTGGGCGTGAGCGAAGCTCGCCGTAAACAGCATGGCGAGCAGAACCAGCGCCGTGGCGGCAGAGCGGCCAAGCCAGCGGCGGAGCGCTGAGGCTCCCAAGCAGGTTGGGCTCGGACTGGATGAGAGTGGGTGTGCGTGCGGCATATTGCCTCCAAAAGTGATGCGGTACGTGTTCGAAAGTGCTCCGTTGCACAATCGTTTGCTCACAATGCGCAAACGATTGTGCAACGGTCCAGTTTTTAGCAGTCTGCGAATACGGCTGTCAAGCAAAACTATTACCGGGGTATTACGACATAAATTGATCAGGCCGCCGTATTGCAGAGCTGGATGTAAAAAGATGGATTCCCTGACCAGCACATTTGGATGCCTGGCGCTCCGAGCGCCGCAGTCAGAATCGGCCCAGTGCCTCCTCTTCGTCGCGCGGCGCGCCCATCACTTCTTCCTCACCTTCGACTTCATCACCGCCTTCGCGGCTGTCTTTTTTGCTGTCCCCACAGCGCCCGACGCCGCACCCAGCATCTGGATCACCGCGCCGCCCACCGGGCTTCCCTGCCCCGTGCATGCATCCCACCCCGGCCCCGCAGAAAAAGCTCCGTTGTTGCCCTGCGTGATGTCGCGAAAGGCCTTCTTCGCTCCGGCCGCATACAGCGTCGGGTTCACGAATCCTGCTGCAACGCCGTTCTGCTGATTCGCCAGAGCGATCAGCCCGGCCCACAGCGGCGCGACCGCACTGGTCCCGCCAATCACGATCGTCTGCCCATCTACGCGTATGTCATAGCCCGTGGACGGGTCGGCGTCACCCGCGACATCGGGCACACCGCGCCCACCGCCGGGCGTTGGAGCAGCCGGAACGCCCGCACTCTGCTGCCACACCGGCAGCGGAAACACCGCACTAACGCCTCCGCCCGTCGCCCCTTCGCCAATCGCAAGCTCATTCCACACGACTTCGCTGACGATCGTCGTACCCGAACCATTCAGCGTCGTTCCACCACACGCCAGCACATGCGGCGACGACGCCGGAAAGTCCACATTGTTGCCCGTCAAGCCGTCGGTCGAGCCATTGTCGCCGCACGCCACCGTGATCGTAACGCCGACCGCCGCCGCCGCCTTGCAGGCCGCATCAAGCGCCGTGGTCGCCTGCGCGGTCCAGCTCGGCTCCGGCCCGCCCCAACTGATCGAGAGCACGCTCGGCTTGTTCACCGCGTCGTGCACCGCCGTCGAGACCGCATCAATGAATCCCTGGTCAGTGTTGGGCGCAAAGTAGACTACGATCCTCGCTCCCACGGCGACCGCGGCACAGACCTCGATATCCAGCATCACCTCGCCATCCGCGCCACTCGGCGTACTCGGTGCATTCTTGCCGCCGTCAACCGAGACCGCCGTGACCGCAGGCGCAGGCAGCCCCAGCGTCTTGAAATACGCGGTCAGGTCCGCCGTACGATAGCCTCCGCCCAGCTCAAGGATGCCGATGGTCTGGCCGCTCGCCGTGGCTCCTGCAGGAAATCCATACAGCGCGCCTACTTGCGGCGGTGTGTAGGAGACGTTGCTCGCGTGCGGCTGCGCGACGCGAAAGTGCGGCCTCGCTTGCGGCCGGTTGTCCAGCCCCAGCACCGCGACAATATGCCCCTGCAACTCCTCGGGCAGATTGATCGCGCCCTCGCGCACCCGAAAGCTGCCAGCCTCGCTCGTGTGCGTTGAGAGCGAGACGCCGAAGGCCTTCTGCATCGCCGCAGCGCTGCCGCTCAGATGCACCGTGCATCGTCCCGGCGGAGTAGTTGGCTCGACGGTAAGACCGAACTCCTTCGCAAACGCCCGCACCAGCCGCACCGACTCCGGATTCGCTCCGTGACGGCTCGCATATGCCGCCCGCGTAAGTCGCTCCTGCGGGCGGCCGCGCTTCATCGTGTACGCCGCCTTGGGCTGCACCATCACGGACACCCTGATCCGTCCCATGCGCTGCGCAGGCTTTGCAGGCTGGAGCTTCGCCGTAGCCTGTACCGGCAGCGTCGGCTGTACGACGAACGGTGCCTTCTCACTGCCCTCCAGGGGCACTCGACGCTGGGACGCAAAACGGGATGATGCAGCCATGAAATCCTCCTCAAGAACCTCTGGCGATTAGGATGCAGCCCGGGCGTCCGCCGAGAGAGTCTGCATGGATTAATTCGCATCGGCCAATCCTCGACCGCTAAGATGTTCTGCATGGCCTCTATGAATCTTCCGGCGATTCAATCCGCGCTCCGCGACCACCATCTCGACGGTTGGCTTTTCTACGACCACCACCACCGCGACCCCATCGCCTACAGGATCCTCGGCCTTGACGAGAACAGTTTCGTCTCGCGCCGCTGGTTCTACTTCGTTCCGGCTGAGGGCGAGCCGCGCAAGCTCGTCCACCGCATCGAATCCGGCAAGCTCGATGCTCTGCCGGGAAGCAGGGACGAGTACTCAAGCTGGCAGGAACTGGAGCAGAAGCTCGAAGCCATGCTCGATGGCGCGACCAACATCGCCATGCAGTACTCCCCGCGCAACGCCATCATGTACGTCGCAATGGTGGACGCGGGCACCGTCGAGCTCATCCGCTCGATGGACAAAAACGTGGTCAGCTCCGCGGATCTGGTCAGCGTCTTCGAGGCGGTCCTCACCGAGCACCAGATCGCCACCCACTTCGAGGCGCAGCGACGGCTCGACGCCGTGCTTGCGGCGGGCTGGAAGTACATCGGCGACAGCGTGCGCAGCGGCGCAGCCATCACCGAGTTCGACGTCGTCGAGTTCCTCAAGTCGGAGATGCAGACCGCCGGCCTGTGGACCGATCACGGCCCCAACTGCAGCGCCGGGCCCAACTCTGCTGACTCGCACTACGAGCCCACGCGAGAGAACTCGCGCACCATCCGCAACGGCGACTTCGTGCTCATCGACATCTGGGCAAAGCTCGCCGCCGCTGGCCACCCGCAGCAGCCTGACCCCACCGCCATCTGGTACGACATCACCTGGACCGCCGTCATCGACCGCGAGCCCACCGCCCGCGAGCAGATCATCTTCGACACCGTCCGCGACGCGCGCGACGCAGCCATCGAAGCCGTGCAGCGTGCCTACGCCGAGGGCCGCCCCATCGCCGGCTGGGAAGCCGATGACGCAGCCCGCGCCGTCATCCGCGACGCCGGCTTTGGCCCCTACTTCACCCACCGCACCGGCCACAACATCGCCATCATCCTGCACGGCAACGGCGCACACCTCGACAACCTCGAGACTCACGATGAGCGCCTGCTGCTGCCCAACACCTGCTTCTCCGTCGAGCCCGGCATCTACTTCCCCGGCGAGTTCGGCGTGCGCAGCGAGGTGAACATGATCACCTCGCCCGGCAGCGCCATCGTCACCGGCCCTCTCCAGCGCGAGCTCCTGCGAATTTGAACCCGGCATCGCCGCCCACGCTGGTAGAATCGTGAGCGATGGCAAGTCCGACGCAGCAACAGCAGATCGCGCAACAAATTCCCGGCGACAAGACGGTGTTCCCGACCCTGGTTCTCTTAGTGGGCTGGCTGATTCCCGGCGGCGGCCACCTGCTTCTGGGCAAGTGGGTGCGCGCGCTGCTGCTCTTCGCCGCCATCCTCTCGATGTACCTGACCGGCCTCGCGCTGTCCGGCAAAGTCTATACGCCGAATACCGGCGACCTGCTCGACATGCTGGGTTTCGCCGGTCAACTCGGCATGGGCATGCTGTATATGCTGGCGCGATTGTTCGGCTGGGGCGCGACCTCGGTGGTGAACACGCTGGCCGACTACGGCACGAAGTTTCTGGTCGTCGGCGGCCTGCTGAATGTTATCGCCGCCATCGACGCACACTCCCTGGCCAACGGCAGAAAGGCCTCGCTCTAATGCTGACTCACTTCTCCGCCATGTTAATTTTCGCGCTATGCGTCTCCGTGGTCTTCGGCATCACGCAGCGCGCCGAGCCCAAGATGATGATCCGCTTCGGTGCCTTCTGCTTCACACTCTTCGTCGGAGCGGTCATCGTCCTCAGTTGGGCGATGTGGGCCATCAAGCACTAAAACGGATTCGGCGTCGATGAGTTCGGATTGGTGCTTCCCGTCGTGCCGCTCGATCCTGTGCTCGGCGACCCAAAGCTCGATGACCCAAAGCTCGACGATCCAAACCCGCTGGTTCCCGTACTGCCATTCGTGCCAGCCCCGCCCGAGTTCGGCTGGCCACTCACAGCGTTCTGCCCAAAACTGCTGGCCGACTGCGAACTCATTCCACCCCCCGTTACGTTCACGCCCTGCTTGAGCATTTCGATGTTCGGGTCATACCAGAACTCCCACGTCTCATAAGTCGTCTGCGCGTTCGGCTCGGTGATCGATGTGCCGGACTTCGACGTCCCAACCCCCACGATCAGGCCAAGCGTGCCATCGCCGAGGGCGCTCGTCCCCGTGCTGTCGCTGCTGCCTGAGGTACTGTTCGTGCCCGTGGTTCCGCTCGTACCCGTTGTTCCCGTCGTCCCGCTCGCAGCGCTGTCAGTTCCCGACGACCCGCTCGTGCCACCCGAGGCATCCGTTGTTGTCCCCGGCGTACTCGTGCCTGCGCCCGCGCCAATGGTCGCTCCACCAAATCCAGAGTTCAGCGCATTAGTTGAGCTCACGTTGGTCGCTCCACCGCCCACCGGCGCTCCCATCCCGCCGCCCGACTGCATCCCCGCAGCCGAACCCAGGTTGGCCGCCATCGAATCCAACTCCTGCCCGAAGAAGACGTGAATCTTGGTCTTCTGCTCGCCCTGGTGAATCAGTTTGTAGTCCGCCTTTCCTGTCAGCGGATCTACATACACGTGGCGCAGAAACCGCACATTGTTCGAGTTCTCCAGAGCCTTGATCGACGGAGGGTACTGCCCCGGAAATGTGCGCTGATAGAGCTGAATCGCGCGCACATACTCCTCCATCCGGTGCTGACTCTCCACCTCTTTTTCGCGGCGTAACTGGCGAGCAACAATGGGCGCGGCCACCGACAACGCGATCAGCACCAACGCCACCATCACTACCACCGCCAGCAGCATGAAGCCCTCTTCGCCCATCCGCGCACAAGCGCGTCTGCCCCGTGGCGGCGTGCAGTCGAGTTGGCGAAACGAATTCATAAAGATTGGACGAACTGCAGGTGCGATGGGTTACGCCTCAACGCCAAGGTGCAGCTTGGGTTCAGCTCCGACCCAGCTTCGACGCCGTCTCCGCCCGGCCGCCGCACCCGCGCGGTCAATGCACCAGCAGCGGAATCGACTGCATATCGCTATACACCAGGTCTTCCACCTGGATGTTGGTCGGGCTAATGTTCACAATCCTGTACCGGCGCGCCACAATATCGCCGACCGAAGCCAGATACACGTCCTCACCCTGCAGCAGGAACGCCTGCCGCACTCCATTCGCGCGAACCGCCGTCCCAAAGTACTTGATGTTGATCGGTGGTGGCGGCGGCGGTGGTGGCGGCCCCGTCGGTACGACTACTGCCGCTGCCGCACCGGGCCGCGCACTCGGAACATTCTTCGGCAGCTCGACCGGCGCGGTGTACGTCATCGAAAAAATATTCCGTCCGCTGCCCGAATACACTAAGCTCTCGGTGCGCAGCATCGCCGCCTCATCCAGCGTCGGATCAAGGCTCGACGACGTGCTCGCCATCATCTTCGCGGCAACTCCCGGCGCAACCCCCAGCCCGCCCTTCGCGTTATTCGATGAGTTCTCGCTCCTCGCCGAACTGCTGCCCGAATGTTTAGCCACCGGCGTACTCACTGGTGTCGGGGTCGCAGCCGGGTTGGGCGATCCCCCAAAGAACGTGTTGTACGCGAACACCACGAAGACCAGCAGCAGCACGCCAAAAACGGAGACCACCACTATCGTCTTTTTATCTTTCGCAGGAGCGGCTTTCATGGCTTGCCTCCCGCTCCGCTGTCATTGCCGCCAGCATCATTCGCGGCCCCCGTCGGCATCTCCGCCGAGAGTTCGTCCGGGTTCGGCGGCCGCAGATACGTCGTCAGCCGTATGCGCAAATTCACCTGCCCGGTCTGTTGGCCCGTGAGGTTGATCCCGTTGATCACGAAGAACACCTTGTCGCGCTCCACCGCATTGATGAACTGCACAATCGGACGGTAGTCGCCCGACACGCTGGCGTCGATGCTCATCTGCGTCAACGAGTCGTCGCCCGAGAGCTGCGGATTATACGCATACTGCGCGTGCGTCCAGCGCACGCCCGCCTTCTGCGTCAACGCACCAATCTCCGCCAGCACCTGCGAATTTGCATACGGCAACCGTGTCTCATAAAACGAGTTCGCATCCTGCGTCGATGCGACCAGCTTCTTGTCCAACCCGCGCAGCGGCTTGGCCGCCAGTTGCGCTGCAATCAACTGCACCCTCTGCTGATCGATCGCGTCGGCATTGTTCGCGCTCAGCCCCTGCCAGACAAAGATCAGGTGCACCACCAGGTACAGATCGAGCACCGCCAGCACCGCAACCCCTGCGAAGTGCAGGTTCATCGCCGTGACCAGCGCCCGCGCCCGTGCAGTGAGCCGTGGCACCATGCGCTGCGGTGGCGTGGTACTCGGAGGAGGGACAAGGGCGGTGGTACTCATCGCGCACCTCCCTTCAACGGCTTCGGAAGCGTGCCTGCGGACGGCTTCGACGTCGCCGCATGATGCTTACCCCCTGCCTTCGCGCTCCCTGCCTTCGAACCCACACCCTTCGCACTCCCAGCCTTCGCACCCGCTGGCTTGGTCGTAGACGCAGTCTTAGAACTCTTACCCGCTTTGTCGGTCGAGTACGTCTCGCCCTCCGGCAGCGGATTATAGTTAGCAAGAATCTCAAACTCGACACCCGGAGGCGGCCCATTATTTGCGGCGGCTGCGTTCGCTGCGGCGTTGTTGCTCTGCGAGCCGGCTTCCTTCGCCTGCGTTGCCTCGCCCGTCAACCGCGGCGCCAGGAACCGTTTCGATCGCTCGAGATTCCGCACCAACTGCACAGCGCGGTCGCGGTCGCCAGAGACGCGCAGCCGGATCATCACATCTCCGTCGCTGGTCGGTTCCGGCTCAATCGACGTCACCTGCACGCCGTTCGGCAGCACCGTCTCGAGGTCCATCATCACCGCGGTCCACGAAAAACTCTTGCGCAGAAACAGCGCGTTCAGAAAATGAGCGCGCGCCAGCACCGCGGCATTGGCCGGCTCGCGCATGCGGCGTTCATTGCCCTGCTTCTCCTGCTGTGCCGCGACCACCTTCGCATGCACCGCATTGAGCTGCGCGGCAGCAATATCCAGCTTCTTCTGCATCACGTGCGTCGCCACCATCGCGCCCACACCCAGCACCGCAAGCGCGGCCATGAAAATCCGCAACCGCAGAAAGAACGGCCGAAGCTCAACGAACGGCCGCGTCGCGAGATTGACACTAATCCGCATCAGGCTCGCAGCGCCCCCACCACTCCGGACAGCCACGCCCGCGGCGCTGACGCGCTCACCGCATCCGGCAGCAGCGCCGAGCTCTCCACCACTTCGCGCACCCGCAATCCATCCTCGCCGCCCACTCCCGACGCCTTCACAATCCGGCCAAGCCCCTCCGCACCCAGCGACCCCGCGCTCAGCACCTCCGTCGGCACCGTCGCCAGCGTGTCTTCAAAGTACGCAGCCGCCACGCTCACCGCCTGCGCAATCTCGGCCGCCAACGGCACCGGCTGCAGGTCCGACGCTCCCACATTCGCATCGCCCTCCACATACACTCCCGGCACCTTCATCCGGGTAATGTTGTTGATGTCCTGCACCGCAGCCTCGTCGGCCACCTGGTCGGCGTAGGGATTGCGGCCATGCTCGGGCAGCGGCTGCTGCGCGGCCCACTCGCCGGCCGTCTCATGCACGTCAACCAGCGGCAGGCCCGCCCCCGGTGTCGCTACCAGCGTCGGCGGCGCATGCGGTATTGGCGTCGCCATCGCGTGCTCCTGCAAATCAACGCTGCGGTGCAGCAGCAGAACCCCACTGCGCACAATTGCCACCGTCACGCCCAGCGGGTTTGCATTCACCACCAGCGTGGCCTCGGCATCCTCCAACGCCGCCAGGCACGCCAGCGTACTGGGCAGCACGGCTCCGGGTTCAAACCCAGCCTCGCGCGCGGCCGTCTCATACTCGCTCAGCACATCGCGAGGAATCGCCACAGCCAGCACCCGCACGCCACTCTTGCCCGAGCTCATCACCTGGTAGCTGACCATCGCGTCGTCGGAGTCGAAGGGCAGCAGCTTCTTCAGCCGGAAGCGGACCAGCGGCAACGCCTCGGCAGCGCGGCTGGGCAGGACCTCAAAGTCCAGCAGCAGCACGCGCACGGCGGAGTCCGGAATCACCAGCGTCACGTTCCCATCGCGCGCATTCGCTCGCTCGCCAATCTGCTCCATCGCATCGCGAATCGCAGCCGTCACGGCCACGCGGTCCACCACATTTCCCGGTTTCAGCCCCGGCGCAATCGCTCCGTCCGCAAGGCTCACGCGGGCCACCGCAGACAGCGGTGCAGCAGCCTCCAAAGAGCGTGCTGCGACCACGCCCTGCGGCATAATCTCGCAGGCCACACGCGGGCGGGTTCCGGAAGCTTGGGGAAGAAAATTCATGGAGCTCTATCTAGAGTACCCTGCGACGGTTGAAGAGGACATGGCTGACATATTGGACGTTTGATCCATCGCTCCGTTTAGCGAAATCGACGCAGCGCCCGCGCTACCGTCCCTGCTCAATAAAGGTCACTTTATTAATCTCCCGCAGCGTCGTAATTCCCATCCGCACGCGCTCCAGCGCCGAGTCGCGCAGGAACGACATTCCCTTATCCCTGGCCTTCTTCCGAATCTCCGAGCCTGGCCGTTTCTCCAGCAGCATCTCGCGAATCTCATCGTCCAGCTCCAGCAGCTCATGGATCGCCGAACGCCCGCGATAGCCCGTTCCGCCGCACTCAATGCACCCCGCGCCTTCCTTAAACGCCACACCTTGCCACTCCGCCGGCTTCAGGCCGTTCGCCTCCAGCTCCGCATCCGTGTAATGCACATCATGCACGCAGAACTCGCACACCTGCCGCACCAGCCGCTGCGCCAAAATGCAGTTCAACGCAGAGACAAAGTTGTACGGCTCCACACCCATGTTCAGAAAGCGCCCCAGCACATCCACGACGTTATTCGCGTGCACCGTCGTAAACACCAGATGTCCCGTCAGCGCAGAGTTGATCGCAATCTGCGCCGTCTCCGCATCGCGGATCTCGCCCACCAGAATCTTGTCCGGATCGTGGCGCAGAATCGAGCGCAGCCCGCGCGCAAACGTCAGGCCCTTCTTCTCATTCACCGGAATCTGCGTGATGCCACGAATCTGATACTCCACCGGATCCTCGATGGTGATGATCTTGTCCTCTTCACTCTTGATCTCATTCAAAGCCGCATACAGCGTGGTCGTCTTGCCCGAGCCCGTCGGCCCGGTCACCAGCACCATTCCGTACGGCTCCTTAATATAGCGGCGAAACCGCGTCAGATCCTTCTCCGCAAACCCCACCACATCCAGCGACAGCTTCTTGAACTTCTCCGACATCGACTCTTTATCCAATACGCGCAGCACAGCATTCTCGCCATGCACCGTCGGCATGATGCTCACGCGGAAGTCGATCAGGCGGCCCTTGTAGCGCACCCGGAAGCGCCCATCCTGCGGTACGCGGCGCTCGGCAATATCCAGCTCGCTCATGATCTTGATGCGCGAAAGAATCGTCTGGTGATGCTCGCGTGCAATCGGAGCCATCGCCTGTTGCAGCACGCCGTCGATGCGGTACTTCACCAGCAGGCAGTCGTCGAACGTCTCCAGATGAATATCCGAAGCCCGCCGCTCCAGCGCCGTAAAAATCGTCGTGTCCACCAGCCGGATAATCGGCGAAATATCATCATCCGCCGTCAGCTTCTCAATCGAGATATTCTCCTCGGCGTTCTCCTCGTTCGAGAGCACATCGAACGCCAGCCCCTCGCTCGCCTCATCCAGCACGCGCTGCGACTGTTCGTTCTTCTTCAGCAGGTCCGTAATCTGGCTCAGCGTCGCCACGCGCGTCACAATCCGCGCCCCCAGCAGCCCCGCAATCTCGTCAATCACCATCAGCTTTGACGGGTCGGCCACCGCAATCGCCAGCCTGCCTTCGCTCTGTTCCAACGGAACAAAGTTGTACCGGAACATCATGTCCACCGGCACGCTCTTGAACAGCTCCACCTTGATCGTGAAGTTCTTCAGGTCCACAAACTCCGCGTGATAGCGCCGCGCCAGCAACTGCGCCCGCTCCACCTCGCTAAGCGCTTCATTGCTATACGGAATTGCAACTGGAATCGTGCTGGCCATAATCGTTCGTCTCGCAATCAAGAAGATAAGTGCGTGGTTGCTACCCGCCCACGCCGTTCAAACTAAAGATCGGCAGATACAGAGCAATTAGCACAATCACCACAACCACGCCCATCACAATCAAAATAATCGGCTCGATCATGCTCATAATCGCGCCCAGCGACGTCTGCACGTCTTCCTCAAAAAACTCCGCCACCGAGTTCAGCATCTGCGGCAGCGCGCCCGTGCTCTCACCCACCTCAATCATCTCAATCGACAGCTCCGGAAACACGCCCGTCTTGTCCAGGCTCACCGCCAGGCCCTTTCCCTCGCGCACCGTCTCCACCGACACATACACAGCCTTCGCAATCGAGCGCGACTCAATCGACTTCGCCGCCGTCTCCAGGCTCGGCACCAGCGGCAACCCGCCCGTCAGCAGCGTCGCCAGCGTACGCGAAAACAGCCCCACCTGGTACTTCAGCCACACCGACCCCAGCACCGGCGTCTTCACCCGCACGCGGTCGATCAGGTCCGCCCCGGACTCGCTCTGGCTCCAGCGCACGATCAAGTACCCGATCAGCGCCAGCAGCGGCGCAATATACAGGCCGTAGTGCTGCACATTCTGTCCTAACGCCAGCAGCAGCATCGTCAGCTCCGGCAGCTTGGTCCCCAACTGGTCATAGAGGGAGGCAAACCGCGGCACCACAAAGGTAATCAGGAAGGTAAACAGCCCAATCACCATCACCACCAGAAATGCCGGATAGATCAGCGACGCCCGCAGCTTCTTGCGAAACGTCAGCGACACCCGCTGAAACTCCAGGTAGCGCTGCAGCACCTCTTCCAGATTGCCCGAGCGCTCACCCGCCAGCAGCGTCGTCGTATACACCAGCGGCATCGTCCCCTGCGCCTCAAACGCCGCCGAGATCGACTCACCCGTCTTCACCCTGCTGCTCACATCCTCCAACTGCGCCCTGAAGCTTATATCCTTCTGCCGCTTGGCCAGCAGATCCAGCGAGCTCAAAATCGGCAACCCCGCCTTGATCAGCGTCAAAAACTGCTGATTGAAGATCAGAAACGCATCCAGCTTGATCTTCTTCTTCGCCGACCGCCCCAGCGTCGACCGCGGCTTCACCGAGTACACCAGGTAGCCCGACTGCGTAAACCTCGCCCGCAACTCCTCAGCCGACGCCGCCGCGTGCGTCTGCTCCTGTACGCGGCCACGTTCGTCGGCGAGTTTCACAATGAATTCGTTCATGCAGGCGTTTCAACTCTAAGCAGGAGGGCTCTCACTCATCTTAGACGTTGTGGCCGCCATTTCGCCGTCATCTGCCGCCACTCCCCCATCTCGCCACTACCCGGACACAATGAAGCCCCGCCAGCTTCGACGGGGCTTCATTGAGATCAATCTCTACTCGCGGCGAGCAGTCCACTTACACGTTACACGCTGAAGCTCGATCCGCAGCCGCAGGTCGACTTCACCTGAGGATTATCGAACTTGAACCCGGCCGCCTCGAGCGTCTCCACATAGTCCACCGTGCAGCCGTTCAGATACATCGCGCTGGTCGCGTCCACAAACACCTTCAGGTCGTCAAAGTGCGTCACCTTGTCCATCATGCCGGCCGCATTCTCAAACGACATCGAATACTGGAAGCCCGAGCAACCGCCGCCAGCCACGCCAATGCGCAACCCGGCTGGAACCGGTTCCTGCGTGGCCATAATCTCCTTCACCTTTGCGATCGCCGCAGCCGTAAGCACTACGGGCATCGAGGGTGTCGCGGGAGCGTTCACAACTTCTACAGCGGGGTTGGCAGTCGTAGCCATAGATGGGATTCTCCTTGGTTCGAATCTTTCGAACAACGCCTGCCCGGAAGTCCCTTCCAGACGGTGTCTCCAGTCTAGTCCCGAGCGTCGCTCGCAGCAAGCCGCACTCGGAACCACAACCCATTGGATGCTCCGCTGCCGCCTTGGATTCGCGCAGTCAGGTTCGCGGGCAAAGATTCCTCTCCGAACGCCACACCGCCCCCCCAGCGCTCCCTCAACCCTCCCCCGTCGTACCATCGAACCATGCAATTCCTCGAAGCCCTCGCGACGGCCTTCTTCCGCACCTTCGGCATCACCCAGCCCAGCGACCAGATGCTCCGTCGCGCTTCGTGGTTTCTGCTCGGGATGATCTCCCTGATTGCACTAACCTTCGCCGCCGTCCTTACCATAGTTTTCCACAGTTTATAAACTTAAGATCTGCAATCGGATGAACCAAAGTAAGTTACCATAAAAGGGGATTCCCCCTGGAAATACAAGCGTATAATTCTGCTAGTCCGCCCGTCTCCCATGGGTTTATGCAACTTCCACCCAGCGGAGCCGATAGGATCAACACATTAATTATCTGGGGGAACACCATGAATACCCTTCACATTTTGGCCATCATCTGGGGCATCTGCGTTACCGCATTCGTCGGTCTCATGGTTTATCGCGGACACCTCACTGTTCACGAAACCGACCAGCTTTTTCTCAGCGAAACCGCTCTTCCAATTGCTCAGGAAGAAAACGAGAAGATCATCCGCCGCGTCAACTTCATCCAGCCCATCTGCGCCGGAGCAGGAGGAGTCGCCGCACTGATGAGCCTTCTGGTGTTTGGCGTCTGGGTCGCACATCTGGTTGCCCTGTCGCGCTCCTAGCGCCTTCCGTCCGACCCCACGGCCTCCTATAGGTCTTAATGGGCTCCATCCTAATTCCCTCTTCACCGCAATCCACGAGCCTACTCTCCGCGAGTAGGCTTTTGTGTTTGCACCGACCGTCTCAACTCACTCAATCGCAACTCTGCTGCCACCACGCCCAGCGCCTTCGCAAGTTCCGCAACGAAGCCTTCGCCAGGGCCACAATGATGCTGTAGATTGAATCCAGTTCCACGCACGCGACTCTACGCGCAGGGGTCCACCATGCCGTCGTCCCGCCTTCTCCCGTCCCTCGCAATCTCGTCTCCCGAAGTCCCCCCCGGAACCTCACGCCGATCCTTCCTCCGCATGGCGAGCCTCGCCGCGGCGCTGCCGGTCCTCACCGAAGCCCGTCTTGCCTGGGCGGCGCAGCAGGCGGCCTCACCCCGGCTCAGCCCGTTCAAGTTCCCGGTTCCGCCCAACGCCAACACGGTGATGATCAACGCCAACGAAAACCCGCTCGGCCCCTCTGAAGCCGCACTCGCCGCCGTCGCCGCCGCCGCCCGCACCAGTGGCCGTTATGACGCCACCGGCGTCCAGGACAAACTCACCTCCCTGCTCGCCGCCGAGTTCGCTCTACCCACCGACCACCTCGCCATCTACGCCGGATCCAGCGACCCTCTACAGTTCACCACCCTGGCCTTCACCTCGCCCACCCGCTCCTACGTCACCGCCGACCCCACCTTCGAATCCGGCGCCGAAGCCGCCAACGCCAACGGAGCCCGCGTCCTCTCCGTGCCGCTCACCAGCACCTGCGCCCACGACGTCAAATCCATGGTCGCCGCCGACCCCCACGCCGGCCTCCTCTACATCTGCAACCCCAACAACCCCACCGGAACCCTCACGCCCCGCGAGGACATCCTATGGGCGCTCGACCACAAGCCCGCCGGCTCCATCCTCCTGGTCGACGAAGCCTACATCCACATCGCCAACGCGCCCTCGGTCATCGACCAGGTCGCACTCGGCAAAGACCTCATCGTTCTGCGCACCTTCTCCAAGATCTACGGCATGGCCGGCCTGCGCTGCGGCGTCGCCTTTGGCCGCCCCGACCTCCTCGGCCATCTGGCGCTCTACGGCAGCAACCCGCTTCCCGTCACCGCCATGGCCGCCGCGGTCGCCAGCCTACAGCAGCCGGACCTCGTCCCCACCCGCCGCCAGATCATCACCGACACCCGCAACTCCACCTTCGCCTGGCTCGACCGCAAGGGCTACAAGTACATCCCCTCCGTCTCCAACTGCTTCATGATCGACACCGGCCGCCCCGGCCGCGAAGTCATGGCCGCCATGCAGCAACAGAACGTCTACATCGGACGCAATTGGCCCATCTGGCCCACCAGCGTCCGCATCACCGTCGGTACCCCGCACGAGATGGCCGTCTTCCAGACCGCCTTCGACAAAGTAATGAACGCCCCCATCTCCGCCTGAGCCTTGCAGTCCACCTTCTACAACAATGTGTGCGGCGTTGATCTCTCCCAGACTGAGGGAGCACAACAACGCCGCACGAGTCAGTACCTGCAACTCCGTACCACTCAGTTCTTCACGGTCATAGCGTCAGAGTCAACCGCCTTCTTACCAGTAATGCCTTCAAGTGCGGCAAGTACTCCGCGATAATCCTTCTTGTCGCACTGCATGGCAAATCCACCTTTCTGGTCGCCGTTCGCCCATGTCAGCCCCACATAGTGTTTCTTCGATTTTGTCAGTGCAAACAACGCTCCCACTCCCAGGGAAATGACAGCAAGCCCAATGGCTGCACCGACCCTCCTGTGGACATCCTGGCCGTAGGAAATTTCGGTAATGCTCGCCGCTGGGATAGTCACCAGCGTGTCCTTGGCAGACACAATAGACACTTTTGTCGGATCAATAACCAACTGGGCTGTCATACCGGCCTTGATGCCGGACAGAGAGCCGCCATCATAGTTGACCTTGTAAGAATTGCCATCACTTGCAAATGCAACAGCGGGGAAAAGCAGGCATAGAAGTAGTGCGATTACACGTTTCATTAAATCTCCTTCTTGGAATGGGAGAATCCTAGGAGCCGCCGAAAGTGATTGCAACGGAAAAGCAGCACAGTGTGCGGTATTCATCTGCCGGTTTCCAAATCGGAACAGTCGTGCGAGATTTCCGGCACGCTCCTAGGCCAAATGCATCGTGCACACATCCACGGTCATCCCTGCACCAGCCGCGACTCAATCTCCGTCAAGTCGACGTCCGTATCCTGCTACATGCCACACCCCACTTCACCCTCAGCCGATCCAGGCCACACCTTCGGCGCAAAGGGTTGCCATTACGGAGTCTGCTCTCAGAAAAGCACGCACGCTCCTCGTCAAAGAGACGTAGCATGGGCGGCAGGAGAAATCTCATGAGCCATTCTTCTCTGTCCCGCACTCTCATCATCGGATCGCTGTGCTTCGCCGCGCTCGCCATCGCAGCCGCAGCGCAGAGGACGGACGTGAAGGTCATCGATCGCCGCGTCAGCGAGACAGCCTACAACTACCAGGTTCCGGCGCAGCGCGTCGCGCCCTCGGACGCAAGCGCCGACTGCAACGCAAGCTCGTCCAGCAGTTCGTCCAGCAGTTCATCCAGCAGCTCATCCAATGCGAACTGCTCCAGCTCCGATTCCTCAACGGCTGAAGACTCCGCGACGACCGGCCCCTCCTACCGCGTCACCGGCGTCACGCTCGCGCTGCTCCTGCCCGACGGTAAAATCGCCGTCGTCAACTGCATCCGCAAGAACATGCTGAAGTTCGATTACATCAATCGCCGCAGTTGCCGCATGCCCAGCACCGACGCCCTCCAGGCTGATTTTTCCGGCAAGTCCGTCAAGCTCAAATGGGCCGAGACCCTGAACGCAAGAAAGCTCACATCCGAGACCTATCGTCTCGTGGCCTTCGTACCGCAGCCATAACATCTTTCCACCTCAGGCCGCAGCATACCGCCCCAACTCTTTCACCAGGCTGCAATAGGGTTTCAGCGCTCTCACCGCCTCATCAGCCATGGCCTCATCGGCAAATCGCAGCTCCACATAAAACACATACTCCCACGGCCTTCCCGGCACCGGCCGCGACTCAATCTTCGTCAAGTCCACGCCCGCATCGCGCAGCCGTTCCAGCGCCGTCACCAGCGTTCCCGGCCGATGCTCCACCGCAAACGCCACGCTCAATTTATTCGCCGCACGCAACCCCGACGGTCGAGCATCCGCGCTCCGCCGCAGCAGATGAAACCGCGTGTAATTCTGCGCATGGTCTTCGATCCCCGCCACCAGCACCGCTGCGCCATACTCCTTCGCCGCCAACTCCGGAGCCACGCCCGCCGTATCGCGCAGCCCTGCTTCCATCACATGCTTCACGCTGCCCGCCGTGTCATAAAACGGCACCGCCTTGGCCTGCGCAAACTCTGCCAGAAACCTCCTGCACTGCGACAGTGCCACCGGATGCGACAGCACGTTGCGAATCTCCTCCAGCTTCACTCCCGGTGCCGCAATCAGGTTGTGCCGAATCCGCAGCAGGCTCTCCCCATCGATCCGCACCGCATGCGCCAACAGCAGATCGTAGTGCTCCGCCACCGATCCATGCAGGCTGTTCTCAATCGGCAGCACCGCCGCATCCACGCGCTGCGTCAGCACCGCATCAATCACCTCAGCCGACACGCTGCAAGCCACCACCTCCACCGCGCCCAGCATCTCCAGCGCCGCCATATGGCTGTTCGATCCCCGCTCTCCCTGAATCGCAATGCGGCCGAGTTCCCCCATCTCAGAGGTTGTCCGCTCTTCGAAAATATTTCCCTCGCGCTGCATCCATCTCCTTTGCTGTCCTCATGATTTTCCCACGCCACAGGACAACCTCGATGCTCTAACGGGCACCTTACCACACAGCACTGCAAAGATCCCCGCACCAATATCCTCTCAGCATCCATTCCAATCGGAGAACTCCCATCATGCTTTGGACGATATTTGTCATCATTCTCATCCTCTGGCTGCTTGGTTTCACCCTGCACCTCGGCGGCGGCCTCATTCACATCCTGCTGGTCATCGCCTTGATCGTGCTGATCTACAACCTGATCACCGGTCGCCGCGGCTTATAGCGACGCACGTCGCCACCAGCAATTCACGCAGAAGGCCTGCATCCAGCGGGCCTTCTGCATCTCCCATCTCCCGCCGTTACCGCCGATGCAGCACATCCGCCGCTACCGACACAAAGAACACCACCGAAATAACTCCATTCAGCGTGAAGAACGCAGCATTCATCCGCGACAAATCCCGCGGGCTGATAATCAAGTGTTCATAGGCCAGCAGCGCCGCCACCACGCACATCCCCAGCAACGCAATCAGCCCCAGCCCAAACACATGCAGCAGCACAAACAGCAGCGCCACCATCGCAACGTGCATCGCCCGCGCAATCCAGAACGCGCGTTCCAATCCAAACGTCGCCGGCACGCTGAACAGCCCCACCTTGCGATCGTGCTCGAAGTCCTGGCACGCGTACAGCACATCGAAGCCGCCCACCCACAGGATCACAATCGCCGTCAGCAGCGCGGCCCGCGGCGCAAACGTTCCCCGCACGGCAATCCATGCGGCCGACGGCGCAATCCCCAGCGCCAGCCCCAGCACCAGATGCGACCACCGCGTCACGCGCTTCATGTAGCTGTAGGCCAGCACCACCGCCAGAGCAAACGGCGCGCACTCCAGCGTCAACCGATTCAGCAGCGCCGCTCCCAGCAGGAACACGCACGACGCCACGATCGTGAACGCCAACACAAATCCCTCAGACAGTTGCCCCGCCGGCAGCGCCCGCATCGCCGTGCGCGGATTCGCCGCATCCAGCTTCGCATCCGCCAGCCGATTGAAGGCCATCGCCGCCGACCGCGCCGCCACCATGCACAGCACAATCAACCCCAGCGCCCGCAACGTCGGCCAGCCATTGGCCGCCAGCACCGCGCCCGTCAGTGCAAACGGTAGCGCAAAGATCGAGTGCTCCCACTTGATCATCTCCAGCGTAACGCGCGTGCTGCGAAGAACGTTCTCCATAATCTCCTATCGTAAATCGCCGTGCGCCCACACTCCGGCACCCGAACATCTCTTCATCTACCGATAGCGTTTCCGAATATTGAACACAATCGAAAACACGCCCGACTCATCGCGCGTCGCAACGATGGAGTACTCCTGATTCAACTGGTACTGCACCTGAATCAACTGCTCAGCGGTCTCATTCACATTGGTCGCATACACCAGCGTCACCTGTTTGGAGAGCGGTTCCTGCACCGTAATGCGCGCCGACGACGTGCCCAGCGTCCCAATGAACGCCGGATCAATCTTCACCGAGCCCGCGCCAAACAGCTTGCCCACGCGGCTCGCCACCGTCGCATTCAGTGCTCCGCCCAGCAGCGCGCTCGTCATCGGATTAGCGCCCACCTGCGACTGCTGCTCCTGGTAGAGTTGCGCCTCTTCCTGCGTCCGCCCCAGCGCCAGCAGGTTGAAGATATCGGCCTCCGTCAGTGGCGGCTCCGAACGGTACGTCGGCTTCAGCTTCTCCACCGTCCCATGCACTCCGATGGTGATGTCGTAGTTCTCCACGCGCGCCGTCGCGTCCAGGTCAATCGTCGGATCGATCCGCACCGGATTCGTGAAGTAAATACTTCCGCGCTCCAACTCATACTTGGTGCCAAGGTACGTAGCGCTCCCGTCCGTAATCTGGATCCGTCCAAGCACGCTCGGAACCGCGAGCGTTCCGCGCACGGTCAGGTCCACCGACCCCGCCAGCTTCGCAAACGAGTTCTGGAAGTCCAACTGCGGCGCGCTCGTCACACGCACATCCAGCCGCACCTTATTCGTCGGCGAGTTCGGATTCGGCGGCGCCTGCACGCTCTGCGTCGCCCCCAGCGCCGCGAAGTCCACATCCGCGCCCACCCCGAATCGCGTCACCAGCACATTGCCCGAGAGCAGCAGCGACTGCGGTTCTCCCTGCAACCGGAAGCTCGCATTGGCCGTCGCGCTCAACCCGTGATAGCGCACCCGCACCACATCTCCGGTCGCCGTCAGAGCGACATACACGCCCTTCTGATAGGCCAGATACCCGCCGATCTTCAACTGTCCGCCGCCGGTCGTCGCCGTCAGTTCCTTCACATCCAGGCGATCTTCGTTGAACACCAGCGTGCCATTGAGATTGCTCAGCCCATTCGCAACACCCTCGATCGACAGATTCACATTCTGGAACCGCACGCCTCCGGTGAGCGCCGGCTTCTTCATACGACCCTCCGCCGCCACCTTGAACGTCACCTTCCCCGACGTAATCAGATCCGGATCGAACGCATTCGCCAAGGCCATGCTCACGTCTCCGCTTGCATTCAGGTTCAGCCTCCCGCCCAGCGGATTCGCATCTCCAAACACCACCGCCGTACCTGACACGTTCAGGTCCGTATCCTGCCCCATAATGTGCATCGCATCCAGCGTCACCATCCCATCCTTCAATCGCGCCCGTAGCGGCTGCGCCGCCTTCAACTCCACACCTTGCAGCTTGAAGTCGACGTTATCGAACTCCGCCGAGCCTGCCATCTCCTTTGGCCTCGCCGCCGGCCCCGACACGTTGATCGTCCCCGCAATCGCCGAGCTGCCATTGAACGATCCCGGTGCCTCCAGCGCAATCACATTCGCAAGATCCAACCCGCTCACCGTCAGCTTCGCCTGCGTCGCATAGTCGCCCACCAGCGACGTCTGCCCCTCCCCATGCACCTCAGCACCCACCATCGTCGCCCGCACCTCATACGCCAGGTTCGAGCCCTTGCTGTCCGCCTTCGCTTCCAGCGAACCCAGCGCCGAACCATGCGTCGAAATCTTCTCCACCGACAGCCGTGCGTGCAGGTCCGGCTTCTCCAACGTCCCATTCGCAATCGCCGTAAACGAGAGCACGCCGTCCGCATCCGGCTCCGCCCTGCGGAAGGTATCGAACTTCGAAAGCATCAGATTGCTTCCGCTCACCTGCGCTCGAAGCTGCTTGCTGCCAAGGTTATATCCCGCGCTTCCGGTGATCGAGGCTCCATGCGCCTCCACCAGCACCTTGGTCGCGCTCACCTGCTGCCCTTCCGCCGCAATCGTCACGGCAATCTTCTGGTAGCCCTCGCCATACGCTGTCCCGTTGGTCAGCGTCACCGCACCTCCACCAATCAGGTTGTGGATCGTCCCGCTCGCGCTCACATCCAGATTCACCGTTCCCGTCACCGGAATCTTCTGCTGCTGTCCTGCAATCTGCATCAGGTCCGCGGCCTGCGCATCGGCCAGCTTCGCCGACGCATCCATCGCCACATCCTGGTCCCACACATACGTCTCCACTCCATGCACCATCTCCCGATGCGGCCGGAACGACCCCACCAGATTCAGCACCGCCGTCCCGCGCGTGATCGTCGACGAGGCCACCATCAAGCCTCCATTCGGCGAGTAGTCGATGTTGCCCACCAGAGAGTCAACGTGTACATCCGCCAGGCTCGCATCCATCGTTCCCAACTGCAGCGCCAGGTCATTCGCCGCAAGGTGCCCCTTCGCCTCCAGGTTCAGCATCGGGCCGCTCGTCGTGCCCACAAAGTCCGCCGTCCCATGCAGCGCCACCGGAATCGCCGCCCTGCCTTTTCTCCCGTTGATCTCAAACTCCAGCGTATACAGCAGTTGATCGAACTCGCCCAGTTCCCGCGTCTGCATATGCACCTGCAGCTTCGTCAGCGGATCACTATTGGCCACGCCCAGCACCCCACTTCCCACCAGCGAACTCTGCGGTGAGTGCAGTGAAATATGCGGAAGATTGACCACCTCAGCCAGTCCGTCGTAATGGCCCACGATCTCGCCCGTCACCGGCACATTTGACCGTGCTCCTTTGCGCACCGCGCCCGTCGGCGTCAACGTCAGGTCCGCCTGCACCTGCACCGTGTCAGGAAGGTCCGGCGAAGCTGGATCCCCCCACGTCACCGTCGTCGGCCCCGTAATCGCCGTATCGAACCCCAGGTCCCCGTAGTGCTCAGGCTCCACCATCTCCATGATCGTGCGCAGCGGAACGCGGTCCACCGTCGCCGTAAGATACGCATGCGAGCCCTTCACGATTGCCTGCTGCAACGCCTTCGCCGACTTCACCGGCCCTCTCGCACCGATGCTCTTCGCACTCACATTCGCCTTCGTCCCCGCCGCCGAACCCGTCGCCGAATCCCCCGGCGCATTGCTCAGCCAGTCCTCGATCGTCAACTCGCCCCGCGCACTCCCGCCGCTCTTCAACGCTCCGCTCATCTGCGTAAACGCCAGCTCCGACGACGTAATCCGCAACTGCGCTCCGCCATCCACCCCCTGCACCCGCACAAACGGATTGTGGTATCCGCCCTGGTGAACCTTCATCGTCCCAACGACCAGAAACCCCTCAGCGCAATCGTTATCCTCTGCCATGCCCTGCGGCATCGTTGCAGCATGCGTCTTCCCATGCCGCTGCCAGAAGCGCGGCCGCTGCGGTGCCGCCGCCGGCTGCGCAACGCAGTTGTGCCCATGCAGATTCAGGTCCATCGTCCCTGAGTCCAGCCCCTGCGCATCCGTCAGATAGCTCAACTGCAGCAGCCCCACGCTTCCCGTCGCCGAACCCTCCCACTCCGGATGCGCAAAGTGCTTCAGCTCCGCCTTCGCCACCAGGTGGGCCGCCGCCGTTCCTGCAGCTCCCTCCGCACCGCTCCAGAACTCCAGGTTCGTCAGCGCCATCATGTCGCGTCCCAGCTCCGCCGTCACGTGCAACTTCGACTGCACCTCCGGCTCAACCGCCATCTTCGTCCGCAGGTCCGCCAGGTCAATCGTCGCTCCATAGCGATCGGTTGCGCGCAGATACTGCACCTCCGCATTCAGGTTCTTCGCCGTCATGTCGAACGGAATCGCCCTGTCATTCAGCACCGCCAGCCCATGCACCAGCTCCACCTTCCGGGCCTGCAGGTCCAGCAGCGTATCCTCCACCGGTTGGTTGCTGGTGTTCGGATGCTTCGGCGTCGGCTGGTTCGTGTGCCCATCCTTGTAGACAATCAAGTGCACTCGCGGCTCTTCCACGCGCAGGTACCGCAGGCTGATCCGCGACTGCGGCCCCAGCCCGCGAATATGCGTCAGGATCATGTTGAGATGCAGCCGCAAAAAAATCTTCGACGCCGAAAGATACGGCATCTCCCCCGGCGCCTCGGTGCCATGAATCACCAGCCCATCCGCCTCAATCGCCAGGTGCCACAGGCTGAACGAGAGGTGCCGCAACTCCACGCGTCCGCCCGT
Source organism: Acidobacteriota bacterium (assembly GCA_021778845.1). Classification (GTDB taxonomy): domain Bacteria; phylum Acidobacteriota; class Terriglobia; order Terriglobales; family Acidobacteriaceae; genus Granulicella. The sequence continues at coordinate 62,415 of JAJYBU010000021.1, forward strand.
CGCGTTCTCCAGCGTCGTAACGACTTCGTCGCCCACCCGCCGCTGAAAGTCCGCCGTGCCCGTGTACCAGGTCGCTCCCACAGCCAGCAGGATCACCAGTGCAACGACCACCCCAACGCTCCATCCAAACACCCGCAGCACAAAGCTGCCCTTCTTCGCACTCGGCGGCAGCGCAGCACTCGGCGGTGGCGCAGGAGTCGGCGGTGGCGCAGGAGTCAACGGCGCAGCGGAACCCTCCGGCACAGGAGTCGAGCCTGCTCCAACATCCTCGCTCATGGCGTCTCCTCTCCCGGATGCCGCACCACCACATCGCCCTGCGCGCGCAGGCTCTCCAGCCAGTCATCCAGCAGCTTCGACACCTGCTCCTGCAGCAGCACCTCCTGAATGCGGCTCGCAATCGCCCTCACCGGCGGCGGCGTCACATGCTGCGCTGCATACTGTGGCAGCAGCGTCTTTGTGTAGTACTCCTGAACCTCCTCCGGTGATATCTTGATCCCCATCCGGAAGCGCATCTCGATGAACGCCATCACCTCCATGCGCTGCCGCCACAGCCTGGTCAGGCTGTCTTCCGTGAATCCCTCCGTCGCCAGAAACCTCTCCCACCCCGCCTGCGTCTCGCAATGATATTCCTTGCACGCCGGAAGCGATGTCCGCAGCGCGTCGAGGTCTTTCGCCGCGGCCTGCATCGTGACATCTTCCACCGGCTGCAACGCCAGTTGCTGCAGAATCAGGTCCCGATTAATCAACCGTTCGATCGCCGCATCGCGGCTATAGGGTTCGCTGGCCTCGCCATACGGCAGCAGCGCCGCAAATCTCCGCTCCCGATCGACATCGCTGTCCAGAATCAACTGACCATTCACGACCGCCACCACGCGATCCACCTCGACCCCCTGCACAGCAGGCATTCCCGGCAGCTTCGGCATCACCATCACCGTTGCCGGCGACTGCGACTGCGCCACCGAAGGCGTCTGCCCGGCAGCCGGCGCCGCACTCTGCGCCTTCGCCCTTGGCAGCAGCGCCAGCAGCATCACGAGAGCAGCCAGCAGCATCACGAGAGCAGCCAGCAGCATCACGAGAGCAGCGAGCAGCATCCTCCCGCTCGCCCATCGTCTCCGCTCGTGTTGTGCCGCGCGTCCCGTCATCGTCTAGAAGCTCTGTCCAATGCTGAAGAAGAAATTGAAATGATTCGCCTGCCCCACATACGGCAGCGCTCCCGTATAGTCGTCAAACACCGGATAAATCGTCGGATTCAGGTTATAGCTGAAGTCCAGCCGGATCGGCCCCACCGGCGTCCCATAGCGCACGCCCACTCCCACCGCATGCGAGTAGTAGTTGAAGTTGCACGAGCCCACTGCGTTCGCCGCCACGCCACCCGCCGCCGCAATCGGTCCCGCAAGATCTCTGCACGCCGTCTTGTCCTGCTGCCGAAAGTGCTTGATGCTCTTGAACATGTCGCCCGGATATTCAAACGCGTTGCCCATATCATGGAACAGCACAAACGAAATACTGTCGCCCACCAGCGGCAGCGTCGGTGGCGGCATGCGCAGCTCCAGCGAATTCACCACCGCGCCCGATCCGCCCACCGGAAATCCCGTCGTCAAATCCCGCGGCCCTCCATCATTGATGCCGAATCCACGATGCGAGGACTCACCGCCCACATACAGCCGCTCCGGCAGCGGCACCGAGTTGCATGTCGGGTTCGTTTCCAGCAGCGTTCCCGAGCACGCCGTCGAAATCACTCCAATCTGATTGCCCGCGTTATACGCATTCGGATTCGGCCCCCATGACTTCTCAAACGCCACCCGCAGATTGCGCGCAAACACATACTTCCGCTTGCCAAACGTGTAATACGTCGACTCGCTGACATCTACCTTATTGAAGTCCGCCTGCGATCCGAACTTCGACGTCGCCAGGAACTCCTCCACCGAAAGATACTGCCCCTTCCCCGCATTCAGTGCGCTCGGATCGCGCGTGTCATGCAGGTACGTAATGTCCGGCCCGCCCACAATCACCGGCTCCGATAACTGCGGAATCAGGTTCGGCGTAATCTCCAGCGAGCTCGGATTCACCGACACCCGCCGGTACTGAAAGTCGTATATAAACGTGTCCGCCCGCTTCACCTTCTGCGTTATCCGCACATCGCCCTGCAGCGTCGACGACGCAAACGTCGTAATGTCCTGCACATTCGAGTACCCACCCGAGATCATCCCCGTCAGGTTCCGATACCCGAAAAACTGCGGCACATTGAAGCTCAGCATCGCCACCTCTTCCAGCAGCCCGTACGTCGAGTGCAGCGTCAGCGAGTTCTGCGTCCCGCGCAGATTAATCCGCGACACATCCAGCGACACCCGCGGGCTCACACCCGCCTGCCCATTCTGCGCCGCCGTCGTTCCCCGCGTCTGCCCCGTCACAATCCCCGGCGTTCCCGTCTGCGCCTCGAACCCGAAGCCGTACGTCACATCCCACCGCTTCGCCTCGGTCAACTGCACCAGCACGTTCTTGTCCGGCGCATGGCCCATCGGATTCTGCACCGCCGCATTCACCTCGCTGAACAGCGCCAGGTTGTACAGATTCCTCTGCGTCTGCAGCAGCGCCGACTGATCCAGCGGATCCCCCGCATGCACCAGAACCTGGCTCTCCACCACCTTCGGCCGCGTGTGCACCAGCCCTGACAGCAGCACGTGGTCCACAAACACCTGCTGCCCCTCCGTTACAGTCAGCTCCACGTCCGTCCGCGACGCATCCTTGCTCGAAACCTGCTGCGCAATCTCCACCGTCGCCTGGTCAAACCCATTCGCAAGGTAGTACGTCAGAATCGCATCGCGGTCGCTCGACAGCGTAATCAGCGAGAACGGCTGTCCCGTCTGCGAGCTCAGCAGCGCCTTCACCGCCGTCCTCCGCTCCGTCGCCACGCCCATCAGATCCACGTCGCCAAACTTCTGCTGCCGCCCCTCGACCACCGTGAACATCACCTCAATCTGCGGCTCTTTCAGCGGCTTCCCATTCGCCCCCGTATCGATCTCCTTCACCGCCGACGTCACCTTCACCTGGCTGAATCCATTCGCGTGATACAGCGTCTCGATCGAGTCCGCATCCGCTGCCACCAACTGCGCGCTGTACCGTCCACTGCGCTGATACGCATCCGCCTTCTTCACCCGCAGCAGATCCTCCAGCGTCCCGCGATCGAAGTACTTATTCCCCTTGATCCTCACCGCCGTCACCTTATGTTTGGTGCCCGCATCCACCGTGTACAACACCTCTACATGCCCTGTCCCGCTGCCCTTCAACTGCACCGTGTCGGTCACATTGAAGTACCCGCGCTGCTGCATATAGTCCTTGATGTTGAACGCTCCCTCATTCAGCAAATCACGGTCCACCGCTCCCTCTTCATACACCGGAACCAGCAGCTTCGTGCGCGCCTTCGAGAGCTTCACCCCATTCACCACCACCTCCACCACCGGCCCCTGATTCGCCGTGAAGTCGTAGTCCACCTGCTTGCGCGGCGCTGCATACGTCGACTCCTGCAGACTGATCGTTCCCTCCAGCCGGTCCTGCTTCTGGTAGTACGACCGCACACCCGACAGCGCATTGCTCGTCGTCTCGCGCGTCACCTTCGCAATACACGTCTTCCCAAACGTCTTATCGAACCCCTCCGTCAGCCATCCGCAATTCAGGTGTCCCTTCTTCCGGAACGTCGCCACGTCGATCCCCGGATCCGGCCCGCCCACCTGCACCTTGCCCACATGCGCCTGCGGCCCCGTATTCACCGTGAACGTCGCATTCACCTGGTGCCCCACCGTATCCACCTCGGTCGTCATCGCCACCGTCGGAATAAAAAATCCGTTCTCCGCCAGCGACTCTTTCACCGCCTCCACCGCCGTCGGCAGCGAAGCCTCGGTAAATGGCACACCCGGGTCCAGCCGCGTCGCAAACTCCAGCACGGCCGACAGCCGGTCCTCCTTCACTCCCACAATCTGCACCCGCCCCACAAAGTACCGCGGCTCGCCCACATAGACCACCGCCACGCCACTCCCTGCCGCCACCACCTCCACGCGAATGTCCACATACATCCCGGTCGCAAACAACCGCCGCTCATCCATCCGCACCTTGTCCGGGTCCAGCGGCTCTCCAGCCTTCTGCTGCAGTTCCGAAAAGATCGCATCCTTCGCGCCAAACGTGACGCCCTCAAACTGCACCGCCGTCACCGCAGCTCCGGCCCTGGACCACAGGCTCACCGGCAGTGCCGGCAGCACATTCGCCACCGCCTGCGCACCCGGAGCCGCTGTCAAAGCTGTAGTTGCGCTTGCGCTTGGGCCCACGCTCTGCGCGCTCACCATCCCCGCCGCACAGCCCAACACCAGCAGCGTCGCCCACAGCGCCGCGGTCCCAAACGCGCGTCCTTTGCCCGTGCGGTACAGACGTATCCACCCGCACCGGCGCACGCTTTCCCCAACCTCCAGCAGGCGCGCGGGGAGTCGCTTCATCTCGCGCTCGCTCAAACCCTCGCTCCGCGCCAACGCCGCTTTCCTCTCAACCTTCAAATTCGCCAGCCGCCATCTCTCGTCAACTCATCTCCGTGGCTCGCACCATCCCGCCAAGCCCGGCACCATGGCCTTCTCTCATCGCGTAGGTCCTTCCATTTTACAGATGCCATGCACCCACAACGGGTTCCCTGGCGCTTGCCCAGGGCAATCGCATGAACGCGGGTGTTATCTGAGTAGTGTCGGCATCCGTGTTGATACTGGATGGTGAAGCTATGGACGGGTGTGCTGTTTCCAGGAGGAAGTATGGAGACAGCAGGCCGTTTGC
>JAJYBU010000076.1 GCA_021778845.1 Acidobacteriota bacterium
GTGCGTATACGAAGGCGACGCCAGCGCAAAGTGCCCCTCGTTCTTCTCCGCGTACCGCGCCTGCTTCAGCGACCGCAGCATCAGGTACGCCAGGATCCGCTCCTCCGGCGTCCCGCTGATCCGCCGCACCAGCTTCTGATACATCTGCGGCGTCACCGGAATGCTCTCAGGAATCTCGTGCTGCTCCGTCGCCCGCGAGTCCCTCCCCCGCGCCGACCTCTGCCTCGAATCCCTCCGGTCCGACTTCATCGTCAACTTCTTCACCGGCAGATTCCCCAGCCCCAGCGAGTGCCCAAACCCCGCCGCCGTCTCCTCAAAATCCACAATCCGCTTTGGGTCCGGCATCTCATGGATCCGATAGATCGAAGCCACCCCACCCCGATCCAATCCCCGTCCCTCCAGCCAATGCGCCACACACTCATTCGCCGAAAGCATGAACTCCTCGATCAACCGGTGCGCCCACCCCCGCTCTGACCGCACGATGGCCTTCATGTTCCCATCTGGATCGAACTCCACGATCGGCTCCGGCAGGTCAAAATCTATCGACCCACGACGCACCCTCTTCGCATTCAGCTTCAGCGCCAGGTCGAGCATCGCGTCGAAGGCGGCTGGCAACTCCGGGTGCTCGGCCCCCACCCGCTCCCGTTCCGCGAGGTCTTCCGCGGTCGGAGCACGAAAACCGTGCTGAGAGTATCGATTTGCAGCCCAAGTTTGCGCTGAGACTGCACTGCTTTCGCCAGTTGCGCCCGCGTTGATGCAGTGTTGAACGCTGGTGTAGGTCATTCGCCGGACGCTGCGGATCACTCCCTCAGCCAGCCGGTAGGCGACGATCTCGCCCTCCGGATCGATCTCCATGATGCAGCTAAGTACAAGCCTGTCTTCATTTGGGAGCAGGCTGCACATGCCGCTTGAGAGCGCGTGAGGCAGCATCGGAACGGCCCGATCAGGGAAGTACACGCTGGTTCCGCGCAGCCGCGCCTCCGTATCCAGCGCCGAACCCGTCCGTACGTACCAGCTCACGTCGGCAATATGAACCTGCAACTCATTGTTTCCATTGGACATACGACGCACCAGCACCGCGTCATCGAAGTCCCGCGCCGTCTCTCCGTCGATGGTGACAATTGGCAATCCACGGAAATCCTCCCTGTTTTCAAGCACTTCCGGGTCAACGGACGCAACCGTCTCGAGCGCCCGGTCAGCCGCCTCAGCCAGCACCGGTGCCGGGAAAGTATGTGGAATGTGATGTTTACGGATGATGATCTCGACGTCAACACCGAACGCCTCGGGTGGACCCAGCACTTCAATCACCCGCCCCCGCGCTGGCCGCCCTGGAGTGGGGAAACTGGTGATCTCGACGTCCACGGCCATCCCTTCCAGTGGGTGCTTAGGGTCTTTCGATTCAGCAGCTTGCAGGGCTCGTCGAGCCTCGTCTCCGAGCATCCGGTGTGGCGATTCCGACCCATCTGAGAGGATTTCATCGCCGCTGGCGATGGCGATGGCGCCCCCGATTCGCTCGTCGAGCGGAGTGACGTAATTGCCTGTAAGTGTAATGGAATCAGCGCGTTGATGAGGACGTGCGTAGTGGAAGATGCCGACGATGGTGGGGTTGCGGCGAGTGAGAACGCGGGCAATGCGCCCGGAACGGCGTCCATCGCGCCCCGGAAGTGCTTCATCTACAAGGACTAAGTCGCCCTGCATGGCCCCGTTGATCTCATTGGGCGGGATGAAGATGTCTTCCTGTTTTTGGTGCGATCTCAACGCAATGTTGGGCTGCAAATCGCCCCTCTCAGCACGGCTTTGGGACGCAGGCGCTTCAGGCCGGACAAACCCGAACCCATCCCGATGCAAATCGAGGCGGCCACTGACCAGCCGCTCGCGGCCTCCACGCGCGGCAGCCTCCATGCCGTCCCATCGGCCACCTTGGCCGCCGTTCCGTTCGGATGTCGTAAGCGGCTGATGCACAAGGGGTTCGCGCTTTGGGATAGCCCACATGTCATCACCAGCGCGGGTGAGTTCGCCGCGGGCGACCAGGCGGGTGAGTTGCTCTACGAGCAGACGACGCTCCCGGCCGCCACCGAGGCCGAGTTCGCGGATGAGTTGTTTGTAGCCGACCTTGCCGCTAGCGGAGCGGCTGATGCGGGCCAGCAGGTCGCGGTCGCTGCGGGAGGGCAGGTGGCGATCAGCGCGGGGATATGGGGGCCGGGCCATGGTCTAAGACGAGCATACGCGCGGGAGCCGTGGGAGGTGGCGCAGCGCTGCAGGAGGAGCGATCTGTAGCCTCTACGCTGCCCTGCAACATGGTCTCGCAGTCGAGGTCATGGCTGCGAGCGAGAAGCAGGATGCTTAGCAGTCGTATGTACCTAAGAGCGGAAAAGAACTAAAGAGGCGACGCCGTGGTCACCATCAAAACTGAACCAAGGTAACTACCAGTAACTTGATTAACGTAATCTAATTACCTCAGTAACGTTAACTAAAGAGTACATGGTTATGTTGTTGATATGGATGGACTTACCATTTCTATCACTCTATGTTGTGTCTATCTGGTTTGTCCAGAGAAATCTTAGAAATCTTTTTATACCGCCAAGGAGAAATACGCAAAATGAAAAACATCGCCATTCGCACCTTCGTCGTCGCCCTCGCAGTCGTAGGATTCAGCGCCTCGTCCATCTCGTCGGCCGCGACCACCCAGGCGACCAAGGCGTCGAAGGTCATCGTCCCGACCGTTGTTGTGGCGAACATCCCGGCCGCTGGTTGCAGCGCCAGCAGCGGATACTGCGGCATGGACTAATCCAGCGCCTGTAGTTTCTTAGAACAGAATTTTTCATATAAACATTGCACCGCCTCCCATCTACGATTACATTGTTTGTAGCGGGAGGCGTCAGCTGTGGATACAAAGGTATTTCTTAAATATGCACTGTTTGCGGTGTCCCTCTTGTCGGTGGGGGTGATCGCTGTCCTTTGGCGCAGGCGACTGGTTCGCGAGCACGTGGGTTTGGCCGTACTTCTAGCGACCTGGGGTCTTGGAAATTTCACCGCAGTTCTATGCTTGTTTTACCGGCAAGCTATGGGAATACCTAAGCCTCTTTGTTACGCCATCTATGTGTATTCTTTTTGGGTATACTTCTTTGCAGAGTATGCTCTGATTTTGCTGGTTATCTACAGCGTCTTCCGCCAGGCGATGAGGCCGCTAGAGGGATTGCACCGGGCGGGCAAGCTCATCTTCCGCTGGGTCATGGGTGTTTCGCTGATTCTTTCAGTTGGGGCAGCTGTAGGACCACATATGGCAACACAGGGACCTGCTCATGCCTTAGCGTTGATCAGCCAAATTGAGCAAGGCGTTAGCGTGCTCATGCTCTGCCTGTTACTGTTCGTCTGTTTCTCCACCCGCTATTTGGGGCTTACCTACAGAAGCCATATCTTTGGCGTGAGCTTGGGACTTGGGATATACGGAGTGGCTAACCTACTCGAGTCTGCCTGGATCGCGACTCGAGGTGTTGAGTCCCTGTATTCCCCAGTCTATCTTTTCAGTGCCGTGGGGGCGTGCCTGGTGCTGCTGACGTGGGGGACGTACTTTGCGATGCCGTTGCCGGAGCGGAAGATGATACTGCTGCCGACGACTTCGCCGTTCTTCCTCTGGAATCGCATCTCGGAGGCGTTGGGCGATGAGCCGGGGTTTGTGGCGATTGCGGGCTTCAAGCCGGACATGCTGGCTCCTGCGGAGCTAACTGCGT
>JAJYBU010000022.1 GCA_021778845.1 Acidobacteriota bacterium
CGCTCCAGACAACGTCAGCTAGCCTATAAAACGAACTTACAGAGCCAATTCAAACGAAATCTCGTCACCGAACCATGCCGCAACTCAGCAAAACTGCGCCTGTGGCCTCTTCTTCAACAAGCTCTTAAAAAGGGGATTTGAGCCGATTCTCGATGCGGTGCAGCGAGCCGGTGCGAGCAAACTGCGCGCCTCTCTGCTACGCCAAACGATAAGGCCGTTTGACGTAGCGGAGAGATGACAAATCGTGGTTGTAAACCTGCGGGGAAGATAGCCTAGCTTTGGAGAACCTGCTTGGCGATGGTGGCTAGCTGCATATTGGAGGTGCCTTCGTAAATGGTGCCGATCTTTGCGTCACGGTAGAGCTTTTCTACGGGGTAATCTTTGACGAAGCCGTAGCCTCCGAAGATCTCTACGGCTTTGCTGGCGACGCGCTCGGCTACCTGCGAGACAAAGTATTTGGTCATAGCGGCTTCTTTGAGGAAGGGAAGGCCTGCGAGCTTTCTGCGGGCGGTGTTGTAGACCATCAGGCGGCTTGCTTCGATGTCGGTGGCCATCTCAGCGAGGGCGAATTGCACCGCCTGGAACTCGGCGATGGGCCTGCCGAACTGGCGGCGCTCCTGGCTGTACTTGACGGCGTGGGTCCAGGCGCCGGTGGCGAGGCCGAGGAGTTGCGCTGCGATGCCGATGCGGCCTTCGTTGAGGGTCTCGATGGCGATCTTGTAGCCTTTGCCGACCTCGCCGAGGATGTTGGCGGCGGGGACGCGGCAGTCGTCGAAGAGAAGCTCGCAGGTGGAGGAGGCGCGGATGCCGAGCTTGTCTTCTTTCTTGCCGACGGTAAAACCTGGAGTGTCGCGTTCGACGAGGAAGGCCGTGATGCCCTTGTAGCCTGCTGCAGGGTCGATGGTGGTGAAGACGATGAAGAGACCAGCTTCGGCGGCATTGGAGATCCAGAGCTTGCGGCCGTTCAGGATGTAGTCGCTGCCGTCGGGACGCGCGGTGGTTGTGAGTGCGAAGGCGTCGGAACCGGAGCTGGCCTCCGAGAGGGCGTAGGAGCAGACGGTGTCGGTGGCCATGCGCGGGAGGTAGTGCTGCTTCTGCGCTTCGTTTCCCCAGCGCAGGACGGCATTGACCGTGAGGGTGTTCTGGACATCGACCAGGACGCCAATGGCGGGATCGATCGCGGAGATCTCCTCGACGGCGAGGATGGAGCTGAAGAAGGAGCCGCCGACGCCGCCGTATTCAACGGGGATTTCGATGCCCATTAAGCCGAGGTCGAAGAGTTGCGCGATGAGGCTGGGCTTCATCTTCTGAGCTTCATCCATCTCGCGGACCAGCGGTGCGATCTCCTTGCGCGCGAACCTGCGGACGGTTTCCTGCAGGATTTGCTCCTCGGGTGTGAGAGTGGAGAGAGGCGTCGGGAGGGACATTTCAGCGGCTTGTGCGTTCATAGGTAAAGATTCTCCGGAAAAGGGTTGCGTAGTTATTCTACCCGAGGGTAAATTAACAGATCAGAAGTGTAGCGGGCAAATCATGGCGTTGCCATCCTAGTGGAGACAATGCGCAACAGGATAGGGCAGGAGTGGAATGATGCGAATTTTGACGTTGATTCGCCAGGTTCTCGACGCAGAAGAGAGCGTTAGAGTCCGGAATGGCGCGGTGGAGTTGGAAGGCAGCAAGCTGGTGATGGACACCATGGACGAGTATGGCGTGGAGGAGGCGCTGCGGCTACGGGAGCATGGTGCAGAGGCTGAGATTATTGCTGTCGCGGTGGGGACGGCGAGGGCCGAGGAGGCGCTGCGGACGGCGCTGGCGATGGGTGCGGACCGCGGGATTCATGTGGTCACCGATGTGGCGCTGGATGTGATTGCGCTGAGCGCGGTGGTGGCGCAGATTGCAAAAACGGAGCAGGCAGAGTTGATTTTTTGCGGTGGCCAGCAGGCGGATTGGGATAGCCAGGGACTGGGAGCGGCGACCGCTGAGCGGTTGCAATGGCCGCAGGCAACGTGGACCAGCGCGCTGGAGTTGAATGGCACGATGCTGGTAGGAAAGCATGAGGCCGATGAGGGGAGTGAGTCGTTCGAGGTGGCACTTCCGGCGGTGGTGACGACGCAGCAGGGGTTGAATGAGCCGCGCTATCCGACGCTGCCGAACATTATGAAGTCGAAGAAGAAGGAGATTCGCAAGGAGACGCTGGAGGGTTTTAGCGTTGCTCCGAAGCTGAAGATCAGCGGCGTGGAGATTCAGGTGAAGGAACGGTTGAAGAAGATTCTGGACGGTAAGGACGCGGCTGCGGCTGCTGCCCAGTTAGTGAAGATGTTGCGGGAAGAAGCAGGGGTGATTGGATGATTTTGATTGTTGCGGAACATGCGAACGGTTCGCTGAGCAAGAGTGCGTATGAGTTGGTGACGGCGGCACGCGGATTGCAGCGTGAGGGCGGGGTGACGGCGCTGGTGCTGGGGAGTGGTGTGGTCTCGGTGGCTGGTGCTGCCGCGTTGGTGGCTGACCAGGTGCTGGTTGCCGATACGCCGGAGATGGCGCAGTATGATGCGGAGATTTGGGCTGCGGCTGTGGCCCAGATTGCTACCGAGGGTGAGGCTGAGGTGGTGATGATTGCGGGCAGCCGCAGCGGGCGGGAGTATAGTCCGCGGGTTGCGGTGAAGCTGGATGCGCCGTTGCTGGAGGACGTGATCAGCTTGAAAGATGAGGGAGGAGTGCTGCATGCGGAGCACTACACCTACCTGACGCGGGTTACGGAGCGAGTAGAGGCACAGGGAGCTGTGATTGTTGCGACGGTGAAACCGGGGGCGTTTGCTGCGGCTGTGCCGGGGAGTTCGGTGGCCGAGCAGTTCGATGTGGACCTGGAGTTGCCGAAGCGGCGGCTGGTGATCACCGGAAGCACCAAGGAGAAGACCGGGCGCATCGCATTGGGCGAGGCGGACATCGTGGTTGCGGGCGGACGCGGCGTTGGGAGTGCGGAGGGCTTCACGCAACTGGTGGAAGGGCTGGCGGATCCGCTGGGAGCGGCGATTGGAGCTACGCGCGCTGTGGTGGATGCAGGCTGGAGGCCGTATGCGGAACAGGTGGGGCAGACGGGGAAGACTGTGCAACCGAAGGCCTATATTGCGGTCGGGATTTCAGGCGCTGTGCAGCATCTGTCCGGGATGAACAAGAGCAAATGTATTGTCGCGATCAATAAGGATGCGGACGCGCCTATCTTCAAGATTGCGGATTACGGTATTGTGGGCGATGTGAAAGAGATTGTCCCTGCGGTGATTCAGGCGCTGCGCAAGTAAGCGCTGGGCCGTAAGAGCCTGGCGAGAGATGTATGGGTGAGTTCGATGCTTCCATTCGCGCAGAAGATTGCCTTTGTGGTGTTCGCGGTTGTTACGGGGTTGATGGGGCTCTGGGGATTCTACCGGCTGTATCGGCGGATTGCAGCCGGGCGTGCGGATGCGGATGCGCGGTGGGATCGGCTGGCTGCGCGGACCTGGTATGCGCTGACAACGACGCTGCTGCAGAACCGGACGTTTCGCAAGCGGCCAGTGGTCAGCTTCTTTCACTCGTTAATTTTTTATGGCTTCAGCTTCTACATCCTGGTGAATTGCATTGATGCGCTGGAGGGATTTTTCCCGGTTTCGATCTCGTCCGCGAATTTGGCGGGGGCGAGCTATAACCTGCTGGCGGACGTCTTCAGCACGCTGGTAATGGTGGGTGTGATTGCACTGGTGCTGCGGAGATTTTTGCTGCCAAGCGGGCGCGATTTTCGGTTCAATGAACGGACGATGCTGCATGAGGATGTGCGGCGGCGATATATCACTCGGGATTCGCTGATTGTTTCGGGGTTCATCCTGTTCCATGTGGGGAGCCGGGCGGTGGGAGCGGGCGCGAAGCTCGCGATGGAGGGGTCGGACCGGTTTCAGCCGTTTGCTACGCTGCTCTCACATGCGTTTACACCTGCGAACGCGGAGGCGTGGCGCGTGTTTGGGTATTGGGGTGCACTGGGGAGCGTGCTGCTGTTCCTGATGTACTTTCCGTATACGAAGCATGTACATCTGATGATGGCGCCGGTGAAGTACATGGTGGCGCGGGAGGCTTCGTCGGGGGTGCTGCCTGCGCTGGAGGTGAATCTCGAAACCGAGGAGCCGAAGCTCGGGGCGAAGCGGCTGGAGGATCTGGGGTGGCCTCGGCTGCTGGATGCGTATGCATGTATCCAATGCAACCGGTGCCAGGATGTTTGTCCGGCGGCAGCTACGGGAAAGGCGCTGAGCCCGGCGGCGCTGGAGATCAACAAGCGGATGGAGTTGAACTCGCTGGCGCGGAGTGGGGCGGGATTTGAGGAGGGCAAGGAGAGTCCGAGGCCGCTGCTGGGGTTTGCGCTGCCGGCGGAGGCCGCATGGGCTTGCACGACGTGCGGTGCCTGCATGGAGGTCTGTCCAACGCAGAATGAGCAGATGCTGGACATTATCGACATCCGGCGGCACCAGGTGATGATCGAGGGCGAGTTTCCGACGCAGTTGCAGACGGCGTTTCGGGGGATGGAGCGGGCGAATAATCCGTGGGGGATCAATCACGATCAACGTATGGCGTGGGCCGAGGGACTGGTGGTGCCGACGGTGGAGGAGAATCCTGCGCCGGATGTTTTGTACTGGGTGGGGTGCGCGGCAAGTTATGATCCGCAGTCGCAGAAGACCGCGCGGGCGTTTGTGCAGTTGCTGACGCGCGCGGGAGTGAACTTTGCGGTGCTGGGTAAACAGGAGCGATGCACGGGCGACAGCGCGCGGCGGGCAGGGAACGAGTATCTGTATCGGCAACTGGCGGACCAGAATGTGGCGACGCTGACGGCGGTGCGACCGAAGCTGATTGTGGCGACTTGTCCACACTGCATGAATACGATTGGCAAGGAATACAAGCAGATCGGCGGGGACTTCACGGTCGTGCACCATACGGAGTACCTAGAGTCGCTGGTGGCGGAGGGACGGCTGGTGGTGGAGGCGAGCGCGTCGGCGGTGACATACCATGACCCGTGTTACCTGGGACGGCATGGCGGGGTGTATGACGCGCCGCGCAATGTGCTCCGCGTGCTGACGAATGATTTTGTGGAGTTGGAGAGGAAGAGAGAGAACTCGTTCTGCTGTGGCGCGGGTGGTGGGCAGTTTTGGAAGGAAGAAGAGGCGGGGGCGGAGCGGATCTCGGATAACCGCTATCGCGAGGCGGAACAGAGGCTGGATGGGCATGGAGAGGGGACGGTACTGGCCGTGGGGTGCCCGTTCTGCAAGAGCATGCTGGAGAGCACGCCGGGCAAAGGCGATGCTGGCAGGATTGCCGTGAAGGATGTGGCCGAGTTGCTGCTGGAGAGCGTGCTGCGGCGTGCGGGCGAGACGGTGGCGCAGGCTTCGGCGGTGCAGGCTCCGGCTGCGCAGGCGGAGATTGCGGCTGAGGCTAAGGCGGTGCCTCCTGTGAGTGTCGCGGTGGAAGAGGTTGTGGTGCCGCAGATTGCGGCCAGTGCTGCGCCCGCTGTGGCGGAGGCTCCGTCGGCTGCGCCGGTTGTGAGCACCCGGAAGAAGTGGGCTCCGAAGGCTGCTGCGGCTAGTGTGCTGCCTGTGGAGCAGACGGCCGCGGTGGATGCCGCGCAGGTAGCAGAGGTGGAGAAGCCTGAGGCGGCTGATGTGACCCCTCCGGCTGTTCTTCCGAACGAGGCCAAGCTCGTTGCCGAACGCAAGAAGTGGGAGCCCAAACGGAGCGGGAAGCCTCCGACGGCTGGTGAATAGCGTTGAGCGGTGGAATTTATGGCTTGCGTTCGGATTGATAATGTTATGGAGTAGCAATAATTACAATGACTTGTGGCTGTTTATTAATGTTGTAGTTGCAGTGAGATTCGGGCGCAGGCGGAATCGAGTTGGGCTGTGTACCAGTTGATTAAGAGTGGCGATGGAAGGTGGTGGGCTGAACAAAAGCCTTGTCGGCCTGTGGAAAAGCAGGTACAACAGGGGGTGCACGGGTAATTCCGGAAGATTCACCCAGGATTGGAGACGTTCATGGCAGCAGGAACAACGCAAGGACAGTTGGCGCTCCGCGAGGTGATGGATATTCGTCAGGCGTCGGATTACCTGGGGATCAGCGGGGATACGCTTTACCGGTATGCGTCGGAGGGGTTTGTGCCTGCGTTCAAGCTGGGGAACCGGTGGCGGTTTCGGAAGAGCCTGCTGGACAACTGGATGGATGCGAAGAGTGGAGTGACGACTACAGGGCCGGTGGTGGTGGCCGGAAAGAAGAAGCCGGTGGGCAGCGCTCGGTAGGGCAGGAGGTTCGAACCGGTAGATGTTCCTCGGTCCGCAGAGAAAGCGAGCGATTCGAGTTGTTGGTGAGGGCTGCGCTTTGGTGCGCGGCCATTTTTTGTTTAAGCGCGGACAAGGGTGATGTGGGCTAGTTCGGCGGGACAGTTGAGGCGGAAGGGAACGCCGACGGTGCCGATGCCGCGATTGACGTAGAGTTGCATGTGGTCGAAGTGGAAGAGGCCTTCGACGTACTTCTGGCCCATGGTGGGGAGGATGAGCGGGCCAATGTAGGGAAGGCGAATCTGGCCGCCGTGGGTGTGACCGGAGAGCATGAGGTCGATGAGCGGGAATCGGGGGTGGAGGACGACCTGCTCGGCGTAGTCTGGTTCGTGGCACATGAAGATGACTGGGGCGTTGGGACGGGCTGGGATAGCGAAGTTGAGGTCGGGGATGCGGGTTCCGGCGTCGTTGGCGCCGCAGAGCCAGATGACGTCGGAGCCGCGCTCGATGGGGGTATAGCTGTCGACGAGGATGGGGGTTCGGTGGGCTTCGAGGGGGCGGATAACGTGCTCGGCGCCGACGTTGACGTCGTGGTTGCCGAGGACGCCGAAGCGCTGGGGGGCTTTGAGGGTGGAGAGGATCTCGGCGGCGACGCCGGCGGCTCGCCAGGAGACTTCGAGGGAGAGCGGGCCGACGGTGACGAAGTCCCCGGTGATGAGGACGAGGTCGGGGGCAAGGGCGTTGACCTGGGCAACCATGCGCTCAAGAAACCAGGTCTCGGTGTACTCCTCGAGGTGAATGTCGCTCATCTGGACGATGCGGAAGCCCTGGAAGGCGTCAGGGAGATTGCGGATGGGGAGGGTGGTGGGAGTGATTTCGAACTCGTGGCGGGCGTGGGTCCCGGAATAAGTAGCCAGGCCGAGGCCGGCAGCGGCGGCTGCATAGCTGAGAAAGCCGCGACGCGTGACATGGTGCGACTGGGTGGGGCTGTTGGGGGGAAGACCACGGTGCATACGTCATGATACCGGGAGCGGGGAGCAGGGGGTAACGAGTAAGGCTTCAGGGTATGTGATGAGGGAAGGACAAAGGTAAAATGGGGAGATGCGCGAAAAGGTACGGCGGAAGAGAGCGATGCGGTCTGTAGTGGCGGCCGGGGCGGAGGCCCTGGTGGTGACGCATGCGCCGGATGTGCGCTATCTGAGCGGGTTTACGGGGTCAAGCGGAGCTGTGGCGCTGGTGGGTGGACGGGCTGCGCTGTTTACCGATGGGAGGTATTCGACGCAGGCGAAGGCCGAGGCGGAGGGCGTGCGCGTGGTGATTGACCGGCGGGTGCCGGCGGTGCAGGCGGTGGAGTGGCTCGCTGCTGCCGGGGTGAAGAAGTGCGCATTTGACGCGGAGCAGACTACGGTGGTGGCGCTGGAGTCGATGAAGAAGGCTGTACCGGGGACGCTGCGGCGGAGTTTTCTGGTGGCGACCGAGGGGTTGGTGGCGAGGCTTCGGCAGGTGAAGGACGAGGACGAGATTGAGAGGATGCGGCGGGCGGCGGCGCTGGGATGCGGGCTGTTCGATGCGGTGCTGCAGTATGTGGTGCCGGGCGCGACGGAGGCGGGGGTTGCGGCGCAGTTGGAGTTTATGGCGCGGCTGGCGGGAGCCGAGGCGATGAGCTTTGAGACGATCGTGGCCAGTGGAGAGCGATCGGCGCTGCCGCATGGGCGGGCGACGGACGCGAAACTGCCGGCACAGGGCTTTGTGACGCTGGATTTTGGGGTGGTGCTGGAAGGGTATTGCTCGGACATGACAAGGACGGTGCACCTGGGGCGCGGGAACGAGCGGGAGTGGGACGTGTATCATTCGGTGCTGGAAGCACAGCAGGCGGCGATTGCGGCTGTAGCGGCTGGAGTGCGCTGCGGCAAGGTCGATGAAGCGGCACGATCGGTGCTTCGCGGTGCTGGGCTGGAGAAGGAGTTTTCGCACTCGACCGGACACGGCGTTGGTTTGGAGATTCATGAGGGACCGAGGATTGCGGCGAAGCAGGAGCAGGTGCTGGAGCCGGGGATGGTGATAACGATTGAGCCGGGAGCGTATCTTTCTAGTGGTGCTGCGAGCGGGGTTCGGCGGCCAGGCTCTCGCGCCAGAGGGTCTGGGCCGGACGCGAATGCGTTCGGGGTTCGGATTGAGGATATGGTCTTGGTGACCGAGGGCGGCTGCGAGGTGTTGACGGCAGCCAGTCCGAAGGCCTGGATTGAGTTGTAATGTAGAGAATTTGTACGGCAGTGATTCGTAAAACGAACGTTTAGGAGTTGGAACGCATGGCAGGGACGGAAGGTAAGGATTTGCGGGAGTTGAAGGAGTTGGTTGAGTTTTTGAAGGCCAACGGGATCGCCGAGTTCGAGATGGAGCGGCCGGATATGAAGGTCGCGCTGCGCTTTGCGGGAGAGGCTGTGGCGGCTGCGCCGGGAATCGACGCGGCACAGATGGCGGCGTTGCTGGCGGCGGCGAAGGGGACTGGTGCACCTGTGCCGGCGCCCGTTACGGCTGCCCCGGTCGCAGCGGCGGCGGCACCGTTGAGTATTGCCGCGGCTGCCGCGCCTGAGGCTCCTGCGGCCGATCCGTGGGCTGGGGCGCATATTGTGAAATCTCCGATTGTGGGGACGTTCTACGATGCGGCTTCGCCAGATTCGCCGCCGTTTGTGCAGGTGGGTGATACGGTCGCGGTCGGGAAGGTGCTTTGTATCGTTGAGGCGATGAAGCTGATGAATGAGATTGAGAGCGATGCGGCTGGCAAGATCGTGCACATCTTCATGAAGCGCGAGCAGCCGGTGGAGTATGGACAACCGTTGTTTGCGATCAAGTAGTGCGCTGTTTGTCGCGACGGAGGAGAAGCAGATCCTCCGTCTGCGAAGAAAAGCGACAAGCGTTTCGGACGGACGAAGGTTCACCGTTGGATATCACGAAGAAGAGTAAGGGCAGAGCATGTTTCGTAAGGTAATGATTGCTAATCGTGGGGAGATTGCACTGCGCGTGATCAGCGCGTGCAAGGAGATGGGAATTCGCACGGTGGCGGTGTACTCGGAGGCCGACCGCAACAGCCTGCATGTGCGGTTTGCGGATGAGGCGATCTGCATTGGACCGCCGCAGTCGAAGGATAGCTATCTAAATGTGCCGGCGGTGATCTCGGCTGCGGAGATTGCGGGCGCGGATGCGATTCATCCGGGATATGGGATGCTGAGCGAGAACGCGAACTTCGCGGAGGTGTGTCGCGCCTCGAATATCAAGTTCATTGGGCCGCCGCCGGAGGTGACGCGACTGATGGGCGAGAAGGCTACGGCGCGGCAGACGATGAGGAAGGCCAAGGTACCGATTCTGCCGGGGAGCGATGGAGCGATCCAGGATGTGGGCGCGGCGCTGGAGTGGGCGCAGAGCGTGGGATATCCGGTGATGCTGAAGGCGGTTGCGGGTGGCGGCGGACGCGGGATGCGAATCTGCAGGAGCAAGGAAGACCTGCCCGCTCTGTTTCAGCAGGCGTCGCATGAGGCGCTGAACGCGTTCTCCAACGGCGCGCTGTATATGGAGAAGTTTATTGAGCGGCCGCGGCACATTGAGTTCCAGGTGCTCGCCGATGAGCATGGCCACGTGATGAGCCTGGGTGAGCGGGAGTGCTCGATTCAACGGCGGCATCAGAAGCTGATCGAAGAGGCTCCGAGCCTGCAGATTACGCCGAAGCAGCGCGAGGAGATGGGCAAGATCATCCGGCGGTCGCTGAAGGATATTGGCTACTGGAACGCTGGGACGATCGAGTTTCTGATGGATGAAGATGGGTCAATCTATTTCATCGAGATGAATACGCGCATCCAGGTGGAGCACTGCGTGACGGAGATGGTGACGGGTGTGGACCTGGTGAAGGCGCAGTTGCGAATTGCAGCGGGCGAGAGGCTGGATGAGATTGTGCCGAAGCAGCCGGAGATGATCGGGCATGCGATTGAGTGCCGGATCAACGCGGAACATCCGGAGAAGTTCACGCCGAGCCCGGGCAAGATTACGGTGTACAACCTGCCCGGAGGCAATGGCGTGCGTGTAGATACGGCGCAGTATGCAGAGGGCGTCGTGCCACAGTATTACGACTCTCTGATTGCTAAGCTGGTTTGCCATGGCAAGGATCGCGAGGAGGCGATGAACAAGATGCAGCGGGCGCTGAGTCAGTTCATCGTGCAGGGGATTCATACGTCGATTCCGCTGCATCAGCGGATTTTTGCGGATGCGGAGTTTCGTGCAGGAACGTTTGACACGAAGTTTATGGAGAGGTTTCTGGAGCGGGAGAAGCAGAAGGCTTAGGGGCCGCGCGTCCAGCGGGATGCGCTTCGTGCGGAGGTGGTGTGAGGGAGTTGCCGAAGCTGTATGCGATTGCTGACCGAGCTACGCTGGATGCGCGTGGAATGAGCGTGAGAGAGTTTGCGCGGGAGATGGCGCAGGCGGGCGTGGGAGTGATGCAGTATCGGGATAAGACGGGGACGCATGAGGAGGTGCTGTGCGCCGTGGAGGAGATTACGGCGGAATTTGAGGGTAGGGATTGCCTGCTGATTCTGAATGACCGCGCGGACCTGGCGTTGCTGGCTGGGTGGAGCGTGCATGTGGGCCACGAGGACATGACGCCGGAGGATGTGCGTGCGCTGATGGGCGCACGAGCTTGCGTGATCGGGGTTTCAACGCACGATGAGGCGCAGATGATCGCGGCGGATGCGGGGTGCGCGGATTATGTGGCCGTGGGACCGGTGTTTGCCACGGCGTCGAAGGCGGATGCGGAGAGCGTGGTTGGACTGGAGGGAGTGCGGCGGGCGCGGGCTCTGACGAAGAAGCCGCTGGTGGCGATTGGCGGGATTACACGCGAGAATGCACGCAGCGTGATTGATGCGGGAGCGGATTCGGTGGCTGTAATTGGTGGGTTGATGGGGAAGGGTGAGACGCCGAGGAAGCTTGCGGAAGACTTTCTTGAGATTTTGCGATAGGTTTGGGGTACGTGAATCCTGAATTGTTGGTGCCGTCTAGCCCTGGAGGTCTCTCCGCTTCGTCTGCACAGGTGCGCGAAGACGTCGGTGAAGAGAACAAATCTGTGCTGGGTGGAAGTGCTCCCCACTTTGTGCAGGGGATGGGGTTATTTTCGGCGACGGCGATTGTGATGGGCTCGATGATTGGGTCGGGCATTTTCATTGTGCCGGCGGATATGAGCCGGGTGCTGGGGTCTCCGGCGCTGCTGATTGCGGCGTGGCTGGTGACGGCGCTGATGACGGTTATCGGGGCGCTGAGTTACGGGGAGCTTGCGGCGATGATGCCCAAGGCCGGCGGGCAGTATGTGTATCTGCGTGAGTCGTTGGGGCCGATCTGGGGATTTCTTTATGGGTGGACGCTATTCCTCGTGATCCAGACCGGAACGATTGCAGCGGTGGGGGTGGCGTTTGGAAAGTTTCTTGGGGTGTTCTTTCCGAGTGTGAGCGCCGAGCATTGGCTGTGGCATATCGGGCACGTGCCGGCGTGGCGCGTGGGGCCGATGGTGCTGGGCAACATGGACATTGGATTGAATACGGCGAACCTTGCGGCGATTGCGATCATTACGCTGCTGACGCTGAGCAATACGCGTGGGGTGAAGCTGGGCGCGGCGGTTCAGAATGTGTTTACCAGTGCGAAGGTGCTGGCGTTAATGGGGATTGTTGGGGTGGGATTGGTGGCGAAGAATTCGGTCGCGATTGCCGCCAATTTCGGCGCTGGATTGCATGCGTTCTGGGCGAATGCGGGGTGGCATACGCAGCATGCGGTGCAGGTGGGGGTGGGCGGCCCGATTGCGTATGTCGGGGTGTTTACCGTGATTGCCGTGGTGCAGGTGGGGTCGCTGTTTAGTTCGGATGCGTGGAACAATGTTACGTTTACGGCCGGGGAGATTCGGAATCCGAAGCGGAATCTGCCGCTTTCGCTGGCAGTTGGTACGGGGGTGGTGCTACTGCTGTATGTGGCTTGCAACGTTGTGTACCTGAGCGTGCTGCCGATGGTGGGGTCAGCGGGTGCGACGACGCTGGCTGGGCGGGGGATACAGTTTGCGACCGAGGACCGGGTGGCGACGGCGGTGATGCAATCGGCGTTTGCGGGCTTGGGCGCGAAGTTGATGGCGGTGGCGATCCTGGTGTCCACGTTCGGGTGCGTGAATGGAATGCTGCTGGCCGGGGCGCGCGTGTACTATGCCATGAGCCGGGATGGATTGTTTTTCAAGAGCGCGGGGCGGTTGAGCGAGAGGTCTTCTACGCCGGTGAACTCATTGTGGATGCAGTGGGCGTGGACGTGTTTGCTGTGCCTGAGCGGAAGCTACTCCCAGTTGCTGGACTACGTGATCTTTGCGGTGCTGGTGTTCTATGTGCTGACGATTGGCGGGTTGTTTGTGCTGCGCAGGACGCGGCCGGATGCGTTACGTCCGTATAAGGCGTTTGGGTATCCGGTGCTGCCTGCACTGTATATCGTCATGGCTGTATGGATTTGTGGTGTACTGTTGCGATATAAGCCGCAATACACATGGCCGGGGTTGATCCTGGTGCTGCTGGGTGTGCCAGTGTATTTGGTTTGGAAGAAGCAGGGATTAGAGATCAGGCATTAGGGATTGGGATTAGGAGAACGAGAAAGAATGGCGAATCTGCTGGCGGTTAAGCCACTATCCATGTTGTTGAAGGAAGCCGAGAACGAGGGCGAGGTGGGGCTGAAGCGTGCGCTTGGGCCACTGAACCTGATCACGCTGGGTATTGGCGCGATTATTGGGGCGGGCATCTTTGTGCTGACGGGGCAGGCCGCGGCGAAACATGCCGGACCCGCGGTGGTGCTGAGCTTTATCGTGGCGGGCATCACGTGCGCGTTTGCGGGTCTGTGCTATGCAGAGTTTGCATCGCTGATTCCGATTGCGGGGTCGGCGTATACGTATGGCTATGCGACGCTGGGTGAGTTTGTCGCGTGGATCATCGGTTGGGATCTGGTGCTGGAGTATGCGTTCGGAGCGGCGACGGTGGCGTCGGGATGGAGCGGGTACTTTGTTGGTCTGCTGCAGGACTTTCATATTCATCTGCCGCCGCAGTTGACGACGACACCCGGCAATGTGCTGTATCTGTATAACGACCGCTGGCAGCCGCTGGCATCGCTGCCGACGGGGATGAACGCGAACGGGCTGCCGCATGTGACAGGCGTATTCAATCTGGTGGCGTTTGTGGCGATTCTCGCCATTACGACGGTGCTGGTGATCGGGATCGAGGAATCGGCGAATTTGAACTCGGCGATTGTGATCGTGAAACTGTTTGTTGTCGGGGTGTTTCTGGTGCTGGGCGTCGGATTTCTGCTGCATCATCCAGAGGTGGCGCGGGCCAACTGGCATCCGTTTATTCCGAAGAGTGAGGGGCCGGGAGCGTTTGGGATTGGGGGGATTACGGCGGGAGCTGCGTCAATCTTCTTTGCGTATATAGGATTTGACGCAGTGTCGACGGCGGCGCAGGAGGCGAAGAATCCTCAGCGCGATATGCCGATTGGGATTCTCGGATCGCTGGTGTTTTGCACGATTCTGTACATTCTCGTGTCGGGCGTGCTGACGGGCCTCGTGAACTACCATGCACTGAATGTTGCTGACCCGGTTGCGGTGGGGATCGATGCGACGGGCGTGCGGTGGGGATCGATTCTGGTGAAGATCGGGGCGGTGTTCGGGCTGGGAACGGTGATGCTGGTAATGCTGCTGGGGCAGTCAAGGGTGTTCTTCTCGATGTCGAAGGACGGTCTTCTGTGGAAGTGGGCGAGTTCAATCCATCCGAAGTTTCGGACACCATGGATTTCGAATATTGTCGTTGGGCTGATTGTGGCCTTCATGCCGGCTATGCTGCCGATCGACAAGCTGAGCGAGCTGGTGAACATGGGAACGCTGCTGGCATTCGGAATTGTCTGCGCAGGGGTCTGGATTCTGCGTCGACGTAATCCCCATCTACACCGGCCGTTCAAGACGCCGCTGGTGCCACTGGTGCCGATCCTGGGAATTGTCAGCGCACTGTATTTGATCTGGACCTTGCCCTCGCTGACCAAGATCGTCGTGGTGGGCTGGCTGCTGGTGGGGTTGGTGATTTACTTCACCTACAGCGTGAAGCATAGCAAGGTGCAGAAGTTGCCACATGATCAGCAGGAGCCACTGACCGAGTCGGCAAGCTAGTTGATCAGGGTGTAGACGGGACTCGTCAAGTCTGAGGATCTGGTCGCTGGCGGCTAGATTCCAGAGGGCGAGGTGGTCGACGGAGAGCTCGGCGCAACAGGCGCCGGGCTCTCTGGCTTTGGGGGCATGACGGGATGCTGTGTGGCGGGTGTTGGCGTGTTGTCGGGGCCTGGGGTCTCTGGTTCTCCGACAGGGTTGTGGGCGGGACGGTGGGGGTGGGCGACGACCGGGGGGGCGGGGATAGTGAGAACCGCGGAGTCAATGCTCGCTGGATCGTCGCGGAGCTTGAAGAAGATGGTTGCGGCGGTGAGGTGCGGAGCGGTGAGGGTGGTGCCGGTGTAGCCGTCTGGCACGGGGATGGACGCTGAGAAGTCGGGGGCAGAGGAGATGGCCTGGAGCAGGAAGAAGTTGTTGCCGGTGATGGTGCAGGACTGGCTGGGTTCAGGGGAGCACTGAAGCTGGGTGAGGGTGGGCAGGCGGACGAGGGTGACCAGGGGCAGCCAGTCGCTGGCGGGGGAGGAAAGGTCGTCGGCCGCAGTGGAGGTGGCTGTGGGGCTGGCAGGCTGGGCAGCGGCGTCATTGTCCGTTGCGGGCTCTGGCTGGGGGTGGTGATCATTGCCGTGGCTGGTGACGGCGGCGGGGTAGATGGCGCGCATCCGCAGGGCTCCAAAGGCGCTGGGGCCAAAGGAGCGAAGAGGATCGAGCGTGGCCACGATGGTGTGAGGGTCCTGCAGAAGCAGGCCGCCGGAGGGCGCGAGGGTGAGGACGGTACGGAGGGTTCCGTCGAGGGTCTCAATCTCGATCTGGCCGTTGCGGGGGAAGCGATCGGGGCTCTTGAGCGTGAAGGTGAGCAGCGAAGTGAGCGGGAGATCGTCCGGGTTGGAGAGGTAGATGTTGGAGGATCTTGCGTCGGGGAGGGTTGATTTGCGTAGCAGGGTGATGACGGGGCGGGGTGCGGAGACGGTAAGCGGCAGAGAGAGGGAGCGGCCGTCGCGGAGGGCGATGCTGGCGGTGAGGCTTTGGTTGACGTGGGTGGGAGGAGCGGGCGCGCTGGCTGGGAGAGCGAAGTGGAGGGTTCCGGGGACGGAGGAGTTGGACGCCTGGGTGTCGTACGAGGCGTCAGGGGCGGGGGTGAAGATGAGATCGCCGAGAGTGATCTTGTCGATCTGGCCGAGACGCGTGCCGGTGACGACGAGAGTTTTGTCTGCTGCGTGGAGTTCGATGGCGGTGACTGAGGAGGGCTCGGAGAAGGTGCGGGTGGCGAGTTCGTCAGCCCTGGGCTGGTCGTACTGCTGGATGGCGAGGTGCAGGTCGCCGGGAGTGAGGTGGTGCTCGAGCGGGAGGGTGAGAGCGATGAGATTGGGGTCTTCAGGTTTAGGCTGGGACTTGAACGGGACGGGGAACTCAGCGTCTCCTTCTGGATGTGCGGTAACGGCGTGAACGCAGGCGGAACCCGTGGAATGGATCAAGAGCGTAGCGGTGTGGCCGGCGATGAGATTGTAGGTGGGCTCTTTGTCGGTTCCGGAGGACGGGACGATGGTCCAGTTGGAGCCGGGGAGTTGCTGGAGATTGACGGTGGGGCCGGTGAAAGCGTCGAAGCCCCAGCGGCCCTTGATGACGCCGGTGAGCAGAACAGGTTTGGGTTGGGGCGTGACCGGGGGCGTGACGGGGGGATGATCCGCGGCGAGGCTGGGGTTGGCGAAGGGGTTGGGTTCGCTGGAAACGGGCTGGAGAGTGGTCTGGTTGTGGAGCGGGATGTGGTGCTGCTGATCCTTCTGGAGGACAAGACCGCCGTAGTAGGCGTCGGGGGTGAGGGGAATGTCCGGCTCGGTGGGTGCGCCGGGAGGCGTGTTCAGGTGCAGGACGAGGTCGTGGGCGAAGTCGGTGGAGAAGACAAGGGGCGCGCCGTCGATGGGCAGAACGACGGAGGGCTTGATGAGGCAGGTGACCTCGTTGGGGTCGGCTGGGCGTAGCGGAGGCGTGGTGACAGGCTGTACTGCGGGGAGCGCAATGACCAGGACGGATTTGGGATTATAGAAGGAAGGTGGAGTGTTCAAGCGCAGGTTCATGGCGTCGTCCTGCGGGAAGCTGATGGCCGGAATGTACTGGTACACGGCGGTGTGGAGGTTGCTCATGATGCGGACAAGGTCGACGATGGCACCGACGTAGGCAGAGTAGAGGCCGCCGGCGGCTGCGGGGGAGTAGCTGGCCTGGGCGATTAGATCCGAGGTGGGGCCATTGAGCGCATCCGCGACGGTCTTCCCGTTGCCGTTGTCGAGGACGATCTGCGCGCCGCTTTGGGTGAGGCAGGTGAACTGCATGTCGACGGGTTGCTTGAAGCAGGCGTCGTTGGGCTTGAGGGCAAGGGTGCGGGCGAGCAGGTCGGAGTGCTTGAGTAATTCGGCGGGGTCAGCCGGGGGAACGCGGCGAATGGAGGCGATGTACTTCTCGATGCGAGCCTCTTCATAGCCAGCGTCGTTGAGATCCTGGGAGGCGCGGACGAAGGCGCCGGGACGGCCGCGGACGGCAGACTTGATGGTCTTGAAGTCGCCGCCGGTCTCCGGGGCCAGAAAGAGCAGGGCTTGCTGGGCGTCGGCGGGAACGGTGATGGTGGTGCCCTCTGCCTTTACGTCGCGGTTCCAGGTTTCGACGCGGTAGAACCAGTTTTCGGGAGGCGGATTGGTGTTTCCGCGCAGGAAGACGCAGATGAGGAGGTATCGGACAGATTGGGTGGAGGGAAGGTCGGGATGGATCCAGAGCTTATCGCCGGACTCGAGGTTTGGAACTGCAGCGATGGGCAGAGTCTGGCCGCTGCGCGTGACGCGGACGTCGATCCTGGGCCCGATGAGGTCGAAACGCGAGTCAACTGCACGACTGGGGTTGCAGCAGGAGAGGAGAAGGAGGGGCAGCAGGAGATATCGGACGCGCTTATCCATCATGCTAGTTTAGATGCGCTGCCGGGGGTCCGGTGAGCGGATATGGGTCCGAGGTCTGGGGCGCGTGCTTTGCTGGATACAGGTGCGCCAGTCAGATTGCTTATGATGAGCGAAATCTGGCGGATCGTCCTTGCTCCTATCGAGCACGGCAGGAGCAAGGATTGGAGCCTGTGTGTGATGACATGGATCAGGCGTGTTGTCTGCGTGCGCTGGGGCCGTCGGATTCGACGGAGCCATCGCGGATGGAGATGACGCGGTGGGCGTAATCGGCAATGTCGGGCTCGTGGGTGACGAGGACGATGGTGTTGCCTTCGGCGTGGAGTCTGTCGAAGAGCGCCATGATTTCGACCGAGGTGCGGGAGTCGAGGTTGCCTGTGGGCTCGTCGGCGAGGATGATGGAGGGCTTGTTGACCAGGGCGCGGGCGATTGCGACGCGCTGGCGCTGGCCGCCGGAGAGCTCGTTCGGTTTGTGGTTCATGCGGTCGCCGAGGTTGACGGATTCGAGGGCGAATTTGGCGCGCGCGATGCGTTCGGCGGAGGGGGTCCCGTTGTAGATCAGAGGCAGTTCGACGTTGTGCAGGGCAGTGGCGCGGGCCAGCAGGTTGAAGGTCTGGAAGACAAAGCCGATCTCCTTGTTGCGGATGCGGGCAAGCTCGTCGTCGTTGAGTTGGGAGACATCGTGGCCGTTGAGCCAGTAACGGCCCTGGGAGGGTGAGTCGAGGCAGCCGATGAGGTTCATCAGTGTGGACTTGCCGGAGCCGGAGGGGCCCATGATGGCGACGTACTCGTTGTGGCGGATGCGGATGTCAACGCCACGCAGGGCGTGGACCTGCTGGTCGCCCATCTCATAGGTCTTCCAGAGATTGTCGGTGACGATGACGTCGCCGGGGTGCGGGCCGTCGGCGTTGGCTCCGGTGCGGTTCTGTTCCGGGGCGATCACTTCGGAGGTGTCGATGGTCATAGGGTCTCCGTGGAAACGGTGGAAGAAGGTTGCGTTAGCTGGAGCTGTCGTCCGTGACGGTCGGTGCGGTGACGGAGTTATCGCGTTTGACGGCGATGCCGCTCTTGAGCGTGCGAAGGATCTTGTAGTGGCCGGTTACGACTTCGTCGCCCTCTTTGAGTCCGCTCAGGACTTCGATGTCGGTGGTGCCAGTGATGCCGGTTGTGACGGGGACGAAGTGGACGCGCATGCGGTTGCCGTCCTTGACGATGAGGTACGCACCCTGGACGAGGGCGGACTGTCCTGCGGGCGCGGCGTCGGCGGTGGATGCGGCCTTGCCATGGTTATTGAAGAGCTTGGTCTCCTCGGCGGGGTTGCGCATCACGAGAGCCTGAATGGGGATGGTCAAGGTGTCAGGCTTATGCGCGGTGGTGATCTTGGCCGTGCAGGATAAGCCGGGGCGGAGATCGATTCTGGTGGGATCAAGGGTGACGACGACCTTGAAGTCCTTGGCTTCCTCTGTGCCGGTCGTGGACTGCGAGGTGGCGACACCGGTGGTACGAAGGAGAGCCTGATCCCCGACTTCGGTGACCTTGCCGGTGAAGGTCTGGCCGGGGAAGGCATCGACGGTGACGCTGGCGGTCTGACCCAGGGCGACGTTGACGATGTCGGTCTCATCGACCTTGACCTCGGCGGTGATGACGGACATGTCCGCCAGAGTCATCAGGGTTGAACCCTCGGCGTTCTGAATACCGACGACGACGGTCTCTCCTTCACGGACGGGAACGTTGGTGACGAGGCCGTCGAAGGGAGCCACGCTGCGAGTCAGGCCGAGGGCGTAGTCGCTGCCCTTGAGCGTAGCCATGCCCTGCTGGACCTGGCTGCGGGCTGATTCCGTTTGGGCCTTGGCCTGGATGACAGCGGCTTTACGCTGGGCGAGAGTGGCGACGTCTACATCGTAGGCGGCCTTCTTGGCATCGAAGTCCTGTTTGGCAATGAGTTTCTCGTTATAGAGAGCCTGGGCGCGCTGGTAGTCGAACTTCTTCTGCTCGAGGTCCGCCTGTGCCTGCTCCACGTTGGCCTCGGCGGTCTTCTCGGCGGCGATGTAGGAGTCGACTGTGGTGCGCGCGGAGGCGATGGTGGCCTGCTGCGCGGCGACAGCGCTTTCGGGCTGCTCACTTTCTACTGTGGCGAGCAACTGGCCGGCCTTCACGTGATCGCCCTCTTTGACATAGAGGTGCGTGATGCGACCGAAAGAAGTGGCACCGACGTTGACGTAGGTCTTGGGCTTGATCTGGCCGGTTCCACTGACGGTGGACACGAGATCCTGGCGGACGGCCTTGGCGGTGGTCACCGCGGGTACGTCGGAGCGACTGTGAATCACCGTTCCAACCGCTACGCCCGTCACGAGGAGCACAAGGACGACGATCAGCAGTATTTTCTTACCGGTCATGGACGCTTTCTTTGCGGCGGGGTGGCTTTGCGTCAAGACACACGTTCGCGTTGAGATTTGTTGCAGTAGGGATACGCAGGGGGATTTCGTTTGGTTCCGTTGCCGTGGGAGTGGCCGCGTGGGTGCGACATTGCAGATGGAAGATAGAGGATTACGTGCACTGGGGCGAACAACTCCTACGTTGACCTGATGATACCAGCGTCGTCTTGTGCGAGCGGCTAACGGAGGCTAAAATAAGGGGTCTAAGTTACAGGAGCACGGCCCACTTATGAAAACTCCCACAGTACGCCTCGTCATGCCCGGTTTAGCGCTTCTGGCGCTGTTCTGCGCGAGCGCAGGATTGTATGCGCAAGCAGCACCGGCAAGTGACACGGCAACCCAGGCGGCGCAGGACAATGGAGGGGTGGTGAAGTCGCCCCCGGTGGCGGAAAAGCCCGATCCATTGAAGCGCCGGTTGAGCGATCGCGAGGAACGTGCTCGTCGTAAGGCGACGGTTCAGGAGTTGAAGGGGCAGTATAAGAAGTGGCTGGACGAGGATGTGCGGTGGATCATTACCGACCAGGAAGCGAAGACCTTCAAGAGCCTCTCGAACGACGAGGAGCGCGACTCGTTCATCGAGCAGTTCTGGCAGCGGCGCAATCCGAATCCGGACTCGAACGACAACGAATATCGTGATGAATACTACGCGCGCATTGCGTATGCCAATGAGCACTTTGCGGCGGGCCAGCCAGGATGGATGACCGACCGCGGCCACATCTACATTGCCTACGGAAAGCCGGACAGCATTGATTCGCACCCGTCGGGCGGCTCCTATGACCGGCCAATGGAGGAGGGTGGCGGCGAAACGTCCACGTTCCCCTTCGAGGTGTGGCATTACCGGTACCTGGAAGGTATCGGCGACAACATCGACATTGAGTTTGTCGACACGTGCATGTGCGGTGAGTATCACGCGACGATTGACCGCTCGGAGAAGGACGCCCTGAAGCATGTGCCGGGTGCGGGATTGACGCAGTATGAGGAGATGGGGCAGGCCAAGAAGGCCGACCGTTTCTCGGGTGGCGGGCTCGAACAGCTTGGAGCCGGGCCGATGTCCTCGTCGCAGCAGAGCAAGCAATTCGACCGGCTGGATACCTTTTCGAAACTGTTTGCTCCGCCGCCGGTCAAGTTCACGGACCTGGATGAGTTCCTGGCGTCGTCGAAGGTGTTAACCGGACCGCCGTTCCTTTTTGACGTGCGGACCGACTATGTGAAGCTGACCAACGAGACGGTCATGGTGCCTGTGACGCTGCAGATTCGCAATGGGGATATTACATACAGCACCAAGGAAGGCGACTCGGTGGGAACGGTCAACATCCTTGGACGCGTGAGCACGATTACCCACCGGATCGTCTATACGTTCGAAGATACGGTCAAGGTGGAGACACCGAGCGATCTGCTGCAGCGCACGAAGAATAATATGTCGGTGTACTGGAATGCGATTCCGCTGCCTCCGGGGCGCTACAAGTTGGAGATCGCGATCAAGGACGTGAACAATCCAGACCACAAGGGAACGTGGAGGCGGAGCGTGGATGTGCCGGAGTTCGACGACGACCGCCTGGCGTCCTCTTCGCTGATCCTGGCGGGAGAGAT
This sequence comes from Acidobacteriota bacterium, assembly GCA_021778845.1. Classification (GTDB taxonomy): domain Bacteria; phylum Acidobacteriota; class Terriglobia; order Terriglobales; family Acidobacteriaceae; genus Granulicella. The sequence continues at coordinate 21,446 of JAJYBU010000022.1, forward strand.
GGAGCGCGTCCCGTCCAAGGATGTGGGCGCGGGGAACTTTGTCATTGGGAATACGAAGGTAGTGCCACGGGTTCCGCCGACGGTTTCCTCGCCGGTGATCTTTCATCGGGCGCAGAACCTGAACTTCTGGATGCAGGTCTATAATCTTGGCATTGGAGAGAACAAGCGCAACGACGCGACGATCGAGTACCAGGTGCTCGATCTGGCGACGAACAAGCAGATTCTCGACATGCAGGAGTCCGCGTCGAAGCTGAATCCGAATGCGGATCAGTTGACGCTGGAAAAAACGATGTCGCTGGCAAGTTTTGAGCCCGGCAAGTACCAGGTGACGATCAAGGTGAACGACGGAATTCTGAAGCAGCAGATTGCACAGAGTGCTCCGTTCAATGTAGAGCAGTAGACTGAAAGAGGGCCCGTTCGAGCGTGAGCAGAGAGCGATCTAGCATCGTTCTTCTGGAGCGTCAGGAGTGAAGCTACGCAGGACACGACCGCGATAGCAGCCTCCACCAGCTAGACAGCCGTCCGGCTTCTCGATGGGTCGGACCTTCGGAGCCATTGACGCGCAGATGAGGTTTTGAGCGCGGTGAAACGAGTTGTACCAGGTTTGTTGCTGATGATTCTGCTGGCGGGTACGGGGAGCATGTCTGCCCTGCAGAACGCTGCGATCATTTCAGGCACAGTTCGTGACGCCCATGGTACGCCCCAGATGGGGGCGCTGATCGAGTTGATGCGTGCCGATGAAGGTACGGTGGCAACGGCGGTCAGCGACGGGCGTGGCCGTTACATCATGCTGATGATTACGCCGGGCCGCTATGAACTGCGTGCCACGGCAGCTTTTTTTGTTCCATTGCTGCGCAATGATGTGCGACTCCGAGCGGGTGTTCAGTCGGTGGTGAACCTGACGATGAGCAACCTGTTCGATGCGGATAACTGGCTTCCAACACAGCGGCGCAGAGCGGATGAGCCTGTGGATGACTGGAAGTGGACGCTACGATCAACCGCGAGTCGGCCGCTGCTGCGGTTGGTTGATCCTGAGGATGGAACCCCGATGTCCTCGAGCGCTGAAGGGATGCACCACGTATCTTCGCAGGGAAGAATCATGCTGACCAACGGGGATGGGGCATTTGGCGAAGGTGGATTGCACCAGGCGCTTGTGCTGGATCGTACGATGGAGGACGGAGATGGTGCGGTTCTGCGGGCGGATGTTGGTGACATGCAGACTGGCCGTAGTTCTCCGCAGCCGTCGCTGGCACTGATTACGGGCTACGAGCGGAGAACCCCCTTGGGCGGAACCACTCGCTTGGTTTCGAGCTTCCAATCGCATCCGGAGTTGACGGATGGAGGTGCGACGGGCGGCTTCCAGGTGCTGCGTCTGGCGAGTACCCAGCAGTTTGTAATGGGCAGTGCCTTCCTGATCGATGTGGGAACGCTGATGGAGGCGGAGCGCCTGGAGGCCACCCGGATACAGGCCGAGCCGTTTGTGCGGCTGACGGCAAGGCCAGCGAGTAATGTGGTCGTGGAATATCGGTATGCGGCTGGACGTGAGTTGCAGAGTTCGGACGATCTGGACGAGTTGCAGCCCGCGCTGGCGGTGGTGCCGGACGCGAATGGACGGCCACTCAGTGACGCGGGCATGCACCAGGAACTCTCGGTGAGCCGCAAAATGGGAAGCCGCGTGTTGAGCGGTTCGGTCTATGTCGACAGCATCTCTTATGGTGCTATCGGAGGCAGCGGGTTGATGAATAACAGCTCGTTGCAACTGGCGAACGCGGTGGCGGATCCAACCACCGGGACGTTCGATGTAGCGGGACCGGGATATTCAGCGCGCGGGGTGAGCGTGTCGCTGATGCAAACGCTGACCCCGGCGCTTTCGGCGTGGGCGGAGTATGACCTTGGAACTGCTCTGCGCAGCGATGGCGACTTGGTGTTGACGAATCTGGCGGCGGGCATGACACCGCAGACGGAGGCGGCGGCCAGCGTGGCGCTCAGGGGAAGAATCGCTCGTTCGGGAACGGCACTACGGGTGGAATACCGCTGGCAGCCGGTGGATACGCTGACCCAGGTGAACGCCTATAACGCGATGCCTGCAGAGGCTTATTTGACCTTTTACGTTCGGCAGCGGTTGTGGTGTGGGAGCATGTTGCCGCAGGGGCTGGATGCGGTGGTGGAGGCGACGAACCTGCTCGAGCAGGGGTACCAGCCCGTGCTGTCGCCGGATGGGCAAACGCTGGCGCTGGCACAGGTGCCACGAGCGATTCAGGGTGGGCTGGCATTCAATTTCTAGCGAGCGTGATTTCCTCATCTCGATAGGAGATGATGGAAGTGAGCGATATTTATTGACTGCCAGAGCATTGGATGGCCTCGTCAAATCGACTCAGTTGAACCCTTTTGCGCTGGATCGGACTCTAAATGTACTGAGGCAGACGGACGCCTTCAGCTTGTTTTAACCCCGCCGACGGACTTTGCGATGCGTCTTGAAGGTAGTCCGGCACCCGGCAGGCAGTGAGGAAACATGTGCGGTATTGTCGGCGTCTTCGGGCGTAGTCCAGTAAGCTCAGTCATCTATGAAAGTCTTTCGATGCTCCAGCACCGCGGCCAGGATGCTGCGGGCATTGCTACGTGTTTTGAGGACCGCTTTTATCTCGAGAAGGGGAACGGCCTGCTCACGGATGTCTTTGAGGCAGGGAATATGGCGCGACTGCTCGGCAATATGGGAGTCGGGCATGTGCGGTACCCAACTGCGGGATGCGCGTCGGTGGCAGAGGCCCAGCCGTTCTATGTGAATTCGCCTTATGGAATTATCTTCGCGCACAACGGCAACTTGACGAACGTCTCGGAGATTGTGGATAGCCTGTTCCAGACAGACATGCGGCATCTGAATACCAGTTCCGATTCCGAGGTGATGCTGAACGTGTTCGCCCATGCGCTGTCGCGGCGAGCGGCGGTGAAGCCCAATGAGTTCGATATCTTCGCGGCCGTCGAAGAGGTCCACCGGCGATGCAAGGGCGGGTACGCTGTGGTGGCCATGGTTGCGGGTGTGGGCATGATTGCCTTTCGCGACCTGCACGGGATTAGGCCCCTGGTCTTCGGGACGCGAGGGCAGGGCAAAGACACGGAGTACATGATTGCTTCGGAGAGTGTCGCGCTGCAGGTCAGCGGGTTCGATCTGGACCATGACCTTGCGCCGGGCGAGGTGATCTTCATCGACATGGAGGGTACCGTCTACCGGCATGAGAGCCGGCAGGCCCGCGAGAAGGCCCCTTGCCTGTTTGAGTTTGTCTATCTGGCGCGGCCGGATTCGGTGCTGGATGGTGCGTCCGTATATCAGTGCCGGATTAACATGGGGACCAAACTCGCGGAGAAGATCAAGCGCGAATGGGCGCATGTCCCGATCGATGTGGTGATTCCAATTCCTTCGACCAGCCGCGTGGCGGCGCAGGAGATTGCGACGCGATTGAACCTCCCGTATCGCGATGCGCTGGTGAGAAACCGTTACGTGGGTAGAACGTTCATTATGCCGGGGCAGGCGCAACGCAGGCAGTCGATCCGCCGCAAGTTGAACCCGATCCCGAAGGTGTTCCAGGGGAAGAACGTGCTGCTGGTCGATGATTCGATTGTGCGCGGGACGACAATTCGCGAGATTATCGCGATGGTGCGGGAGCAGGGCGCGAAGAAGGTCTATGTCTCCTCGGCAGCTCCGCCGGTGCGATTCCCGAATGTTTATGGGATCGATATGCCGGCGCGATCGGAACTGATTGCCAGCGGAAGGAATGTAGAGGAGTTGGCCAAGGATATTGGCGCCGATGCGTTGATCTTCCAGGACCTGGAAGATTTGAAAGACGCGATCACCGAGGCTGCACCCGGCCTCACGCACTTTGATACTTCTGTCTTCGATGGAGTGTATGTCACAGGAGACATTACGGAAGAGTACCTCAACACACTAGAACAAAAACGGAACGACGCTGCCAAACATACTGAAGATGTCGCAAGCCACATCACAAGAAATCTCTCTGCCCACCTCTAAGGGCATGATCGTGCGGGTGCTGCCTGGGCCGCCAGCATTGACGGCGTTCGAGGCTGTGCGCGTGGCGGAAAAACTGCGCTGCATTGATGGGAGCGTGGCCGCGGTCGAGGCGTCGTATCTGTATTTGCTGCTACTGCGTAAAGAAGCTGAGAGCGGGATCGATCACGCGAGGCTGGCGGAGTTGCTGGGTGCTGGCGTTGAGGTGGCAGTGGGTCAGTGCGTCTGGATTGCGCCGCGAGTGGGAACGCAATCACCGTGGTCCAGCAAGGCGACCGACATTCTGCACAATACAGGCTTTGGCGCGATCGAGCGGATCGAGCGCGCGCGTGTAGTGCGGATCGTTTCTTCTAACTCTAACGACGGCAACGTGAAGGATATGCATCTGCTCGCTGCTGCCTTGCACGATCGCATGACCGAAAGTGTGTTCTTCAACAGCGCAGAAGAGTTGAAAGCGCTGTTTGCGCCGCGGAAGCAGAAGGAGCTTGGGCATATCGATGTGCTTGGGCTTGGTGGGGAAGCGATCGCAGGGGCAGATCGTGCGTTGGGGCTGTCGCTTGCGCCCGACGAGATTGAGTATCTGGTCGCGGAGTTTACGCGGTTAGGGCGCAATCCGACCGACGTCGAGTTGTATATGTTTGCGCAGGCTAACAGCGAACACTGCCGCCATAAGATCTTCAATGCGAGTTGGACAGTGGATGGAGTGAAGCAGCCGCGATCGCTGTTCCAGATGATTCGGAACACGAATGAGGTTTCGGGCGAGAATGTGCTCTCGGCATATCGCGATAATGCGGCGGTGATTCGCGGCGGACGCGGCGGGAGATTCTTTCCTGAGCCGGACGATGCGACCTACGGATATCACGAAGAAGATATTCATGTTTTGCTGAAGGTCGAGACGCACAATCATCCGACAGCGATCTCGCCGTGGCCGGGTGCGGCGACGGGATCAGGTGGCGAGATTCGAGATGAGGGCGCGACCGGGCGCGGCGCGAAGCCTAAGGCTGGGCTGAGTGGATTCACAGTTTCGAATTTGAATCTGCCACAGGCGCCGCAGCCGTGGGAGCGAACGTATGGACGACCGTCGCATATTGCGTCGCCGCTCGACATCATGATCGAAGGGCCGCTGGGTGCGGCGGCGTACAACGATGAGTTTGGGCGGCCGGCATTGTGCGGCTATTTCCGTACGTACGAACAGTTGAGCGGTGGTACTGTCTTCGGATATCACAAGCCGATCATGCTGGCGGGTGGGCTGGGGAATATTCGCGCTGAGCACGTGGAGAAAGGCGAGATGAAGCCTGGCTACGCTCTGGTGGTGCTGGGCGGCCCCGCGATGCTGATCGGTCTTGGTGGTGGTGCGGCTTCAAGTAATGTAGGGAGCGGGAATACAGATCTGGATTTTGCTTCGGTGCAGCGGGACAACGCGGAGATGGAGCGGCGCGCGCAGGAGGTCATTGATCGTTGCTGGCAGCGAGGTGAGGCGAATCCGATAGCGTTCATCCATGACGTGGGCGCGGGTGGGTTATCAAATGCGTTTCCGGAGTTGGTCAAGGACGGCGGTTGCGGTGGGAGCTTCGATCTGAATGCCATTCCGCGCGGCGAGGCTGGGTTGAGTCCGCTGGAGGCGTGGTGTAACGAATCGCAGGAACGGTATGTGCTCGCAATTGCGCCAGAGAATCTGGCTGTGTTTGAAGCAATCTGTGCACGCGAGCGGAGTCCGTATGCCGTGATTGGGCGGGCTCAGAAAGAGCTGCGCTTGACGTTGAGTGACGACGCCGAAAAGGCAATCGACCTGCCGCTTCAGATGCTCTTCGGAAAGCCACCGAAGATGGAGCGCACATTTACGCGAACGAAAATTTCTGTTGCACCGCTTGACCTGGGGAACATTACGATTGCGGATGCGGTGAAACGACTGCTGCGGCTACCAACAATTGCATCGAAGTCGTTTCTGATTACGATTGGAGATCGCAGCATTACGGGGATGGTGGTGCAGGACCAGATGGTTGGGCCGTGGCAGGTTCCGGTGGCCGACTGTGCGGTGACTCTGGGTGCGTATACATCAACGTGGGGCGAGGCGATGGCTATCGGTGAGCGGACGCCGCTGGCGGTGATCGATGCGGCGGCTTCGGCCCGCATGGCCGTGGGCGAGGTGATCACCAATATGGCCGGAGCGGCGATCGACAGACTTGGAGATATCAAGCTCTCGGCGAACTGGATGGCGGCTGCGGGTGAAGGGCAGGAAGATCAGAAGCTCTATGACGCAGTTCATGCGGTGGGGATGGAGTTTTGTCCAGCGCTGGGGATGACGATTCCGGTGGGCAAGGACTCGATGTCGATGAAGACAAAGTGGCGGGAGGGAGATGTGGCGAAGGCTGTCGTGTCGCCGCTGTCGCTGATCGCGTCGGGGTTTGCGCCGGTGAGTGATGTGCGAAGGACGTTGACGCCACAGTTGCGCGAAGGGGACGCTGAGCTGATTTTGATCGATCTTGGCGAAGGAAAAAATCGGTTGGGCGGATCGTGTTTGGCCCAGGTGTATGGGCAGGTTGGCGATGAGACACCGGATGCTCCCGGGGCAGGCGTATTGAAGGCGTTCTTTGATGCGATGCAGGAACTCAATCGCGAGGGGAAGTTGCTGGCATATCACGACCGCAGCGATGGTGGACTGTTCGTGACGTTGGTGGAGATGGCCTTTGCTGGACGGATAGGGCTGGAGATCATGTTGCCGGCTGGTGGGCTCGGCGAGCTATTCAGCGAAGAACTCGGCGCGGTCGTGCAGGTTGCGAAGAAGGATGTTGCGAATGTGCTGGCACGATTACACGATGTCCACGTTGCAGCGCGGGTGGTTGGACGGGGTGTTGTCGGCAACGAAGTTGTGATACGCAGCGGCAGTGAGATCGTTTATCGCAACACGCGCACTTCGCTACAAAAGATATGGGCGGAGACGAGCTCCCATATCCAGTCGCTGCGTGATAACCCGGAGTGTGCGATACAGGAGTATTCGCTTCTCGATGACGCGGAACGGCCAGGACTTTCGGTGAGTACGCCGTTCGATCTCGCAGAACGTGTGAGCGCGCCGTTTGTGCATACCGCACGGCCGCGGGTCGCGATATTGCGTGAGCAGGGTGTGAATGGACAGGTAGAGATGGCGGCTGCGTTTGATCGCGCTGGTTTCGCAGCAACAGATGTGACTATGAGCGATCTGCTGGCTGGGCGTGTGGACCTCGCCGAGTTTCGAGGGTTGGCTGCATGTGGTGGATTTTCCTATGGCGATGTGCTGGGTGCGGGGAGTGGGTGGGCAAAGACGATCCTCTTCAATGATCGGCTAAAGGATATGTTTACGCAGTACTTCGCGCGCTCGGATAGCTTCGCGCTTGGTGTCTGCAATGGCTGCCAGATGATGGCACAACTGCATGCAATCATTCCTGGTACAACGAGTTGGCCACACTTTGGACGCAATGTTTCGGCGCGGTTTGAGGCGCGGCTGTGCATGGTGGAGATTCAGGAGTCACCTTCGCTGTTCTTCGAGGGCATGGTCGGTGCACGCATTCCGATCGCGGTCGCGCATGGTGAGGGTCACGTGAGCGGTGTTGCTGCGGACGCGCTGGTGGGGCTGCGCTACATTGATACATATGGCAAGGTAACAGAGCACTATCCGCTGAACCCGAGTGGGTCAGCGCAGGGAGTTGCTGGATTGAGCAGCGCAGATGGACGCGCGCTGATTATGATGCCGCATCCAGAACGTATCTTCCTGGGTGTGCAACATACATGGACGCGCGAGTTGAAGGACAGCCCGTGGCAACGAATGTTTGACAACGCACGCAAGTGGGTTGGGTAGGAGAGAGCGTGAGCGCGAAGGTAGATTACAAGTCTGCGGGAGTGGACATCGAGGCCGGCAACGAAGCGGTGCGGCGCATGAAATCGCATGTGACGAAGACGCATTCGGCTGCTGTGTTGACGGGGTTGGGGTCGTTTGGAACGCTGTTTGCGCTGGGTGACGCGCTTAAGGGGTTGAAAGACCCGGTAATGGTCCAGAGCACCGATGGCGTTGGAACCAAGAGCAAGGTCACGGTGATGGCGGGGCGGTATGAGGCGCTGGGACATGATCTGGTATCGGCTGTCGCGGGCGATATTGTGGTGATGGGTGCAACGCCTCTCACGTTTCTCGACTACCTGGGCTTTCACAAGATTGAGCCGGAGATTGTCGAGGCATTGGTCCGTGGGATGAGTGCGGCGTGCGTTGAAGCTGGCATTGCGCTGGTCGGCGGAGAGACCGCTGAGATGCCCGCGGTCTACGCGGAGGGCGACCTGGATGTCGTTGGTTTCGTGACCGGCGTGGTTGATCGCGAACGATTGTTGACCGGTGCGGACATTGCGGCGGGTGATGTGCTCTATGGCATCAATTCCAGCGGCCTGCATACGAACGGATTTTCGCTCGCACGCAAATTGATCTTCGAGATCGGGGGCTATGCGATTGATGCGCAACCGGAGGAGTTGGAAGGAAAGTCGATGGCGGACGTGCTGCTCGCGCCGCACCTGAACTATGTTGCGCCGGTAAAGAGTATTCTGGACGCCGGCATTGTGGTGAAGGGTATGGCGCATATCACCGGCGGCGGGTTGGTGGAGAACGTGCCAAGAGTTCTGCCGGAGGGATTGGGTGCAGTGATCGATCGTGCGACGTGGACGCCGCAGCCGATCTTTGTGCTGATGCAGCGGTTGGGAGAGATCGACGATCTGGAGATGCATCGCACGTTCAATATGGGCGTCGGGCTGGTGTTGATTGGGCCGCCGGGCTTGCAGAGAGAGCTGGCTGCCGCGATTGCGAAGTTTCCTGCACTGCGGGTATGGGAGTTGGGACGCGTAGAGGCGAATGCATCGGGAGTACGTTTTGGTGAGGTGAAGTAGATGGAACGAAAGATGCTGCTGGATGCGATTCCGCACTGCCTGACTGCGACGGATCTGCCGCTGGAGGCGAAGTATCCGGGTAAGGTTAGGGATACATATGATCTGGGCGATGGACGACTGCTGCTGGTAACGACGGATAGGCAGAGCGGCTTCGATCGCTTGCTTGGGGCTATCCCGTACAAGGGACAGGTGCTGAATCGCACGTCGCTGTATTGGTTTGAACAGACATGTGGGATTGTCGGTAATCATGTGATCACAAGCCCCCACGCGAATGCACTCATTGCGCGCAAGTGCACGGTGCTGCCGATTGAGTTTGTGGTGCGCGGGTATTTGACGGGTTCGACTGATACATCGATCTGGACGCAGTACCAGAAGGGAGTACGGAGTTATTGCGGCCATGCAATCCCCGAAGGGATGAAGAAGAACGAACCGTTGCCAACGAATATTGTCACGCCGACGACGAAGGAGAAGGCGCACGACCGGCCAATCACAGGAGAAGAGATTGTTGCCGAAGGATGGATGACTGCGCAGCAGTGGGAATTTAGTTCATCGAAGGCGCTGGAGTTGTTTGCGTTTGGGCAGAAGATGGCTGCCGAGCGCGGGTTGATCCTGGCGGATACGAAGTATGAGTTTGGGGTGGCTAGCAACGGAGAGGTTTTGCTGATCGATGAGATTCACACGCCGGATTCCAGTCGTTACTGGCTGGCTGACAGCTACGCGGAGCGACTGGCGGTGGGCCAGGAACCCAATATGATCGACAAGGAGTTCTTTCGGCTTTGGTTCCGCGAGCGCTGTGATCCGTATAAAGATGCTGTGCTGCCGGTTCCGCCCGATGACCTGATTGCAGAGCTTGCGTCGCGATATATTCAACTGTTTGAGAAGATTACGGGAACCACGTTTACCCCGGACCTGCGGTCGTTAGAGCCAACCGTATTGGCGAGCCTGAGCAAATGAGTGAGACGATTCTGATTGTTGGGTCGGGTGCACGCGAACATGCGATTGCGACTGCGTTTGCGCGTTCGTCGTTGCAGCCAAAGTTGGTTTGCTTCAGTGGTGCGCGTAATCCCGGAATCGTAGCGTTGTGCTCTGCGTATGGCGTGGGGAACATTACGGATCCGGGAGCCGTGGCTGCATTTGCTCGCGAGCAGCACGCTACGATGGCTATCATTGGCCCAGAGGCTCCGCTTGCGGCAGGTGTCGCTGACTCGCTGTGGGCGGTGAAGATTCCGGTCGTTGGACCAACGCAGGGCCTTGCGCGGATTGAGTCGAGCAAGGGATTTACGCGCGAGTTGCTGACGAAGTACAGGATTCCAGGCAATCCATTTTTCCAGCGCTTCCATTCGTTCGATGGACTTGAAGAGGTGCTTGTGCGCTATGCCAATCAGCACGTGATCAAGGATGATGGCCTCGCCGGTGGCAAGGGCGTGAAAGTATGTGGCGATCATCTGCTATCTATCGAAGATAGCCTCGCGTTCTGCCGTGAGTTGGTTGCGCATGGGCATCCGTTTGTCGTCGAGGAGAAGGTGGAGGGCGAAGAATTTTCGCTGATGAGTTTTTGTGATGGCACGACGTTGCGGCACATGCCTGCGGTACAGGATCACAAGCGGGCGTATGAGGGCGACAAAGGACCGAATACAGGAGGTATGGGGACGTATACGGACGTAGATCACAAGCTCCCATTTTTGGACGATACTGACATTGCCGCAGCGCAGGAGATCAACGAGCGCGTCGCAGCGGCGCTGGCAGAGGAGTGCGGCGCCCCATATCAAGGAATTCTTTACGGCGGATTTATGGCCACCAGGGATGGCGTAAAGCTGATCGAGTACAACGCACGCTTCGGCGATCCTGAGTCATTGAATCTGTTGACACTGCTGGAGACGGACTTCGTTGGACTCTGTCGCGCGATAGTGGATGGAACTCTGGCGGATATGGATGTGCGATTTGCTGCCAAGGCCAGTGTCTGCAAGTACGTGGTGCCCGAGGGATACCCGGACAATCCGCGCAAGGGGGATGCCGTTCTGCTGCCAGCGGATCTGCCTGAGGGTGTTGCGATGTTTCTGAGTGCGGTCGATGTGCAGGACAATGTGCTGATTGCGACGGGTTCGCGAACGATTGCAATTGTTGGAACTGCCGCGACGATTGGTGAGGCGGAAGCGCTTTGCGAGCGCGTGGTGCGGGAGATCCCGGGACGGTTTTTCCATCGCGTGGATATTGGGACAGGGACGGCGATTGCGCGGCGTGTGGAGCATATGAAGGCGGTACGGTCAGCATGAGTTTGAAGGTGGGTGTGCTTGGATCAACGCGCGGGACGGCGCTGCAGGGAATTCTTGATGCAGTTGTTGCAGGCGCGCTCGATGTGGAGATCGTACTGATCGTCTCTGATAAGCAGAGTGCTCCGATTCTTGAGCGTGCGGCCAGATACGGAGTGCGAGGATTATTTCTCAGTCCGGCAGGGTTGAATCGTGAGGCGTATGACGATCAGGTGAGCGAGGCGCTGCACGCGGCCGGGGCGGAGGTCGTGCTGCTCATTGGATATATGCGGATTGTGTCGGCGAGGTTTGTTGAGGCGTGGCGCGGAAGATTGTTGAATGTGCATCCGTCGCTGCTGCCGGCGTTCGGCGGGCTGATGAACCAGAAGGTGCATGAGGCAGTGCTGGCGGCGGGTGTGAGCGAGACCGGATGCACAATTCACCAGGTCACTGAAGAAGTTGATGGCGGACCCATCGTGTTACAGAAGCGGTGTGCGGTGCTGCCGGGTGATACTGCGGAGATATTGAAGGATCGCGTGCAGGCGCTGGAGCAGGTTGCGTTCGTAGAGGTGTTGCAGGGATGGAGGGCGTGATGGCGAAGGCGAAGAAATCTCCCGTGCGGATAGACGTTGGCATTATCATGGGGTCGAAATCAGATTGGTCGACGATGGAAGCAGCGGCCAAGGTGCTGGATGAGTTTGGGATTGGGTATGAAGCGGAGGTTGTCTCCGCGCATCGGACTCCGGACAAGATGATGAAGTATGCAGCGGGCGCGAAGGAACGTGGGCTGCGCGTGATCATTGCAGGAGCGGGCGGTGCAGCGCATCTGCCGGGCATGGTCGCGGCGAAGACGACGCTGCCGGTACTAGGCGTTCCGGTGAAGAGCCGCACGTTGAAAGGCCTTGATTCGCTGTTGTCGATTGTGCAGATGCCGGCGGGGATTCCGGTGGCTACGTTTGCGATTGGTGAGGCAGGCGCGAAAAATGCAGGATTGTTTGCTGCGTCAATCCTGGCACTGGAAGATAGGACGACGGCACAGAGGCTGGAGAAGTTTCGCAGCACGCAGACCAAGACGGTGTTGAAGGGGCCCGACCCTCGCAAATGATGGAAAAGTCACGGCCAAGGATTGGGATTCTCGGAGCTGGTCAACTGGCGCTGATGCTGGCGCAGGCTGGTAAGGCGTTGGATGTTGAGATCGTTTGCGCAGGGCAGCCTGGTGACTGTGCGGAGCAGGCTGCGGAAGTGATATCCGTGGACCTGGATGATGCAACCGCTGTTTCTGCGTTTGCGGCGCAGGTCGATCTGGTGACGATTGAGAGTGAGAATATCCATGCAGATGTTGTGCAGGGCTTGAATCTCTATCCCAATGCGCGAGCGATTGGAATTGCACAGGACCGCCTGGTGGAGAAGCGGTTTTTTCAGGAGTGCGGGATCGGTACGGCACCTTTTGCTCCGGTGGATAGCGTGGAGGATTTCAAGCAGGCGATTGAAGTGACTGGGCTGCCAGCCATCCTGAAGACGCGGCGCATGGGGTATGACGGTAAGGGACAGGTGAGACTGCGCGAGTTTGCGGATGCGTTTGCGGCGTGGGAGGAAGTTGGCGGCGTGCCCTGCATCCTTGAAGGGATGGTGAAGTTCGATGCCGAAGTGTCGCTGATTGCAGCGCGCGGTCGGACGGGGCGGATTGTGTTTTATCCGCTGATCGAGAATCATCACTCAGAAGGCATTCTTCGCACTTCCATTGCGCCCTTTGTCGATGCAGCGCTTCAGCAACTCGCAGAGAAGTATCTGATGGTGCTGCTGGAGAAGCTGGAGTATGTGGGCGTGCTGGCTGTCGAGTTCTTCGTGGTTGGCGACAAGTTGCTGGCCAATGAGATGGCGCCGCGCGTGCACAACTCTGGCCACTGGACGATTGAAGGGGCAGAGACTTCGCAGTTTGAAAATCATTTGCGGGCAATTACGGGGATGGATCTGGGTAGCACACAGAGCCGGTCGATGGTCATGCTCAACTGCATCGGGTCGATGCCTGCTGAGCGTGAGACCGCGGCGTTTCCTCAGATGTTTCGCCACGACTATGGCAAGGAGGCGAGGCCCGGACGCAAGGTCGGACACCTCACCCTGCCTGCGACGGAGAGTGCGGCGATTGCCGAGTGGCAGAGGCGGCTACAAGGCTGATCCGTGAGGTGGCCTTTACCAGCCGCCGCCGAGTGCGTTGTAGAGCTGAACCAGAGACTGCGCTTCCTGCTGCTGGGCTGACGCGAGCGTGAGTTGCGAGTTGTAGAGATTGGTGTCGTTGGTCAGCACTTCCAGATAGCTGGTAGAACCGCCGCTGTAACGCATGCGCGCGAGACGCACGGCATCGGCGGACGCAGATGTCTGCTTCTCCTGCTGCTCGCGATATTCGCGGGTCTTGCTATACGCGATGAGTGCGTTCGAGACGTCGCGCAATGCTCCGGCGATGGTCTGCTGATATGTGTCGAGAAGTTCTTTGTGCGCTGCTTGTGCGAGGCGATAGTTGTTGCGGATCTTGCCTGCATCGAAGATGGGTTGGGAGAGACTGCCGACCGCATAGTAGTATGCGTTGGCGGGGTTGACCAAACCATCGAGCTGGCTGCTGGCGACGCCACCGGAGCCCGAGAGTGAAAGTTGCGGGAAGTATTCGGCGCGGGCCACTCCGATGTTTGCGTTGGCCTGGATGAGGAGCTGTTCGGCGCGACGTACGTCGGGACGGCGCTCGAGCAGGTCGGAGGGCAGGCCAACGGGAACGTTCGCAGGGTGCGGCGCGTCGGCGATCGAGACGTCTTTTTCGCTGCGAGCGATGGGGCCGGGATCGCGGCCGAGGAGCAGACGCAGGTTGTTTTCCTGTTGCTCGATCTGACTCTCGATGGCGGGAATCTGCGCCTGGGCCGCGTAGTAGAGTTCTTCAGCCTGGCGCACGTCGGCCATGGTGCCGGCGCCGCCCTGCTCAAGCTTCCGGGTGAGATCGAGTGATTGCTTGCGTGCGTCGAGGGTGTTGCGGGTGATGGCGAGCTCAGCATCGAGGGTGCGGAGCTGATAGTACGCGGTTGCTACGTTCTCGATGAGTGTGCTGTAGGTGGTTTGCTGGGCCCACTCGGTGGCGCTAAGAGAAGCGCGCGCGGCTTCGGTCTGGCGACGGTAGTAGCCCCAGAAATCGAGGTTCCATGCGACCGAGGCGGTGAGGCCGCCGGAGAAATAGTTGGTCTGCGTGTTGCTATTGGAACTGCTCGAGTTGTTGCTCAGGCCACTGAGCAGGCTGCTGGGCAGACCGAGTGCGTCGTAGGTTGCTCCGACGCTGAGTGTGGGATACTGGCCGGCCTTGGTGATGCCCAACTGGGCCTGCTCTTCGAGCACGCGGTCGGCGGCGATCTTCACGTCATAGTTGTTCTTGAGCGCCTCTGCGATGAGTTGCTGAAGCACAGGATCAGTGAAGACCGTGCTCCACTTCTGCGCTCCCAGCGGCGTGGAGTTAGCGGTTGTTGTGATGTCCGGTGCAAGGGCTCCGCGATAGTTTGCGGGCGTGTCAATGATGGGCCGCTTGTAGTTGGGTCCAACCTTGCACCCTGTGATGGAGCTGGCGAGTGCTAGCGCGGAAAGTGCGCGTGTGAGGCGGTTCATGCCTGGCCTCCCGTGGAATGTGTGGAGTCGTGGTGGGGATCGTTTGACTTGTGGGGGTTGGGATGTCCCTTGACCTCCAGTGAAGCGCTGTGGTCCTGACCGAAGCGGCTTGCGACACGCTCGGCGAGCGAGAAGGTGACGGGAATAAGGAAGATTGAGATGAGGGTTGCAGCGAGCATGCCGCCGATGACCGTGGTCCCAAGGATCTGACGAGAAACGCCACCAGATCCACTGGCAAACCACAGAGGAACGCAACCCAGAATAAAGGCGAAGGCGGTCATCAGAATGGGGCGGAAGCGGAGACGGGCACCGTTCATCGCAGCTTCAAAGAGCGTCTCGCCCTTCTCGTACTCGTTCTTTGCGAACTCGACGATGAGGATGGCGTTCTTGGCCGAGAGGCCGATGAGCATGACGAGGCCGATCTGTGCGTAGACATCATTTTCCAGGTGTCGGAACGTGAGCGCGAGATAGGCTCCGAAGATCGCGACCGGCGTGCTGAGCAGAACTCCGAAGGGCAGTGACCAGCTTTCATATTGTGCGGCTAGGATCAGGAAACAGAAGAGGATAGAAAGTGCGTAGACGACCCATGCGGGCATGCTTTGTTGGGCCTTGTGTTCCTGGAAGCTCATACCCGAGTAGTCGAAGCCCATGCCCTGCGGCATTGTCTGGGCGAAGGTTTGCTCGAGTCCGGACATGACCTGGCCGGAGCTATAGCCGGGCTTGGCGACGATGGTGATCTGAGCGGCATCGTACTCGTTGAAGCGTGTGGTGAACTCGGGACCCGTGGTGCGGCGGACCGTGGTGAGCGCACTGAGCGGAACGCGGTTTCCATTGGCCGCTATGACGTAAAACTGGCCGATGTTGTCAATGTTTGAGCGCGAGTCGCCGTCAGCTTCGACGTAGGTTTGCCACTGGCGGCCAAAGCGGTTGAAGTAATTCACCAGCGAGCCGCCCATGAAGGCCTGCATTGTGGTGTAGACGTCAGCGAGGTTGACCTGCTGCTGTACAACTTTCTCGCGGTCGACATCGACGTAGAGCTGTGGAACGGCGGGATAGTAGGTGGGGATCGCAGCGGCGATCTCGGGACGCTTGCTGAGAGCGCCGAGGAACTTGTAGAGGTTGGCGGTGAGGAACTGCGGATCGCTGTTTCCCGAGCGATCTTCGAGGACGAAGCTGACACCGCCAGAACTGCCCAGGCCGGGGATGGCGGGTGGTGGAAAGGAGAAGGCCAGTCCTTGCTTGATGCCGCCCAGTGATTTGGCGAGGTTCTGCTGAATGGTTGTGAACTGCTCCTCGTGACTCGTACGCTGCTCCCAGGGCTTGAGGGTGACGAAGTAGAAGGCATTGTAGGTGCTCTCGGTGACGCTGAGCAGACTGAAGCCGACTACGGAGGTGACATTCTGCACGCCGGGAACCTTATGCAGCGCATTCTCGACGTCCAGAGAGGCCTCTGTGGTGCGTTGCAGTGAAGCGCCCTGCGGCAGCTGTAGCGCAACGAACGCGTAGCCCTGATCTTCGGTGGGAAGGAATCCTCCGGGAAGTCTTGTACCCAGCAGTACAACGAAGATGCTGAGAATGACGATGACCGCAACCCCGACAATTGACTTGCGAACCAACCATCCTGAGGTGCTGACATAACCATCGGTGGTGCGGCCGAATACACGGTTGAACCAGTTGAAGAAGCCGGCCATCAGTCCCTTGTTTTCGGACTTTGGCTTGAGCAGAAGGGCGCAGAGCGCTGGGCTGAGCGTTAGAGCGTTGAAGGCCGAGAAGAGGACTGAGATGGCGATGGTGATCGCGAACTGCTGATAGAGGCGGCCGGTGATGCCGGGGATAAAGGCCGTGGGGATAAAGACGGCTGAGAGGATGAGCGCGATGGCTACCACCGGACTCGCAACTTGCTCCATGGCAGCGTAGGCGGCATCGAGCGGTGTCATGCCCTCTTCGATGTGGTGCTCTACGGCCTCGACGACTACGATGGCGTCATCGACGACCAGGCCGATGGCAAGGACGAGGCCAAAGAGTGAGAGCGTATTGATGGAGAAGCCCAGTAGAGGGAAGACCATGAATGTGCCAATGAGCGACACAGGCACTGCCATGAGTGGGATGAGCGTGGCGCGCCAGCCCTGTAGAAAAATGTAGACAACCAGAATGACAAGGATCAGGGCTATGGAGAAGGTAACAAGAATCTCGTGGATGCCAGCGTTGACAGCGGCGGTCGTGTCGAGTGCGACGTCGTACTTCATGTCCGGCGGGAAGTTCGCCGTGAGCTGGTTCATACGCGCGCGAACATCCTTGGCCGTTTCCACAGCATTGCTGCCGGGGAGTTGGTAGATCGCAAGGACCGCGGCGGGTTTGCTGTTGAAGCGGCCGTTGAGGTTGTAGGTCTGGGCACCAAGTTCGATGCGCGCGACATCCTTGAGGTGCAAAACGGACCCGTCGGGGTTGGCGCGCAGGATGATGTTGCCGAACTCCTCGGAACTGACGAGGCGGCCCTGGGTGCGAACCGTGTAGGTGAACTGCTGGCCGTTGGGGACGGGCTCTCCACCGATCTGGCCGGAGGGGTTGACGGTGTTCTGGGCCTGCAGGGCAGCCGTGATCTGCGGAATGGTAACGCCGAGTTTGGCGAGTTGGTCAGGCTTTACCCAGATGCGCAGAGCGTATTGGCCAGCGCCGAAGACCTGCACGCGGGAGACACCCTTGACTCGAGTGATCTCATCGACAAGGTTGATGTAGGCATAGTTGGCGAGGAAGATGCCGTCATAGGTGGAGTGCGGCGAGGAGACAGCCAGCAGCATCAGTGGGGAACTGAGCGACTTCTGCACGGTGAGGCCCGCCACCGAGACGATGGCTGGTAACTGGCTCTGTGCCTGCGAGACGCGGAGTTGCGAGAGAATCTGATCCGAGTCGGGATTGGTTTTGACGTCGAAGTCGACGGTGAGTTGAGTGAGGCCGTTGCTGGCGTTGGTCGACTCCATGTAGTTCATGTTGTCGACGCCATTCATCTGCTGCTCGAGCGGAGTCGCGACCGCCTGTTCGAGAGTCTTGGCGTCGGCACCGGGGTAGATGGCCTGAACCAGAATCTCGGGCGGGACGATATTCGGAAACTGTGCTGTCGGCAGGGTCAGCAAGGAGATGAGGCCACCGATCACCATGAGGATGGCGATCACCATGGCCACGATGGGCCGACTGATGAAGAACTTCGAGATCATGAGTTAGTTTCCCTGGGCGTTCTGTCCGGCTGACGGAGTGGGGGAGGGTGTCGTATCGGGCTGAGGTGCGAGCTTCATTCCCTCCTGCACCTTTTCGTTTCCCTCGGTGACGACCTGCTCACCGGCATCGAGACCACTGGCGATGACGATGTTGGGGCCGATCTCCGGTCCCAGTTTCACCGTGCGGATGTGCGCGATATTGTCGGATCCGACAGCAATGACCTGCTCCATGCCCTGCATCTCTGAGACAGCGCGCTGCGGTACCATCACGGCGTTGTGCAGTACTGTGGTCTCGGCAGAGATGCGTCCGAACTGGCCGGGCCGCAGGAGATTGCCGGGGTTGGCGAACTGTGCCGCCAGACGGATGCTGCCGGTCTGCGCACTCACCGAGCGATCAACAAAAATGATGTGGCCGGTCTGCGGAAAGACCTGATCGTTAGCTAGCGTCAGCTTGAGCGGGATGATGTTTCCGCTGCTCAGAAGATCTGCTTTGCCGCGCGACTTTGCCTGCGCG
Source organism: Acidobacteriota bacterium (assembly GCA_021778845.1). Classification (GTDB taxonomy): domain Bacteria; phylum Acidobacteriota; class Terriglobia; order Terriglobales; family Acidobacteriaceae; genus Granulicella. The sequence continues at coordinate 39,977 of JAJYBU010000022.1, forward strand.
GAGAGGCCGAGATATTCCTGCTCACTGATATAGAAGTAGACCTTGATGGGGTTGAGCTGCGAGACCGAAGTCAGGACAGAAGTCGGATTGACCAGATTGCCAACCTGCAGAGTCGCTTGTCCGGCGACGCCGTTGATCAGACTGTGGACCTTGGTGAAGCCAACGTTGAGCTGAGCTGCGTCGACGGCGGCCTGAGCGTTGGCCACCGCAGCTTTGTCGGCGGCCTGCATCTGGATGTCGTTGTCGAGTTGGCTCTGCGCGATGGCGTGGGCCTGGGCAAGCGGCGTGTCCCGCGTTACATTGATGCCGGCCAGCTCCAGTTGGGCCTGTGCCTGAGCCCGAGATGCCGTGGCCTGATCGAGGACGGCCTGAAACGGGCGCGGATCGATCTCAAACAGCACCTGCCCTTTGTGTACCTCGCTGCCCTCCTTGTAATCCTGGCGGATCAGATATCCGGAAACCTGGGGCTGGATCTGCGCATTCACAAAGCCGTCGGTGGTGGCGACCCACTGGCCCATGAGGGGAACGTCCTGTCGGGTTGCGGTGCTGACCTGCACGGGTAAGGGGCCCTGCGGGCCACCCATTCCCGGAGGCGGCCCACTTGTTTTGCATCCGCTCAGCAGCAGTCCTACTGATGATGTGGATAGAATAGCGGCGAGCGCTGCCACGCTCTGCAGGGTGTTGCGGGACGTCATATCGATGGACCTCTAATGGGAATACTTGCAGCTACTGGCGATAAGTAAAAACATGCGTGTATGTATATTATGCTTAAGGATCGAGGATGGATTCAAAATGTCTCGGCAAAAAGAAACGCCCGGTCAAAAAATCGCCACCGTTGCGCCCGGGGGGAAAGAGCAGGGTTTGTCCCAGGGGTTGAAATCCGAGCGCACGCGGGCGGAGTTGCTGCGTGCCGCTGAGATGATCTTCGCGCGCGATGGGTTTGAAGCCTCGCGCATCGAAGACATTGCATCGGAGGCGGGTCGGAGCCGAGGTGCTTTCTATGCCAACTTCGCCAGCAAGACGGAGGTCTTTCTGGCGCTACGCACGCTCGCCACGCGACGCCACGCCCAGGAGGTGAGAGAGCGCATTGAGGGACTTCAAGGAGACGCTGCACGTTATGCAGCCATCATTCGCTACATCGTGGAGCAGATCTCTGATACGCAGACGCAACTGCTACAGATCGAGTTCAAACTCTTCGCGTTGCGACATCCGGAGATGCTCTCAGAGTTGGCGGAGAAGCATCTCGAAGCAAGTACCTCGGTGAACCGACAGGAGTTGTCGGACCTGTTTCCAGAGAAGAACGAGCGTCTCGCCGAGACGCGCTGTAACACGCTTGCGATCGAAGCGCTTTTAGAGGGGTTTGCCTTGAATGCGCGATTCAGTCCAAGCGTGCTGGATGAATCGCGCATTCAGGAGGTCGTTCCACAACTGATGGCGCAGATCTTTGGCCGCACCTGAGTGCAAGTTCAGTACAGCGTCATAAGCGGCAGATCAGGAGTTCCCGCTCGTAGATCATCTCGGCCGGTAGATGGTCATGCAGAGCGAGGAAGAGTTCCTCGTGATCCATCACCTCGCGTAGCCAAGCTTTGCTGTCAACTTTCTGCAGCTTGGCGAAGGATTCGACAGGCATCTCCAGACCTTCCCAGTTAACGTCCTGATAGCGAGGGATCCAGCCAATGGGAGTCTCTCGGCCCTGGGCGCGTCCGCGCACACGATCGACGATCCACTTGAGGACCCGCATATTTTCGCTGAAGCCGGGCCAGAGGAACTTTCCATTTTCGTCCTTGAGGAACCAGTTGACCTGGAAGACGCGAGGCGTGATGGTGAGCTGCCGCTGCATGGTCAGCCAGTGCCGGAAGTAGTCGCCCATGTGATAGCCGCAGAAGGGAAGCATCGCCATAGGATCGCGCCGCACCTTGCCCACGGCTCCCTCGGCTGCTGCTGTTGTCTCTGAACCCATCGTGGCTCCGAGATAGACTCCGGACGACCAGTTGAAGGCCTGAACAACCAATGGAATTGCCGTAGCGCGGCGTCCCCCAAAGATGAAGGCTGATATGGGAACTCCGTCGGGCGCCTCCGATGCCGCGTGATCGAACGATGGGCACTGCGCCGCGGGGGAGGTGAAACGTCCGTTTGGATGCGCAGCGGGTTTGCCCGTCTGGCGACCGATCTCCGGGGTCCACTTCTCACCGCGCCAGTCCAGACACTCGGCGGGCGGTTCATCGGTCATTCCTTCCCACCACACGCCGCCGTCGGGTGTCAGCGCCACGTTGGTAAAGATCGTGTTGCGACTCAGCGTCGCCATAGCATTCGGGTTTGTCTTCACGCTCGTTCCTGGAGCTACGCCGAAGAAACCTGTCTCAGGATTGATGCCACGCAGGCGACCTGTCTCGTCCGGTTTGATCCAGGCAATATCATCACCGACCGTCCATGTCTTCCAGCCTTCGAAACCCTTTGGCGGGATGAGCATCGCCAGGTTCGTCTTTCCGCAGGCAGAAGGAAACGCCGCAGCCATATAGGTCTTCTCGCCCACCGGAGATTCCAGTCCGAGGATGAGCATATGTTCCGCCATCCAGCCTTCGTCGCGTGCAATATTGGACGCGATGCGCAGGGCGAAGCACTTCTTGCCGAGGAGCGCATTGCCTCCATAGCCAGACCCGTAGCTCCAGATCTCACGCGTTTCCGGAAAATGCACAATGTACTTAGTGTCGTTCTGTGGCCACGGAACATCTTCTTGCCCAGGCTCCAGTGGCGCTCCCACCGAGTGCATGCAGGGGACCACGCGATGAATGTCCTTATCGATCTCCGCAAACACCGGAAGCCCAACTCTGGCCATGATGCGCATGTTTACAACGGCATAAGCAGAATCGGTCAACTGTACGCCGATTCGCGACATGGGTGAACCGACCGGTCCCATCGAGAACGGTAGAACGTACATCGTCCGGCCACGCATCGACCCCCGAAACAGGTCTTTCAACTTCTTGCGCATGACGTAGGGTGCTTCCCAGTTGTTCGTCGGGCCAGCGTCATCTTTGGAAAGGGAACAGATGAACGTGCGATCTTCGACGCGTGCAACATCCTTCGGCGAAGATCGAGCGTAATAACACCCCGGCCACAATGAGTCATTCAACTTGATAAACGTACCAGTCTCCACCAGTTGGTGGCACAGGAAGTCATTCTCTTCCTCTGAGCCGTCAATCCAGTGAATGGCTGCCGGTTGGGTCAGTGTCGCCATCTTCTCGACCCAGCGGATGAGGTGAATATTCGTCGATAAAACACGTGTAGAAGTGTGTGTTGCGGCTGTCGTGCTTGTTGCTGTAGCCATAATTCGTCTCCAAAAATTCTGCAGGTAAATACTTCAGTAGGTTTCTCGTCAGATGTTCATTCGCCCATGGGTTTTTTGCAGTCTAATCATAGTCGGCGAGGAACATATGCTGGGTGGTATTTGGTCCAAGCCGCTACGATAACCGGCCAGCGAAATGGATGCCTGTTCGGGTGTCTCGATTCGCATCGATAGGATCTCGTGACTCCTCCCATCGAGTCTCGGTTCCTGAAATGAGCCGCAGTTGAATCACCCATGAAATTGAGTTCATGCGGCGCGGAGTGCCCGGCATTGCCATGGTTGTACCTTTACCGGTAAACTCAATTTGGGCGAGATTAGGTATCCCGTTAGGGGAGAGCTGCTCGGCCACAAATCCTTTGCAAGGTTGGATACAGGCTCAGCCTCTAGTGCTTTGTTCGATTGACACCACTTACGACTTGATTTCATTGAAATGGGTGGCATAGTCGAAGCGGGTGTTGCAGCATTCCTGGCAGTTGCTATCGTTGCAAAGGATTGAGCCTGAATGGCTTAAGCGGAGAGTTGGCAGAGCCCGGTTGAATGCACCTGACTCGAAATCAGACATAGTCGCAAGGCTATCGGGGGTTCGAATCCCTCACTCTCCGCCAGTTTTCACTTATCTATATAGATCTGAACTTAATATGCAGATAATGTTGAACTTACATGCGTTCTCCTGCGTGCATTCAGTCTCTGTTGTCTCCGGGATTCGCTGTAGTTCTGCGTGTATGCATGCCAATAGAATTGGCGGAGTTTTGGATCGCAGATTCCGACGTGCTATATGATTGCCGACCAGCAGTGGCATGCCGATCAAACGAATTGGAGCGCTACCGTGTCTGGGAACGGACACGACTTGTAAGATTGTCCCTAGCCTCGAAACACGGAGCTTATCGTAGCCTAATCCAAACGGGGGTTCCCCCGGCTCTGCCGGGAAGGCAGTAGAAGTTTGACATATACGGGAGTCACTCAGAGACTCCTTGTCGTGAGCCGCCAAGCGCACGTACAAGGAGAGACTGGATGGATGAGTTCGAGAGCCTGAGCCACTCGAAGGGAATATATCCGCAACCAAGAGAAGGAGGATCAGCGGATCGACCAGATGAACCTCTGGAAATGACCTTGCCACCTTCAAGGTGGCGCAACTCAATCGGGGCCGCGTTAGCGACCCCCAAAGCCGCTTCGAGCGGCTCACAAAAGAAAGCCCCCGGCTCTGCCGGGGGATACCTACTCGGCATACGCGCCTCCCGCCATGCTATAGCCAAAGACCTCATCGCCTTCCTTGAAATTCGTGACACCCTCACCAACGCTTTCGACAGTCCCCGAAATATCGCCGCCAGGAGTCCACGGAAGATGCAGAGGAAAAGTCTGGCGCATGACTCCCGAGGCCCGGCCTGGATCGATGGGGTTGAAGTTCGTCGCAAGGTTGCGAACTACGACTTGCCTGAGGCCTGCAACTGGAGGTTCGATTTCATCCAACCGGAGCGGGCCGCCGTACTCGTGAATACGTAATGCTCTCATGACAGGTTCCTCTTGTACCGTTGCTGTGTGTCGTAGGGGACTCGCTGGGGCGGATTACGCCTTCCACATTGCCGCTGTTTGAGCGGCAAAATCTTCATAGCTGCGCGGCGTATGTCCCAGAAGCTTGGTAAGCCGGGCAACTTCTGTTTCCGTTGACTCAAAGCCGCGATCGAAGTAGCCTTGGAACATCATGCGAAGATCGTAGGCACTCCAACTCGGCATCCGGGAGCGCATGGTTTGCTCCCATTGATCGAAGTTATGTCCGGTGTATTTGATCTCCCGGCCCAGCAGCTTGCTCCACATAGCGGCATTACTGGGACCGCTGATCGTCGCTGGCGCAACGATGTCGTAGGTCTGACCGTCGTGCCCATCTTCCGTGAGAGAAATAGCGGCAGCTTCCGCGATATCGCGAACGTCCGCCGCCGCAATCCCCGCCGTGCCAATGGGCATCGGATAAACTCCTGCTCCCACCAGTGCATCTTTCAGATGCAGGTCGTTCTGAATGTAATAGCCCGGGCGCAGAATAGTGTAGGAAACACCGAACTCGCGCAGCGCACTCTCTACTGCAAGCTTCGATGCAAAGTGCGGCACATCGCGGAATTGGTCTACCTTGAAGACCGACAAATAAGTCACATGGTTGATGCCCATTCGCTTTGCCACGCCATAGGCAATCAAGGCTTGCGTCAGTTCGTCTGTCGCGACGGCATTCAATAAGAAAAGTTTATCCACTCCTTGCAATGCCTGTTCCACTGAGCCCGGATCGAGCAGATCTCCGATCGCTAGTTCCACTCCCGCAGGAAGTTTGTCTCCTTCGGGCTGCTTGCGGGCCAATACACGCACCTCCGCACCTCGCTTGAGCAGTTCCGTGACCACCGCTCCGCCTACATTGCCTGTACCGCCTGTTACCAGGATCTTCATGTCGTCTCCTTTGGGTTCCTGCCCGACGTTTGAATCTGCTCTGCAGTTTCATAACGTACGTCTTTGCTATAAGAGACGCTCGTTGTAGCACCCGCGAAGCACTGTTTTATGCAAAGCTGTGTTGCACTAACACAACACCAAGTAGAATGAACCATGCATCGCGGCTGGCCTGCTCAGAGCAGCCCACTCAGATCGTGATTCGGAGGTTCCATGGATATTCCCGACCTCAATGATGTACGTACCTTCGTCGCGGTCGGCCAGGAAGGCACACTGACGGCTGCGGCCAAAGAACTAAAGCTGCCTACCTCGACCGTGAGCCGCGCATTGACTCGTCTGGAAAAGCACCTTAATGTCTTGCTCGTCCAGCGGAGTCCGCGAGGCCTTGTCGTGACGGACTTCGGCAAGGAGTACCTGCAGACCTGCAAACGAGCGCTGCGCACACTAAAGGATGGAGGAGAGTCGTTGGAGAGCCATCGCGAACGGCCAAGCGGTCTTATCAAGGTCGCTTGTCCCATCACCATGGCCCGGTCCATCTTTGCTCCATTGCTACCTGATCTACTCGGGCGCTACCCGGAATTGCGGGTCGAATTAGAACCGTACAGCTCCGGCTGGGACCAGGAACCGCGAGAGGACGTGGATGTGTTCTTCAAGGTGCGAGCGCCTCGTGATTCCATCCGCCGTGTCCGACCCTATCCAGGAACCAAACGAGGGCTCTTCGCGAGCCAGGAATATGTAAAGTCGCGGGGTAATGCAGCCACGCCTGATGATCTCGTCGCGCATACCTGCATCGGCTCCGGAACATGGAAGTTAACCCGAGGTTTAAAGGTTGCTGCTCCGAATATTTTGTTCAGAGTTGTAGCCAGCGATCCCGTCGTCCATCTAGATCTTGCGCTGAGTGGATTCGGCATCGCAATCCTGCCGCTGTACATGGCCAAGCGGCCCGGCACGCGCAACAGGCTGATGCCTATATTGCCACTCTGGAACCCGGAGCCAATCACCCTTTGTGCCCTCTTCTCTGGCCCGGCACGCCTCACTCCGAAAGTCCAAGTACTACTGGACTTCCTGGCTGAGTACATCGGAACCGATCGCGATCCTCGCCTTCATAGCGTTCCAGCCAAAGGTTTGTTTACCGAACCCACAGTTGAGCCAACATCAGGTCCGTAGCGACGGCCTCAAGTCGAACGCTGCCGCAAACTGCTGCAACGCAACCGCTCAAAACGCTCAAAGCAAAAGCTGCAGCGCCCCAGCATGTTTCTTTATCAGCCGGGCTGCGTGTCCCTCTTGGTATAGCCGCCACCGAACTTTTCGGAAGCGATGGAGATAGCTCCCACTACTCCATTATGCCCAGGAGAATTCTGGACATAATGCATGATCTCCGCGTCGAATCAACAATCCCCGTCCAAAACGGAGAATCGCCTCCCTACGCGTACGGAGTCTTTATTCCGAAAGAATCATTTGTAAACTTCTGAGCCAATGGACGGTGTCACTAAGGGGAGTACTAACACCGCATAACATTCATCGACGATCCAATTGTGCTTATTCAAAATCAATGAGTTAGATGGTGCAAACACCAAGTAACAGTCATTGACAACGCATAGCCTTGTCAAAACGTGATGCTGCGTCCAGTATTCAAAGGAATCACCGTTCATCTAGAAAGTCATCTTCTAGATCAAAGCAAATAGCTCAAGAATGATGGCTCGAAATCCAAGATTGTTCAAAGGCTAAGGTGTACATCTTAGAGCAACCCTAAACTTGAAAGGCAAGAGATGAACCGCAGAAACTTTCTTGAGCACCTGGCGGGCTTTGCGGGAGCTTCGACTTTAGTGGCGCTTCCAAGACTGCTGCATGGCGCACAAGCAACTGGCACGCAGAAGCGAAAGTTGCCGAACATTGTGATGTTCCTAGTCGATGACATGGGTTGGGGTGATCTTGGGTGCTATGGCAACACGTTTCACGAGACTCCTAACATCGATAAGTTGGCTCATGATGGCATGAAGTTCAATCGTGCCTATGCGGGGGCTCCTGTGTGCTCGCCGAGCCGTGCTGCCATTATTACAGGACAATTGCCAGCACGCCTCCATCTTACCCAATGGATTCCCGGCAATACCTATCCAAACAAGAAGCTCCTCGAGGCCCCAAGCCTGACTCACTTGCCTGCAGGTATTCCAACCATCGCCAGTGAATTGAAGGCACTGGGCTACCGTACCGGATCCATTGGTAAGTGGCATCTTGGCGGAGCTACCGGGACCTCCTCTGCGGGGAGACTAGGAAAGGTGGCAAACGGGGAACCGGAGGAGGGGGCGCGTTTCTCAGCTGCCACTGCCGCAAGTGCTGCTCATAACGATAGTTATCTTCCGGAGAACTTCGGCTTTGATGTCAATATAGCTGGTGACGGACATGGCAACCCAGGAGCTCCGAATCATTATTTTGGGCCGTTTCACTATCACAACCTCGAGGGCTATACCGATAAAGATCTGCTCACTGAAGTGCTGACCACAAAAATGGGTGAATTTCTCACCGACTCGGCAAAGGGACCGTTCTTTCTCTATATGGCGGAATATGCAGTCCACATGCCACTGCAGGAACGAGAAGCACTCATTGAGAAATATCGAAAAAAGAACGGGGGAAAAGAGGAGCCTGATCCGATTTATGCAGCCATGGTGGAGAGTGTGGATGTCGCGCTCGGTAATTTGCGAGGCAAACTGGAGGAACTGGGGCTATCCGACGACACGATTATTCTGCTTACTTCGGACAACGGTGGAGTTGGCTTCCAAGGGAAGAAATTGCATTTTATTGCTAACAATGGTGGGCTGCGTGCGGGTAAGGGATTTCTTTACGAGGGAGGTATTCGTGAGCCCCTGATCGCCTATTGGCCGGGCGTGACAAAGCCTGGAACAACCACCGACGAGCCGGTGATATTTATGGACTTTCTTCCGACCATGCTCTCGATGGCCAATGGTTCTGCACCGAGGGGCCCATGTGACGGTTTGGATATATCACCCTTACTGCGGGCCGAGAGTTCGCTGGGACGAGAGGCCCTTTACTGGCATTATCCGCATTACAGCGACCAGGGAGGAACGCCGACCGGCGCGATCCTCGAGGGTGATTGGAAGCTCATCGAGTTCTTCGAGGATGGTCACCTAGAACTCTACAACCTGAAGGAAGATCCGGGCGAACAGTATGACCTGGCTTCAACCTTTGATGATCGGGCGGCTGCCATGAACGCAAGACTAGTGGCGTGGCGCAAATCTGTCGGCGCGCTGATGCCCACGCCAAATCCTGATCGAAACCCTGCACTGGAAGAAAAACGTGTCGGGCCAATCGGGTGTAGTGCCGCTCCTGACCCCCAAACACCCTGCATCGAGGATTGACGAAGTGCGGGCGCTTGCAAAGGAAACCGAGAACACCGTGCTTGTTGCCAAGCCGTTCGAACTGTCGCGATTGGCTAATCCTGTCGTTTCAGAGAGCGGTATAGGCGTCCCCTACGTCCGTTGCATGGGGGCCGGAGTGACCTCCACGCTGCTCATGGTGCGGCTTCTAAGAACTCGACGCACCACATCAACGACCAGTGGATTCGGTGCAACCGCGATCTGGCGTATTGAGACCCGATCAATGTCATACGAAGCTGTGGCCAGATGTTAACTAACAAGGAGAGCCATTGAACGACCACTACAGTCGCCGCTCATTTCTCAAAAGAGCAGGTTGCACCGCACTGGGAGCAACTGCCCTGACGCACCACTGGCCGGCTGAAGCTGAGCAGGCCGCGAACAAACCGTCATTTCGCAGCGACTGGCCGCAGACACTGCGCCGGCCGTGGCCGGGCCCCGACTACTGGAGCAATCCTCTGCAGGATTGGAGGGTGCAGGACGGACGGCTGGAGTGCTTTGCTCCGGGCGGAGACAGAAATGTATTTTTGCTGACGCGCGAGGTCGCGGAACGGCCAGGTGATTTTACGATGAGCGTTCACCTTGGGAAGATTGGCAATGAAGCGACCACTCAAGGCTTTGTGGGTTTTCGAGTCGGTATTAAAAATCCTATGGATGACTATCGCGCCACTGCGATTTATGGCCGCGGTATGAACGCAGGGGTGAACGCAGATGGGCGGCTGTTCATCGGCAAACTAGAACCCGCTGCATCCCTCGTAGACCTGAATCGCGAACTGCGTCTGCAGTTGCATGCTTCGCCATCTCCGAAAGGCTACAACGTGATGCTGCGTGCCTCCACAATCGACGGGCAGGGTGCCGCAGAAATGAGCCAGGAGGTTCCGGCCGATTGGCTCCACGGAGGAGTCGCGCTCGTGTGCAGTTCCGGCCCGGTGAAGTCAACGCCAGAGGCATTTCCCGCAATCAAGGACTTCAGCTTCTACCCGCCCGACCAGCAGGCTGGCGGCACCATGACATTCTGGTTCAAGGACTGGATCGTGGGCGGCACGAAGCTAGATGAATTCGCAGATCGCGCCTACGGACCGATCCTGTTCACGCTCTACACGGTTAGCCGCAATATTCTAAAGCTCTCCGCGCAATTTCCCACGTTGGGCGAGGGAGAGCATACCGCCACACTGCAGATCAGTGCCAGTGCGGGCTGGAGGACTATCTCGAACGCAAGCGTCGATGCTGACGCCTGCAACGCGACGTTTCGTGTGACCGGTTGGGATGCAAAACAGAACACTCGCTATCGTGTGCTCTTCGAACTGCAGAACGGCGAAGGCAATGCAACGCAGCATAGCTATGAAGGGTCTATACGCCGAGACCCCGTGGACTTGCAACAGTTGAAGGTGGGACTGTTTACCTGCATCTGGGACTACGGATTTCCGCACACGGATTTCACTACGAATCTGTCGCATCATAAGCCGGACATCCTGCTTTGGACTGGCGACCAGATCTATGAGCCGGTAGGAGGATACGGCGCGATCGAGAGCCGTGCCCCCGAGTTAGTCGTACCGGCAATACATGATTTTCTGCGGAAGTGGTTCATATTCGGATGGGCCACGCGCGACCTGCTGCGGGATATTCCTTCAGTGTGTATGACAGATGACCACGATATGTTCCACGGGAACATCTGGGGGTGCGGCGGGCGTCCCACGAATCCGGCGCTGGGAACCGGGGCTGCGGCGGTGGGTACGGTTCGCTATGGCGACAGGGAGTATGCAATTCAAGACTCCGGTGGTTATAAAATGTCGCCGCGATGGGTCAACATGGCACAACGCATACAAACCTCGCATCTTCCGGATCCATTTGATTCGACACCCGTGTTGCAGGGTATCAGTGTGTATTACTGCGATCTGCGCTGGGGCGGCGTGAGCTTTGCCATCCTGGAGGATCGAAAATGGAAATCAGCACCACGGCCGCTGTTGCCGGATGCGAAGATTGTCAACGGCTTCGCGCAGAATCACGACTTCGATACCACGCATGGAGATGATCCCAATGCTGAATTGCTTGGGCAGCGACAGCTCGACTTTTTGGAGGAGTGGGCTGCGGATTGGGGTGGCGGAACATGGATGAAGCTTGCCGTCTCGCAGACCGTGTTTGGCTGCATTCATACAGAGCCGCGTGGGATCTACACAGATAGCCAGGATCCAGACGAGGACGTGCCTCCCGTTGGGGTATATGTGGAAGGCGATCATCTGGTGGCGGATTTCGATTCAAACGCGTGGCCGCAGCATGGACGCGACGCTGCGATTTCCAAAATCCGCAAGGCGTTCGCGCCGCATCTATCCGGCGATCAGCACTTGGGCAGCATGTCGCACTATGGAGTCGAAGAATTTCGTGATGGAGTTTACGGAATCTGCACGCCGGCCATCTCAAGCATTTGGCCGCGTCGCTGGTGGCCGCCGTCTCAGGGGAAGAACCCCGTGGACGGTAGACGCAACATGGGTGATTATCTCGATAAGTTTGGCAACAAGCTGACGCTTCTTGCCGCAGCTTGCCCGGCGCAATATCCCGGTGCGGGACTGGATGGGCTGCGTCTGCGCGCAACAGGATATTCGATCCTGACTTGCGATAAATCAAATCGTAAGATCACCGTGACGCAGTGGCCGCGCTGGGTCGACCCATCGCTTGCGGACGCAAAGCCATTTGAGGGCTGGCCCATTGTGATTGATCAACTTGACAACGGTCTTTGGGGTGCGATGTGGGAGCTCGAAGCGGTAGAAACACCGGAATTCCGTGATCCAGTTGTGCAAGTGCAGGATGAGTCGAACGGAGATGTTGTCTACACAGTGCGCATACGCGGTACATCCTTTACGCCTAGAATTCGCAGACCCGGAACATATACCGTCCTAGCTTTCGATCCGGATGGAGATTTCAAGAAAGTGCATAGTGGAATAACAGCGCGAAAGATTCAGAAAACTTAAATGATGCCAATCTAATTACTCAGCTTCTACCGTGCGCCGTGTAAGGCTGACTGACATATCCTCGCGGTAATCAGCCTTGTATGTGAGGCCCAAAATCGAATAACAAAATCTTTGCTTCAAGGAGACTTAATGCAAACCTCGCGTCGCTCTTTTCTCGCAGGCACTTCGACCGTTCTGGCTGCTGCAGCCTGTCCACAGGCATTCGGAAAACCAGTCAGGCAACCTAGCACAAAAAAGGGTCTGGGCGGAGCTGCTCCACTAGCCTCTGGACTGGTAACCAATTGGTACTACAACTGGGGTGTTAACCCGTCGAGCAAGGGCATGCCTACGACCGATCCTTCGATGCACTTCGTGCCGATGATCTGGGGTTGGTACCCGGCGAAAACTCCATCAATTCTGGAAGGCCTTCGCGCGCTGCAGCCGTCCATCCTTCTCGGCTTCAATGAGCCCGATCACCGCGACCAGTCCAATATTCCGGTAGATACTGCGCTGGAAGCGTGGCCGCAGCTCGAAGGTTTTTCCACCGAGCTTGTGAGTCCCGGGGCGGCCAACCCTTTGGGCCCATGGATGCAGGAGTTTATGAATGGCGTGGAAAAGCGCAAGCTCCGCGTTGACTCCATCGCGGTTCATAACTACTCAGGCCCTTCGTCCCTAAATTTTCTTAGTTTATTGCACCGTGTTCACGACCTCTATCGGCGGCCAATCTGGGTGACTGAGTTTGCTGTTGCTGATTGGCAGGCGAAACACGGTGGAGCCAACCGTTACAGCGTGTCCCAGACCGTTGGATTTATGGAGGAAGTTTGTACCGAAATGGATAAGATTGCCTGGATCAAAGGCTATGCGTGGTACCCGTTCGCCGGGAAATCATCCAACGCACTGCAAACGTCTACGCTATTCAACGCCGACGGCAACTTGAATGATCTGGGCAGGGCCTATGCTCGTATTTAAATATTCCCACCGAAGAATAACGGGGCTCGCTCGGATAAGACACCTATTGCCGAGCAACGCATGAAACCTGCCCTACTTGTAATAGAGTGCAGGTACTGTCGGCTACCAGAAGTGTTCTGCAACAACCTCAGGCATGGAAGGTGTCGTCCCCAAGATCGATACCTTGACGATTGCCTCAAAGTTCTTTGACTCCCAATTAGGTGGTGCATTCTTGACCACGTTGGCGAATGTGCGCGGATGAAACAGCACCGAGGCCGCGCCTTCGGTCCCGAAAGTTGTGATGCCGGCGGCTACAAACATGATCTGACCGCTGCCCGGATGAAAGAGGCGCGCAACAATAGCGTAGTCGGCGGTGGCATAGCCATCCGACTTTAGATTGTCAGCCTGCCATCGCTTCCCAGATTGAGAATCTACGATGTAAGAGTCAGCCCACTTCTCTCCGGACACCAGCGTGTAGCGAAGTCCATTGGTCGCCCACATGCCCCAGACGGAAGTGAAGCCTCCGAGCAGCAGACTCGGTTGTTCCTTGAGTTGCTCGAAGTTGAGCGCCGTACCAAAACGCAGGTGATATGCCAGGCTATGAGCATTCAAGAAGTCTGCTGCCATGCTGATAGCGGCTGCAACTCCGATACCCACTCGGTCACCAATGGGCCCGTTCTGCGTCTGCGTGGTGAGTACTGGAACCGAGATGATTAGCGGAGCTTTCTCCTCGGCAACCGGAGCCCACAGCCGGTCGATCGGAGTGAAAGTGCGTTTGTTCAAGACATATCTTACCGCTGGAATTGCCGCGGCAATGGCCGCCCCGCCCATCCACCAGAAGGCACTGCGCCGGGTAATGAGATTTGTAGCCGCCAACGGTGCTGCAGGTAACTCTTCGACTTCGGGACCTGACTGCAAAGGCTCCCTTGATCGGAACACGGGGACGTAGCCTCCGAGAGGCAGCTCAATTCGTACCTCTGCGTCAGGATTGTCGCGATAATACTCTGCCAGTCGCCGCCTCACCTCGTGCGCTTTTACGCGGACTAGAGAATCCTCGCTTGGCTCAAATCGCTGACTCTTCCCAAAGACTGCATAGGCAATGGTGCGTTCCGTGATCTCATCGGAGCGTCCTTCGATAGCCTCGTGGACGATGTACGAAAGAAGTTGCTGGCAGCGTTTGCTCGATATAAACGCGGGGGCAGAAAGAATCAATCCGACATGATCGGCGATCTGGTGATTCAATGATCGAGATTCAGTCATAAGATTCTGTCCTGTCATCTGCGAAAGCATAACACCGCGTAACATCGTGCGCAATCGATCCTTCGCGATAGCGCAAACGTTTGATTCAAAAATGGTTACTTTATTTCATCAGCTGAAACCGTCAATGACAGTTATTAACTTGCAAGCGGTGTAACCGTACGTAAAGGATTAGCCCCAATCAAAGCGGCGCCAAAGAAATTCTGCGGAGGACAAATGAAAATACTGATTGGGCGTCTACTTCCATTTCTCGGCAGGCAGCCCCAGGCATCGGGGACAACAACTATAAGTGACACATTTGGACCTACAGCTATGAAACGCATACGCATCATCTCAAATCTGATCTGCCTGGTACTCATGTGTCTGATGGCTCTTGGGATCCCTGCCCACGCCCAGGTAGACCGCGGCACCATTACCGGCACGATCACAGACCGTACAGGTGCCGTGATTCCGGATGTGCAGGTCGTCGCGGTCAATCCAGCCACAGGTCAGGCAATCAAAGCGGTTACAAACTCAGCCGGTATTTACAATCTTCTCGACCTGCCGATCGCAACATATGACATTACGTATAGCAAGCCTACTTTTTCGTCCGTCGTACACACTGGTGTAGCGATCCAGGTACAGCAAAAGGCGCAGATGGACGTTCAGCTGCAGGTAGGGTCTCAGACGCAGACCTTGACGGTAACCGCAGTGCCACTGCTCAAAGTGAACACTGAGCTAGGCACGAACATGACCAGCGAGGAGGTGAGCACGCTTCCACTCACTGCATATCAGGGGCGCGACATTACGGCTTTTGCATTCGCTGTCACCCCCACCGTCTCGGGCACTGACTATCAAGGCCAGATTGGCGGATCACAGGCCAATACGAAGGAAGTGCTGATCGATGGTACCTCGGCCGATTCATCCCGTGTAGGTCACATTAGCGAGATGGAACCCCCGATGGATGCAGTAGGGCAGTTTCAGGTGGATACCTCCGGCATCAGTGCAGCAGCAGGGCGCACTGGCGGCGGAGCTTTCCTGTTCGAATTAAAACAAGGCACGAATCAGTTTCATGGCTCGGCCTTCGGCATCTATGAGAATAAGGTTCTCAACGCAAATTTGTGGACGAATGACTACTTCCGCGCCTACTACGACGCTACCGATCCGGCGAATAGTGCGACATACAACAGCCAGTATGCGAAGCCTACCGATACATATGACGATTACGGGGTGAGCGGCGGACTTCCTATCTGGCGCAATCGCATGTTTCTATATGCCGCCATGGAGAGGTACCATCAGGCTGATTTCGCAACGACAGAGGGTGGTGCAACGGTGCCGACCACTAGTTTTCTTCAGGGTGATTTTAGTCAACTTCTGGAGACAACCCTGCCTCCTCTCGGTAAAGATCACGCCGGCAACACAATCTATGTAGGATCCATTTGGAACCCAACGACGGGAGATGTGTTTCCTAGCAATATCATTCCTCAGGACATGTTCAGCGCGGTATCGCAATCCGTCGCAACGATCTATCAGAAGTATTACCAGCCAACGATCGCCGGTCGTGACATCTTGAATTACCCTAAGCTCGATCAAATTGATCCGGAATTCACTCAGACCCAATTAAGCTTCAACTACACGTGGGACGTGACGCCCACTAATCGCATCGATTCCTCGTTCATTTATGTTCTGCGGCCGAGATACAATGCCGCTCTCACTTCAGCAAATAATCTATGGCAAGCTGGATCGAGCGATGGCGGACCGCTGGCTTCCGGCGGGGTGCAAACTACAGTCTCCAATGCCTACCGAATTAACGATACGTGGAACATCACCCCGAATCTTCTAAATGTCGGGGCCTATACCTTCAATGCGTTCCTGAACAAGGCGCTTCCTCTAACCTCGATCGCTGGGAACAACAACTGGGCACAGCAGATCGGTCTTGGAAATTATCAATCCGTACCAAATTTCCCAGTTACCTCGTTTGGTGGGACGCTGAATGGTGTGTCCGAATATCAAATAGGTAGTTCGCGCACACTCCACAGTGGCGGCGTGGAGTACAACGGAATTTTCGATGACACCTTGACCTGGATTCATGGCAAACACGTTGTGAATACGGGCTTTGAGTTGCGCGCTCTGGGAATCAACAACGACACGTTCGGGGGGGCGCTGCATTTCAACTTCAGCCAGCTTACCGGCGCACCGTTAATCGCGAAGATTCAAAGCCTGTCCGGATTCGGATTTGCGGACTTCATGCTGGGAGATGTTGCCAGCGCCAGCAAGGATACACAGTTCAATCAATACGGCAGACGCAAGGAATTTGCACTCTTCGTCGAAGATTCCTACAGGATCACGCCCAAACTCACCCTGGACTATGCTGTGCGCTGGGACGTTCCTCTAGCGGAGCATGTGCTTAAAGGGGAGTGGTCGAACTTTACCACGGCTGCATCGAACCCTAACTTTGGTTCTAATCTCGGCAGCATGCAATACCTGACCAATTCTGGGCAGACGTTCGAAGTGAATAGCAACTACTTCCAGTTTAGCCCGCATTTCGGTGCAAGCTACGCACTCACTCCAAAGATAGTTTTCAGGGGAGGATGGGGTCTGTATTACGTCCCACTAGGAAATAATACCTACGGTGCTGTGCCTTATGGATCATCCTATGGATATCACACAATAAACCAGATCCTGGTGAAGCCACAGGCTTTTGAATATGCCTTCAACTGGGATTCAGGCTATCCTGGCCAGGCGGTATCAACTCCGGTGGATAATAGTGGACCTTACATTCCATACGGTCCAGCTTCAGTTTCTCCCGACACGCTCACCATGGGACTTACACAAAACTGGAACTTAAACATTCAGTATCAGTTCGCCGGAGCATGGGTCCTGCATGGGAGTTATATCGGGAATATTGGGGATAAGCTGCACGATGGTTCTCTGAATCCACAGAACTGGCCAACGTGGTCGGCGTATTCGCAGCTTTACCAGACCGGACACGCTCAGGCCTTCATCCGCAATGCGTCGCAGGCTGCTGCCCTCCATGTTCCTTATCCCTATCCGGGCTGGACAGGAACGGCTTATCAGGCAATTTCACCTTATCCTCAAGTGGCACGCACCTATGGACCTACTTACTTCGTAAATGATCCGCTGGGGCATACCGGCTATAACGCATTTGTTATCGAACTTACGAAGCGGTCACCAAAGGGGATCAGTATGAACCTGAGCTACACGTTGTCTAGGGCCGTTGGCAACACGAACAATGCCTTTGTTGACACATACTCCGCGAACAATGGGTATCAGGATCCATACAATTTCCGGAACTACGCGAAATATTCTGAAGCCGGGTATGTGCCGCAGGTCGTCAAAGGATTCGTGACCTACCAATTGCCGTTTGGACGAGGTCAGCGGTATTTCGCAGTTGGCCGTATCTCGAATGCCATTCTCGGCGGCTGGCTTGCCGGTGCAATTCTCAACTACCAGTCGGGTGCGCCGATCGGGGCCATCCATGCGCAGACAAACTATCCAGGATGGAGCGGACTTTGGGTCAATGTCGCTCCGAATGCGGACTTCAAGAATAGATTCAAGAAGCTTGATCTGATCAATCTGAGCGATCCTTCCAATCAGTTCGTTGACTCGACAATCTTCAGTAATCCTCCAAATGGTCAACTGGGAAGCAGCCCTGTTACGTATGGGAATTGGCATGGGTGGGGTAGTAGCGACGAAGACGTGAGTCTGACGAAACAGTTTGCTGTTGGGCGCGCAGCACGATATACGGTATTGCTGCGTGGAGAGTTTTTCAACGTGTTGAATCGCCATTACTACGGCGGGCCAAATCTGGACATTGGCGGTCCATATTTTGGTCAGGTCACCGGAGTCATCGGCAATCCTCGGCAGGGACAGGTCACAGCTCGATTGTTATGGTGACACTACTGAATCAGATGGAAATGCTCCAGGCGCCTATAGATCGGCAATCGACCAATCCTGGCCTGGCAACAAATAAGGAGATTTGTTTCTGAGTTGGCTGCGATGCTGAGTTGTCGGAACGGACTCATGACGTAGCCCAGCCATGCACGGGCGGATGTTTAATTGCATGGTATCCGCCACTGTCCTATTGGTGTACGGCCGCTGTCCGCAACGCAAAAGCTATCGTCATCAGGGAGATGCTTTCTAACGGCGCTGTAGCAGAATGTATCAATCAAAGAACCCTGGTTGGCAGTCTGTGAGTTCGGATTCTGAGCTGGAGGAGTGTCAACAAGGTGTCGAGCCAAGAGAGTAATGTTCCTCCGATTTCTCGCCGTATTTTCATAGCCGGATGTGCAGCTAGTTCTCTGGAGCTAGGCACGCCAGTCGTGCGGGCGTGGGGAGCAGGACGTCAAGAGATACGATCTCACGTGCCTGCCCATTTTTCAATGTCTCTTAATCAGGACTGGCTGTGCGGTGGTCGCTTCGGGACGATACAGACCGATGACAGGGCAGATGCAGTTCCGCCGACTCGCGTTACGTTTCCTGATTGTGTTGCGCCGCTCTCATGGCAGCAGTGGAATCCGGAATGCTGGGAGCATGTGTGGATCTATCGGCGGCAGTTCGTCATACCGGAAAGCATGCGGGGCATGAGGCTGTTTATTCACTTCGACCGCATCATGTCAGGGGCCGAAGTGAGTCTAAATGGGCGTGTACTGCCGAAGCACCTGGGAGGATTTCTTCCTTTCGAGTATGAAGTCACCCAGCTTGTGAGGAAAGGAGGTAACGATCTGTCGCTAGAGGTGGATTCCCGTTGGCTGGACGTTCCTCCGAGCGGGTCGCCCAAAGGAGCGAAATCGATTGATTATCTACTGCCCGGAGGAGTCAATGGCTCTGTAAGCCTTCGGGCCGTCCCTGAGATATTTATTCGGAATGTATTTATCCGGCCGATGGACGTCCTCGATGGAAAAAGGCGGCTCGACGTCATTTGTCAAGTGGACGCTGGCGAACGCTCGGCAACTCATGTGCGCCTGGAAGCCACCTTGCTTAAAGATGGGTACCGGCTGGCAAATGCATCGGAGAGCGTAACGCTGAACAAAAATGATGAAGAGATCACGTTGACTTTGCATAGGCTTGGAAACATTCGGCTGTGGGATGTTGAAAGACCACATCTTTATGACGTTGAGATTGTGCTGTTTGTCGATGACAAGCCACTGCACCTATACAAGACGCGAGTAGGATTTCGTGAAGCGCAATTTGGACTTAACGGATTTTTCCTGAACGGGAAGAGATTACAGTTATTTGGGCTCAATCGTCATGAGATTTATCCATACGTTGGCTTTGCGGCTTCTAATCGTACGATGCGGCGGGATGCCGAAATCCTGCGTCACCGATTCAACTGCAACATGGTGCGCTGTTCACACTATCCGCAGTCTGAGGCATTCATGAATGCCTGCGATGAACTTGGGTTGATGGTTTGGGAGGAGACACCTGGGTTTCAATATATCGGAGGAGAAGAATGGCAGAATCTGGTTTTGCGCGATGTTCGTGAGATGGTGATTCGAGATCGCAATCACCCTTCTGTCATCATCTGGGGCGTTCGCTTGAATGAATCGCCGAATGATCCGGCCTTGTATTGGCGAACTAAAGAAATTGCGTTAGCACTCGATGGTACGCGTCAAACATCGGGAACAATGACACCTGCATCAGAGCGGACATGGGAGCAGGCATGGCACCAGGATGTCTTTGCATTTGACGACTACCATGCAGATTCACCGGGTGTAGTAGGTATTCGGCCTCCGCTGGCTGGAGTGCCCTATCTCGTATCGGAGTCGATCGGACAATTCAATTATCCCGCAGGACAAGGCTTTAGTCTCATCTACCGACGTAACGCGAAGCCTGCAGTGCAGCAGGATCAGGCATTGTTCCACGCGGCCGCACATGACAAAGCTGCCGGGTATCCAGCGTGTTCAGGGCTTCTGGGTTGGTGTGCCTTTGACTACCCGAGTCTTATCAATGCATATGACGGGTTGAAATATCCTGGCATCGCGGACTTCTTCAGAATTCCTAAATTAGGTGCGGCCTTTTATGAGAGTCAGGTCAGCCCTCGGTTACGGCCTGTCATCGCGCCAGATTTTTACTGGGACTTTGGAGAACACACGCCTTCTGGTCCTGGAGAACGCGCTGCAATTTTTTCAAACTGCGACCGCTTGGAGTTGTTTATTGATGGCGAGCGACATTCTATTTTGTGTCCAGACCGCACCGCATTTCCGCATACTGCATACCCGCCTTTCTTTGCCTCCTTGAAGATGGATGGTTTGAACAAGCCAGAACTTCAGATAAACGGATATGTGAATGATGTGCTAGTTCTGTCACGCACATTCTCTTCAAATTCTGGAGACGACAAGCTGTGGCTCGAAGCAGACGATTTGGACTTACTCGGAGACGGATCAGACACAACGCGGCTTGCATTCGGAGTTGTTGATAAGCACGGTGCGCCGCGTCCATTTGCTGGCGGCAAGGTTAGCCTTACGATCGAGGGTCCGGGAAAGTTATTAGGTGAAAACCCATTTGATCTTGTTGCAACTGGTGGAATGGGAGCGGTGTGGATTCGAGCGCTGGCGTGCTCGCATGGCCTGATTCGAGTCCGCGCCGAGCATTCCTCGCTGAAGCCCTCGCGTGAGGTTGCCGTAAAGGTTGAGAGTGACGCTTTCACCTAATGTTCGGACGAGAAGCTGATGCAGTCAATTTCCGGAGGCGGTAGATAGTAAGAGGAGAGAAAAGACCATGAAGACATTTCAGGGGTGCACCTTGTTGGTCACCGCAATAACTGTAGTAAGTTGTGCGAGTCACTCGGTAAGCATGCCAGTTAGCGCCAGCGTGGCCTCAAGGGTTTCTCTGTCCGCGATCGGTGCCCAGCCGGAGATGACGATGGGTACTCCGTCGCCATCAGCGGGCGGACCGGGGTCGTACTACATCGACTGTAGTGAGCCATCGAACGGAGCAGGCACTCAGGCTTCCCCGTTGAATAGCCTGGCGGCCGCGAATGTAATTCACTATCAGCCTGGCGATACGATCTACTTCAACCGGGGTACAACCTGCAATGGCATGTTTGCCCCGACTGGCTCCGGAACAGTAAGCGCGCCCATCACGGTCACCGCATACGGGGCCGGGCAACTTCCAGTGATCGACGGCGGACCCACAAACGCTTCAGCGGTTTACCTGACGAACCAGTCCTACTGGACCATCGAGAATCTCGAACTCCATGAGGGCATGAACTGGGGGCTGGTGGCTAAAGCGCTCAATAATACCGCAGTCTACGGACTCACAATTCAGAATGTCATTGCGACAGGAGCTACCTCGGTTGCTAAGCAGCGTGCCCTTAGCGGAGAGATCGGACTACTGGCGGACGGCTTGGATAACGCAACGCTCAATGACGTGAATATATCGTATGTTACCGTGGGAGACACAAAGGCCGGAGAGGGTATCTTCGTGAAAGCCGGGCCTCACGGGTTCTACTCCGGAGTAAAAGGTCAGAGCATCACTATCACCAAATCGAAGGTGTCGAACGTCTACGGTGATGGACTTCTGGTGGCGGACGCCGAGAACGTGACGATTAGCCACAACATCGTTACTGGGTCCGGCGAGTGCCCCCTCTGCACAGGGAGTACGCCCGGCGCACTCTGGGTATGGAACAGTATCAATGTGGAGATGTCCTGGAACGAGTCCTACAAAAATACGAGTTGGGGCGGGGACGGCGGGGGCATGGATATTGACTACTTGAACCGCAACGTTACGGTTGAATACAACTACATCCATGACAACAAGGGCTATTGCATCTCCGTATTCGGCGCAGGAAAGCAGGTAACATACAAATCAATCATCCGCTTCAATGTGTGTGCAAACAATGCTGCTCAACCAACCACGACTCAGAAGGGGGACTTCCTTATTTCAACGTGGGATGGTGGTTCGCTAAACGGAGTCCAGATTTATAACAATACAACGTACTGGACAGCGACACAGGCCAACGATTACGAGTTAACCGCGACCTCCGCTACGTTCTCGGGGACACTTCGGAACTTCTTCATGAACAATCTGGTATACACCCCATTGCAGCATCCGTTTCTTATCGCGGCTCCCGAGCAGATCAAGGCCGATTACAACCTGTATTATTCACCCGAAGCTCAGGAATATACCTTCGAATACGAGGGAACGGTCTGGAATAGCTTTGCTGCTTATCAGAGCGGCAGTAACCAGGATGCGCATTCAATACTTGCAAATCCTCGGCTCGGAGACCCCTCCTATGACGTAGACAATGTGTGGCCGAAGGATCAGTTGAGGCCGGAGCACGGATCGCCGGCCATCGGAGCGGGTACTGACGTGTGCACTGGGTACAGTGCCACTGTATGTTCCATGGGAATCACTGACTTCTTCGATAAGCCGCTTCCCGAAGCAGGCATCTGGATGGGGGCAATTCAAGAGAAGTACGACTAGTACTACAGTTGTAGATAGAGTATAGGCAGGGGAGATCGGCGCCTTTGGTAGTGGTATCTGAGCGCGTGGAATTGATGTTTTCTGCGCCAGTTCGACCAGTGCAACAGATGCTCAACGCCGTGCCATCCGCGCCAGAACAGGTGTGTGAGCAGGTGGCGTAACTCCGGTACGCTGAGCGGAACCTGCCCGACGGGAGTTTTTTTCTCCTCTGGACCGCAACGTGACCAGTGCAGCAAAGGCCAACATGGCAAGTGTGATGTGGCGATACCAGCCATGCCAGATGCGAACCTCGTAGTGATCCAGACCGCATTCTCCTTTGGCTGCCTGAAAAGTTTGCTCGATTTGCCAGCGTTGTCCGGCAACACGAACCAGTGTTCCCAGCGTGGCTTCTGCAACACGAGCATGAAACCAGTAATAGGCATGCTCTGGTTCTTGTTCGATACTGCGCCGGAGCAGCAGGCCGTGTGTCCAGCCATCTTGTTGCCAGCCTACAATCATCGTCCAGTCATAGAGCCGTTCGCCCTTGCTGCCTTCGCCTGCCGAAAGCCGTTGCCAGGCAAGAGCGGGAAGATTGCGCGCGATTTCATCCACCCGGCGCAATTGCTGATCCGGCCAGCGCATCCGCTGGTCGCAGGCAACAGCCATCACATACCCAAGCTGTTTTTCTTCAAGCCACGCGCGCAACCTGCTGTTGTTGCCATACACCTCGTCGCCGGCGACCCAGGTGCACGCCGCTCCTGCCGCAAGTGCACGTGCAATCATCCTCTGCGCCAGTTCCGGTTTAGTAGCGAATTTCGTAGCGTCCGGAACCGCAGTTGCTCTGCAACGCTCGCGATCTGCGGCCCACTCCTCGGGAAGATACAACTCGCGATCTACCAATGCCGTACCCCGACTGCTGGCATAGCAAAGAAACACGCCAACCTGGCTATTTTCAATGCGTCCGGCAGTACCGGTGTACTGGCGTTTAACGCCGACGGAGTGAGCGCCTTTTTTCAGGAAGCCAGTTTCATCGACGATCAAAACTGCATCGGGTGCGCTCAACTGTTCAAGGACATACTCACGCAGCCGATCACGAGCCTGATCTGCATCCCAACAGGCTCTGTCCAGCAGATGCTGAACTCGGTGGGGCGCGACTTCACCCATCCACTCGGCCAACTGCCAGCCGTTCTTACGCTCACAATGGCTCAGTAACCCTTGCAAATAGGTATAACTGCGCTCCCGTGCCTCGGAACGAACAAAAAGGTCTGCGATGCAGTCATGCGACCGC
>JAJYBU010000077.1 GCA_021778845.1 Acidobacteriota bacterium
AAACCAGAGTGGCCCGCGGCGATTTGGAGGGGTGGAACCCGGCTGTGGAAGGAGATCCGTCGACCGTGTTTCCTGCGAGCCTATCGCGAGCTAATCCCTCTATCGGCAGGGTTCCGAAAAACATGAGCCACCTTGGGAATTATGTTCTATCCACCACAAAGCAAACACGTTCTATCCGTCCCCCGCAAAAGATTCATGCGGGTGGAGCGTTATGGGACGCAATTTCTTGTGGATGCTAGAGCACCTTCGCGAAGATCAGGTCGCTGCAGACCTGGTTGCCAACATGGAAGGTGCGGGTGCCGGCCTCAGTGAAGCCGTTGCGCCGATAAAATGCGATGGCCCGGAGGTTGCCGGCGTGGGTGCCGAGCAGCAGGCGGCTGCGGCCCAGCGCGCGGGCATCGGCGACCGTGGCATCCAGCAGCGCCTGGGCCGGGCGCAGGCCCGGGATGGCATCGCCCTCGGCGTCCAGCACCGGCGCCGTGCGGAAGCGGGAGAAGAGGTAGATGCGCTTGAGTTCGATGTCGGTGGGCAGGACGTTGAAGGTAGGCAGCTCAGGCGCGCACAGCAGGACATAGCCGACGACCGAGCCGGGCTCCTCCTCGAAGCCGACAGCGGGGCTCGTCACCGCGAGGGTCACCCTCGTATCCGGATGCTCCATGTAGTGGGCATAGACCTCGGCCGTGTGGTGCTTCAGGCAGTGCGCGACGATGTCAGCGCCGGGCAGCATCCAGGTGAAGGCTTCTAGAAACGTCCCAGCGCCTGCCAGCGCGAGCGCGGGTGCGTCGGCCAGCGTGGCATGGCGGAGCGTGACGCTCTCGATTGGGTCGGAAGCAATGTTTACGGTGGCGGATTTGATGGCGTCGATGGACATTGGATTTCTCGCAAGCACGATGGTAGCGCAGGGCGCGGATTCAGGTAGCGTGAAAGGTGCGATGAACAACAGCCTGACGACGAACCCAGCAACGATGAAGGTATTGGAGAAGGATGCAGCGCACGCTCGGCTGGCCGCGGACTTCGCCGAGGACGAGCGTGCGCCGGAGGCTCTGCGCGATCTGGTAGACGATGCGCGCGTAACGGTGCGCCGCTCTGGCGCTCCGGCACCGGACGGCAAGTGCGTCGTCTACTGGATGCAGCGGGCACAGCGCGGGCGCGATAACCATGCGCTGGATATGGCCGTTGCGTGCGGCAACGCCCTCGGTCTCCCGGTGGTCGCGTACTTCGCTGGCATCAGCAACTTTCCTCATGCCAATCTGCGTCACTATGCCTTCCTGAATCAGGGCCTGCCGGACATTGAGGAGGACTGCGCCGAGCGTGGCATAGGCTTCGTGATGCGGCGTGCTCCGCAGGAAGATCACCTGAGATTTTTCGCGGATGTGAATGCCGCAATGGTGATCGGCGACGAGAACCCGATGCGTGCGCCCGAGCAGTGGCGTGTCCGCGTGGCGGAGGCGCTGACAGTTCCCTTCTGGACCGTCGACGCCGACGTGATTGTGCCGTCGAAGCTGCTGGAGAAGGCGCAGTTCAGTGCAGCGGTGGCGCGGCCACGGCTGTATCGTGCCCTGCCGGAGTTCCTTGCACCGTACACCAATCCGCGCGCGGAGATCGAGTGGAAGCGCCCGCGTGGCCTCCTCTACGACGACGTGCGCGCGGACATGACCCGCGGCTGGACCGGCTTTGACCGTAGCGTGCAGCCAGTGGAGGCCTGGCGCGGCGGACATCATGCCGCGATGAAGCGGCTGCACGTCTTTTGCGACTCGCTGCTGGCCAGCTACGACCGCGACCGCAATCGTCCCGAGGTCGATGGCACCAGCAAGATGAGTCCCTATCTGCACTTCGGCCACATCGGTCCGCAGACCATTGCGCTGGCCGTGGATGCTGCCGCGAAGCGCAATCCGAAGCTGCAGGCGGCGCGCGACAGCTACTTCAATGAGCTGATCGTGTGGCGCGAGTTGAGCGTGAACTTTGTGCGCTATCAGCCGGAGTACGACTCGCCCGCATGCGCGGACAACTGGGCGAAACTCACCATCGCCGAGCATGACCGCGACGAGCGCGAGGTACTCTACAAGCTGCCGCAACTGGAGTTCGCCCAGACCCACGACGAACTCTGGAACGCCGCGCAGATCCAGATGCTGCGCTACGGCTGGATGCACAACTACCTGCGCATGTACTGGGCCAAAAAAATTGTCGAGTGGACGCCCAACGTCGCCATTGCGATGAAGGTGGCAATCTATCTCAATGACAAGTACGAGCTCGACGGGCGTGACCCCGGCGGCTATGCCGGGATTGCCTGGTCTATGCTCGGCAAGTTCGATCGCGCCTGGTTCGACCGCCCCATCTTCGGCAAACGCCGCTATATGTCAGGCGCGAGCACAGGCCGGAAGTTTCCATCGGCGCTGTACATCCAGCAGATGAGTGCCCTGGCCGAGTAGCATCCCGGGGCCACAGGGTAGAGCCCAGGGTAGAGTGGAAAACATTTTCCACTCGCTGCCCTGTCTTTTCCATCTTCCTTTGGGGAGGAGGCGATGATCGACGGAGCAAACTGAAGTTTCTCGTGGAACTGCCGATAACTCGAGCAGCCAGCGCCGCTTAACCAGCCCGCCTGGCAGGAAAGGTTCTCTATGTTCCCCAAGCAAACTATCCTCCGCACCCTGGTTCTGGCAGGCATTGTCGCATCGGCCAGTGCCATGGCGCGGGCCGACACCCTGAACTTCGTGCTCATCAGCCAGGGCGATACCATCGATTTCAGCTTGCCCTCCAGCCCGGTGACCGCCTCCCAATCGCAGTCCGGCTGGGATGCGCAACTGAACGACGTCTCGATGAGCGTCAACGGCGAGCAGCAGAACAACGGACTCTACTTCTATACCAGCGACGCTGGCGGCGGCCTGCAGTTTAGCAATGGGACCTTCGATCTCTTTGGCGCGCAGTTATTCAGCGGAAACGTGCACCATCCCACCTTCCTGCCTGGCACGTTCGGACTGAGTAGCTCCTATGACGGCGGCCCGGTGGACTCGAGCCTGAACATCTCGTCGTCCGAGGCGGCGCCCTCCTCGCCCAATGTGTCCACCGTGCCGGAGCCTTCGAGCCTTCTGCTCAGCACCGGAGCGCTAGCCTTCATCGCCGCGCTCGGGGTCAGGGCCTTTTACCGCAAGCAACATCACCCTCCGCAGACGCAGGCCGCGGCCGCCGGAGACGCGCAGCTAGGGGAAGACGCATAGTTCCATAGGAAGTCGTTAGGGGCAGCGCCGAGGGCAGACGCGGCGTCGCTGCCTAGTTGCAGGCTGGCACGCCGCGGGAGCGGTGCCATGTTTCGCTGCGCCCGAAGAGCGGAATACCAATGTAGCCGCGCAGGTGCAGGGTGTCGCCCGCTGCGGTGATGGTGCCCTGATAGGTGTGGCCGGACTCGGGGTCATAGAGATGGCCGCCGGTCAGATGCGTCGGGTCCGTGGCCTGAAAACCGGTGCCGATGACCAGCCCGCAGACGGAG
>JAJYBU010000078.1 GCA_021778845.1 Acidobacteriota bacterium
GATTCAAAGTACATAGCCCTCCATCAGGGCGGCTTCCTTCAAGTCGCTGTATCAGAAGCGCCCCGCTAACTCCCTGCGGCTGCCCACTGCTGCGCGACGGGGCGCTCCAGATACAGCACTAAGACTTGTCGTACTCGATCTTGATATCACCCTGATTGTTGGCCTTGTAATTGCGCTGGTGCCCCTGGTAGTTGTTGGCAGCAATACCATCCGTCGGTGTCGCATTTGGCAGCGGATACAAGGATGCGTTTGAGATCAGGAACTGCGCCACGGGGTTGATGATAGGAACCCCCAAATTGCCGGCGAAAGGTTGATTGTTGTTCAACGTATCGAACAACTGGTAGCTGTCGGCCGTTCCGGTCGAGTTGCAGATCGCCACGCCAGAGGACAGCGTATATCCGGAGCTGTCGCAACCCTGGGGTAGCAGCGCCGAGAAATCTCCGGCTCTCATGGCTGCCGTAAGCACGCTCGTGGATCCGATACCGCCGACGTGGAATCGCGACCCCAGGTAATCGACGAAAAAGAATAGCTTGTTGTGCAGGATCGGCCCGCCGAGGGTTCCGCCAAACTGGTCCTGCGAAAACGGGTTGGTAGGAACGACCGGTGTCTGGTTCTTGTTCTGCCAGGAGTCCGCGTTCATCCGATAGTCTTGCAGATAACCATACAGCGATCCATGAAAGCGGTTGGTGCCACTTCTGAGCACGCTCACTACGCCTGCACCGTTCACATTGCCCAGTTCGGCCGGGGAGTTCGCCGTGACCACTTGGATCTCATCGAGCGCCGCCGGTGCCGGGCTGTAGCCGATCTCGTTGTTGAAGGTCTCATTCATGTCAAAACCTTCAAGCGTGTAGTTATTCGCCTGAGCGCGGTTGCCGTTCACGTTTACCGAGTCGCTGTAATAGGTGTCGCGCTCGATAACGTTGGTGGCGGTGTTGCCGTAGGTGCTGACCGCCCCGGGGGTATAGAGCGTGAGCGCACTGAAGTCCAGACCGTTCAGCGGAAAGTTCGCGATTGTGTTGGCTGTAAATGTACTACTGATGGTGTAATCTTGCGTGTCTAGAATGGGTGCGGCGGAGGAGACATCCACGGACGCGGTCGTGCCCTGAACGGCGAGCTTCGCGTTAAACGTTACCGTTTGCAACGCTTCAAGGCTAAACGAAGGCAGAGTCAGACTGCTGAAGCCGTTCGCCTTCGCAACGACTTCATACCTGCCGATCGGCAGATGTTCGATGTGATAAATGCCGTTGGCGTTTGTGGTCGTGGGCGTGGACACGTTAGTGTCCAGATCGTGGGCTGTGACGACCGCGCCTGGAATTGCTGCACCACTCGGATCGGTGACGATTCCAGTCACTCCTCCGGTTACATTCTGCGCGGTTGCGGGGAGCGCGAACAATGTGGAGGCGATAAGCCCAACGAATATATGGATGCGAAGTTTTCTGATCACTGGATTCTCTCCCAAAGTGCCTCGTCGGCCATGCGCCGACAGCCAGGATGCAGTCCGCACGCCGTAGTGCATTTCCATGCGGACGTTACGGCAGACCCAAGCATAGTCGAATGAGAGGAAGATTATGGTTCGTTATGAGCATTTGTCAAGAAAAATTGAGATAAATGAGCAAACTATTACTGATAAACGCTATTAAGATGTCCCACTTGCTCATTTCACAGTATTTTGAAATTCCTGCATTGGCCGGGATGATGCCTGTTCACGGTCATCTCTGTGCAGCGAGAGACACGACGCGACACCTCCAGGGAGGCTAAGAAACTTGAGTGAATTTGCTTCCCGCTTATGGATTCCCGGGGCCTTGTTAGGTGCCTTCACTGGCATATGGCGACCACATAGACGTTCATTCTCCAGTCAGGTCGCCACGGGAACCTGTGGCCATGATCGAGCCGGTAAAAGTTTCGAGGCGAACCCAAAGTGGCACCCGAAAAGCCCTGCTCGATCGCCTGCGGCATTGTCGAGCGATGGAGGTGACCGGCGGCGGTTGCGTTGTCGTTGCTCCCCCACCACCGCAGCCGTTGATTAGGCTGAGTTCAACCAGGAGCTCGGTCACTTGCAGGTGGACTTGGAGCCATCTCCCCCGCTCCCAGTAAATCAAGCAGAACACGATCGCCGAGGTGGTACTGTGCGGATTCCACATGTAGCTGGAGTCTGATCCGGGCGCATACGAGAGCGGTGCAGGAGCGGAAGGCCTCAATGGTTCTGCAGTAGCGTGTGCTGAAGCGGCGGGACTGCTTGAGGCGGTTGAAGCAGCGTTGGTTGCGCTGCTTGGACAAGGCGCGGTCATACGTGCGTGGCTGCTTCCAGTGCCTACGCGGCGGGATGACGGCGACCGCCCCCAGGGCTTCCATGACAGCGACGATCTCTGCTGAGTCATAGCCCTTATCGGCGAGGACAGCTTCGGGCTGCTGGCCCTCCAGTAGGCTGACGGCCTGGGCATATTCGGCCGCCTGTCCGTGCGTGATGCGGAAGTCCACCGGCAGCCCGGCTTCATCGGTGAGCAGATGAATCTTGGTGCTCAGTCCACCTCGGGAACGCCCTAGAGACTTGTCTTCGGAGCCCCCTCTTTGCGGCCCGTGGCCGCCTGCTGGTGCGCCCGTACGATGGTCGAGTAGATCATCGGGTCCTGGTTCTTCTTATCCCTCACCAGGTCGGCGCAGATGCGCTACCACACTCTCGCCCGCGCTCAGCGCATGAAGCGCGTCTGCCCACTCTTGTACTTGCCATAGCGCTCCGGCAGATCATGCCAGCGTGCCCCCGAGCGCAGTACCCAAAACACTCCGTTGACGAACTGCCGGTTGTCCACCGCCGTTCGACCCACATGCTCCACCCGCCCTGGAAGCGTGTCTTTGATCCGCTCCCACTGCGCCTCGCTCAACTCTTATCGACTCGCCATATCCACCACTGCAATAGATCAACCTGCTGCCGCAAAGTCTATATGTATATACCGCCTAGTGCAGTTGCTTTGATCAGGTGTGAATCGAAGCGTAACTCTCAAGCGAATTTTTCTTGGGAATGATTGCTCTGCAGTGATCTGTTCGACTCGCAACAACTCGCGGCGATAGGAGAACTGCGCCAGGAACTTATCTGCAATAGGGGCCTAGATGGCGGGGCCTTAGTCGCCGAGGGCTCGGGCGTAGGAATGGGTGCAGGTAAGGCAGCGGGTGCAACGTATGCGGTGATGGAGTCCAGGGATCATGATGGATTTTGATAGCGGCCGACGAGTGAGACGATGCAGCGCGAAGTCGAGACCGTAGGAGAACGGGAAGGGGTATGTGGTGCACGCGGGAAGTCTTAGTGCTGTATCTGGAGCGCCCCGTCGCGCAGCAGTGGGCAGCCGCAGGGAGTTAGCGGGGCGCTTCTGATACAGCGACTTGAAGGAAGCCGCCCTGATGGAGGGCTATGTACTTTGAA
>JAJYBU010000023.1 GCA_021778845.1 Acidobacteriota bacterium
CATCGTGAACGCATACCGAACCAGTTGCGAGCGTCCAGACTGGATCGTGTTGTTATACGCAAGCACGTGGTTATCCCACACCTGATGCAGGTCGTTGAGTTGGCCGTGCTTGTTGATCAGCCGGTTCTTGCCGAAGTTCGTCACATAAAGGTCGGGCCAGCCATCGTTGTCGTAGTCGCCCACCGCCACGCCGAACCCCCAGCGGTCGTTGCCCACCCCCGCCTTCGCCGTCACGTCCGTAAACGTACCATCGTGGTTGTTGTGGAACAGCGCCGCATGCGGTGGCATCGCCTTCCCGTCCACCGCCGCCTGCGTACTCCCGTTCACCAGGTAGATGTCCAGCCACCCGTCGTTGTCGTAGTCCAGCAGCGCCACCCCGGAGCCGATGCTCTACAGAATGTACCGCTTGTCGGGCGTACCCATTACGTGGTGCCACTTCGTCAGGCCGGCCTTTGCCGCCATGTCCTGATACACGATCGGCCCGGTCTTTACCGTCCCTCCCTGCGTGATGGGAAGATGATGCGCATCCAGCTCCGGCGCAAATACGCCCGCCGTGCTCGAGCCTCCATGCGCCGCCGGCTGCGCACCCTCCTGCGCCTTCTCCGTCTGCGACTCCAGCGGTGTCTGCGCTGCGAGCGGCACGGTGCTCAACATCAACCATGCGGCAAAGACGAGAATGCGGTGTGCAATCGTACGTAAACGTGCCATCTCTTCGAAGGTGTTCCTTTCTCTGACGCCCAATCACCGCCATCCTATCTCATCGACAACAGGCATCGATCGCTCTCCAAAATACCCTCAAAACTCAATATGCGAATCATCCTTTCGATGGAAACAACACGGTTCCTCCTTCTTTCGTCGCCTATTGCACGTAACGCCCTGCTAACAAAAGTGGTTATGGGCTATTATTTCCCTAGCCAGGTACACCATGACAAACTAACCGAATGGCCAAGGCAGCATGACCTCTCCCCGCAAGCATTCCGCAACCCGTCCCCCCAAAGATCCCTCGGCCGGAGAGTTGAGCGTCGCGTCGTCGCCAACTCCCCGCCACCGCGTCATCTACGAGGAGCTTCTGGCTGAAATCCAGGCTGGCATCTACAAGCCCGGCGATCGCCTGCCCAGCGAAGCCCTCCTCTGCCAGCGTTTTGATGCCTCGCGCATCACCGTCGCCAAGGCCGTGCAAAGCCTTCAGCACGACCATTTCGTCACCCGACGCCCTGGCTCCGGAACCTACGTGCAGCTTCCCTCGCGGCCCGATTCTCTCCAGTTTGGCCTCCTCATTCCGGACCTCGGAGCCACCGACATCTTCGGCCCCATCTGTCAGGGCATCATGCGCTCCCCTGCCGCAAAACTGCACTCCCTCGCCTGGGGGCACTCCACCGGCGAGCCCAGCGACGACGTCAATGTCATGACCGATCTCTGCCGCCAGTACATCGCAGACCGTGTCGCCGGTGTCTTCTTTGCCCCCTTCGAGTTCGCCGAGGGCAAGGACGCAAACAACCACAAAATCGCCTCCATGCTCAATCATGCCGGCATTCCCATTGTGCTGCTCGATCGCT
The DNA here is from genome assembly GCA_021778845.1 of Acidobacteriota bacterium. Lineage (GTDB taxonomy): Bacteria > Acidobacteriota > Terriglobia > Terriglobales > Acidobacteriaceae > Granulicella. Next base: position 1,557 of record JAJYBU010000023.1, read on the forward strand.
GTTTTGAGCGCTATCCCGATCGTTCCAGCTACGACCTTGTTGGCATCGACAACCATCGTGCTGGCTTTGTGCTCACTCGTCATCTCGTGCAGGCCGGGGCCAAACGCATCCTCTTTGCCATGCGCCGCGACTCCGCCTCCACCGTCTCGGCTCGCGCCTCCGGCTACCGCGACGCACTGTGTGCCTTGCAGGACGGCTCTTCCGGCAATGTCGTAACCGGTGATTTCGAGGACATCGCCTTCGTCAAGCAGATGCTCAGCCGCTACAAGCCCGATGGCATCGTGTGCGCCAACGACCTCACCGCAGCGCGTCTCATGCAGTCGCTCAACTCTCTCGGTGTCACGATCCCGGGCGACATCAAAATGGTGGGTGTCGACGACGTCCGCTACGCCAACTTCCTTTCCACCCCACTCACCACTATCCGGCAAAACTGCGCCGAGATCGGAGCAGCCGCGATGACCACCATGCTCAGCCGCATCGAATCCCCTCATCAGCCGGCACGCGACGTCCTCGTACGCTTCGATCTCGTCATTCGCGCCTCCACTTGCGGTACCCAACCCAACGACCAGTAGAGCATCCTCATCATAGGGGCAGACCAAAGCGTAACGCTCAACGTCGTATTTTCCCAGTAATAACGGCTCTACTTGTCCGCACTCAGCGTCTCGCGGATCGACGCCAGCAGAGCATCCGGCAGTCTCGGCGTCGCCCCCGGCTGGCTGGCCACATAGCTACCACAGCGATTTGCCACCTCGCTGATCTGTCCCAGCGACGCCCCTCGCATGGACGCATGGACCATGCCTGCCGTAAACGCGTCGCCCGCGCCAATCGTATCCACGACCTTCACCCGATATCCCCGGTGGCGGTCCGTGCGCTTGCGATCAGCCAGCAGGCTTCCATGCGGTCCTAGCGTGATGGCCACCAGACGGCACTGCGGAGCCATCTGCAGCAGTGCGTCTATAGCCTCTTCGGCCGCTCGCGTCAGCGCCTCTCCCTCGCCGTGGAACTCCCCGGCAGCCAGCCTCGCCTCGCCCAGTAACCGCCCCACCTCCGGCAACTCCTCGTCGCTTACCTTGATCACATCTGCATGCGCCAGGCTCCATGTCAGCACCTCGGCCGTACAGAACGGCTGGCGCAGATTCAAATCGCAAACCCGCACAGAACCAGCCCCTGCCGCTGCTACGAATCCACGAATAGTCTCTCGCGAAAGCGTTTCACGCTGGGCCAACGTACCGAAGCATATTGCCGACGCCCTGCCTGCCAAATCGAGCAGCTCTGGCGTCAGTCGGATCGCATCCCACGCCACCGGCGTCACAATCTCGTAGCGCGGACGTCCCTCATCGTCCAACGTCACAGCCACCGTTCCCGTCGCCAACTCCGCGCTCATCTGCACTTCATCCAGGTCCAGTCTCGCGCTTCGATCCCCCGCTCTCTCCGGATTCTTAGCAAGCAGCGCCAGCCGCTCCATCGCCTCCCTTCCCAGTTCGTCGTCGCCCACGCAACTCACCAGCGCGGAAGCATCCCCCAGGCGCGTGCTGAGCACCGCGTAGTTCGTCGTCGTTCCTCCCAGCCGTGCGCCCGTAGGAAGCAGATCCCACAGTAACTCCCCAATCGCGACATTCAGGCCTGATGCGCTCGATTCCATTACCTCTCCTCAACCTCTCAAACGGTCGGCCGACGCAATTTCTATGCCTCGTGAATCTGTGCCGTGTGTCGCGCTAGTATACGGTTGCTTGCATAGTAATGTCATGCCGAATCTTGCGCGCCATCGTTTCAAATGACATGTCATTTCTCTTCGCGTAACGTGAGTGCGCAGTGCTACGATGATCCAGTTTTCGCCGCCTTCCAGCCGCTGCGCCCGCGCGCCCGCCGTCGTCCCGCAATTGCCTGGTAAGCCTGTCCACTCGATGCCTCCTCGTGAGGCAGAAGGAGCCCTCTTATGTCCACCATCGTCCTGCGCACCGTCCTGATTGCCCTGGTGCTCTCGGCCTCCACGCCCGCGCAACCCGCGGTATTCCTCCAGGTTTCCCCCGCATCTGTCGCGCCTAATCCGTCCATCGTCGCCGAGACCTGGCAGCAGCAAGAGAAGGCCGACCAGCAGCGTATCACCGCTCACCCCGCCGATTGCGACACTCGCTTCCACCTCGCCGAACAGCAACTCCAGCACCACCAGCCCTCCGCCGCCGAAGCTCAACTCCGCACCATGCTCACTCACTGTCCTGACGATGCCAGCATTCACAGCGCTCTCGGCGTAGCCCTCGAGGCCCAGAACCGATCTGACGCCGCACTCGACGAGTTCCGCCGCGCCCTTACTCTGGATTCCGCCGACTTCACCGCACTCTACAACCTCGGAGTCCTCGCCTCCCAGTCGGGCGACTCACAGACCGCCGTCGATCGCCTCCGCGCCGCCTCCGCGCTTCGCCCCACCGACATCGACGCCCGCGTGCAACTCGCCGGCGCGTACGCCCAATCAGAGCAGTTCGATGCCGCCACCGAACAACTCCTCGCGGCCATCAAGATTGATCCGCAGGACGCGAACCTCCACACACTGCTCTCTCAAGTTCTGGCCAGCAACGGCCACCTGTCCATGGCCATCGACCAGCAGCGCGAGGCCTTGCATCTGGCCCCCAACGATCCCGACGGATGGAACAACCTCGGCGTCATGCAGGCCCGCGAGGGGGACACCGTCGAGGCGCGCAGCGACTTCCTCCATGCTCTTCGCCTCGCCCCTCACCACTCCCAGGCCGAGGCCAACCTCAAGCAACTACCCCACTGAACTCCACTCCGCCAGCACCCTGCCAGATCGTTTCACAAGCCACCAGTGCGAGTATGTTTCTGCACTTCGCCGCCCGCTCGATGGCCACTCTACTCGGTGCCCGGAGACTGGGCGTTAGCTGCTTCGACGACAAAGGGTGAATGCTCCATCTGGCCCGACTCAATGCTAACGGGCTATGTCCCACAGATCGCTGAAATAGCAGGCTTGGGACGGATCGGGTGGCATACATTTCGGCACAGCCTCGCTTACTGTGACAAGTCGGCGTGGAGGCTACTGTGGAGAAGGTGACGATGACCCGCGATGGCCGAATAGTAGCAGTTTGTCAGCGTGACGGAGTGCAGGAACGAATTGATATCCTTGACTTCCCGCTGCCGAAGCCCGCACCTGTATGCCGCAGAATGGATCGCGGCATACAGCTACTGGCGCAGAAGCCTCTGAGTGAGCGAATACCAGCATTATGAATGCAAAGCGATTGATCAGGCGCTGACCAAAGCCGAGATGGCCGCGCTGCAAACTATCTCCACGCGCACTGTCATTACCTCGACGAGTATGACCAACCCGTACGAGTGGAGCGTCTTGAAAGCAGACACCCAATTGCTTGATGAATGTTGAAGAATTGAGCTGGGTCTGGCGTCTGTCTTACCGCCCTTGTGGAACATACCGACGATCTCCCCCTACCGATATCTTCGAGAACTTGAAGAGCTTGCCGCCACTGCGACCACAGAAAATACTGAAGAGTGTCAATCTATGTTGTTGAGGTCAACCTCATAAACAAGAGGTTCAATCATGAAGGTTCCTCTCACCCCTGAGCTCGAACAATTTGTATCCACCAAGGTTGGCGCTTGCCGCTACAACTAGGCCAGCGAAGTCGTACGCGAGGCCATGAGACTTCTCAAAGAGAACGCTCAGGCGCGAGGCGCTCAAATCACTGCGTTCAACCAGGAGCTAGGCCATCGGCTGGCATCCCTGAATCGCGGAGAGCGGATTGATCCGACAGCGGCGTGGGAGCGAATTGAAAGCAAATCCCGCGCACGAACAAAATTCAGAGAATGAATCGGTACGCTCTGAGCGTTGCCCCTGAACTTGATCTCGATGAGATCTGGGATTCCATCACTCAGGACAACATTGATGCAGCGGATTACTGGATCAGTAAAATTTTCTATGCTTTCGAAGCGCTGGCCCTCGGAATGGGAGCCAAGCGAAGAAGATATATTCCTTCTCGTCGGCCACAGCGGGAGGCGCACAAACCAGATTATTACCGGACGATGCTTAGGGCTATTGCTGGAGTGATGGTGTCCGGGGTGTTGTGGCCGGCCGGGTAGAGGCGTACTCCTACAAGAATGCCGATCCAGGGACGCCAACTGTATTCCATGGCCGGTGCGAGGGCCCAGGCGGTGCTGGAGCCGGAGTTTGTGTTGATGGGGGTGGGGCCGATGGGGACGCTGTCGGAGTTGGTGGCGGATGCGTTAGAGCCGGAGATGCGGGTGTTGGCGGCGGTGCGCCAGACGGCGTCGGTGGCGAGGGCGAAGCGGCGGGTGAGGCTGTACTCGAAGGCTGCGTCGAGGGTGAGGGAGTTGCCCGGATGGGCGGTACCTCGGAAGCCGGCGGTGGTGCCATAGACGCTGACGCCCTGGACGGTGGCAGTGGTGGAGATAGCGTCGTAGATGTCGAGGCGGGTGCGGAGGATGCGGCGGTTGGGGAGCCATAGGTAGAACTGGGAGAAGATGGCGGGGGTGGTGGTGAAGACGCCCTGGCCGAGGGCGTTAGCGGGGCGTGAGCCTAGGTTGTCAAAGGTGCCGGTGGGGAGGGTCTGCTCGGCGGCAAGGGAAAGTGTGGGGATGTGGTGGCACGGATGAAGGCCGGTGAGGCGGCGCTGAAGAATGAGGGTGAGGTCGCCGAGGACGGGGCCCGCACTGGTGGGTTCGCCGGGGATGGTGTTGTAGCCGAAGATGGGGAGCGCGCCGGCGGCGAGGCGGTCGGTGAGGCCATAGATGAGGTAGGTCTCGGAGGCGTAGGTGCTGGCGGCGGGCGCGGGGAGGCGGGCGCCGCTGGGGGAGTAGGTGGACTGTGTGCGGGTGTCGGTGAGATAGGGCTCGAGGAGGAGATGGCCGCGGGACGGGGTAGCGGCGGTGTTGGCGAGCATGGGTCCGGTGAACCAGGCGTCGTTGAGGGAGTGGTGTGCTGTGCAGGGGCTGGGCTGCGCGGGGGCTACGAGGGCGCTGAGGAGCAGCGTGCCGATGAGAAGATACGTGCGAAGCATGAAAACTGCAGTAACTCGGTGAATTCGTTCAGGGGGCACCGTCGGCAGCGCCCACGATGGCGGCGGCAACAGGTGCGCGGATCAGGGTGATTATCGCATAGCGAGAGGGATGGGCTCAGTGACAGAAGGCATGGGCGGTTCGATAGTCAAATCGGGCGCATGGGGGCGTGTGCGGTGATACCCGGTAAGGATTTGGGGTCTGAGGTCCAGTGGAACGGAAAACCGCGTTAAATTAAGATGGGCCGCATACTTGTCCTTTGTAACATCTCAGGAATATAAGAGCTATTTTCGGCAAACAGACTTCACTTGGGCTGGGTCGACGGTTCTTTCATATTCACTTGTGGAACCCAGCACTTCGGGGAGAGCTTGTTGTCGATGGTTAAGCTTGCTTAGACCGGGACTGGGGCCTGAGCTGTTCGATAATCCTAACGTGTTGAAAGTACCGCTCATACGCGCCGCGCCAGCTTGTTGGCGGTCGCGGCGATCAGCACGTTGCGTGGGGCTTTAGCTCCAAAGGCCCTCGCCTGGCTTGCCTCAACCAGTGGTCACAGCGAGCCTGGGGCTTGCTATAAGCAACCAACACGATGACTGCCTGCGCGCCACAGATCGAACACCAACTCTGTAAACCGCTGAATCGGCCTCGGCAAAACGCTATGCCCTAAACACACCTAGCGGTCGCGGCTGGTCACAAAGCCGGGGACCCAGAGGAGGGCGCGCTTGTAGTCGCTCTCCGGAAGGTCGGTGATGGATTGACGGGCAGCCTCGGCGTAGGCGCAGGCTGTGTCCATGGCGTAGGCGAGGGAGCCGTGGCGCTGCAGGATCTCGAGAATGTCGGCGTGGGCGACGCGAACGAAGCTGCGGTCGGCGAGGACGGTGCGGATGGCCTCGCGATCGGCGCCGGTGCCGCGCTCGAGTGCGTGGATGACGGCGAGGGTGGCTTTGCCTTCGCGTAGATCCGAGGCGGCTGGCTTCCCGAGGATCTCGTCGTTGGCGGTGAGGTCGAGCACGTCGTCGACTATCTGGAAGGCCAGGCCAAGGTTGCGGCCGTACTCGCCGAGGGCGTCCTCGAAGGGCCGCTCGCCTTCCCGCGCGGAGGGGTTCGCAACGACGGCGCCTAGCTGCATGGATACTTTGAAGAGGCAGGCGGTCTTGCGATAGATGAGGTCGAAGTACTCTTCCTCATTGATGAGGTGGCCGAGCTTTTCCATCTGCAGGAGTTCGCCCTCGACCATCTCCTGGGTGAGCGAAATCAGCAGATCAAGAATGCGGAAGTTGCGTTCGGCGAGCGCGGTCTGGAAGGCCTGCATGTAGAGCCAGTCGCCGGCCAGAACGCACTTGGCGTTGCCCCAAGTGGTGTTGGAGGAGGGGCGGCCGCGACGTGTGTTGGCCTCGTCGATGATGTCGTCATGGACGAGGGTGGCGGTGTGGAGCATCTCAACGACAGCACCGAGGCGGATGCGGGCGTCGCTCTCGCAATGGAGGGCCTTTGCGGAGAGGAGCAGGAGTAGAGGGCGGATGCGCTTGCCGCCGCCTGCGATGAGGTAGTTGGCGATGTCGGTGACGACGGCTACGGGAGAGTCGGCCTGACGCGCGAACTCGACCTCGATGGCAGCCAGATCATCCTTCAGAAGGTCAAAGACCTCGGTTGCCGTCGCGATGGAGATCGTGCTCATGTCTGGTTTAAGAGTAGCAGGTGAAGGAAGTCCCGGGTTGATGGCGACAAGCGCGTTGAGGGTCGATTTGCGTGGGGTGAACGCTAATTGGAGCGGAAGTTGGTGAACTGGAGATCGATTCCCAGGTCCTTGCCGCGCAGAAGAGCCATGATTTGCTGCAGGGTGTCGCGGTCTTTGCTGGTGACGCGAACGGTGTCTCCCTGAATGCTGGCCTGGGCTTTGAGCTTGGAATCCTTGATGAGCGCGACGATCTTCTTGGCTGGTTCGGAGGAGATGCCCTGCTTGAGCTTGATCTTCTGGCGGACGGAGGAGTTGGCTGCGGGTTCGATTTTTTCGTACTCGAGGTTCTTGAGCGAGACGCTACGCTTGACGAACTTCTGGGCGAGGATCTCGATGACAGCCTTGAGGGTGTACTCGTCCTGCGAGGCAAGCTGGACGATGTCGTCGCCTTCGAGAGCGATGGTGGACTTGGAGTTCTTGAGGTCGAAGCGTGCGTGAACCTCTTTACTGGCTTGGTCAATTGCGTTCTTTACTTCCTGAATATCTACCTTGCTCACGATATCGAAGCTGTTGTCGGCTGCCATGTTTTGTTCCTTTTGTGGGGCGAATGAGATGCCGTGTAGCGGGTTGATTGCACACTATTGTGTCAGATGCGCTAAGGGGCGGATTGTGACGCTGGGAACAGCGCGTTGAAGTTGGATGTGGTAATGGCGGCGAGATCGTCTGAGGAGATGCCGCGGAGGCTGGCGACGAAGCGGGCGGTGTGGGCGACGTAGGCGGGTTCGTTGGTCTGGCCGCGGAGGGGGATGGGGGCGAGGAAGGGTGCGTCGGTTTCGATGAGGATGCGGTTTGCGGGGGTGGTGGCGGCTACGGCCTGGATGGTCGTGGATCTGGGGTAGGTTACGTTGCCGGCGAAGGAAAGATAGAAGCCGGCGGCGAGGGAGCGCGCGGCTTGATCCTGGTTGCCGGAGAAGCAGTGCATGATGCCGGGGAGGCCTGTGGGGGTCCAGTGCTGGTGGATGAGCGAGAGCAGGTCTTCCCATGCGTCTGCTGGTTCGTACCTGGCCTTGGCGCAGGCGGTGGCCAGCTCAGAGGTGCGGCAGTGGATGGTGATGGGCTTGTGCGCGGTGGCGGCGATCTGCAGTTGGGCGATGAAGGCGGCCTGCTGGGTGGAGATGTCGGGGTTGTCGAGGTGGTAGTAGTCGAGGCCGATCTCGCCGATGGCGAGGCAGCGGGGGTCTGCGGCGAGGGTGGCGAGCCTGGCGAGGGCTTCGGGCGTGGCGCGATGGGCTTCCTGGGGATGGATTCCGGCGGTGGCGAAGATGTCGGGATGCAGGTGGGCCAGATCGAGGGCGCGGTGCATGGTGTCCGGGCCGTTGCCGATGCCGATGGCGAGGAGTTTGCCGACTCCGGCGGCGCGCGCACGGGCGAGCACCGATGGGAGATCTTCGAAGTCGTCGAGATGGCAGTGCGAGTCGATGAGCATAAGGGCAGAGCGTAGAGGGGGTTGGCTGATTGTTGAGGCTTGAGCCCGATACCCCTCCCCCCGGGTACTTTTGGGGGTAAAGTCTTGAGGGGACGATGGTTGAGGGTGGACTTGTGGCAGTCTCAGATTTTTGAGGCCACTTTATTTCAGACGGGAGCCGAGAGCGATCTCGTCGCCGCAGGTTGCGAGGTGGGGCTTGCCGTGGTCGCCGTCGCTGGCGGCCAGGAGCATGCCGTGGGATTCCAGGCCGCGCATCTTGCGGGGGGCGAGGTTGGTGATGACGACGATGCGGCGGCCGGTGAGCTCTTCGGGGGTGTAGAACTCGGCGATGCCGGAGAGGATCTGGCGCTTGCCGTGGGGGCCGAGGTCGACTTCGAGACGGAGGAGCTTGTCGGCTTTGGGGATGCGCTCGGCGAGGAGGATCTGGGCAACGCGGAGTTCGATTTTGGCGAAGTCGTCGATGGTGATCTGGGGGGTTGTCAGTTCTCCGTTCTCAGTTGTCAGTGGGGCTGGGGGAGTGGCTGGCGCGGGGGTGGGTGCAGCTTCAGATGCAGGTCTCTCCGCTGCGGCGGCAGAAGCCGCCTCCGGTCGAGATAACAGTTCTGTGGAGGGGGTGGTGGTGGGGGTTTCCATGTCGGTCATGATCTGTGCGAGTCCTTTGTCGGCGCGAGGGAAGATGGGGCCGAGCGGGCCGAGTTTGGTGCCGGGTTTGAGGCCGCCCCAGGTGAGGTTGGCGAGTTCGCCGTTGCGGGCGGCGAGTTCGATGTCGCCGAGGCCGAGTTGGGCCCAGACGCGGGCTGTGGCGTAGGGGAGGATTGGGTAGAGGAGGGCCGTGATGATGCGGATGGATTCGGCGGCGGTGTAGAGGACTTCGGTGAGCCAACTGCGAGACTCGCTATCTTTGGCCAATTTCCACGGTGCTTGTGAGGAAATAAAACCATCCGTCATACGAATTGCGACCGCGATTCCGGCTAACTGTGTTTGGAAACCAACCTTGCCTAACCTGCCGTCGATGAGGTCGCGAGCGCTTTTTAGCTCCTCCATCGTTTGATACATGCCGTATTCGCTAACACCCTCTAGATCGACGGCTTCGTTCTCAGACGACACCAGCCTAACCCCCGGCGATTTAGAAAACGCAAAATCCATCCAGCCGTCCTCGTCCCAGTGACTCCGGTCTTCAATCTCGACGGTGCTGGAGCTATATTTTTCCAACATGCTAAGGGTGCGGCTGACGAGGTTGCCGTAGCCGTTGGCGAGGTCGGCGTTGTAGCGGGTGATGAGGGCGTCGAAGCTGAAGCTGCCGTCCTGGCCGAAGGGGATCTCGCGGAGGAGGAAGTAGCGGAGGACGTCGGAGGCGAAGAGGTCGCGGTCGTGGGGGGTGGGTTCCGCAGGGAATGTCCCAGGGGCTAAAGCCCCGCTGGCAAACTCCTCCCGTTCACCGGGCTGAAGCCCGGTGCTATCTAAAGCAGGCGGGGGGCAGAGGGTGCCGAAGGCGTCGAGGATGGTTTCGGTGCGGACGATGTTGCCCCTGGATTTGGACATCTTCGAGTCTTCGAAGAGGAGCCAGCCGTGTGCGGTGATGGCCCTGGGGAGCATCTTTGCGGCCCAGAGTTTGTGCTGGTCGAAGGTGAGTTGTGGCGGCGCGGAACTGCGGGTCTCTCCGCTGCGGCCTTCGGCCTCCGGTCGAGATGACAGGTCTTGTGGAAGGGGAGACTCGGCCTTTGGTTGCGATGAAAGATCAGAGGAGGTTGCAAAGGCGGGGTTGAGGGCGAGCAGGAAGGCCGGCCAGTAGACGCAGTGGAAACGGATGATCTCTTTGCCGACGAGGTGGAGGTCGGCGGGCCAGTATTGCTTGAACTTTGCCTGCTCGGCGGGGTCGTCGCTGCCGTAGCCGATGGCGGTCATGTAGTTGGCGAGGGCGTCGAGCCAGACGTAGATGACGTGGGGCTGTCTGGCGGTGCTGGCGGCTGGCTCGGGGACGGGGATGCCCCAGGTGAAGCTGCTGCGGGAGATGCTGAGGTCTTTGAGGCCGCCGCGGAGGAAGCTGAGGACTTCGTTCTTGCGGGAGTCGGGGGTGATGGCGATGGTGTCGGATTCGATGAGGTCGATGAGCGGAAGTTGGAAGGCGGAGAGCTTGAAGAAGAAGTTTTCTTCGGTGACCTCTTCGAGGAGGCGGCCGCAGTCGGGGCAGGGGGTTCCGACGGGGGCGTCGACGAAGGCTTCGTCGGAGACGCAGTAGCTGCCGGTGTAGCTGGCGAGGTAGATGAAGCCGTTTTTGTAGAGCTCGGAGAAGAGGTGCTGGACGCCCTGCCTGTGCTTGTCGCTGGTGGTGCGGATGTAGTCGTTGTTGGTGATGCCCATGCGGCGCCAGAGGTCTTCGAAGGATTTGGAGACCTGGTCGGCGAACTGCTGGGGGGGGATGCTGGCGGCGGCGGCGCTGCGCTCGATCTTCTGGCCGTGCTCGTCGGTGCCGGTGAGGAAGAAGGTGTCGTCACCGAGAAGGCGGTGGCGGCGGGCGAGGACGTCGGCGACGATGGTGGTGTACGCGTGGCCGATGTGGGGGCGCGCGTTGACGTAGTAGATCGGAGTGGTGAGGTAGAACTTCTTGTCTGACATTGCCAATTGTCAGTTTACAGGTTGGCGGCGGCGAGCGAGTTGCCGGGGGATAGGCTCAGGCTTCGCCGAGCCAGATGCGGGATAGGCTCAGGCTTCGCCGAGCCAGACGAGGTAGGGGTAGAGCAGAAAGAAGAGCACCAGCATGATGGCCATCAGATCCATGTAGAGGCAGAACATGACGCCGCCATGATAGAGGTTCCAGCGCTTCTGGATGCAGCGCAGCGTGTCCGCCATGCCGAGCAGGCAGCCGAGGACGGGGAGCATGAGCCAGAGGGTCGCGTGGAGGTGAGGGAAGCGGGAGAGAAGCGTGGCCGCAGCGACACTGGCGAAGACGATGATGTTGCCTCGTACGAGGGAGCGCGTGCGCGGATTGAAGAGGGCAGGGGCCATGGACGGGGAGAACGTCGATGCTGAGACCTATTCTAGCGCTGTGGAGCGGTTGTGCGTCCAGAGTCAGGAGAGCTGGGGCGTGAGCGGTGGGGGCGAGGAAAGCCGCTGGCCGGAGTCGGAGGCCATGGCGCGGATGGAGTCGGTGAAGGGGGCGCGGAGGACGCCGCGCTCGGTGATGATGGCGGTGATGTACTTGGCGGGTGTGACGTCGAAGGCGGGGTTCTCGATGCCCGCGCCGTCGGGGGTCATCTGCTTGCCGTTGGAGTGGGTGACCTCGCGGGGGTTGCGCTGTTCGATGGGAATGCCTTCGCCGGTGAGGGTGGCGAGGTCGATGGTGTTGAAGGGGGCGGCGACGAAGAAGGGGATGCCGTGCTCCTTGGCGAGGATGGAGACGGAGTAGGTGCCGATCTTGTTGGCGGTGTCGCCGTTGGCGGCGATGCGGTCGGCACCGACGATGACGGCCTGGATGCGGCCCTTGCTCATGAGATGGCCGGCCATGTTGTCGCAGAGGACGGTGGTGGGGATGTTGTCCTTGAGGAGCTCCCAGGCGGTGAGGCGGGCGCCCTGGAGATAGGGGCGGGTCTCGTCGGCGAGGACGTCGATGCGGTGACCGCGCTCGACGGCGGCGCGGATGACGCCGAGGGCGGTGCCGTAGCCGCAGGTGGCGAGAGCTCCGGCGTTGCAGTGGGTGAGAACGGTGCCTTCGCGGGGGAGGAGGTCGGCGCCGTTGGCCCCGAGGGTGCGGCACTGAGCGATGTCTTCGTCGTAGAGGCGGTTGGCGAGGGCTACGACGGCGGCCTTGATCTCGGGGATGGGTGTATCGGAGGCGGCGAGTTCGTTGTAGAGGTCGCGGACCTGGGCGATGCCCCAGAAGAGATTGACGGCGGTGGGACGGGTGGCGGCGAGGGTGTCGCAGATGATGGCGACCTCGGCGGAGAGAGCGGGCAGGGTGGCGGCGGTGCTGCGGTCGATGCCGATGGCCACGCCCATGGCGGCGGAGACGCCGATGGCGGGAGCACCGCGGACGATCATGTCGCGGATGACGGTGGCGACCTGCTGGTAGTCAGTGGCGAGAACGTAGGTCTCTTCGAGGGGGAGGCGGGTCTGGTCGAGGAAGTTGACGCCTGCGGGCGTCCATTCGAGGGTGGGAATCATGTCTCTTTTAGTGTAGAGGAACTGGCGAGGACAGCAAGAGACGGGACCCGCCGCTGGATGGCTGGCGAGCGATGCTGCTAGGCGGAGCCCCACTGCAGGAGTTTGCTGAGCTCGAAGACGAGGAAGCGGCTCTTGCAGTCTTCGCAGAGGTACGCTCGATAGCCAGGCAGGAAGTGTTCCCGCGGCTTGCGGTGGACACGAAACGTCTCCGTGCTGCCACATCGCGGGCAGTGGTGGCTGCATTCCATCGTCGCGCCTTTCTCCATCAGGGTGATGTTTCCGTACCAGCGCACGGTGCTACTGGCTGAGCCGTTCGAGGTGCCGGAATCCACCGGTGGAGAATAGGATGACCGCAAAAATTGAAAAGTTGTACGTGGCGTGCAGGACGACCGAGCAGGCCAGGGAGTGCGTTCGAATGCGCACGAGGCTCAAGACCAGGCTTACGCCGTAGAGGACGCCGACCGCGCCCCAGGCGTGGGAGAGTTGATCGGCGTGTAACAAGGCGAAGGGGATGCTGGAAAAGATTGCGGAGAAGATGAGGGCGGAGGTGGAGTGCAGGGAGCTGCGCTGCCAGCGGTCGAGGCCAGCCGGGGAGCGTTCGAGCGAGAGCCAGTCGTAGGCGGTGGCGATGGCGGGAAGGAGGAAGCCGCGGAAGGCGAGCTCCTCGGTGATGGGCGCGAGCAGAACGGCGAACGCCATGAGCAGCCAGGCGGCGTGCTGGGTTTTGAGGAGGCCGTCGAAGGCGGTGGTTTTGGGTTCGGGAAGGAAGTGCAGCGAGGACTGCGCGGCCAGGCTGAGCAGCACGCCGCCAGCGACGATGATGTACCAGCGGCGACGGAATGCGAGCATGTTCCAGTGGATGCCGTGCAGGAACGGTAGATCCCAGAGGTGCGGAAAGATCCATGCCGAGGCAATGAGGGTGAGCGCGTAGGCGAGGGCCTGAGCAGCCAGCGCGATGCCCGGATGCTGCGAGATGGAGTCGAGGCGGATGTGCGCGGCGGTGAAGATGACGAGGGCGCAGAGGTTCACCATCAAGAACGCGAGGGAGAAGAAGATGACCGAGTGGCCGAAGTGTGGGATGTGCTTCGCGGGGCCGTGGTCCTGCGCCGGATCGGTGTCGTGCTGGATGTCGAGCGCTTTGGATTCGACGGTGCCGGGAACGGGAAGATTGCTCATAGGACTGAAAACAGATTACTTCGCTTGCGGCGCGGGAGTCTTGCGAACCTTTGGTTTGGTGGCTTTGGCGGCAGCAGATTTTCTGGGCGTCGCGACGGGCTTTACTTTGGAGGCGGTGGGAACGCCGGTCTTCTTTTCGGGTGCGATGAACTTTGGTTTGGGCGCCTTCTTTTCGAGATCGGGCAGCTCGATCGGGGGAAGGTGGTGGCTGGCGACAAGTGTGCCGGCGCTCTGGTAGTAGCGAGCGAGGAAGTGTCCGGTGTGGGAGGCGGGTGCGTGGGCGACGAGCTCGGGTGGGCCCTGGGCGACGATGCGGCCGCCGCCTTCGCCGCCTTCAGGCCCCATGTCGATGAGGTAGTCGGCGTTGCGGATGATGTCGAGATTGTGCTCGATGATGATGACGGTGTTGCCGAGGTCGGTGAGGCGATGGAGGACTTCGAGGAGCTTGCGGACGTCGTCGAAGTGGAGGCCGGTGGTGGGCTCGTCGAGGAGATAGAGGGTGCGGCCGGTCTGGCGTTTGGAGAGTTCGCGGGCGAGCTTCATGCGCTGGGCTTCGCCGCCGGAGAGGGTGGTGGCGGACTGGCCGAGATGGATGTACCCGAGGCCGACGTCGACGAGGGTCTGGAGCTTCTGGTTGACGGCGGGGATGTCCTTGAGGACGGGGAGGGCGTCTTCGATGGGGAGGTCGAGGATGTCGGCGATGCTGTGGCCGTTGAACTTTACGCTGAGGGTCTCCTGGTTATAACGGCGGCCGTTGCAGATTTCGCAGAGGACGTAGACGTCGGGCAGGAAGTTCATCTCGATGCGGCGCTGGCCCTCGCCCTGACAGGCCTCGCAGCGGCCGCCCTGGACGTTGAAGGAGAAGCGGCCGGGCTTGTAGCCGCGCTCGCGCGACTCGGGGAGCATGGCGAAGAGGTCGCGGATGGAGGTGAAGACGCCGGTGTAGGTGGCGGGATTGGAGCGCGGGGTGCGGCCGATGGGGGACTGGTCGATCTGGATGACTTTATCGAGCTGATCGGCACCGTGGATGGCTTTGTGCCGGCCTGGATCCTCGCGTGAGCCGTAGAGTTCCTTGGCGAGGGAGCGATAGAGGATGTCGTTGATGAGCGTGGATTTGCCGGAGCCGCTGACGCCGGAGACGACGGTCATGACGGCGAGAGGAAAGTGTGCGGTGACGTTCTGAAGATTGTGAGAGGTGGCGTCCTGCACGGAGAGCCAGCGGCCGGTGAGTGGGCGCGGGGCCTTGTCAGGGGTGGGGCGCGTGACGATGTCGATGTGGCCGGCGAGGTACTGGCCGGTGATGGAGGCGGGGTTGGCCATGATCTCGGCGGGGGTGCCGGAGGCGATGAGGTGGCCGCCGTTTTTGCCGGCGCCGGGGCCGAGGTCGAGGACGTAGTCGGCGGTGCGGATGGTGTCTTCGTCGTGCTCGACGACAAGGACGGTGTTGCCGAGGTCGCGGAGGTTCTGGAGGGCGGCGATGAGACGCTGGTTGTCGCGCTGATGGAGGCCGATGGAGGGCTCGTCGAGGACGTAGAGTACGCCGCGGAGACGGCTGCCGATCTGCGTGGCGAGGCGGATGCGCTGGCCTTCGCCACCGGAGAGCGTGGCGGCGCTGCGGTCGAGGGAGAGATAGCCGAGTCCGACGGCGTTGAGAAATTCGAGACGCTCGATGATCTCGCGCTGGAGGCGGTCGGCGATGAGACGGTCGCGACCGGTGAAGTGCATGGAGCGGGCGCCGAGAAGAGCGCGCTCGAGGGAGAGAGCGGTGAAGTCGGCGATGGAGGCGTCGCGGGTGGAGGGCTCGGTGGTGGCCCCAACTGCGGGGCTCTCGGCTGCCTCCGGCCGAGAGGACAGGGTGTTGGAGAACCCGGCGGAGAGGGGGAGGGTGACGGCGAGGGATTCGGGGCGGAGGCGGCGGCCGTGGCAGCGTGGACACTCGGTGGCGGACATGAACTGCATCATGTACTCGCGATAGCCTTCGGATTTGGTGTCTTCGAGGGTGTCGCGGAGCCAGTTGAGGATGCCATGGAAGCCGGTGCGGCCGACCTCATTGCGCGGCGGGCCGTAGAGGAGTAACTGCTGGTGGTCTTTGGCGAGCTCGGAGAAGGGCTGCTTGAGATTGATCTTGTACTTTTCGGCGGCGAGCTTGATGAGGCGCAGGAGATACTGCGAGGATGCGCCGGGGCCCATGGCACCGTCGAGCAGGGGTTTGGACCAGTCCGTGATGGTCTTGGCGGGGTCGAAGTCGTAGATGGAGCCGAGGCCGTGGCACTCGGGGCAGGCACCGTAGGTGGAGTTGAAGCTGAAGCTGCGGGGTTCGAGCTTGGGAACGTTGATGCCGCACTCGGGGCAGGCCATGGAGGAGCTGAACAGGGTCTCGGTGGGCTTGCCGTTGGGGGATTGGAGGCCGATGAGGACGAGGCCGTTGGCGAGCTGGAGGGCGGTGTTGACGGCAGCGGAGAGGCGGCGCGTGTCGTATGGCTGCGGGCTGCCGACGCTCTCCTGCGCGGACGGCGGGAGGTCGGGAGCGGGGGCCAGCGGCTTGAGGATGATGCGATCGACGAGGGCTTCGAGGGTGTGGTTCTTGCGCTTCTCGAGACGCATGCCCTCTTCGACTTCGGTGATTTCACCGTCGATGCGGAGGCGATAGCCCTTCTTGTCGAGGGCTTCGAGTTCTTCGCGGAACTCGCCCTTGCGGCCGCGCACCATGGGAGCCATGACGGTGATGCGCTCCTGTGGCGAGCCGCTGCGGTCGCGCTCGACGCACTGGGCGACGATCTGGGCGACGATCTGCTCTGCGGACTGGCGGGAGATGGGGCGGTGGCAGTTGGGACAGTGGGGCTGGCCTACGGAGGCGTAGAGGAGGCGGAGGTAGTCGTAGATTTCCGTGATGGTGCCGACGGTGGAGCGCGGGGAGCGGGAGGTGGTCTTCTGCTCGATGGAGATGGCGGGGGAGAGGCCGTCGATGGAGTCGACGTCGGGGCGCTCCATCTGGTCGAGGAACTGGCGAGCGTAGGCGGAGAGAGTCTCGACGTAGCGGCGCTGGCCTTCGGCGTAGATGGTGTCGAATGCGAGGGAGCTTTTGCCGGAGCCGGAGAGGCCGGTGACGACGGTGAGGGTGTTGCGCGGAATGGAGACGGAGATGTTGCGGAGATTGTGCTGGCGCGCGCCGCGAACGTCGATGTGCGTGAGGTTCCTGCGCGGAGTCTGGGTGGAAGAAGCCAAGCTGCTAGTTTACTAGGTTTGCGTGAGGCGGGGCGAAGGATGGACTTTTCGGCGTCGCGGGCGACGGGAGTTTCAGGGGTGATGATCAAAACGGGACATAAGGAATATGATTAGACACTAGGACACAACAGATTCTTGATGGAACTTTTGACGGAATCGTCCAGAATAACCTTGGTATGTGCATCTAGCTTGATTCTGCCTTCTGGTATGGGCTACATGCGGCTTGCCGGGCCGAAGGAGACGTTTCCGCATGAGTTCCATGACTTCGATGATGTTGGTGGTGGGCGCGGTCTGTGCATCCCTGGCGTTTGGAGTGCTGCTGGCGTATGGCGCGTGCCAGGCGATGTTCAGCATGTTTCGCGTGCATGCGCAGTCGGCTGCGAGGCGCAGCCAGGCAGCGCGCGTGGGTATCAGCGCCGGGAACTGACGCTGGGAAACGAAACGGGGAATTAGCGGGCGTTACTGCGGTGGGGTTGAGCTGGCGGGGGGCTGGCTGGGTGGCGGCTGCGTCTTCGGCTTCTTCTGCTGCTGGGCCTGTTGCTGTCGCGCCTGTTCATCCAATTGCTGCTGTATCACTTTCTTCTGCGCCTGTTTTTGCGCCTGCATCTTGAGCAACTCCTGCATGACCATCTCAGGCGTGAGGTGCTTTGGAGTGGTACTGGGTGCTGCTGCGTTGGGCGCGGGCGCTGCGGACGCCGGGGCAGCGTTGGGCGCGGGCGCGGGGAGAACGGCGGCGGCTGGCGCAGGATGCGAGGCGCCGACGATGGGTGCGTTCAACGGCTGAGGGATGGTTGGGGAGCCTGCGAGGCTGTGGATTTCGGGTTGAGCTGAAGCGGTGGGCGACGGGAGCGGGGCGACGGGGGGCTGCTTGTCGACGCTGTCGTCATACATCGCATAGGCCTCGGAGTTGGGACCGGGGGGCGATGCGCCGCCGTTGCGCGGGGTGAGCTGGAGTTCGGGCGGAGTGTTTGCGCCGCCGCCGAGCAGCAGCACGTTGGTCCCGGTTCCGTCGAGCAGAGTGGCGAGAATGGACGAGATGGGTCCGGGGCCGTAGTTGCCGAAGACGCGCTGATCTTCGACGCCGCCGGTGATCTTGAGGCCGGTCTGGCGGGAGATGGAGCGGAGGATCTGGTTGAGGCTGGAGTTGTCGGCGCGGACCTGGAGTTGGCCGGCGGCGAAGGTGATCTCGGCGTGATGCGCAGGGTTGGCGGGAGGCAGGGATGCTGCGGGCGCGCCGGGAGGCTGGGGCTGCATGGTGGTCGGCTGCATGGGGGGCAGCGACTGGGCGAGCGTGCTGGTTGTGCTGGCGGTGGCGAAGACAGCGGCGAGCACGGCGGCGGCCAGTGGGACCTGCGGGCGCAGAGGATGGGTTCGGTGCATCTTGTGGTTGGGACGAGCGCGGCGGCGGGATGGTAGCTTCACCGCTCCAGAATAGCGTCAAACTGAATTGTGTGGCCTTCGAGGGTGGCGTTTGAGGGTGGAGGCGCTCCGGTCGGGGGAAGGTCAGGCTGGACTCAGGACGCCGGCCTCCGTATGCTGGGCAGGGCAGTTGGAGAGGGTTAGGAGCACTGTGTTGAGCGACAGCTGGAACCAGATGCGTTGCGGAGGGATGCGAGCGGGAGAGTTGCGCGGGTTGCTGCTGGCGCTCGCTTCGATCCTGCTGCTGGTGGTCGCTCCGGTGCAGTTGCAGGCCCAGAGTTGCACTACGCAGGCAAAGATGACCCCCGAGATGCGGAGTGGGCTGAGCAACGCGGCGCTGGGTCTGGCGCAATCGATTCAGGCGGGGAACGCGGCCAACGTGCAGGCGGCGACGATCGCGGAGTTTGCGAGTGCAGCGGCGTTTGCGCCGACGGCGGCACTGGTGCAGTCGGTCTCGTCGAGGGTGAGCAATGACGCGCTGCATGTGACGCAGATCTATGAGCTCGACGCGAGCGCGCGGAGCAGCACGGATACCTCCGACGCGGATTTTAGTTGTCCGTTGACGGGCACGACCTCGGAGACGGACTTCGCGATCTCCGGGCTGCCGCGCGGGCTGTACGGGTTTGCGATGGTGGAGGCGACGGGCGATCACCCGTGGCTGCTGGCGTTTCTGCTGCGGCAGGATGTGGGCGTGTGGAAGCTGGCGGGATTCTATCCGCGGGCGCGCGAGGCGGCAGGCCATGATGGGCTGTGGTATTGGACGTCGGCCCGCACCTATGCGAAGGCGGATGAACTTTGGCTGGCGTGGATTTTTTATGGCGAGGCCGACGAACTGCTGCGCCCCGCGAACTTTGTGACCAGTACGAACCTCGACCGGCTGCGCTCCGAGCAACGAGCCGCGGCGCCACCGGAGCTGGTGGGTGGCATTGGGGCGAATAATCCGTTGGTGGTCGCGGCCAGTGGGAACGCGGGTGCGGGTGCACCGTATCGCTTCACCAGCATTGTGGCGGAAGGCTCCGAGGACAGCAAGCAGCTCAATCTGATTCTGCATCTGCGCGACGATGATGTTGCCGATGCTACGGCTGCGACTGCACGCAGTAAAGCGGCTGCACAGGCGTTTCTGGATGCGCATATTGAGCTGCGGCAGGCGTTCCAGAATGTCTGGGTGTTTGCGGATTCGGCTGGACATGAGCCGCTGGTAACCGAACAAACCATCTCCAATATCCCCTAGTATGGTGGAGGTTCTTTATCCAGCGGAGGCAATGGATGAAGGCCGGGGAATGGCGGCGTGCGGTGGTTTTGGCGGCGCGAGGATCGAGTGAAGCGTCGGGGTTGGGCAAGAGAAGACAGCATCGTGTAAAGAAAAGAGAGTTTCGGAGAACGAGTTCATGGCAAGCGTACAGAAGTCCCTGGCACAGGCCATTCGCGAGCGGCGCTCGACGCCGAGCTTCGACGGAGAGCCGATCCCGCCAAGAGATCTGTGGCAGATTCTCGACGCAGGGTTGCATGCGCCGAGCGGCTACAACATGCAGCCGTGGCGGTTCATTGTGGTGCGGCATCCGGAGCAGCGGCGGCGGCTGCGCGCGGCGAGCTACAACCAGGCGAAGGTAGAAGAGGCGTCGGCGATTATCGTTGCGTGTGGGGACCGCGATGGCTGGCGGCGGGACCTGGAAGAGATGCTGCGGATGGGACGCGCGGGTGGCATGCCGGAGAGTTATGCGGCGCAGGCCGCGGCTAATGTTCCCAGCTATCTTTCGGAATTTTCTCGTGACGAGATGGCGGGCTGGCTGAACAAACAGGTAACGATTGCAACGACTACGATGATGTGGATGGCGGAGGTGCTGGGCTACGACACGGCGATGCTGGAGGGATTTGAGCAGCAGGGAGTGTGCGAGACGCTGCGGCTGCCGATGAGCTACTGGGTGGTGTCGCTGCTGGCGATTGGGCACCTGAAGGGAGCGGACAAGTTCGACGGCGGGCGCTTCGATCCGTCGCATACGGTCTTCGGGGAAGAGTACGGAAAGCCGCTGAAGTAGCCGCGTATGAGCCCTTCCCGCGAGTATCCGGACAGACCGATCCCAGGGGTGGGAGCGGTGGTGCTGCGCAAAACCGAGGGGCGGGTGGAGGTGCTGCTGGTGCGTCGCGGCACGGAGCCGATGATGGGAAGCTGGACGCTGCCGGGCGGTGCGATCGAGCTTGGGGAGACGGTCAGCGAGGCCTGCGTGCGGGAGTTGCTGGAGGAGACGGGGTTCAGCGTCGAGCCGGTTGCAGAGGTGGAGGCCTTCGACATCATCCACCGCGACGCTGACGGCCGCGTGCAGTATCACTACGTGATTGTGGACATGCTGTGCCGCACCAGAGGTGGCGAAATGTGCGCGGGCAGCGACGCGAGTGAGGTGGTGTGGGCGGACGCGGAGGCGATCCTTGAGCGCGGGGACTTCGCTTTGACGCCGCGCGCCTGTAGAGTGATACGCAGGGCTTTGATCATGGACGAGGGCTTGATATGAAGACGCTGGGGCGGTTGCTGCTGCTGGTAATTGTCGCTGGGCTGGCCCTGGGCGTCGTGTTTTACGAGCGTCCGCTATGGGTTTTACAGCAGGAGATTCACTTCGGCCTGTTCCTGCATCGCGTGCAGAGCAACTACGTGATGATGCCCGAGGGACGAGTGCACTATTACGAGGCTGAGTCGCGGATTCCTGGCGGTGGGATTCCGCTGGTGCTGGTGCACGGGCTGGCTGACCGCGACGAGAGCTGGGCTCCGATGCTGGAGCGGCTGAAACGGTCGGGGTTCCATGTGTACGCTCCCGATCTGCTGGGCTATGGGCGCTCTCCCAAACCTTATGACAGCGATTACTCGATCTCCACGCAGGAGCAGTTTGTGGAGGACTTCATTCAGTCCATCGGGTTGCAGAAACCGGATGTTGGGGGATGGTCCATGGGCGGATGGATTGTGCTGAAGCTGGCGCTGGATCATCCTGAGTTGGTGGATCGCGTGGTGATCTATGACAGCGCGGGGATTCATCACCAGGTTGCGGGCGGGGCGCAGATCTTTCATCCGACCAACGGAGCGGAGTTGCAGCGGCTTGCTGATTTGCTGGAGCCGCACGCGAAGCCGATGCCGGAATTTGTTCTGCGGGATGGATTGCGCAAGATTGGCGAGGGGCAGTGGGTGGTCGATCGCAGCATGGCCTCGATGGAGACTGGAAAGGATCTGCTCGATACGCGGCTGGGCGGGCTGACGGAGCCGTTGCTGATTGTGTGGGGCGGCGACGACGCGCTACTTCCGCTCGCCATAGGGCAACAGATACATGCGCTGGTTCCGCGCTCGGAGCTGGACATTCTGCAGGGGTGCGGACACCTGGCGCCGAAGACGTGTCCTGACCGGACGGCCGCTGTGACGGTGGATTTTCTGAAGGCGAATCCTGCGCCACTGGGCGGGACGTACACGCTCAGCAGGTCGCGCTAGGCGAGGTCTTCGGCAGCCTGCGGAACGCCCCAGGCGTATGCTCCCGGCTGTGGCAGACCGATGTGCTGCAAGACGCGATGCACGTAATTTCGCGCGATGTCTTCCACCGATTGCGGGTGGTTGTAGAAGGTCGGGATGAGGGGAAAGACGGTGGCTCCGGACTCGGTGACGGCGACCATGTTGCGGAGATGGATGAGATTGAGCGGCGTCTCGCGGACGCACAAGACCAGACGCCGACGCTCCTTGAGGCAGACATCGGCTGCGCGCTCGATGAGGTTTCCGGCTATGCCCTGAGCGATTCCAGCGAGCGTTCCCATGGAGCAGGGGAGGACTACCATCGCGTCGACCGGGTAGGAACCGGAGGCGATGGGCGCGCCGATGTCCTGATGCTCGAGCAAGGTGATTTTTTCTGAAGCACTGCCGGGCGCTGAGCCCAGCAGCCTCTGGACCAGCGAGTTGCGGCCACTGACGCCGGTCTCCTCTGCGAGCACACGCAGGGCGCTGGGGGAGACCACGAGCAGGACGCGAGCGACGCGCTCATCGGACGCGAGCGCCCGCAGCATTTCGACTGCGAAGATTGAGCCGCTGGCGCCGGTGATGGCGAGAATCAGGGTGGTGCGCGCCGGATGTGCCGGGCTTGCGGCGAGCTCCGAGGCGCTGCGGGAATCGGTCGCAAGGGCCATAGATTTTGATTATCTCGCAGAACGTTCTTGCTCGTCGGTGCGGATTTGTCGCAGCGAAGCTCAGCGCCGGGGGTGAGTCGATAGCGCGAAGGCGATGAGGGTCGGGCCGTGCAGACCGGATGGTTGCTCGGCGGCGGTGATTAATTCGTCTTCGAGCGGGCGCCAGGTTTGGTCCATCTCGCAGCGCTCGACCTCTTGCTCGGGAGCGTCCACGAAGCAGAGTTCACAGACGGTGAGATGGCCGTCTTCGTCGCGCACGGGCGGGCCGAAGGTGCGGCACGGCACGGGACGGGAGGCGTAGAGATCGCAGGTTCCGGTGGCAGGATCGAGGACGGGGCAGGGCTCGTCGTTGGCGAAGTCGGTGAAGGCGGCTTCGTGGTGGGGCTGGGTGAAGAGCAGGCCGGTGGCGGGATCGCCGGGGAGATCCGGAGTGAGGCGTGCGCGCGAGGCCACGGCGCGGGTGCGGATGCGATCCGCGACGATGGGGTCTGCCAGTGACAGGGCCTCGCGCAGGTTGTGCGCATCGAGTTGCGAGATGGCGAAGACGCCGACGCAGCACTGGTGGCAGCCGGGCTTGCAGGCGAGCCAGTGGCCTGAGCGCTCGGCGGTTGAGGCGAGCGCGGCGTCGAGGATGGGGAACAGGTCAGGCATCGCGAAGGCAGGAGGACGGGATCAGCCCTCGGCGAGAACCCTCGCGAAAACTTCGTCGATGTTGGTGAGTTGGCGGCGGACGTCGAAGGCTTCGGCGATCTTTTGCGGCGAGAGCCACTGGTGGATCTCGGGGTCGGCTTCAATGAGGGCGCGATAGTTGAGGTCGTTGGTCCAGGCGTTCATGGCGTGGCCCTGAACGAGGCGGTAGGCGTCTTCGCGGCTCATGCCGGCGGCGGCGAGATCGATGAGCAACTGGCCGCTGAAGACGAGGCCGTTGGTGGACTCGAGATTCTTGAGCATGCGCGCGGGGTAGACCAGCAGGCGCTCGATGAGGGTCGCGGTGCGGTCGAGCAGATAGTCGGCGAGGATGGTGGTGTCGGGAAGAATGACGCGCTCGGCGGAGGAGTGCGAGATGTCGCGCTCGTGCCAGAGAGCGACGTTCTCGAGAGCTACCTGCGCGTTGCCACGCATGACGCGGGCGAGGCCGCAGATGTTCTCGCAGGTGATGGGATTGCGCTTGTGTGGCATGGCGCTGGAACCCTTTTGTCCCGCGGAAAAAAACTCTTCGGCCTCGCGGACTTCGGTGCGCTGCAGGTGTCGAATCTCAAGGGCGATTTTGTCCAGTGTTGAGCCGAGGACGGAGAGCGTGGCGATGTAGGCTGCGTGGCGGTCGCGCTGGAGGACCTGGGTGGAGATGAGGGCGGGCTGGAGGCCAAGCTCTGCAAGAATGGCCGCCTCGTGCTCTGGCTTGAGTTTGCCAAAGGCGCCGACTGCACCGGAGATTTTGCCGACGCGCATGTCTTCTGCGGCGGCGTCGAAGCGCTTGAGGTTGCGGCCCATTTCGGCGTACCAGAGAAGCAGCTTCATGCCGAAGGTGGTGGGTTCGGCGTGGACGCCGTGGGTGCGGCCGATGATGGGGGTGTGCTGGAATTCGATTGCACGCTTGCGCAGGACGTCGCGGAGCCGGAGGATGCCCTCGCGGATTAATGCGGAGGCCTGAACGAAGGCCAGGCCCTGCGCGGTGTCGACGACGTCGGTGGAGGTGAGGCCGTAGTGCAGCCAGCGGGCTTCGGGGCCGACGGACTCGGCCACGGCGGTGGTGAAGGCGAGGACGTCGTGGCGCGTCTCAGCCTCGATCTCGTGGATGCGTTCGATGGTGAAGGAGGCGCGCTGTTGAAGGGCTTCGACGGCTGAGGAAGGAACCATGCCGGCGCGGGCCAGAGCGGTGGTGGCAGCAATTTCAACTCGCAGCCAGTTCTCGTACTTGCGTTGTTCGGACCAGATGGCGGCCATTGCTGGCCGGGTATAACGGGCAATCATGAGGGCTCCGGTGAGGGGGTTATCGCGTTGACGTTGAGGCGTCGGAGGAAGAGGATAAGTTTTTATCGTCCAGCGTTAGTGTAACTAGTTGTCAGGGCAAGAGGTTGTGTGGGAAACGTCGCTGTGCGATATAATAAAGGAAATGCCCATGAGTGATTCGACCGACGTGGAGAAAGCGCAACTCAGGCTGAAGAGCCTGGCGGAGTTTCGATTTCAGATGCGTAAGTTTCTGAATTTCAGCGAGATGGCATCCGAGCACTGCGGGATTCCGGCACAGCAATATCAGTTGATGCAGGTGATTGCTGCGATGCCTGCGGATCAGCAGGCGTCGATTACGTATCTTGCGGAGCGCATGATTCTGCGCCACAACAGCACGGTGGAACTGGTGGATCGGGCTGAGCGAGCGGGCCTGGTCCGCAGGGACAATGATCCGACGGACCTGCGGCGGTCGCTGGTGCAGTTGACGCCGCAAGGCGTTGAGATTCTGGAGCGGCTGGTAGCGGAACATCTGCGAGAACTCGCGCCGCTGTGTGAACCTCTCATCGTGGCGTTGCGTGAGTTGCAGGACGTGGTCGAACATGGGTCCCATTGAGGAGCATCGTACGTTGAAGACATCGGAACCGGCGAGCATGCTGCGGGACTACTCCGCCGACAGCCGAATTTTATATACGAGTGCCGTGGCAGCGGTGCTGGGAGCAGTGAGTGCGTTGTTGGCCTGGGCACTGCTGGAGATGATTGCGCTCTTCACCAACCTGTTTTATTTCCGGCAATGGAGCTTTGTGAGCCGTGATCCGTGGCAGGCGGGCAGGCACTGGTGGCTGGTGCCGATGCCGATTCTCGGCGGAGTGCTGGTGGGCTTGATTGCACGGTATCTCTCGCCCAAGGTGCGGGGTCACGGTATGCCGGAGGCGGTGGAAACGATCGTCTTCAACGACGGCAAGGTGCAGCCGCGCGTGGCGATTCTGAAGCCGGTGGCGACGGCGATTGCGATTGGTTCGGGGGGACCGTTTGGCGCTGAGGGGCCGGTGATTATGACGGGCGGGGCGGTGGGCAGCATCGTCGGCCAACTGCTGCCGGTGAGCGGATCGGAGCGGACGGTGCTGATGGTCGCAGGGGCGGCGGCGGGTATTGCGGCGACGTTCAACTGCCCTATGTCCGCGACGCTGCTGGCGGTGGAGTTATTGCTGTTTGAGTGGAAGCCGCGGGCGCTGGTGCCGGTGGCGATTGCGTGCGTGGTGGCGGGCACGGTGCGGCGTCTGCTGCTGGGGCCGCATAGTCTTTTGCAGATGGTTCCGACGGGGGCACCGGTGTATCACTCGGCGATGCTGGGCGCGCTGGCGCTGGGGATTGTTGCGGCCTTTGTGGCCACGGGGCTGAGCAAGGCGGTGTACTTCTTTGAGCGCATGTTTGAGCGTCTGCCGATCCACTGGATGTGGTGGCCGGCGATTGGCGGGTTGGGCATCGGGCTGGGCGGGTGGGTGTTTCCGAAGGCGCTGGGGGTGGGCTACAGCGTGATGCAGCAGATGATCTCAGGCGACGTGGGGTGGAAGTTGCTGGCAGGCATTTTGATTGTGAAGAGCCTTATCTGGGCGTTCTCGCTGGGGTCAAATACGGCAGGCAGTATTCTGGCGCCGTTGCTGGTGATCGGAGGAGCGCTGGGCGGAGCGATGGGGCATCTGATGCCGGTGATGACGACCGGGGCGTGGGTGCTGGTGGGGATGACGTCGGTGCTGTCGGCGGCGATCGGAGCACCGTTGACGTCGGCGATGCTGGCGCTGGAGTTGACGCATAATGGCGGGCTGATGCTGCCGGTGCTGTTGTCGTGCATTGCGGCGTATGCGGTCAGCGTGCTGGTGATGCCACGGTCGATGCTGACGGAGGGGCTGAGCCGGCGCGGCCTGCACCTGAGCCGGGAGTTCGGCGTTGACCCGCTCGAAACCATTCTTGTGTCGAAGGCGATGCATACCAGTGTTTTTGCGCTGCCGGAGAACGCCACACGCAAGGATGCCGCTGACTGGCTGGGCAAGATGGAGCAGCGCGGAGGCGAGGCGTGGTCGCACTGGCAGCGGATTTTTCCGCTGGTGGACAACGAGGGCCGGATGACGGGGACGCTGACGCGCTCGCAGTTGACTGCGGCCGCGCGCAAGGACGACCTGTCGGTTCCGCTGGCGCAGGACGCGAACCGCGATCCGAAGACGATTCCTCCGATGACGACGCTGCGCAGTTGTGCGATGTCGATGGCGGAATCGAAGCTGACGTCCTATCCGGTGGTGAGCGCGGACGGGAAGTTGCTGGGAATCATGACGATCAGCGACCTGCTGAAGGGACGCAGCGAAGAGGCCCACCGCGAAGGGGATCGCGAGCGGATTCTGCGCCTGCGCTGGCCGTTTGGCTCGTCCGATGGCACGGCCGTGCGACACGCGGGCGATGCTGCCGGGGGAACCAGGGCTTCGGAGGAGTTCGACGAGAACGACTGATTCCTGCGGCGGGGCTGTTGGAGCGGGGCAATTATGGTTGGGCGACGCCGAATAACTCGGACATTTCGGCGTGGAGAAAGCCGCGTCCGGGTTTGTAGGGCTGAATCCACTTGCCGTCGAGCACGAACTGCGGGATGGCACGCTTGCCGGTGTGGGCGATGACCTGCTCGGCGGCGCCGGGGGTCTTTTCGATGTTGATCTCTGTGAAGGGGATCGAGTGCTGGGCGAGAAAGCGCTTGGCCTCGCGGCAGTCGCGACACCAGTCGGCTGAATAGACAAGAAGCTCCATCTCTTGATTGTCGCCGATGCAGGGGGTTGGGGGGAAGGTCTATACTGGCGTTGTTCGGGCCTCATCCGCGGCGGCTATGCGGAGCGGCACTGGAGAGAACCATGAGCCTTACACAACTTCGCGAGAGCGGAGCTATCCCGCGCGTCCAACCGGTGACCGCGCAAACCCTCCTCGAGATGAAACGTGCTGGCCGCGCAGTGACTGCGCTGACAGCGTACGACTACCCTACAGCGCGCCTGGTCGATCAGGCTGGCATCGACCTGATTCTGGTCGGCGACTCGGTTGGCATGGCCGTGCTGGGCTATGAGACAACGTTGCCGGTCACGATGGACGAGATGGTACACCATACGCGAGCCGTCGCCCGAGGCGTGCGACGTGCGTACCTGGTGGCGGACATGCCCTTCGGTTCGTATCACGCTTCGATTGCCGATGGAATCCGCAACGCTACGCGACTGATCAAGGAAGCGGGCGCGCACGCGGTGAAGCTGGAAGGCGGACGGAGCAGGGTGGAACTGGTGCAGCGTATGACGGACGCCGAGATCTCGGTCGTCGCGCATATCGGTCTCACGCCGCAGTCGGTGCATCGCATGTCGGGATATCGGGTGCAGGGGCGAACCGTGGATGCGATTGAAATTCTGCGCGCCGACGCTCTCGCGTTGGAAGCCGCCGGGGCGGTCGCGATTGTGCTCGAAGGGATTCCGCGGGAGGTGGCGACTGAGATTACCAAATCCTCCGGTGTGCCCACGATCGGAATTGGCGCGGGCCCTGGCTGCGATGGCCAGATCCTGGTGTTCCACGATCTGTTCAATCTCACCTTCTCGCCGCCGACCAAGTTTGCGCGCCGCTACGCGGACGGCGCGGCCTTCTTTACTGATGCGCTCGAGCGGTACCGCGATGATGTCGCGGGGCACACCTTTCCGAGCGATGCGGAGAGCTATCATCTTCCACGCGAACTGCGGGAGCAGCGAGATGTCGTTGCGGAGCGCGAGGCGCTTGATCGTCTGGCGAAACTTGAACCCGCGGGGAGGGCGTGACGATGCAGATCATCACCACGGCGCGGGAGATGCAGCAAGTGTGCCGGGCGCTGAAGATGAGTCGCACGCTGGGTTTCGTTCCTACGATGGGAGCGCTGCATGACGGGCATCTCTCGCTGGTGGAGCGCGCTTTGGCTGAGTGCGATGCTGTTGCCGCGTCGATCTTCGTCAACCCTACGCAGTTCGCACCTGGAGAAGACTACGAGATATATCCGCGCAGCTTCGAGGATGATTGCGCGAAGCTCGAAGCTGCTGGTACGACGCTGCTCTTCGCTCCGTCGGCGGAGGAGATGTATCCGGCTGGGGCGACGACGTTCGTTGAAGTGGCGGGGCTCGGCGATCGCCTTGATGGGGCGTCGCGCCCCGGTCACTTTCGCGGCGTTGCTACGGTTGTCGCGAAGCTCTTCCACATTGTTGGCCCGGAGCGCGCTTACTTCGGCCAGAAGGACGCAGCGCAGGTCGCGGTGTTGCGCGCTATGATCCGTGATCTAAACTTTCCCGTGCAGTTGGTCGCGTGTCCCATTGTGCGCGAGCGTGACGGCCTGGCGATGAGTTCGCGCAATCGCAATCTTTCTGCGAGCGATCGTGGCCGCGCATTGATCCTGCATCGCGCACTCCATGCTGCCTCCAAGCTCCTTGAGCGTGGCGAGACGCGTGCTGAGGCCCTGCGGAGAGCCATGCTTGAGGTCTTCGCATCGGATGCAGAGGTTCGCGTGGACTATGCCGCGATCGTCGATCCATCTACTTTGCTTCCAATCGCCGACACGTCGGAGGGAGCGCTGATCGCGGTCGCTGCATGGGTGGGGTCAACGCGGCTGATCGACAATATTGTGATTGAGAGTCTTCGCGAGGATAAGCTTGTCCTAGAATCACATTTCATGGAGGAGACTCATGTCTAAGCCCCTGCATGTGCTGCTTGGCGTCTGCGGTGGCATCGCAGCGTATAAATCCGCAGAGTTGGCGCGCGAACTGCAGCGCCAGGGCGCAGAGGTTCGCGTGATGATGACGCGCGCCGCGCAGGAGTTCATTCAGCCGCTCACGTTCGCGTCGCTCACCGGGCATAAGGTCTTCACCAGCCTGTGGGATACGTCGGCGACAACGGATTCGGCGGTCATCGAACATATTGCTGAGGCACAATGGGCTGACGTGTTGGTGATTGCTCCAGCAACGGCGCACACGCTTGCCAAACTTGCGCACGGTCTTGCAGATGACTTTCTCTCTGCTGCGTACCTTGCGAGCACGGTGCCCGTGGTTCTTGCTCCGGCGATGAATGTGAATATGTGGAACCATGCTGCAACGCGCGCGAACTTGTCTGTGCTCGAGCAGCGTGGTCATCGGATTGTCGCGCCGGGGAGCGGATATCTCGCGTGCGGCATGACCGGTGACGGCAGGCTGGCTGACACGGAGACCATCGTTCGCGCAGTGCTCGATCAGGCGAATCCACCACGTGATCTCGCTGGCGAGACGATCCTGATCACTGCCGGCGGCACACGAGAACCTATCGATCCCGTTCGCTTCCTCGGCAACCGGTCGAGCGGTCGCATGGGCTACGCCCTTGCTGCTGCGGCTGAGCGTCGGGGCGCACGCGTCATTCTCGTGTCTGCGGCCACGGCGCTTACGCCACCGCCGCGCTGCGAGTTTCTGCCCATCGAAACGGCTGAGGACATGCACGCTGCCGTGCTGTATCGTTTGCCCGAAGCCACGGTCGTCATCAAGGCTGCTGCGGTCGCTGATTTCCGCGTTCGCCAGGTTGCATCGACGAAGCTGCATCGTGACGCGCCGCTTACACTTGAACTCGAGCCCACGGAAGATATTGTCCACAGTGTTGTTGAACAACGCCGGCCAGGGACGCTTGTGATTGCGTTCGCGGCCGAGATGGGCCTTGACGTCGTGCGAGCCCGCCAAAAGCTTCGTGGCAAGGGAGCCGATGCGATCGTTCTCAACGACATCAGCCGCGAGGGCATCGGCTTTGATTCTGATCGCAATGCAGCCGTCTTCCTGACGGAGGAAGCAGAGGTGAGGTTTGCGGAATCCTCAAAGGAGGAGATTGCGTTGCAGATCCTCGATCAGATTCCGGCGCTCCGCTCTCACCATCTTCTTGAGCAATAGAGATGCTCAACGGCCTGATGTCTGGGTCGCGATAGGTTGATGCAGTTATTGCTCGTGGTAATTGCGGATCAAGCCGCCGTCGATGAAGTACGTGCTGCCGGTGACGTAGGCTCCGTCGTTCGATGCTAAAAATGCAGCCACGCCTGCTACCTCGTCCGGTTCGCCCAGGCGGCCAAGAGGAATATTCGCGAGCAGCGCATTCAGCTTGGGTTTATTTGCTAACAGCGACGTATTGATCGGGGTATTGATCGCGCCGGGCGCAATATTGTTTACCGTGATTCCCAGCGGCCCAAGCTCTACGGCGAGATCGCGCATCAGCATGCGCATTGCACCCTTGCTTGCGCAGTAGGTCGCAAAATGCGGAAACACCATGTCCTCATGTACCGATGAAATATTGATGATGCGGCCGGGTTTCTTCGCCGCGACCAGTTTGCGTACGAAGGCTTGCGTAAGAAAAAACGCACCTTTCAGATTCACGTCGAGGACGGCATCGTAGTCGGCTTCGGTAACATCGACAAAGCTTGCGGTCCTTTCGATTCCTGCGTTGTTTACGAGGATGTCGCATGATCCGAGCTGAGTCCACGCCTGCTCGATGAGGTTGGTGCAGTCGGCGACCACCGACACGTCCGCCTGCACCAGTACGGCGTTGCCGCCCGCGGACTTGATCTTGCTGCGCGTCTCGTCGGCTTCTTCCACATGGTCGATGTAATCGATGACGCAGTCCGCACCTTCCCTGGCCAGTCGTTCTGCGATAGCCTGCCCAATGCCCGAGTTCGCTCCTGTAATCAGCGCAACCTTCCCATCCAAACGTCCTGCCATCAATGTGTATCCTTTCGTGAAGAAGCCAACTATCCGATTGCTGTATCGCATCCGTACGGCATACGGACGGGAATGAATTCAATGCGATTTAAGCTGTATGTCCGTCCACGTAGCCACCCAAGCCCACCGAGCCTTGCTGGCCGTTGCGGGAACGTTGCGCAAGTATCTTAAACTGTGAGATGCAATTTCCATGGCCGGCGTCGAGCCGATCAACGCCGCGCGCGAAAAAAATCGGTGAGCATCTTTCCGCATTCCTCGGCGAGTACACCCTGTACAGCTTCCACGCGGTGATTCAGTTTTGGATGGTTCATCACGGTGAGCACCGATCCGCAGGCTCCCGCTTTCGGATCGGTCGTGGCATATACGAGCCGCGAGATCCGCGCGTGCAGAATGGCTCCCGCACACATCGCGCAGGGTTCGAGCGTGGAATAGAGTGTGCAGCCTACGAGGCGGTAATTGCCCAGCACGGCACCGGCTGCGCGCAGAGCTACGATCTCCGCGTGGGCTGTTGGGTCGGAGCTGCGCAGGACGCGGTTATCGCCGTGCGCGATCACCGCGCCTGAAGGAGACACGATGATGGCACCCACGGGCACCTCTCCTGCAGCCTCAGCGGCGCGCGCTTCGGCCATCGCGATCCGCATCAGATCTTCGTCGGTCATGGCGTCTTCACGCTACAGAAAAAGTGGACCGTACTGAGGTTGAGGCCTGTCAAGCGGGCTCCTGCTGGGTCATGCAGTGCAACGCGCCCAGACCCCAGATAAAGTCCGTGCAGTGAATTCCGGTGACCGTGCGCTCGGGGAAACACTCGGCCAACGTGTTCAGAGCTATGCGGTCGTTTGGATCATTGAACGTCGGCACCAGAACGAGGTTGTTGGCGATGTAAAAGTTTGCGTAGCTCGCGGGTAGCCGCTGACCTTCAAATACGACGGGCGCGGGCATGGGCAGGGTCTTGATGGTGAAGGGGCGTCCTTTGAGATTGCGCGCCGCACGCAGACGCTCAAGATTTTCGGCGAGTGGAAGATGATTCTCGTCCGCGGTGTTCTGCTCCACTGCGGTGAGAATCGTATTCACTCCTACGAAGCGCGAGATGTCGTCGACGTGGCCGTGGGTATCATCGCCAGCGCATCCGCGATTCAGCCAGATTACCTTTTCGATTCCAAGATACTCGGCGAAGGCGTGCTCCAACTGCTCGCGGCTTACGCCTGGATTGCGCTGCTGGACCTCACTGAGCAGGCACTCTTCGGTGGTGAGGAGAATGCCCTCGCCGTTGGTGTCGATGGAGCCGCCCTCCAGCACCAGTCGCTTCGTCTTGCCGTCGGCCAGGGTCGCGGTTGGCTCGATGGCGGTCATGCCGTAGAGTTTTGCCACCTGCCTGGGTAGCAGGTCGTCGTTGCGCCAGTTGTCGTACTTGGCCCAGGCGTTGAACTTCCAGTTCGTCAGGCCAACGTCACCTGCGGCGTTCTTGACGAAGATTGGTCCGGAGTCCCGCAGCCATACGCGATCGGTTCGCCAGCAATGCAGGTGCAGCCGCGCTACGTTCGATCCCTGCCGCCGCAGCATGTTGAGGGCGCGCCGCTGGTCGCCTTCGTCGTTGACCAGGATGTGCACATCCTCCACCTGCGAGAGGTGGCGCACGATCTCGCAGTAGACCCAGGGGATGGGTTGAAATTTGTTCGGCCAGTCTTCGGGGTTATGCGGCCACGCGATCCACGTCGCTGCATGTGGAGCCCACTCCGCGGGCATTCGATACTCACCTTTCAGACTCATCCTGGTTCCTGTCATTTATTTGTCGTGTAGAAACTGTAAGTCGCCTGATACGGGACGCGCACGATATTGTTCTGATGGACCGCATCGCAGGCGGTTGGAGGAACGCCGGCCTGTGTGTCCGACCGGCGCACGAGCGTAATATCCGCGAGCATTCCTGTTGCAGTGCCGGTGGAGTGCGTCTCGACGAGCAGCCAGGGAATATTCGCGGGATTGTCGGATGGCCGCGTCTGGAGAACCTTGCCTGTGATTGCGCTGCCGTCATTCCACGTCCATGCGGGCCCGGTGCTGTGTGTCCCTACGGCCTGGTGCGTGGCGGGGTCGAAGAGCGTGGCCTCAGGCATCTCCAGCGTCCATTGATAGCCTCCGCCTTGCGGCATGCACTCATATACCTGCACGCCCAGTCCGACCACCGTGGTCTTCACGTGGGCGCTGGGCGGAGGAAGTGTGGGATCCGGTGTTTGCGGCGACGCAAGGAGCGCGAAAAGTGCAAGGGATAAGAGCATGGAGGTTCGCCTTTCCTTTTGAATGCTAGTCCAAGAACCGGCTCGTGATTCCGCCATACGCGTCAATGCGGCGGTCGCGCAGGAATGGCCAATGCTGGCGCGTCACTTCGACCTCGCTGGCGTCGAGGTCGGCATATAAAATCTCTTCTCGATCGTGGGATGCTTTGGCGAGAATTCTTCCGAAGGGGTCAGCGATAAAGCTGCCGCCCCAGAACTCCAAACCGCTGGCTGGCGTGTGATCGCCGGGGCCGCGCATCATCACGCCGTTGTGCAGTACGTCGCCGTGCTCATGGCCTACGCGATTGACGGCGCATACGAACACGCCGTTTGCTATCGCGTGCGCGCGCTGGATTGTCTGCCACGCGTCATACTGGCGCTCGCCAAACTCAGCTTTTTCGCTGGGGTGCCAACCGATCGCGGTAGGGAAGAACAGCGTCTCGGCACCCTTCAGCGCCGTAACGCGCGCGCCCTCGGGATACCACTGGTCCCAGCAGACCAGCGTGCCGATGTGCCCGGCGGAGGTCTTCTGCGCGAGGAAACCGAGGTCTCCGGGCGTGAAGTAAAACTTCTCATAGTAGAGCGGATCGTCGGGGATGTGCATCTTGCGATAGATTGACGCGATGTTGTCGGGCGCGGTCGATGCGTGGTCGAGAATCGCCGCGGTATTGTGATAGAGGCCGGGGGCGCGTCGCTCAAAGAGGCTTGCGATCAGCACGAGTTTGTACTCGCGCACGACCTCGCTGAGGGCTGCGGTGGAAGGTCCGGGAATGGACTCGGCCGTTGCGAACAAGGCGTGATCTTCGCGCTGGCAAAAATACTGTGCACGAAATAACTCGGGCAGGCAGACCAGCTTCGCTCCAGCCTCGGCAGCATCGCGGATGCGTGCGACGGCCTTGGCTAGATTCGCTTCGGTAGAGGCTTCGCACGACATCTGGATCAGTGCAACGCGGGTAGTAGCCATAAAACTTCTCCGTCCTGCGAGGCCGATGGTTTCGTCCAAGCAAATGGCGCTGGAATCAGCCAGCGCCATGTCATCTCTTCGTATATTCTAGCCGCGATCTACTCGTCATCGAAGAGCAAAATGGCCGCAGCGATCGTGGTGGTCCAATTTCCATTCTTCGCACCCACGGCCGATTGCGTTACGTTGGCGGTCCGCACAATTTTATTGGAGATGCGATAGATCTCCTTCTTCTCATCCCAGCTTTTATCCGGGTCGAAGTCCACATCGAGCGTGGTTGCGAGCATCTCTGCCGCCAACTCCTCTGCATAGTCGCCGGCCTGGTCTTCGGTTTCGCCGAAGCTGTGATGCTCGGAGAGGTAGCCATAAGTATTTTTGTCGGCCGGAATCGCCACGCCGATGGAGCTCACGACGAGGCGGTGCGCCTCGCGCGTCGAGTTCTCGGCTACGACCGCAAACACGACCTCGCCGGGGTGGAGATGCGTCAGTCCCTCCTTGCGTGTGATCATCTTGCAGTTTGGGGGGAAGATCGACGATACCCGGACCAGGTTCTGCGCCGCGATTCCGGCGTCGCGCAGCGCCAACTCGAAGGATGTCAGCCGCTCCTTGTGCTTGCCAACACCCTTGGTTAAAAACAAACGTGTGGGGACCATGTTTTTTCCCAATGTGGAAGTCCTTTCCGTCGATGACGCCGGGAGCGCGGGCCGGCATTTGCCAAGCCGCGTTTACCCCGCGAAATTATCATACGTCTTGGCCCAGGAAGGTGTGCTCTGGGCCAAGAGATACAGGCCTTTGAGCGATACCGGCTGCGGTCGTCGCTGATGTCGACTGGGAAAATCCTGGGGCAAGGCAATCCTTCCACGTCTTTATGAATTTTTAATGGCGACTTCTGCTACTTTTAAGGGACGCCGCGAAATTTACCGGAATTATTGTTTTCGAAGCCTCAGCATCATATTAACCACGGCAGCTGGCTGCCTATGAAGGAGTGTCATGTCGACCGAATTTCGTAACTTTCTGGAATTGTCGTATGAGGAACTGGAAGAGCTCAACCTGCGGGCGAAGGAGCAGCGCCGGAATCGCGTCGCCGCCGATGTCATCCAGGAAGAACGGCTGAAATACCTTGCCGACACTCCGGGCATCAAGGCCGTGACTGTGCTCTTCTCGGATCTTGAAGGCCGCCTGCACATGCTCGATTACGACAAGAAATTTCTTGTCAAGAGCTACGACAATCTGACGTTCGACGGCTCCTCGATTCGCGGCTTCACGGCCCAGCGCGAGAGCGATCTGCGCCTGGCCCTGGACTGGAGCGCGTTCTACTGGGCTCCGGCCGATGTCTTCGGCTCCGGCAAGGTGCTGGTCTTCGGCGAGATCATCGACAAGAACGGCGGTCACTACTCCGGGGATATGCGTGGGGTTCTGAAGGATTTTGCCAATCAGCAATTCGACAAGAACGGCTATACGCTTAATGCCGCCAACGAGATTGAGGGCTTCCTCTTCGACGGCATCGACGCGGAGCGCACCTTCCACCAGACCAACAAGTTCGAGTATGTCAACCAGGGCGGCTACTATCATTCTCTTCCGGGCGACCCGCTGCGTGAGTTCATCGACACCACCGCGGAGGTGCAGCGCGCTATGGGGTTCGAGAACGAGAAGGATCATCCCGAGGTTGCGCCTTCCCAGTTCGAGATCAACTACTCTTACGGCGATGTGGTCGCGGCCGCCGATCAGATCCAGCTCTACAAGCTGATCTGCCGCCAGGTGGCCACGCAGATGGGCATGACCGCCAGCTTCCTGCCGAAGCCGGTTACGGGCGTCAATGGCTCGGGCATGCACACCAACGTGTCGATCTCCAAGGGCGGAAAGAATCTTTTCTGGGATCCGAAGGGCGAGGAGAAGACCTCCAAGCTTGGCTGGAGTTTCGTGGACAAGATCCTTACCCACGGCAACGACATCTGCCTGCTGCTCAACGCCAGCGTCAATGCGTATCGGCGTCTTGATCCGCACTTTGAGGCTCCGAACCAGATCAAGGCCTCAGCGGTCGATCGCGGCTCGATGATCCGCATTCCCATCGGCAACTCGAAGTCGGCGCGCGTCGAAGTGCGCTCCGTCGGCCCGGACGCCAATCCGTACATGGTGCTCTACTCGGTGTTCAAGACGGGGCTTGATGGCCAGACCTCGAAGATCAAGAACCTGCGCCAGGCTGAGCGGTATTTGCCCGACAATATCTACACGGCCCTCGAGAACTTCCGTGGCGCGCAGTGGACGGACGAGTTGCTGGGATCGGATGTGAAGGAGCGCTACGCCGACCTCAAGCAGGCCTCGGCTGACCGCTGCCCGCGTCTGCTGGGTACGGTGGTGAAGGCTAGCGAAGTCCAGTTCCACCACGATGTTTACAACCAGCTCCTGTGGGGTCAGTTCTAACCAGCGCATGATGTGATGGAATGCAAAACGCCTCGGATAACCGAGGCGTTTTGCTTTGCGCGCCTGATCAGGATCGGCGAATGCACTCACGGGAACTCTCGCCGGGATGTCCTCTGCTTCCGAGGCAATAAGCCGATCACCGCGCTTTTCGTGCGATAACCGCATAGAATGTTGGATTGATGTTGTTCGTGCGGAATATTATCAATGCGTGTTGAAAGCTTGCGGGACTGCGGAAGCAAGCAACTAAGGAGAACGGGATCATGCGTAAGAAGGTAACCATCGTCGGTGCGGGCAATGTTGGCGCAACCGCAGCCCATTGGATTGCAGCAAAGGAACTTGCGGATGTCGTGCTGATCGACGTCGTCGAAGGCGTTCCTCAGGGCAAGGCTCTCGATCTGCTGGAGGCTATGCCCATCGAAAAGCGGGATGTTTCGATTGTCGGTACGAATGATTATGCTGACACGGCGAACTCCGACATTGTCGTGATCACGGCAGGCATCGCCCGCAAGCCGGGCATGAGCCGCGATGACCTGCTCAACACCAACTTTGGCATCATGAGCGACGTGATTGGGAAGGCCGTAGCGGCCAGCCCTAACGCTATTCTGATCGTGGTGGCGAATCCGCTGGACGCGATGGTGCAGACGGCCTTCAAGAAGTCCGGATTCCCGCGCGAGCGAGTGATTGGTATGGCCGGTGTGCTGGACTCGGCGCGCTTCCGCACGTTCATTGCTGAGGAGTTGAATGTTTCGGTGGAGAACGTTACGGCATTTGTGCTGGGTGGACATGGGGACACGATGGTGCCGCTGTCGCGCTACTCCACGGTTGCCGGTATCCCCATTACCGAGCTTATCGAGCCGGCCAAACTGAAGGCTCTCGAAGAGCGGACCGCCAATGGTGGAGCCGAGATTGTGAAGCACCTGAAGACGGGTTCTGCGTATTATGCGCCTTCTTCGGCCACGACGGAGATGGTAGAAGCCATCCTGAAGGATAAGAAGAAGATCCTGCCTTGCGCGGCGTATCTGGAGGGCGAGTATGGCATCAGCGGGCTCTACATCGGTGTGCCGTGCAAGCTTGGAGCCAAGGGCATCGAGCAGATCATTCAGATCAAGCTGACACCTGAGGAGCAGGCGGCTCTGAACAGGAGCGCAGCGGCCGTGAAGGAGCTGTGCACGGTTATTGGCGTAGCCTGATTCCGCGGTATGGGATGCAGAGAAAAGCCCGCTCGATGAGCGGGCTTTTCGTATCTTCTGCTATCTGTTTGCGGCTGGAACCGATTGCCACCAAGTGTAGTCGCCGGTTCAAGAAGCAGATTCCTCCGCTTTCCTACGGAATGACAACCATCAAAATGATTGCGACTACACCTGAAAGCGAACGGCTCTAGCTGCGGTTGATCGTGACGCTCTCGAGGACGACCGGAGTCTTGGGCTGATCCATGGCTCCACGAGGCACGCGGCTGATCTTCTCGACGACGTCATAACCTTCGATGACCTCGCCGAAGATGGTGTGCTTCCCGGTGAGCCAACTGGTGTCGGTGACGGTAATGAAGAACTGGCTGCCGTTGGTGTTGGGGCCGGCATTGGCCATGGCGAGCTTGCCGGGCTGCTTGAAGTTGTGGGGGCTGCCCTTGGTCTCGTCGGCGAACTTGTAGCCGGGGCCACCCATTCCGGTTCCTTCGGGATCGCCGCCCTGGATCATGAACTCCGGGATGACGCGATGAAAGATGGTGCCGTCGTAGAGCTTTGGGCCTTTCCTGGAGCGCGAATTCCACTCCTTGGTGCCCTCGGCCAGACCGATAAAGTTGGCGACCGTCTCCGGTGCATCGGCTTCAAAAAGCTTACATACGATCGTACCTTCAGAGGTCTTGAAGGTTGCGGTGGTTGGCATTGAATCTCCTTTTTCAGTGACGCTGTCTACTCATGTTGGATGCCAGTCAGCATCGAAAGTGGCACTCCGGCAGGGAAGAGCCGCGTAAATGTTGGACGTGGACCGTGGGGTCAACGCGGTTGGCTTCAGCAAAGGGGAACAGGGAAATGTTCGGCTTGGCGAGTGCTATAGTTCTCGGGCGGAACCTTTAGCCTCAAACCGCGTGGGTAGTGCAACAGGCGAAAACACTCTTAGGCCTGACGTCTCCTGCTGGCGGCCGATGTTGCCGCAGGCGCGGTGTACAGCAAATCGTTGAATCTGAACTTCGTTTGAACCTCATTGATCATAGCCGATCAGGTGATGGAATATATTCGGCCCGCTCGGCTACGAACGTGCGGGTCAATTGGTATTCTAAACCGATTACCGCCCCGCATCGGCTAGTGGGACCGTTCCTTCAATTGCTGGTCTGAGGGTGTTCCTTGCGGTGCAGTCGAGGGTGCCGTGGAGCTTGGCGGTAAGGGCGGAAGGGGCTGCCCGACCGGTACGATCGTCACTTTATTCATCACCACCGGTGTGAACGGCTTGTCCTTCGCATCGCGGTCCACGAGGGCAATTCCGGTGACCATCAGGACGGTGTGAGGGTCGCACTGGCCGAAGATGGTGTAGTTGCCGTCGAGCTGGGGGGTGGCGACCTGGGTGATGAAGAACTGGCTGCCGTCGGTCCCGGACCCGGAGTTGGCCATGGCGAGCCGTCCCGGCACATCGAAGCGCAGCGTGGGGACGATCTCATCCGGTACGTAGTAGCCGGCATCGCCCTCGCCGGTTCCGAGCCGGTCGCCGCCCTGGATCATGAAGCCGGGAATCACGCGGTGGAACGTCGTTCCGTCATAGAACGGCACGCCGGTTACCTTCTTCAAAGTGACCGGGTCGGTCCAGGCTTTGGTCCCCGTGGCGAGGCCGATAAAATTTTCGACCGTCAGCGGCGCTTCCTTGTCGAACAGCTTGCAGGTCAGACGTCCCATGGTCGTGTCGAAGACGACGGTGGGTCCGGTGGGCGATGGCGGCGCCACTTCATGGGCGATGGTCGATGGCGCGTCGGGGAGGGCATCCTGTTGGGGCTCAGGAGCCTGTGGGACGGCCGGGGCCGCAGTCGAGGGTGTCGCTGGGGGCGTCGGGTTGTCCGGCGGCGTCGATTGGGCGAAGGCTACGGAGGAGCAGAGAGCAAGCGTACAAATCAGGGCGTGGAGTGCTGCGGTCGGCGTCTTCATTCGCCTTAAGGCTACTCCATCAAGGCCGAACGTCCAAGCCGGGGAGTGGAACCAGCGGCAGGGCCCTAACGCGGCATCTCTGAGGTTGCCAGACCGATCACCGAATCTGCCGCGCCGTAGTAGAGCAGCCACTGGCCCTGGAAGGCGACGAGCCCCTCCGCGAAGGTGGTTCCTGCGGCATACTGGCCGTTACGCTCGTAGGGCCACACGGGCGTCAGCACGGGGCGCTCTGTGCGCGCCAGAAGCTTTCCGGGGTCCGAGGCAGAGAATAGCGCTTCGCCCACCGAGTACGCTCCTGGGCGGATCGTCGGATCACGCGCAAGCGTCGCGTCCGAGGCCGGTGGGGCGTTGGCAGCTGCCGTCGCTGCGGGTACGTCCGTGGCCTGCGCGTTCTTCGCTTCGACGCTCCCGGCGAGCGAATTTTTGCCGTTGTAGATCAGGACGATGCCCTTCTTGGTGAGCAACGGCGGCGGCCCTACTTCGGGGAATCCACTGTCGAAGTGTCCGGCGCGAGCGCTCATCACGACACGCGGCAGGCCGGTGGTCTGGTCCAGCACGGGCGTCCAGTGAATCAGGTCGGTCGACGTTGCGAGATGGATCTGGATCTCTCCCCAATACATCCAGTATTTGCCGTGGAGCTTTACCGCCTGGACGCGTCCATTGTGTAGCTCGGTCAAGATCCCGGCCGACTTGTAGAGGAGCTTGTCGTAGCGGGCGTGGTCGGCACCCTGGAACGCAGGGCCCCACTTCGTCCAGTCCTTCAGGTTCTTCGAGGTGGCAATCCCGACGGTATATTGGCCGCGGTCTCTTGCCCACTGGGTGTAGGTCATGACGTAAGTGCCATCGGGAGCGACGACGATGCGTGGGTCCTCCACGCCTCCGGGATACTCGTGGACCTTCTGGGGGTCGTTCTGCATGTAGAGTACGGGCGCGCCTTCTACAGTGAAGAAAAGGCCATCCTTGCTGGTCGCCAGCCCCAGGCGCGATGTGTGGTCCCCAATCTTTACGTCTCCAGAAGCATCTTCAGCGCGAAATACCACTGCCACCTCTCCATCCGGAGCAATGGTCGCGGCGGGATTGAAGGCGTGCAGTTCATCCCAGAGCGTCTTCTTCTGGGTGATCGGATCGGTGAAGTAGTAAAACGGATTCGGCGCGATGACCGGGGCCTCCGATGGGCGAACAAAGGGACCGATGACCCAGGATTGCGCACAGAGCGTGTTCGCTGCGAGAATCCCGGCGGCAAGCAGAAGAGAGCGCACGATGTGCATAGGAGTCCTGGGTGTAGAATGTGCCCGCATGTGGGCCGATCGGTAGATTCGAGCCTACAGCAACCTTGCCGTGGGCTCAAATACTTCAGACGACCTGATGAAAGCCGCACGGGCATAGCGGTATGGTCTGGTCTACGCCCTAGCGGCCACAGCCTGGACTTCGCCCATCACGCGCAGCAGATTTCCGCCCAGCAACTTGTCCAACTGCTGGGCACGATAGCCGCGCTCATAGAGTGCGGCCGTGATCTTGCCGAGGTCGGCGGCGCTCCGCAATCCCTCCGGGAGAATGGGGAAGCCGTCAAAGTCCGACCCCAGACCGACGTGGTCGATTCCAGCGACCTGCGTTACATGATCGATATGGTCGATGAGCGCGCTGAGTGGCGCGAGCGGCAGCGTGTGGCGCAGATGCTCTGCGTAGAAGGCACGATCGACGGTAAGGGGTATGTTGTACGGCACGGGCTCTCCGCGGTCCTCAAACGGCTTTGCCGCAGCGGCATAAAGAGGCTCGCGGGCCGCGCGTGTTGCCGCCCATCCCTCGCGCCAGTGCGTATCGATGAATGAAGGATAGAAGTTCACCATCACCACGCCATTGTTGGTCGCAATGGCACGCAACTGGTCATCGGAAAGATTTCGCGGCGCATCGGTGAGCGCGCGGGCGCTGGAGTGGGAGGCAATCAGCGGCGCGTGCGTGGTCTGGAGGACATCCCAGAATGTTGTGTCCGCGACGTGCGAGACGTCCACCATCATCCCCAGGCGATTCATCTCGCGCACCACGTCGCGGCCAAAGGGGGTGAGACCTCCGTGATGCACCACGGAGGCGGCATCGATATCGCCCGAGCTGTCGGCCCACTCATTGGTGTTCGACCAGGTCAGCGTCATATAGCGCACGCCCAGGCGGTGATACATGCGGAGCAAGCCAAGGTCGGCCTCGATGGAGTGCCCACCCTCAATGCCCAGCAGCACGCAGAAGACTCTGTCACGGTGCGCCTGCAGAATGTCCGCTGCCGAGAGGCCCAGTCGCATGGTGTCCGGATGCTTGCGCAACTGCTCGTACACGCCGTCGATCAGTTGCAGCGTGCGGTGGGCGTAGCGCCCGCTCCACTGTGTGGGCTCAACCCAGATGGCGAAGAACTCGGCAGCCAGGTTGCCTGCACGTGCGGTGTCGAGGTTGAGCATTCCTGCGCCCAGCGCGTCGGTGAAGCTCCATCCTTCATCGACAAACCGCTGCGGCGTGTCCGCATGGCCATCGATGACCAGGGCATCTGCATGAATCGGCGCAGCATCGTTCATCTTCGCAGCTTGGGCCATTGGGAACCTGGATCGCGTTTCCTTTGCACTGCCGTTGTACTTCGTCGGAGTCTTGATTGTAGCAACGCCTCGCCTCCGCGAATGACGTTGCTTCTGCTCGGATGAGTTGTTGGTGTTCTGGATGCGGCCGGCTTTGTCGTACTGCCGGGAGCCCCGGCCGAAGACCGCCTGAGCCCTAAGCCGGGGGCGTCCGAGACGATGTTTTCAGGCAACGCGGCTGCTTGTACCAGCTTCCTATTTGCAAGAGGTGCACCATGGCAATTGGATTGAATTCAACCAA
Source organism: Acidobacteriota bacterium (assembly GCA_021778845.1). Lineage (GTDB taxonomy): Bacteria > Acidobacteriota > Terriglobia > Terriglobales > Acidobacteriaceae > Granulicella. Next base: position 44,214 of record JAJYBU010000023.1, read on the forward strand.
GACCGCAGCTCGCCCCTCCCACGAAGCAATTGAAAACACGGATGGCAGGGCCGATGCGGCGGTAGAAACTGCGCAGCATCGCCTCGACCGAGAAGCGATGGAGAGCGCCAAGCGTGCTCAGAACCGTATTCATGAGGACGAAGGGGTTATTCCGGGAACTTCGATCTTCACGAAGTAATCCGCCTTGCAAGCTCGTGAGTGAGGATTGCATGTGAACCCATAAGCGAAGAGCCTCGCTTGGCGCGAGGCTCTTCGCTGTTAATTCCTGCGCGTAAAGATGAAGCAGTGTGCCGTCAGGCTCGCTCGACGACTGGAGCAACAGGCGATGGAAGATCGTCGCGTCGTTTGAAGCTGGCGCAAACATAGTCGTGGTTCATGTTGGCGATCACCTCCAGGGGGATCTCCTTGGGGCATGCGCCCGTGCACTCGCCAATGCTGGTGCAGTTGCCGAAGTTTTCTGCATTCATCTGAGCCACCATGCTGAGGGCGCGGCGTTCGCGCTCCGGTTCACCCTGGGGAAGCGTTCCGAGGTGCGTGATCTTTGCGCCCGTGAAGAGCGCCGCGGAAGCATTGGGGCAGGCGGCCACGCAGGCTCCGCAACCGATGCACGCGGCAGCATCCATGGATTCGTCTGCGATCTCTTTGCCAATGAGGATGTCGTTGCCGTCGGGGGCCTGGCCCGTTGAGACCGAAATATAGCCGCCGGCCTCAATGATGTGATCCAGCGCGCGGCGGTTGACGACGAGGTCCTTGATCAGCGGAAACGCTTTGGCGCGCCACGGTTCAAGGGTCAATTCATCGCCGTTCTTGAAGTGCCGCATGGTCAACTGGCAGGCCGTTGTTCCGCGTTCCGGGCCGTGCGCTACTCCATTGATGACGAAACCGCAGGATCCGCAGATACCCTCGCGGCAGTCATGCTCAAATGCGACAGGAACTTCTCCGCGCAGGATCAGCGACTCGTTCAACACGTCGAGGCATTCGAGGATCGACATCTCCGGATCCACGTCGTCCACGGGGTAGGAGACAAAGGCCCCCTTGTCGTTGCTGCTCTTCTGCCGCCAGATCTTCAGTGTCAGTTTCATTTACTTGTAGCTCCTCTGGCTGGGGTGAACGTAATGGAACTCCAGGGGTTCCTTGTTGAGTTCGGGCGCAGCGTCGGGGCCAGCGTAGCCCCATGCTGCGACGTAGGAATAATGCTCGTCGTCGCGCTGGGCCTCTCCATCCGGTGTCTGATACTCCTCGCGGAAGTGGCCGCCACAGGACTCGTTGCGATCGAGAGCGTCGATGCAGAGCAACTCTGCAAGCTCAAAGTAGTCGGCCACTCGGCTGGCTTTTTCCAGGCTCTCATTCAGATCGCTGCCACTGCCGGGGACGGTGACATTCTTCCAGTACTCCTCGCGGAGCGTGCGGATTTTTCCGATCGCCACCTGCAGGCCCTGGGCTGTGCGTGCCATACCGCAGTAGTCCCAAAGGATCTTTCCGAGTTCGCGATGGAACGAATCGACGGTGCGCTTGCCTTTGATGGAGAGCAGCTTGTCGATCTTTGTCTTGACCGCCTGAATAGCTTCCTGCGCCGCGGGGTTGGAAGCGTCAACCTTGGGGAAGGTGTTGGTCGCGAGATAGTTTCCGATGGTGTTGGGGATGATGAAGTAACCGTCCGAAAGCCCCTGCATCAACGCGCTGGCACCAAGCCGGTTGGCCCCGTGATCGGAGAAGTTGGCTTCGCCGAGTACGAAGAGGCCGGGGATGGTGCTTTGCAGCTGGTAGTCCACCCACAGGCCGCCCATGGTGTAGTGAATGGCGGGGTAGATGCGCATGGGAACCTTGTAAGGATTCTCGTCCGTGATGCGCTCATACATGTCGAAGAGGTTGCCGTAGCGCTCGCGGATTGTCTTCTCACCCAGGCGGGCAATGGATTCGGAGAAGTCAAGATAGACGCCGAGTCCCGACTTTCCAACGCCGTACCCCTCATCGCACAGCGTCTTGGCGTTGCGTGAGGCCACGTCGCGCGGGACCAGGTTGCCGAAGCTGGGATAGCGCCGCTCGAGATAGTAATCACGCTCGTCTTCGGGAATCTCGTTGGGAGGCCGCGTGTCACCTTTCTTCTTCGGGACCCAGATGCGGCCATCGTTGCGCAGCGATTCGCTCATCAGTGTGAGCTTCGACTGATAGTCGCCCGAGACCGGAATGCAGGTCGGATGGATCTGTGTAAAGCAGGGATTGGCGAAGAGCGCTCCGCGCTTGTAGGCGCGCCAGATCGCCGTGGCGTTGGAGCCCTTGGCGTTGGTGGAGAGATAGTAGACGTTGCCGTATCCGCCGGTGGCAAGGATGACGGCGTCGGCGATGTGCACGGTGAGCTCGCCGGTGAGAAGGTTGCGGGCAACGATACCCCGCGCCTTTCCGTCGACCACGATTAGATCCTGCATCTCGGTGCGAGGAACCATTGTGACGGATCCTGCGTGAATCTGGCGCTCAAGCGCTTGATACGCACCCAGCAGTAGTTGCTGACCGGTCTGGCCGCGGGCGTAGAAGGTGCGCGATACCTGGGCGCCGCCGAAGGAACGATTGCTTAGCGAACCGCCGTATTCCCGGGCAAACGGTACTCCCTGAGCGACGCATTGATCGATGATCTTTCCACTGTTCTGCGCCAGCCGATAGACGTTTCCTTCACGGGCGCGGAAGTCGCCGCCCTTGACGGTGTCATAAAACAGGCGGAAGATGCTCTCGCCATCGTTGGGGTAGTTTTTGGCTGCGTTGATGCCGCCTTGCGCGGCGATGGAGTGCGCGCGGCGTGGCGTGTCCTGAAAGCAGAAGCATTTGACGTTGTACCCAAGCTCGCCCAGCGAAGCTGCCGCAGAACCTCCGGCCAGTCCGGATCCTACGACGATGATGTTGTGCTTGCGTTTGTTGGAGGGGTTGACGAGCTTCATGTCGAAGCAGGCCTTATCCCATGCTTCTTCGATCGGGCCGGATGGAATTCTTGCGTCGAGTGTCATCTTATTTTATGAACCCCAGTAAAACGCTGATAGGAATGGAGATATATCCCAAAACGATGAGAGTGGCGATGGCGACAGCAGCCTTTCTCAGGATAGGAGAGATGCGAGGATGGGCCAGGCCGACGGACTGGAACATGCTCCAAAGGCCGTGGCTGAGATGGAGGCCCAAAAGGCAGATGGCAAAGATGTACCAGGCAGAAACCCACCAGACCTGAAATCCTGAGACCACGTTGCCATAGACGTCGCCTGCGACGAACTGGGCGTGTGGGTGGAGGTATCCAGCAGTAAACTGCAGCAGGTGGAAGATGATGAAAGCAAGGACGATCGGGCCACTCCAGTACATGGTGCGGGAGGCGTAGGAGGAGTTGATGGCCTCACTGCGCGAGTATCCGATGGGCCGTGCCGCCTGGCTGCGGAGGGCTAACTGAACGGCTGCGAGGATGTGCAGGGCGATGGCGAGGAGCATGACACCGCGCTCGATCCAGAGTAACTCCCCTAGATTGTGCAGGAAGTGGCCGTAGGCGTTGATGTGCTCGGGGGCTTCGTACATCTGGAGGTTGCCGAGCATGTGGCCGCAGACAAAGCCGAACATCATGACACCGGTGACAGCCATAACAACCTTCTTGCCGTTGCTGGACTGCCAGAATGTGATGGGATGTAGCTGATTTGAAACAACTTGTGTTGTAGCCATTAATTCTCCCCAAGCAATTCAGCGCGGAGCGGTTGGACACCGCGGCGTTGGGTGGAAGGTGGAGCGAAGGGTGCCACTGGTGCCATTTTCGGTTGCTCCTCAACGCTGGTTTGTGTTGCAAATCGACAGATAGAGCGCTCTTTCGGGTTCATCTGTCCTTGCTGAAACCAGAGCACCTGATTATTGCTACTTGAAAATAACCGAGTCAAGTTAGCCGTCCGAATATCGCTTTTTCTGTGCGATATGTAGTTATGCTCGGACGGTATGTAGTTGTGCGAGGAGGGAGCGGAAGGCATTGCCACGGTGCGAGAGCTGCCACTTCTGCTCGCGGGGAAGCTCGGCGAAGGTGCGGTTGAGGGAGGGGACGAGAAAGAGCGGGTCGTAGCCGAAACCGTCGGAGCCGCGGGGATGGTGGAGGAGCTGGCCTTCGACGGTTCCCTGGGCGCGGAGGAGGACGCGGCCGTCGCGGGCGAGGGCGAGGGCGCAGACGAAGCGGGCGGCGCGGGAGGGGTTGGGGAGAGCGTCGAGGAGGGAGAGGAGGCAGTGGTTGTTGCGGTCGTCGGGCGTGGATGGGGATGGGCTGTTGGTCGAGGGGAGTTCGAAGTGGAGGTCGTCGGCGAAGCGGGCGGAGCGGACGCCGGGGCGGTCGTTGAGGGCTGGGACTTCGAGGCCGGAGTCGTCGGCGAAGACCAGAAGGCCGGGGGCAGCGAGGGAGTAGGCGATGGATTTGAGGTCGGCGTTGCCCTGGAAGGTGGAGGCGTCTTCGATGGGTTCGGGGATGTTGGCGAGGTTCGGCAGAGCGAGAACTTCAATCCCGGCTGAGCTGGCGCTGGTAGAAAACTCGGCCAGCTTGCCGGGGTTGGAGGTGGCGGCGTAGAGGATCATGAAACAGAGTGTAGAGGATGGAGGGTAGCGTGCAGGGCAAGGCCGTTGCCAGTACCGATTGCCATCAGGTGTAGTCGCCGGTTCAAGAAGCAGATTCCTCCGCTTCGCTACGGAATGACAAACATCAAAATGATGACGACTACACCTGATGGCGAACGGCTCCAGTGCGTGGGCAGAGACTTCCTAGGGTGTGGGCAGGACTTTGAGAAGGAGGTTGTCGCCGCTGCGGAGGACGAGGTTGCCGCTGGAGGTGACGGTGATGTAGTTGCCAGAAAAGGACAGCGTGTCCTGGGCGTTAAAACCGTAGAGGCCCTGGGCGTTGGTGGAGAAGACGCCGACGGCGCGGGGAAGGGCGGCGGCTCCGGTGGCTCCGGCGGGCGGATCGGCGTAGACGCCGTAGAAATCAGCGGAGCCTACACGTTTCATCCCACGGTTGCAGACGGGGCCGACCCAGCCGGAGCGGAAGATCTCGTCGCCGCCGATCTGGCTGGTGGTCCAGTTGGCGGGGCTTGGGTTGCCCTTGTCGGAGGGATCGCTGGCGGGAGAGAAGGTGTCGTCGACGTCGGTGAAGTTGGCGATGGCGAGCGCTTCGGTGCGCAGGGGAACGGTCTGCTGACGGTAGCGCAGGGAGTCAAAGTGAAGGGTGAGGACGGCGGGATGGCCAGCCCGTTTGTCCGCAGAGGTGGAGGCGACGACGGTGCCGGTGACCTTGACGCCGCGCGGGAGGTAGGTGTCTTGAGTGACCGGGATGCGCTGGGTGGTGAAGCCGGTGATGGGTGTGCCGGGTTTGGTTTGGCCGGCTTTCAGACCGTGGGTGATTTCGATGGGAAGAGTGAGGCCGGGGGCAAGCGGCTGGAGGGTCTGGGCGGCTGTTTCGGATTTGGGCCTGACCTGGTCTTCCGCAAAGGATGGCGCAGAGAGCAGGCCGAGGGTGATCAGGATGAGGGGGAAGCGCAGAGAGTGGATCATGGCGAAGGTACCTCGATGAGCGCGCGCTTGAGGCCGAGGCCTCAGGTGACCTCTGAAGGTTTAGACGGGCTTTCTGTTGGCAGGATTACGGTTGGGGTTGGAGTGCGGAGGGGTTGAGGATGCCGATGCGGCCGTGGGGGCCGACGACGTAGGGGAGGCTGAGGGCGTTCCAGTTTTTGTCGGCGTCGGCGGGTTCGTCTCTGGATGGGGTGAGGGGGCGCCAGTTGCGGCCGTCGTCGGTGGAGATGTCGGTGCCGTTGGGGCCTACGGTGATCCAGGTGCGGGTGGCGGGGTCGTAGGCTACGGCAGAGCGGTAGCCGTGGGGCTGGGTGGTGGATCGCTCAGAGGGCTCAAAGTAGCCTGAGAAGGGGACATGGAAGCCATCCCGGGTTCTTAGTAGGATCGTTTCGGAAGGCAAATCTGGTTTACCGAAGTCTCCCATCACGACTATCAATTTTGTTGGGAGCCAGTTATCCCATCCGGTTCCGGCGATCGCAAATGCTCCAACTGAGTCGCTCTTGGTCTTTGTCGAAATCGTCGAAGTAAGAAAGCTCGTCGAACACGGCGGACCATCCCAATCCGAGTAGTCGCTCAAGAATAGGCGCGACCCGGACTTTCCTCCTGATACAAAAACGAAGCTCGTCAAGGATTTGAAAATGAGCGATTGATTGCTTGCTGCGAAAAGAGTCTCATCTTTTCTGGCGATCGCATCGCGCTCGCCGCAGGGTCCTTTCCAGCCCGAACCCTTTACTCCCCAGCGCCTCCAACTGTCTCCGTGGTCCCGAGTGACAAATATAGTGAACTTACCACCAACGGGGTCGCCAATCAGGACACCCTCAAAGGGTATCTGACCGTTATAGGAATCACTGAACTTGATCGCATCGAAGAATCCGTCTTTGTCGGGGTTGGTGAAGAGGAGGGTCCAGGTTTGGCAGGCGTCGGTGGTTTTGTAGAGGCGGGATTGGTCGCCGGGACCGCTGGACATGACGATGGCGGTGGTGGCGTCGAAGGCCTGGATGCCGCGGAAGTCGAGGTGCTCGGCGTTGGGAGGGATGGTGCAGAGTTGCCAGTGGGTGCCGGTGTCGGTGGTGCGGAGGATGGTGCCGTTGGTGCCGGAGGCCCAGGCGATGCCGTTGCCGACGTTAAAGATGCCGCGGAGGTCGGCGGTGGTGGGGGATGGCTGGAGGGTCCACTGGGCGCGGGCCGTTGTCGTCAGCGTGAGGGCGAAGAGGAGGGCGGCGGCGCGCATGGGGTGAGTGTACAGGGGTGTGCTGGGAGCGGGAAGCAGGTTCCTCGCTGCGCTCGGAATGACAGGCAGGAAGGTAAAGGCAACGGCAAAAGCAACAGAAGAAGCAGATTCCTCCGCTTCGCTGCGGAATGACAACCAAAAAGGCAAAGGCAAAGGCAAAGGCAAAGGCAAAGGCAAAGGCAAAGGCAAAGGCAACAGCAACGGCAAAGGCAACAGCAACGGCAAAGGCAACAGCAAAGGCAACGGCAAAGGCAACAGCAACGGCAACAGCAAAGGCCAATACGGGGGTCCTTCGCTGCGCTCAGGATGACGGCGAAAAACGAGCAACGGCAACGACAAGGGCAAGAACAACGGCAACGACAAGGGCAACCGCAACGGCAAGTGCGGCGTCAGGCCAGTAGCTGCCTTTAGGCGGTGAGGATTTCTTCTTCTAGGGATTGCTTTTCGAAGAGGTCGGTGTAGTAGCCGCGGCGGGCGAGGAGTTCGTCGTGGGTGCCTAGCTCGGCGATGTGGCCGTTGATCAGGACGGCGATGCGGTCGGCGTTGCGGGCCGTGGAGACGCGGTGGGCGATGAGGATCGTGGTGCGGCCCTGCATGGCGTCGCGGAGACCGGCGAGGATCTGCTCTTCGGTGTAGGTGTCGACACTGGCCAGGGCGTCGTCGAGGATGAGGATGCGGGGGTTGCGGAGGATGGCGCGGGCGATGGCGGCGCGCTGCTTCTGGCCGCCGGAGAGGGTGACGCCGCGCTCGCCGACGATGGTGCGGAAGCCGGAGGGGAAGTCGAGGATCTCATCGGCGATGTGGGCTTTGCGGGCGGCGGATTCGACCTGCTCGGCGAGGGCTTGCTTGGTGGCGTCGGTGGCGGCGGCGGGGACTCCGAAGGCGATGTTGTTGGCGACGGTGGTGGAGAAGAGGAAGGTCTCCTGGGGAACGAAGCCGATGGACGAGCGGAGGAGATGGAGCGGGTAGTCGCGCAGGGGACGGTTGTCGAGGAGGATGGCGTTGGGATGGGTGTCTACATTTTGGGGATCGTAGAGGCGGGGGATGAGCGAGACGAGCGTGGACTTGCCGGAGCCAGTGGGGCCGACGATGGCCAGCGAGCTGCCGGCGGGGATGTCGAGGGTGATGTCGTGGAGGATTTCGGGGCCGGTGGGGTAGGCGAAGTGGAGATGGTCGAAGGTGATGTGGCCGGCGATGGCGGGCGGGGGAACGGCGGGTCTCTGCACTGCGCTGCGCTCGGGGTGAGATGATGCCGAGGCGGAGGCGGTGTGGAGAAGCGCGGGGTCGGCGTGAGAGTCGTCGATGGTGGGCTCTTCGATCATGAGGTCGTGGATGCGGGTGACCGAGGCGGTGCCGCGCTGGACGATGTTGACGACCCAGCCGATGGCGATCATGGGCCAGGTGAGCTGGACCATGAAGACGTTGTAGGTGGTGAACTGGCCGACGGTGATGCCGAGATGGGGGTCGCGGTTATGGAGCAGGACTTCGTGGCCGCCGACCAGGAGGGTGATCATCAGGGAGATGCCGAGGACGAACTCGAGGGTGGGCCAGAGCATGGCCATGAGGCGGGCGAGGAGAAGACTGCGGCGGATGTATTCGAGATTGGAGGTTTCGAAGGCTGCGATCTGGGCGTCTTCCTGGGCGAAGGCGCGGATGAGACGGGCGCCGGAGAAGTTCTCCTCGGCCTGGGCGGAGATGTCGGAGAACATGGCCTGGATGCGCTCGAAACGGGTGTGGATACGGGCTCCGAAGTACTGGACCAGGACGGAGGCGAAGGGGAGGGGAAGGAACGCGAACATCGTGAGCCGGGGCGAGATGCGGAGCATGAAGGGGAGGGCCGCGGCGGTGAAGACGAGGGTGTTGGCCGAGTACATGATGGCCGGGCCGAGGAGCTGGCGGACGGCGTTGAGGTCGTTGGTGGTGCGGGCCATGATGTCGCCGGTGCGGTGGCGCTGGAAGAACTCGGGGGATTGGGATTCGAGGCGGGCGAAGATGTCGTTGCGCATGTCGAACTCGATCTCGCGGGAGGCGCCGATGATGATCTGGCGGGTGAGATAGAGGGCGACGCCGGCGACGATGGCCACGGCCAGAAGGCGGAGAGCGAGACGCTCGATTTTAGCGGCGGAGAGGTCGTGCTGGATGTCTGTCATGGCGCCGCCGATGAGCAGCGGGATCATGGCCTTGGTGATGTTGTAGATGATGAGCGCCAGACCGCCGAACGCGAAGCGCTGCCAGTAGCGGAGGAGGTAGGGAAAGAGCGGTCTGAGGCGGGAGAACATAGGGCAGGGATTAGGGAACAGGAATTAGGGATTTAGGGATTAGGGATTAGGAAATGCGGCGGCCGGGAGTTGGATGCTCGCGGCCGCCTGGGGGGATTGGTTACTGCTGAGGCTTGGCTGCTGGGGACGTTGTTGTGGTAGCGGCTGGCGGCGGCGTTGCAGGCTTCGCCGCTGCTGGCGGGGGCGTTACGGGCTTGGGAGCCTTGGGCTTGGGCATCTCGTTGCTCTGGGCGATGAACTCTACGTCGAAGACGAGCTCGGCCTTGGCGGGGATGATGGGAGGGCGGCCGTTTTCACCGTAGGCGAGCTGGTAGGGGATGTAGAGACGGCGCTTGCCGCCGATGTGCATGCCCTCGAAGCCGGTGTCCCAGCCGGCGATGACGCGGTGCTGGCCGTAGGGGAAGGTGATGGGCTCGCCGCGATCGACGGAGGAGTCAAACTTGGCGCCGTCGGCGAGGTAGCCGGTGTAGTGGACGGTGTAGTACTTGCCGGACTCGGCGAGGGGGCCGGTGCCGATGACGGTGTCGACGTAGGCGAGGGAGTAGGTGGTCTTCTCGCCGGCGAGGCTGGCGCGAAGTTCAGGGCTGATCATTGGCGAGGCGTAGTCGAGATGCGTGTCGGGGATGTGGGTGAGGGTGTAGAGCGCATGCGGGCAGGGGGAGCCGGCGGGTAGCGCGGGAATCTTGGGGGACATCTCCGGGAGCTTGACGCAGCCGGCGGCGGCGGCCACGTGGTGAGCGGCGGTCGCGGGGTGATGGGCTGGGGCGGTTTGGGCTCCGAGAGGAAGCGCGGCTATGGCGAGGATGAGTGCGGAAAGAGGGAGGGTCTGTGTTTTCATATCGGATTTCAGTGTAGCTCGATTGGGGGGAGAAGGCAGAGGCGGAGGGAACGGCAACAGGGGGCTTCCAGCAAAGGCAAAGGGAGATGTACGGCGCTTCGCTTTGGTCGAGATGACGGGGTTTGGGGGAGGAAGAAGCAGATTCCTCCGCTGCGCTGCGGAATGACAACCAAAAAGGCAACGGCAACGGCAACGGCAAAGGCAATGGCAATGGCAAGGGCAACGGCAAAGGCAACGGCAAAGGCAAAAGCAACAGCAAAGGCAAGGGCAACGGCAAGGGCAAGGGCAAGGGCAGATACGGAGATCCTTCGCTTCGCTCTGGATGACGGCGAGTGACGAGCAAGAGGAAGGGCAATCGTGACGGAGACCGTAAGCAGAACAGCGACGGCGGGGGTGTTAGGTGGGGGTGCGGAGGAGAAGGTAGGTGCCGGCTATGGCGAAGAGCAGGTCGGGGGACCAGGCGGCGAGGACGGCCGGGAGGGAGTTTACGTCGCCGAGGTTCTCAAAGATGCCGGCGATTACCCAGTAGGAGATGGCTACGCCGATGGCCGTGCCGATGCCGGCTACGCTGCTGCGCTTGCCTGCGTAGAGCGAGAACGGGATGGCGAGGATGGCCAGCACCAGCGTCATCAGGGGGTAGGCCAGCTTGCGGTTGAGTTGGACGCGGAGACGCATGGTGTCGAAGCCGCTTTGCTTGAGGTCCTGGATGTAGCTGGCGAGCTCGGTGTAGGACATCTGCTCGGATTGGCGGTCCTCTTTTTTGAAGTAGCTGGGTTGCTCGTGGATCTCGGGGAAGGTGGCGACGGTGAAGGGCTGATAGCTGGAGATGGATTCGCCGTGGAAGGTGCGCTGCCAGCCGTCTTCGAAGACCCAGTCATTGAGCTTGTCGTCCCAGCGGACGGACTGAGCGAAGATGCGGCGAGTGAGGTTGAAGGTGCCGGGCTGAAATTCGAAGACGGTGAGGTTGGCGAAGACGTTGCGGTCGGGATCGAAGAACTGGTAGTAGAAGATTCGTGTGGGCTCGTTGTTTCCGCTGGTGTGACCGGGGGTGGAGTTGCCGGTCTGGCCTGACATCCACTTTCTATCGGGGCGGAGGAATGTCTGGGCAGGCTTGCCTTTGATGACGGAGAGGAGCGATTCCTGGCGGCGGTTGGCGGCGGGGAGGTAGGTTTCGTCGAAGACGAAGAGGAGGGCCGAGAGCAGGGCCGCGACGACGAGCATGGGGGCGACGATGCGGTAGAGGCTGATGCCGGTGGCCTTCATGGCGGTGAGTTCGCTGGTGCGGTTGAGCGCGCCGAAGGTGATGAGCACGGCCACGAGGGCGCAGAGAGGAAGGATGGAGTTGAGGATGAAGGGGATGAGGTTGAGAAGGTAATCGCCGACGATGGAGAGCGGGGTGCGGTAGCGAAGGATGTCGCCGATGAGTTCGAAGAAGGTGAAGATGATGAAGAGAATGATGAGGCTGACGAGGACGAGGGCGAAGTTGCGGAGGAAGCTGCCCATGACGTACTCGTCGAGGATGAGGGGGAAACGGATGCGGAGGGAGCGGCGGATGCGCTGCATGAGGGCGCCGTCGCCGAGGTGGAGGGCGCTGGGGGGATTGGCGAGGGTGCGCTTGTGGCGGATGCGGTCGAGGAGTTTGGTGAAGCCGTGGCCGATGCCGGCGAAGAGTTCGAGGACGGCGCCGCCGCGGGAGAGTTGCTGGATGAGCAGCAGGCCGGCGAGGGCGAAGATGATGTTGGCGCCCCAGACACCGAGGACGGGAGGTAGTTTGCCCTGGCGTGCTAGAGCGATGCCGACCGAGGAGAGGAAGTAGTAGACGAAGACGAGGCCGAGGGTGACGACGAAACCTGCACCCTTGCCTCCGCGCTTGGAGGAGAGGCCGATGGGGACGCCGACCAGCATGAGGACCAGACAGGCGGTGGGGAAAGCGATGCGGTCGTGGAACTCGATGAGGTAGGGGCGAGTGGCACTCACCCCGGCAGGTCCTGGGGTGTGGGCGAGGGTCCAGAGGTCGCGCAGGGAGAGCGCGTGCATGGGAGTGTCGCGGCGGCTGAGATGCGAATCGTCTTCCTGCTGGCCGGTCTGCATGGGGAGTTCGGTGGAGAGGAAGGTGGAGATGTCGTACTGGTCGGGGTTAGAGAGGGAGATGTCGTGGCGGCTGCCGTTGGCGAGGTCGAGACGGAGGGTCTGAGGGCCTCCGCTGAGGACGGTGGCCTCGTTGGCGGTGATGATGTGGGGGTTGGCGGGCTTGGTGAGGTCGGCGAGGAAGACGTGACGCCAGATGGCGGTGCCGCCGGCGCCGGGGATGACGTCCTGGGCGTAGAGGACGTAGTTTTTGAAGTCCTCGTAGAAGACGCGGGGCTGGATCTCGACGGTGGCCTGGCTGGTCTTGCTGACGTCTTCGTAGTGGAGGAGAGCACGGGCGGCGCGGGGGGCGATGACGAGGGAGTTGACGAGACCGAGAGCCCAGAAGAAGACGGCGAAGAGGCTGACGATGCGGACAAAGGTGAAGACGCCGACGCCGCTGGCACGCATGGCGGTGACTTCACTGTCGGCTGCGAGGCGGCTGAGGCCGAGGAGGATGCCGACCAGGACTGCCATGGGAATAGTGAAGGAGAGGAAGCTTGGGAGCAGATAGGCGATGAGACGAAAGATGTCGAGCGGGGAGGCGACGCCGCGGACCGTTAGCTCCATGAGCGGGAGCAGGTAACGCATGAACAGAATGAAGGTGAAGAGCACGCCGCCGAGGAGTGCGTAGCCGGTGATTTCGCGGAGGATGTAGCGAGTAAAAATGCGCACGTTTGATCCGCGGGAGGCGGTGATTTGAGTGTATCGCGGGAGAGGTGGTTATCTGTTGCGAGATCTCAGATGGGCCTGGAGGGAAGGCGGCGGAGACGGAGGGAGTTGGTGAGGACGCTGACGGAGCTTAGAGCCATGGCGGCGGAGGCCAGGATGGGGCTGAGCAGGATGTGGAAGTGAGGGTAGAGGACGCCGGCCGCGAGTGGGAGGCCGATGAGGTTGTAGATGACCGCCCAGCCAAGGTTCTCGCGCATGATGAGCGTGGTGCGGCGGGCGATCTGGATGGCGAGCGGGATGAGGCGGAGGTCGTGGTGGAGGAGCAGGATGTCGCCGGCTTCGCGGGCGAGGTCGGAGCCGGAGGCCATGGCGAGGCCGGCATCGGATTGGGCCAGGGCCGCGGCGTCGTTGATACCGTCGCCGACCATGGCGACCTTGTTGCCGACGGATTGCAGGGTGCGGATGGCGGTGAGTTTTTCGGCGGGGAGGAGATGTGCGAGGACGTCGGTGGGACTGGTGATGCCGGCGGCGTGGGCGATGGGCGCGGCGGAGGCGGCGATGTCGCCGGTGAGGAGGATGGGGTGGACGCGCAGGGCGTTCAGTTGGGCGATGGTCTGGGGGGCGGAGGCGCGGAGTTCGTCGGTGGCGAAGAAGACGGCCTGCGGGATGCCGTCGAGGAGGAGATAGAGGGGAGTGGCGCGGGCGAGGTCGGGGGGCGCGAGGAGTTCGGCGGGTGGGGCGGAGGTGAGGAGTGCGGCGTTGCCGAGGGCTAGATTGTGGGCTGTGCTGTCGGAGTTGCGGATGGTGGCGGTGAGGCCGGTGCCGGGGAGGGTGAGGTGGTCTTCGATGACGGGCGCGGCTGCGGGATTGGGATGCAGTTCGGCGTAGGTGACGACGGCCTGGGCGAGAGGGTGTGTGGAGAGGCGTTCGGCAGCGGCGGCGTAGGCGAGGAGAGTTGCGGCGGGGAGGGTTGCGTTGGAGGCGAGGACGAAGGCGGCGATCTGGGGACGACCTTCGGTGAGGGTCCCGGTCTTGTCGAGGGCGATGGTATCGACGGCGGCCAGACGCTCGAGGGCTTCGCCGCCTTTGATGAGCAGGCCGGACTGCGCGGCGCGGCCGAGCGAGACGGTGATGGCGGCGGGGACGGCCAGCCCCATCGCGCAGGGGCAGGCGATGATGAGGACCGCGATGGCGATGGAGAGGGCGCGGCTGAAGCCTTCGTGGCGGCCTCCGATGTTTTCGGCGATGGACCAGACGGTGAAGGTGAGGGCGGCGATGGCGAGGACGGTGGGGACGAAGATGGCGCTGGCGCGGTCGGCGAGGCGCTGCATGGGAGCTCGGCTGGATTGGGCCTGGGCGAGAAGGCGCTGCATCTGGGCGAGCGTGGAGGCTGCGCCTACGGCGGTGGCACGGAGAACGATTGGGCCGTCGAGGTTGAGGGTGCCGCCGGAGACATTGTCGCCGATGGAACGCGTGACGGGGAGGGGTTCGCCGGTGAGCATGGACTCGTCGATGGAGCTGCGGCCGTGGAGGATGAGGCCGTCGAGGGGGATGCGGTCGCCGGGAAGGACGCGGATGATGTCGCCGCGCTCGATGGCGGAGAGGGGAAGGAGGGTCTCGGGGGCCGATGCGTAGTCGGTGGAGTTGGGTGGGAGATCCAGGAGGCGGGCGTCGGCGGATTCGAGTTGGGCGAAGCCGCGGAGGGCGCTGGTGGCGCGGGCGCGGGCGCGGGCTTCGAGCCACCGGCCGGTGAGGAGGAAGGCGAGGATGAGGACGACGGCTTCGTAGTAGACGTCTGAGGAGAGGCCGTGGCGGGCGAAGTAGGCGGGCGCGATGGTGGCGGCGAAGGAGGAGGTGAAGGCGGCGATGGTTCCGAGCGTGACCAGGGTGTTCATGTTGGTGGTGCGGTGACGCGCGGCGCGGAAGGCGGCGGTGTAGATCTCGGGCGCGGCGAAGATCATGGTGGCGAGAGCGATGGCGCAGAGAACCCAGCGGATGGGCTGCGCGGGGAGCACCATGAGAGCCGCGGGCATGAGCGGCGCGAGGGCTTTGGCGAGGGCGTTGAGGAGCGGGTCGCCGCTGGTGGTGGAGGCCATCATCAGCGGCATGGAGAGCAGCATGGCGATGGCGCCGGCGAGGAGAGCAAGGACGGTGCGAAGGCCGAGGCGCGTGCTCTCGGTGGACTCGTCGTGGTGGGATTCGCCTTCGGCGGCGGGCAGGGAGGCGTCGTAGCCGGAGTTGCGGACGGCGGTGATGAGGGTGTCGGTGCTGAGGGGTGCGGTGTCGCTGGTGACGATCTGCGCGGTGTGCGCCATGAGGTTGACGCTGGCGGATTGGACGCCGGGAACTGCCTCAAGCGCACGCTGGACATGGATCTGGCAGGAGGCGCAGGTCATGCCCTTGATCTGTAGCGTCTGCTCGCTCATGCCCCGGTTGTTTCGACAAAGGCGGGGAAGCCGGCTGCGGTGAGCGCCTGCTGGATCTGCTCGGGTGCGGCAGATGTGGTGAGGCGTGCGCTGCCGATACGAACCTCTTCGGCGTGAGTGTCGGGTTGAGCGTTGATGGTCTGCGTGACGCGGCGGACGCAGGAGCCGCAGTGCATGTTGTCGATACGAAAGTTTAAAGTCGCCATACAAATATGATGCGCCCGCGACGAAGAAGTCGCGAGCGCATGGTTATCAGCAAGAATGATTCAGATTAGGTTTTTGCGAAGTTCTCAGGTTAGATGCCCACGCCGATGCGGCCAGCGAGGGAGGGGTTGATGATGATGGGCGAACCGAGCGGAACGACGGTGTAGCCGGCGACCGCGTTGAGGAGTTCGAAGAAGGCGAGCAGCATGGCGTCGATGCCCGTGGCGAGGCCGGCGTAGCCGCCGAGCTTGCCGTAGACGTCGCCGAGGCCGAAGTCCTTGGCGGCGAGCAGAAAGAAGGTGATGGTGAGGAGAAGGAAGATGCTCCAGAGGATCTTGTTGAGGCGGAAGGTAACGAGCCAGAGGAGCAAGGAGAAGACGCCCCAGAGGAGGAGAGCGGTGGCTACGCCAGTGGGAGCGGGTGGTTTGAGCCAGCCGGCGCCAACGGTCCAGATCATCAGCGAGAACCACCACCAGAACATGGCGTAGGAGGTGAAAGCGACGCCGCCGAAGGTGTTACCGAGACGCAACTCCATGATGCCAGCGACGAACTGCGCGGTGCCGCCAAACGCGAAGGCGAGAGGGATGACCGCGGTAAGCGCTGCGGGCGGAAGGAGGCCGGCGTTGATGGAGGAGAGGAGGCAGGTGGTGACGCCAAAGCCGAAGAGTCCGAGTGGACCGGGATTGGCGACCTTGATATTAGCGGGAACGGTGGGGATTGCGGTCTGACTCATTTCTGTTGACTCCTAGTAAGGATCAGGTTGTTTGGTGCGCACCACTATACACAGAAGCGGTTTCGAGTGAGACGAATGAGGTGCGTGGCTTTGTGGCCAAACTTCAATTACGGTTGCGTAGTCGACGACGGAAACACGCTGACCTTTGTTTGGGGAACGATCTGCTATCGGAATCAGGGTTGGCTGTGATTCTTGTCACAGATCACGGAATATTGTCGGGGGCAGGAGTCTGCGCACCGAACATCGCCCGGCGTCGAGGGCAGGTGCGCTGTGATGGAGGAAGGCCTATTCGGGGGCGGGGATGAAGCGGTAGCCGATGCCGCGGATGGTGAGGAAGTGGATGGGCCGGGAGGGGTCGGGCTCGAGGTAGCGGCGGAGGCGGACGATGAAGTTGTCGATGGCGCGGGTGTCGGTGTCTTCTTTGACGTGCCAGACGTTTTCGAGCAGTTCCTTGCGCGCGATGATCTTGCGGGGATGGTCGAGGAGATAGCGGAGGAGTTCGGCTTCCATCACGGTGAGGTGAATGGTGGGTTCGGGTTGGTCGGTGGTGCGGATCTCGAGGGCATCGAGATCGATGATGTGGCCGGCCAGGGTGCAGATGGGAGTTGGGGTGGGGATGGTCTTGGCGGAGGTTTCGGCGGAGGTTTGCCAGTGCACGCGGCGAAGAAGGGCGGTAAGGCGGGCGAAGAGGACGGCGAGGTCGAAGGGCTTGGGGAGGTAGTCGTCGGCGCCGGCGGCGAAGCCTGCGACGATGTCTTCGGTGCGGCCGCGGGCGGTGAGCAGGAGGACTGGGGTGCGGCGGCCAGCTTGACGAAGCGCGGCGACGATGGAGAATCCGTCGCGGCCGGGGAGCATGACGTCGAGGAGGACGGCTGCGGGTGGATCTGCGGCGGCGGGAGCTGTGGCGTCGAGTAGCCAGGCGAGGGCGGCGTCGCCGTCGGCTTCGTGGTGCGTGCGATAACCGTCGGCTTCGAGATTGAAGATGAGGCCGTGGGCGAGATGTTCTTCGTCTTCGATGATTGCGATGAGTGGAGCTGAGGGCTTGGTCATGGGAGGACGAATGTCGGCGGGATGGTGGCGGGGTTGAATGCGGAGCTTCTATGTTCTCAGTAAGGACGGGATGAGATCGCTTAGGCCGTTCCATGTGATTTGGATGCCGATGCAGAAGAGGATGAAGGCGACGACGCGAAGGATTCCGTGGGCGGTGGTGGGCGAGATGGCGTGGACGATCTTGGGTGCGTAGGCGTAGCAGACGTAAACGCTGGCGCTGAGAAAGAGGATGGCAAGCAGGAGACCGGAGTAGGCAAACGCGGTCTGGGCGAGGGCTGGCTGCCTGGCGTGGATGCTGAGCGTGAGCATGACGACGAGGGTTCCGGGGCCCGCGGTGATGGGAAATGTGAAAGGGTAGAAGGCTTTGCCTTTGAGGCTGGCAATCTCGGCTTCGGTGACGGCTGGCATGGCTGCCTGCGTCTTCTCGGGGCTGGGGGCGCTGTCCTTCTGGTTGAGCAGCGACCAGCCGATCATGGCGATGACGATGCCGCCGGAGACCTGCATGATGG
>JAJYBU010000002.1 GCA_021778845.1 Acidobacteriota bacterium
TTCCGGCGCACGTTGGAAAGGAGCAAAAAGCGTTGAGCAGGCCGACCAGGGCGAGCCGTTTGACGGTCCCTGCGTCCGTTCCGCCAGATGTCCCTGCCCTTCGGGCAGAGACATCTGGCTCCACTCCTGCAGGGACCGTCAAAACAACACTGGCAGAATGATGCACAATATCACTACCCAGGTGGGCCAAATGTAATGGTCAAAGTGGGCCACGCCGGAATAGCGAACCCACCAGGAACCGAGGCACAAAATAGATCAAGCCACCTGCTCCTAAATCCTGACAATGAATGTTGGTGCGGGAAGGGAAGACCTTACAAGGAGTGCTGTTTTATTTGGGAGCAGAATTTCTACAAATGAGCGCCACTCTGCCGAAGGCCGAAGCGAAGCCGTAGGCGCAGCGACCAACATGCCCTCCTCAGCACCCGCAAAAACACTCCACTCCCGCCCTCCGCGCAGGACGTGCTAATCTTCCTATCTTCTCGAGGAAAGCCATGAGCCACGCAAACACGCGTGGATAAAGTTCTCGTCTACGAAGTATCAGACGTAAAGAAGGGCGGTTGCATGGATTGCGTGCAAAGTAGGTGGAAGATCGTCATCGTCACGGGTGGGCACTTCGATACTCATGCAGGGTATTTAGTCATTCCAGATTACATACATTACGATGTGCACAACCTAGCGAGTCAGGCGACGGTTGACCCTACAGTCCATCACTGCCAAGCGCCTGAACAAGGTGCGACTGCTCCTTCGTCAGTCAAGTCGCTCACGGACGCCAACGCTGAACAGTCGAAGGATTCAGTAACAGCCCGTCGCGGGCGGCCTTCTATCGTCATGCCTATTCTAAGTTGGATCTGCGACCAGGGGAACTCGATTCAAATAGGGCTGGACCCGGCGTACCAGTTGGCCGGAGAAACTGGGTAGTAGCCTCAGGCGGATCGTTTTGGCCTCCTGTTCAATAGCCGTGGTGCCGATCCGGGTTGCATTCAAACCGGACCCTCCGCGGCCAAGACAAACTATTACTGGAAGAAATGATAAAGATTTGCTGGAACGGGCGGTTGCCGTACTCTCTAGTAAATCGTGAACATGTAATGTCCGATAATACATATTCTGTATACATGCGAAAACTTGGTAGGTTGTCCATAAGCCAGCCACAGGATGTCTTCCCGACGCGACTTGAGTCTCAGCGCGATTGTAATTAGATTAGATGGATTGTGGCCATGACCAGGTTCTTCCCCGATCGCTCCTTCGTAGTGCGTTCGTGCAATCTTGCCCTCATGTTTGTGGTGTGGTTGCTGCCTACCGCCACAGCGCTTGCAGCCGATTCTTCGCCGGCGCACAGCGCGGCCTGCCAGATTGATAGCCGTGCAGACAGCGATGCCGACCTGGCGTACTACCATGGCGATTACAAAAAGGCGGCTGCTCTTTATGCCGCTGCGCTGAAAGCCACTCCCACGGATGGCCGCAGCCACGAGTTGCAGGTCGACAGCCTCATCGGTCAAGGCACGATCGACGACGCTCAGAAGCTGACCGATGCCTGGACCACCACAAATGCTAGCGATCCCTACGCCATCACGGCTGCGGGTGATGTGCACTTCGCCCAGGGCCACTGGTTGGAAGCGTATGCGTTGATGCTTAAAGCCCTGAAGGCCGATCCATGCATCGCACGGGCATATAAGGGAGCGGCCCATTATGAGTCCCTCGCCGGCTACCGCGCCACCGCGCGAAAGCACCTGATACTCGCCCACCAACTCGCCCCCAACGACGATGACATTCGTCGGGAATGGATCTTGTCCCTGGGAGGACAAGCCACCGTTGACGCTCTCAAGCTGCTGGTTCAGAACGACGCAGCGCTGGACCTGAAGGAGAAGAAGCAACTCTCCGACGAGATTCCGTCCCTGGAGGCCGGCATCAGCCACCAGTGCGAGTTGGCGTCCGTCACCGGCCCCGCCATAATCCCGATGGTTCCGATCTATAAAGAGGCGGCCATTGGCGTGCAGTCTTACGGCCTGGAGGTTGCGTTCAACGGGCACAAACGAGTGCTACAGATTGATACCGGAGCTACAGGCTTCCTGCTTTCACACAGCGCAGAGGGCGGAACCGGTCTCAAACCAATCGGTCGGGCGGCCGTCCGAGGCTTTGGCGGAGGCGGCCCCGCCGGCACCACGCTGATGCAGGCCGAGTCCGTTCACATCGGAGGACTCGAATTCAAGGACTGCCCCGTTGAGGCGCTCAACAACTTCGGGGCCATGGGCGGAAGCTATGCCATGGGCCAACAATTAGACGACACGGGAGGTCTTGTCGGAACGGATGTTTTCAGCCGTTATCTGGTCACAGTCGACTACGTCAAGCACGAAGTCCGGCTCGATCCACTCCCCCAGCCGCCCGCCGACGGTCCCACCCCACCACTCGACGTGCTCGGCGGCCGCACCGACCCTGGTTGGATGGCCGGCGACCGTTACATCCCGCCCTCGTTGAAGTCCTGGACCGAAATCTATCGCCGTGGCCACGAGTTGATCGTCCCAATGTTGATCAATCGCGAAACCCCGAGCCTGTTCCTGATCGACACTGGCAGCTTTACCAATCTCATCGATCTCGGCACGGCTAAGAAAGTCACCAAGTCGCAATCTGGCATGATGGAGATGTCCGGACTATCCGGCACCCAACGCATGGCCGAGGCCGGAAAGTTCAACCTCGACTTCGCGGGCCTCCGTATTCCAGTTCTGAGCATGGATTCCATTGGCCTCTCGACCTTTGGCGGCGTCAACGGATTTCTCGGCTATCCCACCCTCAAGCAATTGGTGATGCACATCGACTACCGCGACAACATTGTCCTCTTCGAGGCCCCTGAGGGCAAAAAGATGTGATCCGCCCAGGCATACTAACGGGCTTGATCGAGGTCTTGCGAGCCACGCGCAGGGTCCGAGTTTGTTGTGCTGGCAGCGTGCCTACGGAACTAGCGCCCCGGCGAATTCCCTCTTCCCGACATCAATGGATACGTCCGTCAGATCGAAGTGACTTGATAACAGCTTCGACCAGCGAGGGGAGGTTGGACTCTGTGGCCTCGGCGTGTGGTGGGGCGTTCAGATCGCGGAGGGTTTGGGAGGTGATGGGCCCAATGGAGATGCGGAGGATCTCCATTGGAAGACTCAGCCCTGCGACTTCAAGTAGCGCTAGAAGGTTTGTCGCTGTCGAGGAGCTGGTAAAAGTGATAGCGGCTGGCCAGCGATCCGGGGAGGAAAAGAGGTGTCGTACGGCTGCGATGGAGTCGGCAGGGACGACGTTGCGGTAGACGGGAGCGATGGTGACGTCGGCACCGGCGCCGCCGAGAGTGTCGGGAAGGTATTCGCGGGCGATCTCGGCGCGGAGAAGGAGAAACCGGGTGGGGTTGCCGTCGGGTTGGAGAGCATGCGGGAGAAGTTGGTCGGCGAGGGACTCGGCTACGGCTTGCGGCGGTAGGAGGTCTACGTGGAGGCCGAGAGCTTCAAGGGCGCGGGCGGTGGCAGAGCCTATGGCAGCGATCTTCTGCGTTGAGAGCGAGGGCTTCTCAGCGCGTTTGGCGAAGGCCTCGACGGCGTTGGCACTGGTGAAGATGAGCCAGTGGAAGGTATCGAGGCGGGCGATCGCGGCGTCCAGGTGGGCGAACGTGGTGGGATCGGCGAGCTCGATGGTGGGAATGAGAACAGGGTCTGCACCGACAGCGCGGAGCTGGTCGGCGAGCGTGGAGGCCTGGCGTGGCGAACGGGTAATGAGGACGCGGGGTCGGTTCATGCTGGTTCCCTGCTCTTCAGCTTCTCATCCGCGGGTTATGGCTGTCTGTGATTTGCTGCCGTGCATCAGCAGCTTACTGCGTTCGTATCGCTGCATTGTGAAGATCCTATGCTGGCTTCCCATGCAGTGGTGGGGCATCAATGCGCTCTATTTGCTGTCTGGGTAGGTGACCTGCAAGGTTAGGATTTCGTAGGGCTTGATGGGGACGGTGATGGTGTTGTTGGCTAAGGCCAAATGTTCGGCATTGGGAATCGGGTCTTCCATAAGGTTGGTTTCGACGGCGAACTGGGCGCCGGCGGGGACGTGGAGTTTGACCTCGGTGGGCTTCCCGGCCCACTCGTACATGCGGAAGATGAGGGCGTTGGTGTCTTCGGCTTTCTTGACCGCGCTGAGGGTAACGTTGGGGCTGTCGAGGGAGACGAAGGAGTGCGTGGCGGGCATCTCACCGCTGTGGGCAAAGACCTGGTGGGCCATGAGCGGCGTGTTGAGCTCGTAGCCGCGGCGGACGGTAAGTGCATTCTTCCATGAGCCAGGGTGCGGGTAGATCTCGTAGGTGAAGTGCTGGGTGCCGCGGTCGGCATCAGGGTCGGGCCAAGTGGGCGAGCGGAGGAGGGTGAGGCGCAGGAGGTTCCCTACCGCATCGTAGCCGTACTTGGAGTCGTTGAGGATGGAAAAGCCTTGGTGCTGGTCGCCCAGATCGGCCCAGCGGAGAGCTGGTACTTCAAACTGAGCCTTCTCCCACGAGTTATTACGCGTGGTGGTGCGCTCAATGGACCCATAAGGAATCTCGTAGGTGGCCTTGACGCTGGAGGCGGCGAGCGGGAAGGCGGCCTTGAGGAGGATGTGGGTCTCGTGCCATTCAACCGTGTTGGAGATGCGAATCACATCGCTCCCCGCATCCAGAGAGATGTCCTGGATGAAGTGCGACTTGCTCCAGGTTCGGGTGATGCGGATGGTTTTGCGGAGCGGGCCGTTGTCCGTTACGGCGATGGAGTCGAGGGCGGTGATGGGGGTCATGGTGCCGTCGAGCGTGCCAGGATCGATGTTCCAGGCGTCATAGGCCTTGGGCTTGTCGACGAAGGTCTGGAGCTGGTTGCCGCAGGCCTGTGGTGCGATGTACTCCTGCTTGCTTTCTCGAGAAACGATGCTGGTGATGCAGCCGGCCTTCTTGTCGATCACAAGCTTGAGGTGGGTATTAGCAAGGGTGTACGCACCGGCTGCATCCTGCAATACCAGGTCAGAGGCTGGACTTGTAGCAGCACTGGTTGAGGGTGCGGCGTGCAGTACGGTGTAGCCAAGCGCGGGAATATCAGTGACGCGCGCGAGCATCGTGAACTGGTGGGTTTCGGCGTCTCTGGAAAGTACCTGGGCGAGGACGGGCTGCTCGTGGGTATCGAGGAGCTTGATGCCGGTCGCGTCCTCAGGTAGCTGCACTTTGAGTTCAACAGTCTCGGAGCGCGGCCACGCCATCGTGTTGTAGACGAGGATGGGGGTGTTGCCGGCGACGCGTGTGTTGATGCGGGCATCGAGCGTGCCGAGGGCTGCCTCGTCGATGTTATGGTCGACGTCGAAGACCTGGGCGAAGTCCTTCTCGGCATCACGATAGATGACGGCAATGCCGGAGCCGGCGGCCAGGTCGTGGAACTCGTTGAAGGTGATCTTCTGCCAGTTGGTATTGAGGAGATGGTCCGGGTAAGGCTGGCCGTCGAGCCATGCGAAGGAGGCGAGCTTCTCGGCGTTGAGCGTGGCCGTCTCGCTGGTACGGATGTTGCGCTTGTGAGCGGCCTGGGTGGTGTAGACGCCGCGGTGGTACTCGAAGTAGAGTTCGTCCTTCCACGTAGGGATGCCGACCTCGCCGTTGGGACCGGCTGGAGGTGCGGTATAGCCCTTTGCGATGGAGTCGTAGTCCCAGGTGGGCGAATCGGGGTTGAGGTGCGCCTGCACGTCGTCGAAGTAGTGCTGGACGGTGCTGTAACGCATGGTCGGAACGGCGGTGTCGGTCTTGTGGCTCTCGGTGATCCAGTGGTCGCCTTGGTCGAGCATATCGCGGGTGGGACCGCCGCCGTGGTCGCCGATGCCGTAGAGATCGAGATGCTCGAAGGTGCCGGGATTGCGGTCTGCGGACTCGGCGAAGTCAGCCGAGATGCGGGTGGGATTCAGGTCGCTGTGGACGTAGTCCGTCGGGAAGTAGGTGAGGACTTTGCTGCCGTCGGGCGACTCCCACCAGAAGAGACGGAAAGGGAGTTGGTTGGTGTCGTTCCAGTGCATCTTCTGGGTAACGAAGTAGTCGAGGCCGCTACGCTTGTAGATCTGTGGAAGCTGCCAGTTATATCCGAAGGAGTCGGGGTTCCAGCCGATGCGCGCGGTAACGCCGTACTCCTTCTTGAAGAAGCGTTGGCCCACGAGGAGTTGGCGAACCTGGGACTCTCCGCTGGGGAGATTGAGGTCGGGCTCAACCCACATGCCCCCGACAACTTCCCAGCGACCTTCCTTGATGCGCTGCTTGATCTGGTCGTTTAGATCGGGATACTTGTCCGCCATCCACTCGTAGTATTGCGCAGCGGATTGGGTGAAGACGTAGTTTGGATACTCATTCATGAGTTGCAGTGCGGTCGTGAAGGTGCGGCGAACGGCGTCGACGGTTTCAGTGCGCGGCCAGAGCCAGGCGGCGTCTATGTGCGCGTTTCCGTCGAGGTCCATCTTCGCTTGCTGGAGGATGGGATGGAGCGGCGCGAGGGTCTGCTGTGCTTTGCGCAAGGAGGCGTCGAAGGCGGGCTGGTCGGCGGTCTTGAGGGCGTCGGTGTCGATGGCGGCGATGGCGGCCTCAACGGTGGGAAGAAGATCTTTGCGGGGCGTCGGCAACACAGGCAAAAGATTGGCGGCGGTGATGCACTGAATCCGAATATCCTGAGGGTTGGGACGCGCGCTGGAGGCAGCGTCGTCCGGGTTCGGCTGCACGCGAAGAACGATACCGCCAAATGTCTTTTCATCGACCGTGTGCAGTAGCTTCACGGCAACGAGAATCTTGTCGCCGGGTTTGGCCGGAGCAAACAAAACAATCGGTTCGAGGTCGTCGCCCAACGCCACACGGCGACCATTGAAGTAGATAATCTGCGGCATGGGACCGTTGGCCCATGCCTGAAATTGAAACCAGATGCGTGAACCGGTGATGTCGTAGCCGTTCAGTGTCTGGGGGACCTCGATGGTGCGGCGATACCAGACCGCATCTTTGGGAGCCTTCGATCCGGGTGCCACGAGCGGCCATGAAGAGTCATCGAGCGTGGGCGATTCGCCGTGCGGCACGTCGCCGACGTGGAGGCGCCACTGACCAGCAGGAAGCTCGGTGAGCGTCTCCAACGTGTGTAGCTTGGCAATCGCTGCGGGTGAGAGATTCTTCAGCTCTCGTACCGGCGTGAAGGACTGCGCCGGAAGCAGTGTGGGCAGGAGGATCGACGTACTGAATGTGAGAGCGAGGACGAGCGACTGGACACGGACGCGCATGAACGACAGATTATCAAAAACTGAGCATATAGGGATAGAATCGGCAAATCTTTGCGCTAATTGGCTATCGATCGAGCTTTACTCGCTGCTCAACGCCCGGGGCCATTCCCTGCTCAACCCCTCTGTGTCGTATGGAGCAATCTCTTCGCTGCTGACCAGTCTTTCGACCTCTTGAGTGCACTCCAATCCTTTTCGGTCTTATCCGCATAGGCACGTGCAAAGCGGAGAATCGCGCGCGCAAAGCGATCAGACATGCCCAGGTAAGCGGCCATCGCGACGGGGTCGCCGGCGCGCGCGTGGCCACGCGCCAGCAATTCGCCACACACATCCGCATAGCCCAGCAGCGATTGAGCGTCCAGTCCGCTGATGTCCAGCGCCGCCTTGTGATCGTTCAACTGGCGCACCACATAGTCGCGGCCATCGATGGTGGTGTAGCCCAGGAAGGGGTCGGAGGTGAGTTGCATTGCACGTTGGCCGTCCATGACGCGATGTCCTTGATGCGAGTGGCCCGATCCCTCCGGCAGGTACGGCGCATAGGCCGAGGCGGGCTCTTCCTTGATCTGCAGAAACAGCGGATCGGTGCCATGCGGGCAGCTGAGGCCCTCAAAGTAGATCACATAATCGCGCAAGCCGATCGAGCCCGTACCGACCACCTTGAATGCAACATCCTGTGCGCTGTATTGCTCCAAAAAATGTCGACGTTCGGGCTGCAGCGTGCGCGCATAGGGCCCAAGGGATGCGAGCACACTTGCGGCATCCTTTGGCCCGAGCCGCTCCAACAGGGGTGGCTCGGAGTGAAAGATGCGGTGGCGCTCAGCACCATGGACCGGCTTCGCTGTGTCCGGTACGGTGAGCGACTTCAGCAGCTTCTGGGGCGTCGAGCGACCAGCCTGTGCAAAGATTGCGGGCATCGGGTCTGTCTGCGCGAGGCGATGAATCTGGTAGCGAGCAAGCTCGAGCACCGGCATGGCAGCAAAGGTGTGCATCATGCGGCAGTACTGGTCGGCGAAGTGGAGCACGGCCTCATGGCGTGCGGAGCGTTTCACGCCGGCTTCCCTGCCCGCCAGAATCAGACTGGTGGCGAGACGTTTGATGTCGTACTCGAACGGCCCGCGAATGGTCTCGTCAAAGTCGTTGATGTCGAACACAAGGTGACCGTCGGGCGAGGCATACGCACCCAGGTTTAGCACGTGTGCATCGCCGCAGAGTTGCGTGATGATGCCGGTGTTGGGATGCGATGAGAGGTCGGCGGCCATGATGGGGACCGCTCCGCGAAAGAAGCCGAATGCGCTGGCCGCCATGCGCTGATACTTCAACGGAACCAGGCGAGGCAGGCGATCGTGCATGGATTTGCGCAGTAACTCCAGCGGATCCGATTTGCAGGCTGACGCATTAAAGTCGGCGTGGGCGCTTCGGGCGAGTTGTTTCCGCGCGTGCAGGCCCATGGCCTTGCGATCAGTGTGGTTGAGCGGGTTGGCGAGCATCGTCATGATTTGGCCGGGTGTGAGCAATATACGATAAATCTGTTGACGATGCGCAGCGTCGCTAATCCTTGCCATCCAAACTCTCGACGATAGCCTGCAAGAGGCCGAGCCGCAGCCAAGTCCACGCGATGGCGTGGGTATACACTTTCTCTGACGTAGTACGCGGCCTGCCAGTCGATGGCGGGCCGGATTGTTTGGGATTCAGTTGGAGAGAATGATGGCAGTCAAACACGATGACCCGGCAACGAGCACGGTGGCCACGGTGCCGGTAACGCTCTACGGACGAGAACTCGGGCCGAACCGGAGGATTCCGCTGAACCTCGACTGGGTGGAAGAGGTACGGGTGAACACCAGCGCCGTAGAACGACGCGCTGCCACCATTCCCGGCCGACGCAGCGTAAAAAAGGCCTGGCAGGCTGCGTGGTTGCTGCGCGCAATCGCCTGCATGGATTTGACCACGCTGTCAGGAGACGACTCCGCTGACCGCGTCCGGAGATTGTGTGCGAAGGCTCGGCGACCGCTGCAAGATCATTTGGTGAAGGCTTTGGGGATCGAGGAGTTGGGGCTGAAGGTCGGAGCGGTGTGCGTCTATCACGCGTTTGTAGAGACGGCCGTGAATGCCCTCAAAGGCTCTGGCATTCCGGTTGCAGCGGTGTCGACTGGCTTCCCTGCCGGGCTCTCGCCACTGGAGACGCGGGTGGCGGAGATTCGGCGGAGCGTCGAGGCCGGCGCCAGCGAGATCGACATCGTGATTACGCGCGCGCATGTTTTCAATGGCGAGTGGAACGCTCTCTACGATGAGGTCGCTGCGTTCAAGGAAGCCTGCGGGCCAGCGCACATGAAGTCGATTCTCGGCACCGGCGACCTCTCCACTTTGCGCAACGTCGCACGCGCCAGTTGGGTCGCCATGATGGCTGGCACTGACTTCATCAAGACCAGCACAGGCAAGGAGGCCGTGAACGCCACGTTACCAGTGAGCCTCGTGATGATCCGCGCGCTGCGGGAGTATGGAGAACGCACCGGCATGGCCGTCGGATTCAAGCCCGCCGGAGGGATTAAGACTGCCAAACAGGCCCTGGATTGGATGGCGACAATGAAGGATGAACTGGGGCGATCCTGGCTGGAACCTACGCTATTTCGGTATGGTGCGAGTTCGATGCTTGGAGACATTGAGCGGCAGTTGGAACACTTTGTTACGGGCCGCTACAGCGCCTCGTACCGCCATCCGATTGCGTAGCACTCAAAACAATAACGGCGTAGAGGAGCAGGAATGAGCAGCAGCATCGTGGAGAAGTTTCGGAGTATGGAATACGGCCCGGCACCCGAGGATGCGAGTGATGTCTATAGCTGGCTTGACGGACACAAGCGTACTTTCGGCCACTACATCGGCGGCAACTTCACCACGCCTGGCCAGCATAGCTTCACGACCGCCAACCCCGCTACCGGTGAAGCCCTCGCCACTATCGCAACAGCAACCACCGCCGATGTCGACGCCGCCGTAAATGCAGCTCGCGCTGCGCTGCCGGGCTGGCAGGGGCTAACGGGCCACCAGCGCGCGCGGTATCTCTATGCGCTAGCGCGGCAGGTGCAGAAGCATGCGCGGCGACTGGCTGTGCTGGAGACGCTGGACAATGGCAAGTGCATTCGCGAGTCGCGGGACATTGATATTCCGCTGGTGGCGCGGCATTTTTATCATCATGCCGGGTGGGCGCAATTGCTCGACGAAGAGTTCCCGGGCTACGCTCCCGTGGGTGTCGTCGGTCAGATTATTCCCTGGAACTTCCCTCTGCTGATGTTTGCGTGGAAGGTGGCGCCTGCGCTGGCTGCAGGTTGCACGGTGGTCATCAAGCCAGCGGAATACACGCCGCTGACGGCGCTCGCGTTTGCGGAGATCGCGTACGAGATTGGGCTTCCCAAGGGCGTTCTCAATGTCGTCAACGGTGATGGCAGGACGGGTGCGGCCATTGTCGAGCATCCCAACGTCGACAAGATTGCGTTCACCGGCTCCACCGAGGTTGGCCGCATCATCCGTGAGGCCACTGCGAAAACGTCGAAGAAACTCTCGCTCGAACTTGGCGGCAAGAGCCCGTTTATCATCTTCGACGACGCCGACCTGGACTCCGCCGTCGAGGGGTTGGTGGACGGCATCTGGTTCAACCAGGGGCAGGTGTGCTGCGCGGGATCACGTCTGCTGGTGCAGGAACGCATTGCCGAACGGCTCTACGAAAAAATTCGCGCGCGGATGGAAACCCTCCGCATCGGCTCGCCGCTCGACAAGGCTATTGACATCGGCGCTATCGTGGATCAGGTGCAGTACGACCGCATCCAATCACTCGTCGACAAGGGCATTGCCGAGGGTGCATCGTGTCATCAACCCGACACGGATCTACCCGCGAAGGGCCTCTTCTTCAAGCCAACGCTGCTCACCGGCGTCACACCGAGTGCTACCGTTGCGCAGCAGGAGATCTTCGGACCGGTGCTTGTCGCAATGACCTTCCGTACTCCGGCAGAGGCCATCGAACTCGCGAACAACACCACCTACGGCCTCGCTGCCAGCATCTGGAGCGAGAATATTAATGTTGCGCTGGACGCAGCCGCACAGGTCAAGGCCGGCGTCGTCTGGGTGAACTCCGCCAACCTCTTCGACGCAGCGTGTGGCTTCGGAGGCTATCGCGAATCCGGTTACGGACGCGAGGGCGGCAAAGAGGGCATGTACGAATATCTCGAGCCCAAGTGGCTCCAGAACAAACGGTATGCCGCGGCCGTCGTTGCACTGCCGGACCCCTCGCCAAATGCAAACACTCAAGAGCCCGATGCGGAGACCGATGGCTCCACATCTCCTGAAGACTTCGCAATCGATCGCACCGTCAAGCAGTACATTGGCGGCAAGCAGGTGCGGCCCGACTCTGGCTATACCTACACCGTGTATGGTGCCTTCGGTGACCACGCCGGCAGCCGCATCGGCCAAGCGCCGCTGGGCAATCGGAAGGACATTCGCAACGCCGTGGAGGCAGCGCATGCTGCGGGCAAGTGGGCAAAGACGACTGCACATGGCCGAGCGCAGGTGCTCTACTTCATCGCCGAAAACCTCGTGCAGCGCCGCGCGGAGTTCATCGCCAAGCTGACCGCATTCGTTGGCCCGGAACATGCTGCCATCGAACTCGACTACAGTGTCGAGCGCACCTTCGCCTACGCAGCGTGGGCTGATAAGTTTGAGGGTACGATCCACAACCCGCCCGCGCGCATGGTCACGCTGGCGATGAAGGAGCCTGTTGGCACCGTTGGCATTCTCGCCCCGGATGAAGCACCGCTGCTCTCGCTGCTATCGCTCGTGCTCCCCGCAATCGCAATGGGCAATACGGTCGTCGCCGTTCCGAGCGAGCGCGCGGCCATCCTGATGGGCGAGCTATATCAGGTCTTCGATACCAGCGATCTCCCCGGCGGCGTCGTGAATCTTGTTGCTGGCAACGCCAGTGAACTCGGCAAGACACTCGCCGAGCACGACGACGTCGATGCAATATGGAGCTTCCGCGACGAAGCCACCGCGTCCATGGTGAAGTCCGCCTCCATCGGAAACCTGAAGCAAGTCTTCACTAACGATGGCCGCGATATCGACTGGTTCGATCCAGAACAGGCGCAAGGTCGCTGGTTCCTCCGCCACTCCACGCAGGTCAAGAACATCTGGGTGCCTTATGGCGAGTGAGTAACTCTGACCTCTTGCGACTCCCCACGATGTACGTCCTCCTGGCAGCCCTGGCTTCGTGCGAAGTCCCCGGTACGATGCTCATCCGGTAACGGCATCCTGCAGATCAGCGCGTCGAGAACGTAATCTCGAGCTCCGTGTTTTTTGGGAACATGACCTCATGGCCGCGAGTAAGAAAGCGGAAGTAGACCGACTTCGCAAACGCATACGCTCCAATGCCGATCGCCAGGTCTCGACTGCCTACGCTGATTGCCACAACACGTGCCGCCAGCCCAAAGCCGTTAGACGCAACCGTCATGCTTGCTGTTGAAGGGCTCCCTCCACCGGCAGCCTGGCCCGGATCCGGATCTGCACCTGCCGCGGCCGTTGCTGCAAGCAGCAGCGGTGCCACAAACCGGTGCTTGTCTGGATTCGCCTTCACATTGCCCTCGGAGTCGACCGAGAGATTCTGCCCCGAGTTTCCCTCCGCTCCGGATACAGTTCCGTAGACCATCTGCTTCTGCTGCCCCACCGCTTGAATCGGATTTTTCACTCCGCGAATTGCGAAGCGTAACTGACCATTGCGGCCAAAGCTGCGCGCAGGCTTGCTAGTCGATACTAGCCCGTCCAACTCCGCACCTTCGGGCAAGATCATTTTGTGGTCCTTGTCGAACAGCGGAGTCGTGACCAGCGCGGTGACCAACTGGCCCTTCTTCGCAGTCTTCGAATCCAGAGACTCGGCCAGACGTGCATCGACGACTTTGCCGCTCAGGCTTGCGGAGTCCGACTCCCCAACCGGTGGCAGTGGCGGAAGCTCGAGCGTGACCGGCGCGGTTAGTTCCGCAACAAACTGGGTACCCGCCCAGATGCGCTGCGGATGATAGGGGAGTTGGCCATAAAGCAGCCTGAGAGCGCGATCCTTTTTGTCCGGGCCGAAGAATGTCTCGTATGTATCGTGAACGGTTGCCTTGGCGGCATTGATGCCGCGACGAAACCACGAAGGCTTCTTTGTGCTCGTGAACCGTACCATCTGTGTCGAGCGGATCAGCGCGCGCGTGTCCAGTGGCACCTCCACATTCGTTGCCGCAAGACGCACGCTGGTGAAGTCCACTACCGGGTCATGCAGCGGCGTCACATCGCCATTGAGGAGCGCCTGCTCACGAACTATATGATCCACCGGTACATACCCGACAACTTTACCCTGAACCGTGGAGCCGATCGGCAGCACTAGCCGGTCGCGCACATAGATCGGTTCTGTGAGTAAACCCACCACGCTTGTTCCAGTGTGAAGATGCGCAGTCTGCGTGATACGAATGTGTAATGGAACGCCGCGTGGAATAACCACGCTCCCAGGCGCAGATGCAGCCTCTTTCACTGGCGCCTCCTGTTGCGCCTGCTCCTCCAGAGGAACCAGCGTCATCACCAGCGCAACGGCGAGATAGACCCATCCAATCTTCATGAATCCCAGTGTAGATCGCTAAACAAAGAACACCAATCTTCTTCGCTGATGATGCGGTTGCATCCTGCAAGTTTTACTCGCGCGTATTCTCCTCAAGTAATTCCTTCGCTCCGCGCGCAATCAACTCCTCCGCCACCGCCGCACCCAGGACCGCCGGCTCAGTCCCGACTGAAACCCGCTTTACCACATGTGCTGACTGCTCGCCATCTCGCGAAACCACCATTGCATGAAGATGCCACACATCATCGGCCCGATGACAAAAGGCTCCAAGCGGCAGTTGGCAGCCGCCCCCTAGCTCGTTGAGCACCGCGCGCTCCGCCTGAGTTGCATAGGCTGCATCGGGATCGTTCAGTGCCCGTACCGACTCGTAAATATACGGATCGCGCGCCGGGTCTTCGGTGTCGAGCGGGTGCTGCGGGCTGCGTGTTTCGAGTCCCAGCGCACCCTGACCTGGCGCGGGCGTCAGTTCATCCACGCTGAAGCGGTAGTGTACATGCTCGGTGCGTTCCAGCCGGTCGAGCCCCGCAGACGCGAGCACCAGCGCGTCTGCCTGCCCCTCCGACCACTTGCGCAACCGCGTGTCGATGTTCCCGCGCATCTCGACAAAGCGGATGTCGGGCCGCAGCGCGAGCAGCATGGCCTGACGTCGCGGACTGGTGGTAGCAATCCTCGCCTCCGAGGGCAGCATGTGCAACCCCCAATACTTCTCGCACACAAAGGCATCGCGCGCATCGACTCGCTGCGGAATGGCGGCCAACGTAAACCGCTCATGCAGCGTGGTCGGGAGGTCCTTCAGCGAGTGTACGGCAAGGTCGATCCTGCCAGCCGCCAGAGCGTCTTCGATCTCCTTGATGAAAATACCCTTCGCATCCAGCGGCGTTCCATCGTCGAAGGTCGCGGGCGTAACGAAACCCGGATCCTGCATGCGGTCGCCGACCGTGCGAATCACCTCAATCTCCACCCTGTGTCCACCGCTGCGAAGCTGTGCAGCAACATGGTTGGCCTGCCACAAGGCAAGCTGCGAACCGCGCGAACCAATCCGAATCGTGTAGTTACTCACAGTGGATAGGATACCTGTTCCGGGGCATCCTTCGCCACGCGACTCGCGTCCCAGCCGGGTTTACCATGGAAAATGTCAGAAGATGGTGGACGTAGTGACGATGGGAATGCGATGTGCTCGGGCTCTTGCCTTTGTTGTTCTTGGATTATGCAGTTTCCGCGGGCTTCACGCTCAGGGCTACGACGCGGATAAGCCGTTAGGTGCTGCCGCGCAGCAGACGCCCGCGTATCTGGCTCATGCAGGCATCGAGCAGCGCCTCGGGCAGCCCCTGCCCATGACCGCCGTCTTCACCGACGAGACCGGCCGCACCGGCCCGCTGAGCACGTGGTTCAGCAACAAGCCCGTCGTCATAGCCGAGGTCTACTACAACTGCGTGATGCTCTGTCCGCAGGTGCAGCACGGCCTCGCCACCGGGCTTGGCCACACCACACTCAAACCCGGCCAGGACTATCAGGTGCTCGTCTTCAGTATCGACACGATGGACAAGCCCACCGACGCGCTCGGTCAGAAGAACAAGTTCCTCAGCGAGGCGGGCTGGTCGAATAACCCCGAAGCCGCCAACGCCGTACACTTCCTGACCAGCGACCAGACCAGCATCAACGCGATCACCGGTGCCACTGGTTTCCAGTTCATCAGCGTACCCGGGCCTGACGGGAAGATGGACCAGTTCGCGCACTCGAGCGTCATTATGTTCGCCACCCCCGACGGCCGCATGTCCAAATACCTCTCGGGCATCGACTATCCCACGCGCGATCTGCGCATGGCGATCCTCGACGCGGGCAACAAGAGGATCAGCAATCCAGCCGATCTACTCATCCTCTACTGCTGCAACTACAGCCCGGAGGTCGGACGCTACTCCGTGTCGGTGATTCGTATCCTTAGTCTGGCCGGAATGATCACGCTGGTGATCGTTGGTGGCATGATCTATCTGCTCACCCGCAAGCCCAAGGGGTCCACGAACTAGTCTCGCGCCGCTACCCTCTCATGTGCGAAACCTGCTTATTCCTTAGCAGACGCTCGGAAACTCGATTCGAAACTGCGTCGTTGCTCCGGAAGGCAGCCCACCCGGCTCCGTACTGCTGTGGGCAAAGATGCGGCCACCATTTTTCTCCACCAGCTCCCTCGTCACCCACAGCCCAATACCGGTACCGACCTCTTCCTTGGTGCTGAAGAACGCCTCAAAGATCCTCGGCAGATGAATAGGGTCTATCCCTTCGCCGTTGTCCTCAATGACAAGCACCGCCTTCTCCTCTTCGCGTGCGATATGAATCGCAATACAGGCATGGTCCACTCCCACCGCGTCGGCCGCGTTGGCAATCAGGTTGGTCGCAATCTGCCGCAGTTCATGCGGCGCAATCATGATGCAGACATCCGGCTCATAGTGGCATTCAATCTTGACGTTCTTGGTCTCAAAACGGTGGTGAAAGATCGATAGCACTTCGTTGACGACCTCGGCCATCTCCGTCTCATCGGCGCTTGCGCTGGTCCGAACAAATCCCAGCGTGAGGCGGGTGATATTGCTCAGCCGGGCCAGTTCGCGCTCAGCCGTCACCAGATACGACTGGGTGTCCACATCTAGAAACGGACTTGATCGTGCAAGATACAGCAGGTTCGTCACCGACTCCAGCGGATTGTTGATCTCGTGCGCGACGGTCGATGCCAGTCGCCCCATTGCCGCCAGCTTCTCAGCGCGCACCAGTGCCGCCTCAGTCTTCTTGCGCTCCGTGATGTCCAGCGTCACGCCGCGCCACACGCAGCGCCGTCCAGCAACGCGATTGCCTCGCATCTCCAGCGTGTGCACCTCTCCATTCGGCCACACCACGCGATGCTCAAATACCACCGGCTCCCACGTATTCCGCATCAGTTGCATCAAATCGCGGAGCCGCTGATCATCTTCCGCATGTACCAGCGGAAGCAGCGACGGCAGTTCTTCGAGTTCGCTGTAAGGCCGACCGTACAACTGATAGCTGCCGCTATACCAACGCTCACTCCGTCCACTATCAAGATCCAGCGTCCAGCAAGCACACTTGCTGCTATTGAGCGATGCAATCAGATCATCCGTGCGTTCCTGGAGTGCAACCAACGTCGTCTCCAGCTTCTCCTCCGAATGACGTCGCAGATTGATCATGAACCAGACCACGAACGCCGAAGCCACCAGCACCAGAATGTGCATGACCTCGAACTTGATCGACATGCTGCGTTCCGGCAGCAGAATCAGAAGGAGGCCTCGCGACAAAAGCGCCACAGCAATCGTCAGCAGCGACGGAGCCAGTCCCCCCAGGAACCCAACGACGACGACCACAAGCAGATGCAGTGAGTAGGGTGTGCCTCGCAATACAGGCACCCGCTCCGTCAACACCGTCCCGATGATGGGCAGAACCACAGCTAGCACGAAGGCCAACCTGCGGCGCGACTGTTGGCCGTATCGTAACGGCGCAATGAGACTCATTCTGCCTGCTCTCCTACCCCAATACCCTTGCATCATTCCAGACTAAGATTTTGACTGGAACATCTTGAGTTTACCTCAACAACATCAACGCTGGGCGACCCCAACTTCAACCGTCCCACTCAGTGTTAGAGATGTTTATCGTCCATTCCGCATATGTCATAAACCTACAGATCTTCGACACAACGTCCATGTGGCACGACATTCATAGACCGGCTGCCGCGGCCAGC
This sequence comes from Acidobacteriota bacterium, assembly GCA_021778845.1. Taxonomy (GTDB): domain Bacteria; phylum Acidobacteriota; class Terriglobia; order Terriglobales; family Acidobacteriaceae; genus Granulicella. Next base: position 17,628 of record JAJYBU010000002.1, read on the forward strand.
GTCGTCTTAAATTGTATTGTCTGGAATGCTTCTGGAGTATAGACGCACAACATCCCTAGTCGTCTGATTCCCTATCCGCGGCCATCTCGCGCAGCGCTGCAATCTGCGGATGCAACAGCTTGCCTGTCAATGACTTGGTCAGCCGCTCCACTGCTGCCAGCTGCTCCGGGGTCAGCGGCTGCCGTGAGAGTTGTTGGTTGATCCGCGCGATCTCCTGCTGGCGAACGGCCTCTGCCCCCAGCAACAACTCCTTGATGGACTCCGTGACCGGCGCCTGCGAGATGCGATCGCTGTACCGCGCCACCTCACGCGTCACAATCGACTCTGCTGCTTCCGCCTCGCGGTTGCGCACCGCCTTGTTCTGTATGGCTACCTGCTGCAGGTCGTCGATGTCATAGACGAAGCAGCCTTCGAGCTTATTGACCGCCGGTGCGACATCCCGTGGTACTGCAATATCAATGAAAAAGACCGGCCGGTTCTTCCGTCGCTGCAGCAGCGCGCGAGCGTTCTCTGGTGTAAATATCTGACCCGCACCCGTGCTGGTAATGATGATATCGGCGCGGTGCGTCTGCTGATGCAACTGATCCAGCGGAATCACGCCGGTGGTAATACTGGGAGTACGCAGAGCATCGGCAATAGCCTGTGCACGCGACTCGGTGCGATTGGAAACCAGCAGCATGGTCGCTCCCTGCTGGATCAAATGCCGTGCCGTCAGATCGCTCATCTTGCCCGCGCCCACTAGCAGCACCGTCTTTCCATCGAGAGACCCAAAGATCTTTCGCGCCAGTTCGGCCGCCACCGACGCCACCGACACCGTTGTATTGCCGATCTGGGTCTCTGTCCGCACCTTCTTCGCCACGGAAAACGCCCGTTGCAGCAGCGGATCCAGCATCGACTTCACGGCGCCAACCTCGCGACCTACCGTCCACGATTGCTTCACTTGGCCGAGGATCTGCGGCTCACCCACCACCATTGAATCCAGTGAGCTTGCCACCCGGAACAGATGGCGGATCGCCTCGCGCTCACGAAACTCGTATACATGCGGTTCTATGTCGGTCGCACGAATCTGCAGGTACTCATTCAGAAAACGGATTACGCTCAGCGTCGGTGCCTGTGGGCCGGATTGAAAGGCATCCGTCTCCGCTCCCGGACCATCCTCCAAGCCATCCTGAACCGTGAGGATCTCGACGCGATTGCATGTGGAAAGGATCAATGCCTCGCGTATCCCCGGCTGATCGGCCAGCGTACGCGTCGCATCGGCGAGCCGATGCGTCGGAATGGCCAGCCGCTCGCGCACCGCAATCGGCGCGGTCGTATGGTTCACGCCCAGCAGCAGCAGCCTGGACGTCTGGCTTGCCGCTGTCTGCGGTGTCGATCGCACGATCCTTATGCTGCTTCGATCACTCATGGCGTCTTGAACCTATGCACGGCAGAGAGCGAGTTTGCGGCCCACACAGCAATCATCACCAGGAACACGAAACTCGAGAGGTAGACTGCGCGCCTTCCGCGCAAGCCGCTGCGGCTGCGGATGAAGATCATCAGGATGTAGGCAATCCACATCGCAAACGACAGCAGCACCTTCGGATCGGCAAAGAACGGCAGCCCGATCGTCTGCAGCGCCAGCACCGACCCAATCAACAGCCCCGCCGTCATGCACGGCAGCCCGAAGCGCAGAGCATTCAGTCCAATCTGATCCAGCGTCTCCAGCGGCGGAAGCCAGCCGCGCTTGCTCTCCATGCGCTTCTGCTTCAGCCGTCGTTCTTGAATCAGGTACAGCAGGCTCGCAATCAGTGATAGAAACATCGCCGCATAGGCCGCCAGCAGCAGCGCGATATGCAGCATGATCCAACCTGTTCGAACCAGCGGGTACACAATTTTCTCGTGGCCCGGGTCAAACGCCGGGACAATCGCCAGCAGGACCGCAATCGGCAACAGAAAGATTCCGAAGGATACCGTCCGGTAGCGTGCTGCAAGGATCAGGAATCCTACCACCAGCAGTAGCCCCAGCATCGAAAGCGTCTCGTGCGTATCTACTGGCAGCGCACGGTGCGCCGCATACAGCGTCTCGGTAACGGACACGAAGTGGAAGAACGCCCCGGTAAACGCAGCGGGCAGAGCAATATGCCGCCAGCGCGGCCGGTTGTATAGCGCTGCCGGCAGCACCGCCAGAGCGGCAATGCCGTAGAGAATCACCGCTAGTCGGAGCCAGAGCAGAGTCATACGTTCAGATTCGCACGCTGGTTGTGCGTGAAAATCCAGTATATCTGCAATCCGCCACCCAATTTGTGATCATGCGCACAGACCGGGCATGGTCGACCCTGCCGAACTCAATGGGTTGCCAGTTGCAGCAGTTCCAGCCCAAGACAGCCCACTCCCAGCCAGCAGACAGCCGACAGGACGAGAACAATACCGAGCCGGACAATCTTCCGAACACTCAGATCGCTCACTAAACATCTGAGCATCCGCAAGCCGCTTTGATCCTTATTTGAATTCTTAGCGATCTCGTCGGTCCAACATATATTCCGATTCTGGGCTGTCATGAGACCCTTTCGCACCAACAAGGAGGAGAAAAACAGCATCATACTCTACTCCCCATCGCAGCCGCAGTTTCTTATGGCTCACCCTTGGTCGCGTCATAGGCCACCGACTGCTCCAGATACGACAGCAGCTTGCTTTCAATCAGCGACAGCGGCAGGAAAAACGGGTGATCGACGATCTTGATTGCAAGCTTGCCCCCCGCGTAGAGGTACTCCGCCGTTACACCGTCTTTAGTGAGCGTTCCGGTGGTTCCGGCCAACTCAATCCCATTGGTACGCAGCCGCCGGGTGGCCGCAGCAAACTGCGTCTCGGACATTGGAATCTCGATCATCCTGCCAGTGTAGAGGCCGCCGAAGATTTGGCCAAGCGTCTGCGGTATTCTGGCCTTCTGGTACAAGTGCATACATATGGCAACGGAAGCAACTGAAGCAGGAACCGACCGCGACCTCACCCCCGTGATGCGGCAGTACCGCGCCGCCAAGGACGCACACCCCGACGCCCTGCTTTTCTTCCGTCTTGGCGACTTCTATGAGCTTTTCTACGAGGATGCGCTGATCGCTTCCCGCGAGTTGCAACTCACCCTCACCTCCCGCGACAAGACCAAATCCGTCCCCATGTGCGGCGTCCCCTATCACTCCGCAGGAACCTACCTGCAGCGCCTGCTCCGCAAAGGTTATCGCGTCGCGCTGTGCGAGCAGATGGAGGACCCCAAGGCCACCAGGACCATCGTCCGCCGCGAGGTCACCCGGGTGCTCACGCCCGGAACCGCCGTCGATGCCGCACTCGACGCCAGCGAAAGCCAGTGGCTGGCCAGCATCGCGACGACCGGTCCGAGTGCTGCGGCAGCGGTCGGAGTTGCTGCCATCGACCTCTCCACTGGCGACTTCCGAGCCACTGAGTTCTCAGGCGCCTCCGCCTGGGTTCTGGCGCTCGACGAACTGGCCCGGATGCGCCCGGCCGAGGTCATCTATCCGCAAAGCGCAGGGCCGCGCGGAGCAGGGTTCGGTGCCACGTCGCAGAGCGTCCGCCAGGGCGTGCTGCGGGATACAGGCGCCGAGTCGGCCGAAGAGCCAGCGCAGTTCGACATCTCCGGTGCGCGTACCGAGGTCGAAGACTGGGCCTTCACGCCGGACTACGCCCTACCGCTGCTTCGCCAGCAACTCCGCGTGCATTCGCTCGACGGCATGGGCCTCGCGCATCATCAGGCGGCCGCCATCGCCGCTGGCGCCATCGTCCACTACCTCCGTGCGACCAAGCAGGGCGCGCTCGACCACCTGGACACCCTGCGTTACTACGAACGGCACGACTGCCTCGAACTCGACGCAGTCAGCGTCCGCAACCTCGAACTCGTCGAGCCGATCTTCTCCAGCGAAGGCCCGCAAACTACTCTCTTCTGGACCCTTGACGCCTGCTGTACCCCCATGGGCAAGCGCCTGCTCCGCTCGCAACTCCTGCGCCCCATGCAGTCGCTCACCGCCATCAACGCTCGCCTCGACGCAGTGGGCGAAGCGACAGGCGACATTCGCCGCCGCGAGGGGCTGCGCCGCGCCATGGACGGTGTCCTCGATCTCGAGCGACTGCTTGGCCGCGTCGCCATGGAGACCGCCGGCCCACGTGAGGTCGTCGCTCTCGGCAAGACGGTCGCACGACTCCCAGGCCTGCGCTCCGCCGCCGCCGAGTTCGCCCCCACCAATCCCTCCGGCCGCTGGGCCGAGCTCGCCATCGCCTTTGATACCCTCGACGACTTACACGAAGTCATCGCCCGCACCCTGGTTGATGAACCGCCTGTCGCGCTCTCCGACGGCGGCTCCATTCGCGAGGGCGTCGACGCGGATCTCGACGCCGTCCGCAGTTTATCTTCCACCGGACGACAACGCATCGCTGCAATTGAAGAGCGAGAGCGCGAACGCACCGGCATCGGATCGCTCAAGGTTCGCTTCAACTCCGTCTTCGGCTACTACCTCGAGGTCACCAAGGCTAATGCAAAATCCGTCCCCGCCGACTACGAGCGCAAACAGACGCTGGTCAACGCCGAGCGTTTCACGACCCCCGAACTCAAGGACCTCGAAGTCAAGATTCTGACCGCACAGGAGCGCTCCAGCGAAATTGAACGCCGCATCTTTGCTGAACTTCGCCGACAGATCCTCACCAACGCAGCACGAATCCGTGAGAGCTCACGCCACATCGCGGAGATCGATCTGCTCGGCAACTTCGCCCACCTCGCGGCGATGCGAGGATACGTCAGGCCGGAGATAGACGCCAGCGGAATTCTGGAGTTCATTGGCGGTCGCCATCCCGTCATCGAGCGCCGACTGGAAGACCAGGGCGCCGGGCGTTTCATCCCAAACTCGCTGCACCTGTGTGCCGGGGATTTGGCAGCAGGTGGGCCGTCGCTGCTGCTGATTACAGGTCCCAATATGGGCGGTAAGAGCACCTACCTGCGCCAGGCCGCGCTGCTGGTCATCATGGCGCAGTGCGGCTGCTTCGTACCGGCGGAGACTATGAAGCTGGGTTTAGTCGATCGCATCTACACCCGCATCGGTGCAGCGGATAACGTCGCCCGCGGCCGCTCCACCTTCATGGTCGAGATGACCGAGACCGCCGCCATCCTCAACACCGCTACCTCGCGCTCGCTCGTCCTGCTCGACGAGATGGGCCGCGGCACCGCCACCTACGACGGCCTCTCGCTGGCCTGGGCTACGGTCGAGCACTTGCACGACACCATCGGAGCACGCACCCTTTTTGCCACGCATTACCACGAGCTCACGCTGCTCGCCGACCGCCTGGCGCACCTCCGCAACGTGCGTGTCACAGTGCGCGAAAACTCCGGCGGAATCGTCTTCCTCCACACCGTCGAACCCGGCGCAGCCAGCAAGAGCTACGGCATCGAAGTAGCCCGTCTCGCAGGCCTCCCTAACGCCGTCATCTCGCGCGCCCGCGAGGTCCTCAAGGTCCACGAGCGCGCCGAAACCCAGCAAGTCCGCGAGTCTGCTCCCGCCACCCGCGAAGCGAAGGTCCAGATGACGATGTTCACTCCCCTCTCGCAGCGCATCGTTGACCGCATCGAGCAGGTCGACGTTGACGGCCTTACCCCGCGCGAAGCCCTGCAACTTCTCGCCGACCTCCAGCGTGAACTCAAAGGCGGAGCATGAAACTTCCGCAACCCAAGCCCCTGCTCGTAGCCGGCGTCATGTCTGGCACCTCCGCCGACGGCGTTGACGTCGCCCTTTGCCGCGTCTCGCCCGCACTCCGCTCCGACAGCGCTCCCCGCCTCAAGCTCCTCGGTCATCGCTCGTTCGCCTATGACAAGAAACTCCGCGCCAGGATCCTGAGCACCGCAGTGGGCGAGAAGACCACGGCCGCCGAACTCACCCAGCTCTCCTGGCGTCTCGGCGCACTCTATGCCGACTGCATAGCCGCGACCTCCCGCGAGCTCAACCTGAAACCGCAACTAGTCGCCATCCACGGCCAAACCATCTACCACCAGGCCGGCCCCGCAAAGTTCCCCGGCGAACCCATCCGCTGCACTTCACAGATTGGCGAACCCGCGCTCATCGCCGAGCGCCTCCGCCTCCCCGTCATCAGCGACTTCCGCCCCAACGACCTCGCCGCCGGAGGCCAGGGCGCACCGCTCGTTCCGATGCTGGATTACTGCCTCTTCCGCCACCCCACGCGCAACCGTCTACTCTTCAACCTCGGCGGCATCGCCAACATCACGGCCCTCCCGGCCGCCTGCACCACCGCGAACATCCTGGCCTTCGACACCGGCCCCGCCAACATGCTCATCGACGCCCTCATGCAGCGCCTCTACAACCGTCGCTACGACAAAGACGGCTCCGTTGCCGCGCGCGGCCAGGTCCTCCAACCCGTCCTCGACCGCCTGCTAACCGCGACCTATTTCTCCGCCCAACCACCAAAATCCTGCGGCCGAGAAGAGTTCGGTCTTCCCTTTGCCGACCGATTCCTCAAGCTCTGCAAATCCTCCCCCAATGAGGACATCATCGCCACGGCCACCGCGCTCACCGCCGCCACCGTCCTCGACGCTTACCGTAAATTCTGCAAGCCCCATCTTGGACAGCCCGGACCAGTAGCACGTACCACGGAGCTGATCGCGGCTGGCGGCGGAGCGAAGAATCTCACGCTGATGCGCATGCTTACAGAAGGCTTCGCGCAGTTCGGCGTCAAGGTCTCGACCACCGCCAGCACGGGCCTTCCCGTCGAAGCGAAAGAAGCCGCCGCCTTCGCGTTGCTAGGCTGGCTAACCTGGCACCACCTCCCCGGCAACATCCCCTCTGCCACCGGAGCCACCCGCCCCGCCATACTTGGCAAGGTAACGCACGCGTGAGACGTCGCGTCGCCACCGCGCTCCTGCTCGCAATGCTGGCCGCCGTTAACGGCTGCACCGCGACTCCCGCCCCCAGCACCCTGACCTTCCTGATCGAATCCTCCCCCAATAACCTCGACGTCCGCCAGGGCACCGATTCGCAATCCGAGCGCATTGGCGGCCTCATCTATGATCCCCTCGTCCGCAAAGACGAGCACTTCAATTTGCAGCCCTGGCTAGCCAGCAGTTGGCAACACCCCGACCCGCTCACCTGGATCTTCCACCTCCGCCCCGGCGTCCACTTCCACGACGGCCATCCACTCACCTCCGCCGACGTCGCCTGGTCCATCCGCAGCATGACCAACGGAGCGATCATCACGGCCAAGGGCGGAGCGTTCAAGGACGTCACCGCGGTCGATGCGCCCGACCCGCTCACCGTTGTCGTGCACACGAGCGTGCCGCTGCCCAGCCTGCTCTTCAACCTCAGCGACGGTCTCTTCGGCGTCGTCGAAGCCGGCGCGGCCCGCGACGAAGGCCTCCATCCCATCGGCAGCGGCCCACTTCGCTTCGTCTCCCAGGTGCAGGACAAGGAAGTTCTCCTCGACCGCAATCCCAACTACTGGGCCGGGCCCCTCAGCCCCACCATCGAGCATGTCCGCTTTCAGGTCGTGCCCGATACCATCACCGCCGCCCTGGAGATGAAAAAGGGTTCAGCCGACGTCGAGAGCAACGTCCTCACCATGGACATGGTGCATGCTCTCGCAGGCGAGCCCAACCTTCGCATCGACACCGGCCCCGGCGCGCGCGTCGACTACCTCAACTTCAACGTCCAGGACCCCTCCCTCCGCGACCCGCGCGTCCGCCAGGCCATCGCCTTCGCAATTGACCGTCCTGCACTCATCGCAGCACTCTGGCGAGGCCACGCCCACCTCGCGGATACCCTGCTGCCGCCCGGCCACTGGGCCGCCGCGCCAACCGCCGACCTCGCACAATACCCGCACAATATCGCGCGCGCCATCCAACTTCTTGACGCGGCTGACATAAAGCCCGACCGCAACGGCGTTCGTCTGCGCCTCACCCTGAAAACCTCCACAGATGAGACCACGCGCCTCGAAGCCCAGGCCATACAGGCTGAACTGCGCGATGCGGGCATCGTCCTCACGCTCCGCTCCGCCGAGTTTGGCACCTTCTACTCTGATATCACAAAAGGAGCTTTTCAGATGTATATCCTGCGCTGGATCGGCTCCAACGAAGACCCGGACATCTTCCACTACGGCTATGCCACCGAGATGTTTCCACCCAAAGGAGCCAACCGCGGCCGCTACTCAAACCACCGCATCGACGCTCTGCTGAACGCTGCCAGCGCCACCACCGATGAGGCCGCCCGCCGCAGCGACTATGTGCAGATCCAGCAGATTCTCGCGCAAGACCTCCCCACCCTCCCCCTCTGGTATCCCGACAACATCGTCGTCCACACGACCCGCGTGACCGACATCTCGCTCAACCCGGGCGGAAGCTTTGATCTCCTGAGGACCGCGAAGCTACAGTAAAAAACTGCAGAATGAAACAGCGCACACGCGCAGCTTGCTCACCTGCGCTCTCGCGGTCCACTCCGAATACACCTCCGCCGCGCAATCCCCTCCCCCCTATCCTCCTCAGAGCCAAACCCAGATCGCTCATCACCGAAAACCCTCGCCGTCTGCGCAGCACCGCAGGAAAATTCCGGAGTGCCCATTTATGGTGCAACTATTTTTCCCGCCAGACTGCCACAAGTCCACCCCTAACCATCATTCCCTCAAGACTTTACCCTCAAAAGTACCCGGGGGGAGGGCTATCCGCTTCTTTGAAAAACTACCTCCGTCCGCGCACGACACCTGTCAGAATCTGTCACGCACCAGAGAGCGCACCGGCATCACCTCTATGCTCTTCAGCCCAAACCACCTGTTGAACGTAGAAAGACAAATCCCCCAGTTTTACCGAGGGATTGTGTGATGGATTGGATGTTGTGGGGTGCCATGAAACGTGTAAGTGGTGGGCAGAGAGGGACTCGAACCCCCGACATCCTGCTTGTAAGGCAGGCGCTCTAACCAACTGAGCTATCCGCCCACTCAGGGCACAAGACTAAGTGTAGGCGATGGAGCGAATTGGAGCAATCGTGCGCGGCGCACGATCGAGGGGCTGCGAGGTTTCGCTGCGTCGGAGGGCGGGATATCATGGTCGTCGGAATGCATGTTCGTGAATGATCGCGGGATGTGAGCAGGGAAAGACGGGAGTGCGTAAGATGAAGGCGTTGGTAAAGAGTCGTGCAGAACAGGGGCTTTGGCTGGAAGAGATTGACGAGCCGACGATCGGCATCAATGATGTGCTGATCCGGGTGCGGTATACGGGCATCTGCGGGACCGATGTACACATTTATCAGTGGGACGAATGGGCGCAGAAGACCATTCCTGTACCAATGGCGATTGGGCACGAGTTTGTCGGTGAGATCGTTGCGGTGGGATCGAATGTGAATGATTTTTATCCTGGCGACATCGTGAGCGGGGAGGGCCACGTGACCTGCGGGCGGTGCCGGAATTGCCTCGCGGGGCGTCGACATCTGTGTGCGCATACGTTAGGAGTCGGGGTCAATCGGCCAGGGGCGTTTGCTGAATTTATTTCGCTGCCCATGAGCAATATCTGGCGGCATGATCCGGAGATCAATCAGGAGGTTGCTGCGATCTTCGATCCGTTTGGCAATGCAGTGCATACGGCGTTGTCGTTCCCGCTGCTGGGTGAAGATGTTCTGATCACCGGAGCCGGCCCGATCGGGATCATGGCGATTCCGGTAGTGAGGCACGCGGGAGCCCGACACATTGTGGTTACGGATATGAATCCGTATCGCCTGGATTTAGCCCGGAAGATGGGGGCCACGCTCGCGGTGAATCCCATGCAGACTCCCCTTGCGGAGGTGCAGAAGCAGTTGGGCATGCAGGAGGGTTTTGACGTGGGGCTGGAGATGTCCGGTAATCCCCAGGCCCTGCGCGAAATGATCTCTAACATGTGCCATGGCGGAAAGATTGCCATTCTTGGAATCCCCGCGAAGGAAGCACCGATGAACTGGCGCGACGTGATCTTTAATATGCTCACGATCAAGGGAATTTACGGGCGAGAGATGTATGAAACCTGGTACAAGATGTCGGTGATGCTGGAATCGGGCGTGGATATTGAGCCGGTCATTACGCATCGCTTTGCGTACAGTGACTTTCAGCAGGGCTTCGACGCGATGATCTCCGGGCAGGCAGGGAAAGTTGTACTGGACTGGACAAGCCTGATCTAAGAACCGGTCCAAAAAATCTTAGCTACTCTCTGGCGTCAAGGTTCGATCAAGCCGCCACGCCGTGTTGACCCACAAACGTTCCCGTCCCCGGTAGCGCCGGCAGAACTCTGCAATCTCGGTCGTCACCTTCTCATCGATCTGCGAGTCGTAGCACCAGGCAGCATGCCGCTTCCGCTGCACCGCCTCCGTAATCGCATCGTCGGTCTGCCGGGACTCACTCGCAAATGCCGACTGCAATTCGCTCTGCAGTGCCAGTGATCGGGCATGGACTATCGTCTCGGTCGCTCCCTCCGCACCGGACGCCGCGAAGGGAAGCTCCTCGTAAAATGCGATCGGCATGTCAGCAGGCAGGATACTCAAGGTAGCATCGCGCGCGGTCACGTGATCCACATGGCCACTCAGCCCCAAGGGCAGCACAACCGCTTCGGCCCTGCTCCCCTCGAGCGCTCTGCGGATCTTTGACAAAACCTTCTCCGAGACTTCCGCAGAACGCCCAATTACATCCTCAGGTCGGCAATGCAGGCGAATTGGTGCGTCTTTGAGATTGAGGTCCGTGATCGTCAACTTCGCCACGCCAAACTGCTTACGCCACGCCTCATCCTCACGCTTGCGTACGGCAGTGACAAACGAAACACGATCGTTTGCATGCACCGATCCTACATCTGAATAAGGAGCAAACTCGCTGCGCGTGAAGCAACTCACTACCTCGACGGCGTGGCCCTGTTCGAGCCACGCCTTTACCGAGAGCCCTAACGCGAAGGCTGCATCTCCGCGATGTGGAGAAACCACGGCAATCTTCGCCATCTGCTGTCCTATCTGCCTATTCGACCTCTACTTCAATGTTGTAAGTGTTGGTTGGACCTGCACGTTGAGACCATCCAACTGCGCCTGATAGGCGATGATCCGCTTCAGCGTTTCATAGGGAACCGCTGTCGGCGAGATGATCCGTCCGTTGACCACCAGCGCTGGGGCCGCATCGACATCGGCTGCCTTAGCAAGCGCAACGGAAGCTTCCACATCAGCCTTAGTTGCTGGCAACGCCGCACATGCCTCGATCGCCTTAGGGTCCGCACCCGCAACCGCAGCCGCGGCATTCAACGCTGGTTCTACCGTAGCAGGTGTCAACCCAGCCTGCTTGGCGAAGACCTCATCTACATAGGTAAAGAATGCAGCATCTCCCTTGGCCTTACGGACGCATACGCCCACTTCTGCTGCATGTAACGCATAGATGCTGCCATCCGCCGGCAGATTCTCAAACACGACCCTTGCCTGCGGAATTTCCTTCGCGAGGTGGTTGATTGTCTCTTGCGCTTCCTTGGAGCGTGCGTTCAGCAAGTCGGAGAACTCCACCAGCAGTAAGTCCTTGCTCGCAGAATCTTCCGCTGGCCCATTCGCCTGCTCCTGCAACAATGCTCGACGTGCTGCAAACGGCTTCGCCCCAAAGTCGACAACCCCGCCCGCAATGGCATGCTTGCCATCAGGGGTAATAAAGAATTCGCTCTGGCTCACCTTACCCGACTGTGTCTTATCCGCAGCATATACAACGACTCTCACCACTCCGGGAGCCGCCGTTTTCTGGATCGCCGCCACACTCCAAACTCGATTGGCGTCAAATCCCCAGACCTGCTTCAGGAAAGCATTCACCTCAGCAGTTGTGGGGGAATCCGCCGTAAAATTCTTCAAGCTAATTGGTGGAAACGGGTCGACTGGTGCGGCGTGCGGCGCTGGGGCCTGGGGTTCAGTGGCCTGTTGTGCCTCGGCTGTCGCTGGCGAAACCACCGGAGGGGCTTGGGCCAGGACCGGTGCTCCTGCTCCTACCATCGCCAATACTGCCATACATACCATTTCCTTCATGCTCTCAACGTATCTCAACATCAAACTCTCCATCACTGTCTATCTCTCCTCTGATCAAATCTGGCCTGACGGCCTTGAACTAAACTTCACGCCTGGCCGCGATCGGGAACCTTCTTCCCATGCCAAACGACTTCCTCGAAACCTTCAGCACCGGTGCTGCCTGCTGCCGCTTGTACTCGCTCAACTCCACCAGTCGAATCACCTTCCGCACTAACTCTAGGTCAATGCCCTGCTTGCAAACGATCTCTTCAGCAGAGCTGTACTCCTCGATATACGCCCGCACAATGGGGTCCAGTACATCATAGGGTGGCAGCGAATCCGTATCCTTCTGTCCTGGTCTTAGCTCCGCGGAAGGCGGCTTGGTCAGTGTATCGTTTGGAATCACCTCGCGCTCGCGATTGACCCATTGACTCAACGCATAGACCTCCGTCTTGTACACATCGCCAATCACAGCGAGAGCTCCTACCATGTCGCCATAAAGGGTGCAATACCCGCAGGCCATCTCGCTCTTGTTGCCCGTCGTCAAAACCAGGGCGCCCGTCTTATTGGAGAGCGCCATCAGCAAACTTCCTCGAATTCTCGGCTGTAGATTCTCCTCGGCGAGGCCAAAGCCTGTCCCGGCTCCCATCGCTGCAAATGCTGGTGCCAGCGTCGTCGAGAATTGGGTATAAATCTCGCGAATCGGTAGCGTAGAGAATGCAATCCCAAGATTCCTGGCCAGCTTTTCAGCATCCGTGATCGAGCCACTAGACGAAAACTCGCTGGGCATTCCAATCCCCTGAACGTTCTCCGCCCCCAGCGCTTCCACCGCAATCGCTGCGACCAGCGCGGAATCGATACCTCCGCTCAACCCCACAAGAGCCTTCTTGAACCCGCACTTCCCCAGGTAGTCCCGCGTGCCCAGCACGAGCGCGTTCCAGGTTCGCTCGGTTCGATTCATATCAAGATCTATGCCAGATATCAATGCAGCGTTCGCAGATTCTATTGCAGCCTCGGTCTCGATCACCAGCAGGTCCTCTTCAAAGCAACGGCCCTGCGCAAAGACCTCGCCACTTGGTCCAACTGCAAACGACCCGCCGTCGAAGATCAAACTATCGTTTGCTCCCACCTGATTGACCATCACGACGGTAGCTCCATGCCGCTTCGCAAGCGCACCAATCATCTTCTGGCGCACTTCGAGCTTCCCGTGGCAGAACGGCGACGCAGAAATATTCAGAATCAGCCGATGCCTGCTCAGCGGCTGCGGAAGCCCAGCCCACTGCCGCATCAAGTCTTCGATCGGGTCCACAGGATAGAGTTGCCGCGGCCAAAACATCTTGTCGTTCCACGCGTCTTCGCAGATCGTAATCGCAACTGCTTGCCCCTTCACCACGGTCAGCGCTTGTTGCTTCCCAGGGTCAAAGTACCGCTGCTCATCGAACACGTCATAGAACGGCAGCAGCATCTTCTGCTGCACAAACTTAATCTCTCCGTCGTCCATCAGTGCGGCAACGTTACGCACGCGTTTCCCGGATGCACTTTCGCAGCGCATCGGGGCACCGCATAGCACGGCCGGCCGATCCAGCCCATGCGTCAACTCCGACACGGCTGCGAGCGTCTCCTCCGCGCGCCGCACGAAGGACTCCTTTTCCAGTAGGTCAGCCGGAGGATACCCGCAGGTTGCGAGTTCAGGAAACATCACCAGCGCAGCGCCCTGGGCCGCTGCCCGTTCGACAAACTCCGCGATCTTCCGCAGGTTTCCCGAGAAGTCTCCAACGGTTGGATTGATTTGCGCCAGCGCGATCCGCACCCTTACAGTCTATCGCGAGGTCTTGATGGAATTCTTGTTCCCTGCTTCTAAGAACCCGTTCCACCCAGTACCACGCCGACCGTCCGTGCCAGAATCCGCATATCCAGCATTAGATTCCAGTTCTCCACATATGCCGTATCGAGCGAAATGTAGCTATCAAATGAAGGATCCTGGCGCGCTTCCACCTGCCACAATCCTGTAATACCGGGTAGCACATCCAACCTGCGCAGATGAGCCAGATCGTACTTCTCGACCTCGGAGGCCAATGGCGGCCGCGGTCCGACGAGACTCATGTCCCCCATCAGCACATTGAAGAACTGCGGCAACTCATCCAGCGAATACTTCCGCAACCACAAGCCTACGCGTGTAATCCGCGGGTCATTGCTCATCTTGAACAAAATTCCATCGCGCTCGTTCTTATGCGCCAGATCCTCCCGCATTCTGTCCGCACAGGCTACCATCGTACGGAATTTATAGCAGGTGAAGGTCCTTCCTTTCCGACCGATCCGTGCCGCCCTATAGAAGATCGGCCCCGGAGAATCCATTCTTATCAGGAGCGCAATCAGTAGCATGAATGGCGTCATCACCAGCAGCGCCAGCGTCGAAAGCAACACGTCCAGCACGCGTTTGATCAGGAACGCACCCCGCGGAAATTCGCGCTGATGCAGGGGGATCGTTGGAAACTGACCAATAAACTCCACCGGCGCATTCCACGCCAGGCCATCATAGAGGTCAGGAACCACGCGCACTTCGATGCCAATCGCACGGGCTTCTTCCACCACTCCAACCACCGTCTGCTTATCCGCGGGCATCGAAAAGTAAATCTCATCTACAAATAACGATCGTGCCAGTGCCACGCAGTTCTGGATATTGCCGATGATCTGCGAGTTTGCTGCGTCCTCCGCGTCTTCATTCAGGGATACAAAGCCCATGAACCGGAAGCCCATATGCGGCAGCGCCATGAGATGATTGCGCAGTGCGTGCGCAACTCTGCCATGCCCCACGATCAGCACATTGCGTGTCTCCCGCCCCTGGAGAAACCGCCGCTGCATCATCTTTCGCTCTATCGCCCGCCGGGCCATCAGGAGCGCCAGCGTGATCACAATTGTAAGCGCTACCACCACCCGCGAAACGGTGTACTCTTTCATCACATACAACGTCCCGCATAGCATTAGCCCTGAGGTCAGTGTCGCCTGAACAATGAGCCGCTGTTCGTTCAATCCGCTACGTACGTCTGGAGAACGGTACAGCCCGAAAATCCTCGCAAACAGCACTAGGTAAAGGCTGAAAACCAGCAGATATGCAATGGAGATAAGAGGCGCTGTAGCCTCCAAGTGCCTCAATACCGTATGTGCCGAAGGATTCACCACCGGATCGAGACGAATTCGCAGTGCAATGAAACCAGCCAGCAGCGCACTAAACAAATCCAGAAACGCCCAGACGACGATGATGAAGGATGGACGGGAGAACAACCTTCCGTGCTCCTGCATTCTGGCGTGATTGCGCCGTTGGCTCGAAAGAGTAGCTTGCTTCAAATAATCAAGGCTCGCCATAGTCCTAGTTTTCGGTCCCGGGCCGTTGGTTATTGCCATGGCTTGCATGGCAGGGTGATGGTGCACCTACAATTTATCTCTTATAGACACGCTCTCTAGTGCGAATATTGGCTTCTCCTCTATTTTAAAGGATCACGCTGTGCAGAAAAAGGTACTTAAGGTGCTAGACCGGCACAACCAGTTCATCCATAGAGAAAAAATCTCGCAATATCGGGTCTTCACTCGACCGCATCTCTTCCACGGTTCCAAAGAACCGCACCTTGCCCTCATGCAGAAACACCAGTCTGTCTGCCAGTTTCTCCGCGAAGCGCATGTCATGAGTCACAACAATACTCGTGAGATGCATCTGCATCTTCAGCCGTTGGATCAGGTTGCCTAATAAATGCGCCATGAGCGGATCGACCATCGTGGTGGGCTCGTCGTACAGCACGGCCGACGGTTGGGCGGCCAGAGCCCTTGCAATCGCCACTGACCGCTTCATCCCCGTCGACAACTCCGATGGCAACTGGTCCTCCATCCCTGCGACCCCCACCATCTCCAGCAATCCTTTAACCACCTGCAGGATTTGGTCTTCCTCCATATTCCTGCGCTCTCTCAGCGGAAACGCCACATTTTCCCCGACCGTAATCGAATCGAACAGGGCTCCATTTTGAAACACCATCGTCACCTTCCGCCGCACCTCCTGCATCTCGCGCTCGGTAAGCCCTGCTATATCTTGTCCTGCGACGAGGACCGTTCCGCTGTCAGCCTTCAGAAACCCCATCAGGATACGCAACGCAACCGATTTCCCCACACCGCTACGTCCCAGAATGCACAAGGTCTCCCCTGGATTCACGTAAAAGCTCACATCGTCCAGGACCACCAGGTCGCCAAATGCCTTCACCACATGCTCAAAGGCAATGTATGGGGCAACTTTCTCGCTCACATCTTCTGCGCCTGCAGCCGCTGGGCCCGCGCTGACCATGGCTCCCGCCGCAATTGCAGCGTCCTGCTCTTCATTGGCCTGGTTGGCCTCCGAAATGAATCCCTGGACTACGGGAGCAACATCTGCCGACACGTCTTCAATCAGGGGCTTCTCTATCTGTTCCTGGTCGGCCTCAGTCACTATGTCTGGCTTCGTTTCGGAATCACTCATCGTGGTTCCCTTTATGATGCCCGATTTCTACCAAAGTATCCGCTCCAACCTACCTCCTCGCACCTACCGTGGTGCGCCTAAATTAGGCTGCCCCCACACTCGAGCCTGCTCAAAGCCCAGGCCTCAGCCGTGGCCAAATCCTCTGGAGTGTTCACGTTGATAAACCACCGGTCTAGCTGGTACGCATCCGGTCCATCGGACCGGCGAAATCCATAAATATCGTATAAATCATGTACCCAATGCACATCGGAGCCCTCTGCGCGATGGAATAACGAAGCCAATCTACGCTCGCCACTTTCCAGTGCTGTCCGAAATGCCTCTACTTTATCCGAGCGAATCATGCAGAAGGCCGGCTGCTCGTTCGACACACAAAGATGGCTTAGGGCAATCGGACGCACCTTCTCCATATCCAGCACAGAGACCGCCCATCGCTGCAAAACCTCCCCTGGAACCAGTGGAACATCCACGGGAATGAACATCGTCCACGGTTGCCTTGCCGCCGTCAGGCCCGCCTCGATTCCCGCTGCCGGTCCCACGTCCTGCCGCGTCTCTCGTACCACTGGCGCGAATTCCGCCAAGTCGTCGCGGTTCCCTGCTATCCCCACCTCGGAGCAAAATCCACGCAACTTTTCTACGGCAATCTCGACCATTGGTCGCCCGCAAAACCTCAGCAGCGATTTATCCTCGCCCATCCGCGAGCTTTTGCCCCCTGCCAGTACGAACCCATGCACTGGTAGTCGTTCGCTCATCAGCTATCCGCCCCCACCTTGTCCAGGAAGCGCACAATCGACTCAATCCCACGATGAAAATTTGCCAGGTGAAATTTCTCGTTCGGCGCATGAAGGTTGTCATCCGGCAGCCCAAACCCCATCATCACCGTTGGAATCCCCAACTCCCGCACGAAATCCCCTACTATAGGAATCGATCCGCCCCCGCGAATGAATACTGTCTGCTTATCGAAGACTTCTGCCATCGCCTCCGTCGCGGCATGCACATACTTGTTGGCCGTACTCACCACAATCGGCTCGCCGGAGTGGATCATGGTCACCTTCACCTGGATCCCCTTTGGGCATATCTCCTCTACAAATTTCTTGTACTTCGCAAACGTTGCCTCCGGCTTCATCCCAGGAACCAGCCGGAAGCTGATCTTAGCGATAGCCTTGGCCGGAATCACAGTCTTCGCTCCTGCGCCGATAAACCCGCCGGGCATTCCATGCACATCCATCGTTGGCCGCGACCAGGTCCGTTCGAGTACGCTGAACTTCGTCTCTCCGGTCAACTCCGTGGACCCCACCTCATGCTTCCGATACGCTTCCTCGTCGAACGGCAGCATTCTCCAGGCCTCAAGCTCGGCCGTGGTCGGTTCTTCTATCCCGTCATAGAACCCAGGAATTGCAATATGGCCGTCCTCACTTTTCAGCTTAGCGATGATCTGGGCCAGTGCCACAAATGGATTCGGCGCCGCACCACCGTACATCCCCGAGTGCAGATCGGTAGCCGCGCCTCTCGCTTCCAACTCCGTATAGATCATCCCGCGCAGTCCTACGCATAGGGTTGGCAGTTCCGGCGCAAACATCTCCGTGTCGCTCACCAGGGCGGCGTCGGCCGTTAACTGGTCCCCGTGCTCGCGCACGAACGCAGCAATTCCTTCGCCTCCGACCTCTTCCTCGCCCTCGATGATTACTCGCACGTTCACCGGCAGCTTCCCGTCGGTCGCCAGCAACGACTCCAACGCTTTTACATGCATCCACATCTGTCCCTTGTCGTCGACCGCCCCACGCGCATAGATATCTCCATTGCGCACTTCCGGCTCAAACGGCGGCGATTTCCACTCGTCGAGGGGTTCGGCCGGCTGCACATCGTAGTGTCCATAGAGCAGCACCGTCGCCCTTCCTGGTGCATGTAGCCAATCTGCATACACCAGCGGATGCCCGGAATGCGTAGCCGACGTGGTCTCAATCAGCCGCACGTGCTCCATCCCCGCTGCGCGCAGCCCTTCGGCCACAAACTCCGCCGCCCTGCGCACATCGCCCACATGCTCAGGGGCCGTAGACACTGACGGGATCCGCAACAAATCTTTCAATTCCTCGACAAACCGTGTTCCCTGCTCCCGCGCATATCCAACCGCTGCTTCGCTCATAAATCTCCATCTCCAATTCCAAACTTAGGCTGCTTCGATGTTCCATCCAGGTGAAGCGGGCATCCCCAGCATAATCTTCGTCCGCCCTTACATCTACCCTCACCCTCAGATCGCGAACCTGCATCAATAAGATAGTGACAAGATGAAGCCCAAGCTCAAGCGTGTCTATGCAGAGCCCGCGCACGACGATGGAACCCGTATTCTGGTCGATCGCCTTTGGCCTCGCGGCCTCACCAAAGAAAAGGCCCACGTCGATCTGTGGCTCAAGGATGTTGCCCCCAGCACCGAACTCCGCAAGTGGTTCGCCCACGATCCTGCCCGCTGGACAGAGTTCAAATCCCGGTATCACGCCGAACTTAGGAAGAACGGCGAACCCCTCGCCGCACTGAAGCAAGCTGTAGCGAAAGGCCCATCAACCTTGCTCTATGGCGCAAAGGACGAAGAGCACAATGAGGCCGTCGTCCTGCTCGACCTCCTGAAAACCTGAACGATCCTCATCGCCAGTGGTAGGCTAGCTGCTATGTCGCGTTCAAGTTCAATCCATAACTTATTTCTTCTCGCCTCGCTCGCCCTCGCGCCCCTGGCTTTTGCTCAGAATCCCGGCGCTCCGCCTCCCACTCCCGCCCAGCATCACCTCCCCACTGACCAGCCCCTCAACCCACACCTCCCCACTGTTTTCGTCGTTGGTGACTCCACCGCCCGCAACAATGCGGACCTCGGCTGGGGCGACCACTTCGCTCCTCTCTTCGACACCTCCCGCATCAACGTCGCCAACCGCGCCATCGCCGGGCGCTCCGCCCGCAGCTACATCACTGAAGGGCACTGGGCAAAAGTACTAGCCGAGATCAAGCCTGGCGACTTCGTGCTATTCCAGCTCGGGCACAACGACAGCGGCGACCTCGGCGGCTCCAAGCCTCGCGGCGACCTCAAGGGTATCGGAGACGAAACCCAGAACGTGCCCCAGATCTCTGGCCCTTTCGCAGGCCAGGTTGAAACAGTCCACACTTACGGTTGGTACCTGCGCAAGATGATCGACGAAGCGCGCGCCAAAGGCGCCAGCCCCATGCTCCTCACCCTGACTGTCCGCAACATATGGAAGCCCTGCTCTGACGCCAAAGTCAATAGTGCCGGTGGACAAACCTGCATTGAGCGCGACATGGGCTATACCTCATCGCTCCGCCAGCTAGCCTCCGAGGAGCGCGTCCCACTCATCGACATGAGCGACATCGCAGCCAACCGCTTCGAGGCACTCGGCCCCGCCAAAACCGCCCTGCTCTTTCCCCATGACCATACCCACACCAGCCCCCAAGGCGCCGAACTCAACGCCAGCGCCGTCGCCGAAGCACTCCGCCAGGCCAACTCTCCCCTCGCCTCCTATCTCAAGTAACCACCGCCTCCCGCGTTCACGTCGTTATTCGCGCACCACTACTTCTGACCGAAACCGCAACCGATTTCACTCTGTCACCCAATTAGGTCAGCGAATCGTTTAACATAGAGGGGATGCATCTGCGCACCCGCCATCTCGCCTGCCTCCTTCTTCTGCTCTCTTCGCTGAGCGCGGCAGACGCGAGTGGCCTGCGATCCGGAGATCTCACCCTTGGCGGCCGCTATATCAGCAGCCTGATTTACCAGAGTGCGGCGGCTGCGGTGGGCTCAACGTCGGTCGACGAAGACAGTGCTTTGCATAATGCAGCAACCTTCGCACTCGCTTCCGCCGCGCGGGCGGTTCATACCGCTGTCTGGACCATGCGTCCACCCGCTGCCCAAACGGCTGCGCTCCAGGCCGTCACATCCTGTCTCAGCTAAGCGGCGCATCCTTCTGCGTCCTGCGGCGTGCTTCCGCAAACCAGTTCCGCGCCATCGAGCGCCTCATCCAAAGGAATCCACACGTGCTCAACAAAGTTCTAGCAAAAGTCTTCGGCACCAGCAATGAGCGCGCGGTCAAGCGCATGCTCCCCGTTCTCGCCCAGATCAATGGCTTTGAGGAGACACTTCAGCAACTCTCCGACGAACAACTCGCCGCCAAGACCATCGAATTTCGCGCCCGCATCACCGCCGCCCGCCTCAAGGCCGATCAGGACGGCATCACCGAACCCGATGACCTGCGTGCTGCCGAAAGAATCGTCCTCGACCAGATCCTCCCTGAAGCCTTCGCGGTCGTTCGCGAGGCTGGCCGCCGCACCGTCGGCATGCGCCACTTCGACGTTCAGATGATCGGCGGCATGGCTCTCCACCAAGGCAAGATAGCCGAGATGAAGACGGGCGAAGGCAAGACCCTCGTCGCCACGCTGCCCTGCTATCTGAACGCGCTCGCCAGTCACGGGGTCCACGTCGTCACCGTCAACGACTACCTGGCTAAGCGCGACGCCGAATGGATGGGCAAGATCTACGGCTTCCTAGGCCTGTCTGTAGGAGTGATCGTGCATGACCTCTCCGACGAGCAGCGCCGCCAGGCCTACGCTGCTGACATTACCTACGGCACTAACAACGAATTCGGCTTCGATTACCTCCGCGACAACATGAAGTTCGAGCTGGCCGACCAGGTGCAGCGTGGCCACTTCTACTGCATCGTCGACGAGGTCGATTCCATCCTCATCGACGAAGCTCGCACCCCGCTCATCATCTCCGGCCCCACCGATAAAACCACCGACAAATACGCAATCGCCAATAGCATCATCCCCCAACTCGAAGAGGGCGAACTCATCGAAACCCTCGAGACCAAGACATGGTCCGGCGACTACGTCGTCGATGAGAAGGCCCGAGCCATCACCGTCACCGACGAAGGCTTTGAAAAGGTCGAGAAGCTTCTTGGTATCGGCAACATCGCCGACCCAGAAAACTGGGACATGAAGCACCACATCGAAGTCGCCATCAAAGCCCATGCCCTCTACAAGCGCGATGTCGAGTACGTCGTCAAGGATGGCGAAGTCATCATCGTCGACGAGTTCACCGGCCGCCTCATGCCAGGCCGCCGCTGGTCGGACGGATTACATCAGGCGGTCGAAGCCAAGGAAGGCGTCGCCATCCGCAAGGAAGACCAGACACTCGCCACCATCACCTTCCAGAACTACTTCCGCCTGTACAAAAAACTCTCCGGCATGACCGGCACTGCCGAGACCGAGGCTTCCGAGTTCGAATCCATCTACAAACTCGAAATTGTCGTCATCCCCACCAATCGGGTCATGCAACGCATTGAAAACCCCGACGTTGTCTATCGCACAGCCAAAGAAAAGTACTTCGCAGTCGCCGATGAGATCGAGCGCCTCCACGCAGCCAAGCAGCCCGTGCTGGTTGGTACCACCAGCATCGAGAAATCCGAGCTATTATCGGAAATCCTGAAGCGCAAGGCCGTCCGACACGTCGTCCTCAACGCAAAATTCCACGAGAAGGAAGCAGAAATCGTAGCCCAGGCGGGACGTCTCGGAATGGTCACCATCTCCACCAATATGGCAGGCCGCGGCACCGACATCCTTCTCGGGGGTAACTCCGAGTTCATGGCCCGTCAGGATCTGGTCAAGCGCAAGACCGCACGGGCTGTCTCCGTTGCGGAAGGCGCCATCTCCCCTGTAGCACCAGCTGGCTTCGTCCGCTTCTACTACCAGTCGCAGGAGTTCGAAGTCTCGCAACAGGACTGGGACTCCACCATCGCCGCCCACGCCGCTGCCACCAAAACCGAGCACGACGCGGTCATTGAAGCCGGCGGTCTTCACATCCTCGGCACCGAGCGTCACGAGTCCCGCCGCGTCGACAATCAGCTTCGCGGCCGCGCCGGCCGTCAGGGCGACCCCGGCAGTTCCCGCTTCTTCCTCTCTCTTGAAGATGACCTCATGCGCATCTTCGCTCGGGAATGGGTCTCCGGCCTGCTCCAGTCCCTCGGCATGGAAGAGGGAGTGCCCATCGAAAGCCGCATGATCTCCCGCCGTATCGAGGGAGCGCAGAAGGCCGTCGAAAGCCAGAACTTTGAATCTCGTAAGCACGTCCTCGAGTACGACGACGTCATGAACAAGCAGCGCGAGGCCGTCTATTCCCTCCGCCACCAACTCATGGAAGGTGTCGCACAGAAACAGCTCATCACCGAGGACTACGTTTCCACCATCCTCTCCAGCATTCTCGAAGAGTTGGCCCCCGAAAAAGTCCACCCTGAGCAGTGGAAGGTCGATGAGATCTTCGCGCAGGTCTATGATATCTTCGGCGCCAACCTGGAAGGAGTCATCGATCCGACTCAGCTCAATCGCCACGAATTTGGAGACGCCATCTTCGACAGGCTCACCGAACGTTATGACATCAAGGAGAAGATCCTAGGGGAAGCCCAACTCCGCTACCATGAGCGCGTTGTGATGCTCTCCGTCCTCGACGCCCTGTGGAAGGAACACCTCCTCAACATGGACCACCTCAAGGAGGGTATCGGCCTGCGCGGCTATGCCCAGCAGGACCCCCTCGTCGCCTATAAGAAGGAGTCCTTCGAGATGTTCGAGGCCATGATGATGCGCTTTCAGGAGGACACCGCACGCAACCTCTTCCGCATGCAGATCCTCGCTCCTGACGGCACTCCCATCGAGAGCCTCGAACAACTCGCTCAGCTCCACCTCTCGCAGCCCGCACCGCCACCCACGCAGCAGCGCCTGCCCATCGGTGGTACTACAAATCTTGGCGCCCCCGGGCTCGCGTCTGAGACCTCGGCCGGGGAGCCATCGAATACTCAAGAGCCTCCGCCCACCATCCCCACGCGGGCACCCTCCACTACCATTGACGCACTGGAGCGCGAGTTCCAGCGCAACAAGCAGCGCGACCTTGCCGCCGCCCGCCAGGCAGGAGGCTCCACTGCGGCTGCAACCGCCACCCAGCGCCGCACCGGTAGCGAAATTGGCCGCAACGATCCGTGCTTTTGTGGCTCTGGCAAGAAGTACAAAAAGTGCCACGGAGCCAACGACTGACCCGTCGAGCTGCTATCGTTTCGCTTCTTGAAGGATGGTTCTTCGCGCAGCGGAGGATCAGCTTAAGCTGTTGTTACTCTTGCCGTACGTTCATTCCCATGTGGCGCATGTTTCCAGCCTTTACCTGCACCACATAAAAGGACTTCGCATGGACCTCGAAATAACCGTAGACCAACTCCGCACCCACCTTGCCTCCAAGCCATCCCCCCTGCTCCTCGACGTGCGAGAGCCTTGGGAGTATGCGACTGCGCGCATCGAAGGCAGCACCCACATGCCCATGAACGAGATCCCCGGGCGCGCGCATCAGGAGCTAGACGATGAAGCTCACATCCTGGTTCTCTGCCATCACGGTTCCCGCAGCCTCTCGGTCGCCGCCTGGCTTCGTCAGCAGGGCTTCGACAAGGCCCAATCCATCTCCGGCGGTATCAACGCGTGGTCCCTCCGCATCGATCCGACCATCCCCCGCTACTAGAGCCTACTTCGCTCGCGGATGGGTTTCGTCATACACCCGCTGCACCTGACCCACGGTCAACTGCGTATACCGTTGCGTGGTCGACAACCGCTCATGCCCCAGCATCTCCTGGATCGCCCGTAGATCCGCACCCTCCTCCAGCATGTGCGTACCAAACGCGTGTCGCAGGGTATGCGGGTGTACATCCGCCGCCAGCCCTCGGCTCAGAGCAATACTCTTCACAATTCTCCCCACGCTGCGTGTAGTCAGCCGGGCTGAACCCGTTGCCCCAACGCCCACCCGCAGCCGGATCAGCAGCGGCCCAACCTGCACCAGCTTGCCGAGTCCCGCACCCTCCAGCTTCGCCTGCCTCAGGGGCAGATAAGCCCGAATAGCCTCGGCTGCGGCATCGCCCAACGGCACCAGGCGTTCCTTCTTTCCCTTGCCAAACACGCGAATCGCATCATCACTCCAATGGATTGCATCCATGTCCAGCCCGACCAGCTCGGAGTTCCGAATGCCGCATCCGTATAACAACTCAAAGATCACACGCTCCCGCTCCGGCCAACTAGACTCGGACTCCTCCCCCTCTTTACTAAGCGCTCCGTTGTTTGCCTTGCAAGAACTACTTCCCACGGCATGCGCAGGGGCCAGTGAATCCAGCACCCTATTCACCTCTTCCATACTCGGCACCCGAGGCAGATGCTTCGGCAGCTTCGGCGTACTCACAAGCAGCGCAGGATTACTCTCTACCAAACCCGCCTTCGCTGCCCACTTGAACCAACTCCGAATCGCCGCCAGTGCCCGTGCCACGCTCGCCTTGGTCAGCCCCCGATCCATCAGGACTGTCATATACACGCGGATCTGTGTGTGTTCCACTGACGAAAGCAGCGCGTCCTTCCCCATTGTCTCCGTCAAAAACTCTGCAAAACCCCGCACCTCGCGCGAATAGGCCCGCAGTGTATGTTCGCTGGCCCCGCGCTCATCCCGCATCATCGCGAGGAACTCTTCACCCAATTCCACAAAGCCGTCCTCAAGAGCAGCTTTCCTGCGCGATTTCCTGTGTGACTTCAAGGCTTTCTCTTCATCTTCGCCACCGCAATCTCCGGTTGAAGCCACTTGATCATACGCTCTAACTTGCGCAGATTTGGAGAGCACTGATTCTCCATTGCCGCGACCATTCTCCTTCGCGCTCACGCTCCGCCTCCTGCTCTCCTCGTCGCTCGCGGATGGCACATCCGATGCACCGTCTTCAGTCGGTCAATCGCCAGGTGTGTATACACCTGCGTTGTAGCAATATCCGCATGTCCGAGCAGTGTCTGGACGGAGCGAAGGTCTGCGCCATGCTCCACCATATGCGTCGCGCAACTATGCCGCAGCTTGTGCGGGCTGGCTTGCAGATTCACCGTCCGCACCATCTGCCACACCTTCTGCGTCGTGAGCGGATTTCCCCGTACCGACAGGAACAACGTCCTTTGCACCCCCCCTCGCTTCAATAATTCCGGTCGTCCGCGCTGCACATAAGCTTCCAGCGCTTCCACCGCCGATCGGCCTATGGGCACAATCCGCTCCTTGTCGCCCTTTCCACGTACCTGCACGCTGGCTGTTTCCAGCCGCAAATCCTCCTGCCTCAGCGTCACAATTTCTCCCACCCGGAGCCCCCCTGCGTAGAGTAGTTCGAGCATTGCATGATCCCGCAGCGCAGCCCCACTCGCGTCCTCGGCGCGAGCAGCCGCTCCGGTCTTCTCCAGCATCTCGCGCACTTCACTCTCAGCCAGCGACTTCGGCAGGACCCTCCAGCTTGATGGACTCTCAATATTTACAGTAGGATCACGCCTCACCCGCTTATCCATCAGCAGCCATTTGTAGAAACCCCGCACGCAGCTCAACTTCCGGGCAATGGACCGAGGCTGTACCCCATGCTCCCGCAGGTGCTGCATGAACCCGCTCACATCCGACTGCTCGGCCGACAGGAACGTCTTCACCCCCACGCCATCTCCGCCGCCACCCTCCAGAAACTCCGCAAACATCTCCAGATCACACAGATATGCCTCGCAACTTAGAGGGCGCAATCCCCGTTCTACTCGCAGGTGCGTCATATACTCGCGCAGCAGCGTTCCGCTATTACCAACCTTCGCCGTCGCATGGTTCATCCCTAGATTCTTGCGCCCAACGCGTCCCAGCGCCAGCCCCCGTACCTCCCTCGCCACGGCTCTGGCTTTCAGTCGCTAATCATGGAGCCCTAGTTAAACCGCCCGGTTAGGGCTAAGCTCAAGCTTTGCCACCACCTACAAAATGAACAATCTCAAGACGGTCACCGTTGGCGACACGTTCCTGAGTCCATGTGGCACGGGATACGATTTCGCCGTTGTGCTCCACGGCAATGCGGTCAGACTTGAGCTTGAGGGCAGCGATTAAGCTGGCTAAATCAGTCGGTGAAGAGAGTTCGGGGATGGTGCGTTGCTGGCCGTTGAGTTCAATGATGAGGGCTGTGCGCATACGTTTCCAGCGTAGCAGGTGAATCGTTGGGCTGTATTCATGCGATGAACAGAGGGCTTTGTTAGACTCGTGCGAGCCTGCATCTATCGGAGTTTGTTCCCTTCATGCGTATTGTTCAGACTGTCTTCGGCGTTTTTCACCACTTTAATCTCGCGCGGGAACTCGAGAAGCGGGGACATCTTGAGCGGGTGTACTCGACATGGCCATGGAAGAGGCTGAAACGAGAGGGTTTAGATCACCGATTGGTGGAGACCTACCCGTGGCTGCACATGGCGGAGTATGCAGCGGGACGGAGCCCTGTCGACCTGCGCTGGCTTAGCGATCATCTGGGTTACGCCAATGCCCTGGCCTTCGACCGGTGGACCGAGAAGCGACTCAAGTCATTGAAAGAAAAGCCGGATGTACTGATCGGGATCTCCGGTTCCAGCCTTTCGTCGGGAGCGTGGTTGCAGCGGGAGGGTGGAATCTTCATCTGCGATCGGGGGTCTACGCATCAGCGGTATCAGCAGCAGATCGTGCAAGAAGAGTATGCGATATGGGGGGTGACGCGGCCGGTTTCGGATGAACGGGACACGGTGCGGGAGGAGGCTATCTATAGGCAAGCAAATGCTATTACGGTTCCTTCGAGCTTTGTGCTGCGGTCGTTTGTGGAGATGGGGGTGCCGAAGGAGAAGCTATACAGGATTCCTTATGGGGTGCGATTGGAGAGCTTTCAGCCAGTGGCAAAGCCGACGGATGGTGAGTTCCAGGTGCTGTTTGCCGGAGCACCTGGCCTTCGGAAGGGCGTCCCTTACTTGCTGGAAGCCTTTGCGAATCTGAAACATCCGCGGAAATGCTTATGGATTGCTGGACACATACAGGAGAACCTGAAGGGCGTCTTGAAGCGGTTGCCGCTGGAGAAGGTAGAGTTTCTGGGACCGTTGCCGCAGAAGGAGATGGTGGAGCGGATGAGTCGGAGTCATGTGCTGGTGCTGCCTTCAATTGAGGAGGGGTTGGCGCTGGTGCAGGCCGAGGCGATGGCCTGTGGATGTCCCGTGATCGGGTCAACCAACTCCGGAGGGGAGGATCTCTATACTGATGGTATTGAAGGGTTTATCGTTCCAATCCGGGATGCGCGAGCGATTCAGGAGCGAATGCAGTTGCTGGCCGATGAGCCGGAGTTGCAGCGGGAGATGGGGGCGGCGGCGCTGCGACGGGTGCGGTCGGTAGGGGGGTGGACGGAGTATGGGGACCGGTGGGAGGAGTTATTGCTGCAATTGACCTCTGGGCGGTGATATCGGCACGAATTGCTCGTTTTGTGTGAGTTTGGCGTAGGGCTCAACGCAATGTTGGGCTGCAATTCGACACTCTCAGCACGGTTTTGGGGTGTAGTGGCTAGGTTAAGAACGGGAGGAAGCAGGTTCTTCGCTGCGCTCAGAATGACAGGCAAAAAGGCAACCGCAAAAGCAAGAAGCAGATTCCTCCGCTGCGCTGCGGAATGACAACCAAAAGGGCAAGAGCAAGAGCGACGGCAAGGGTAAAAGTGAGATCCAAAAGTGTGGGGTGGGGTTAGGAGAGGTGCCAGAAGAGGTTGAGGGGGCCGCGGCCGTGGCCGAGGGTGGGGGCGTTGCGAATGGCTTCGGTGACGAAGTGCTTGGCGCCGCGGACGGCTTCGATGGGGGTGTCGCGCAGGACAAGGAGGGAGAGGAGCGAGGCGGAGAAGGCGCAGCCGGTGCCGTGCGTGGAGGTGGAGTCGAGGTGGTCGCCGGCGAAGCGATGGATTTCGCCGGAGGGAAGGCGGAGGATGTCGGTGGGCTGGGCGTGGTCGCCGGCTGTGGCGACGATGTGGAGGTGGGGGTGGCGGGCGGCGAGAGCGTGGGTGGCGGCTTCTGCTTCAGCGAGGTTCTGGATGGGGAGCGCGGTGAGGACGGAGAGTTCGTGCCAGTTGGGCGTGATCCAGGTGACACTGGGGAGAAGTTGCTGATGGAGGGTCTCGATGGCCTCGGGTGGAAGGAGGTCGGCGCCGGAGCTGGCGCGGAGGATGGGGTCTAAAACGATGGGAGGTGTGGAGGCGTTGCCGCTGCGGGAATTTCCGGGGCGCTGATTCCCTGCTGTCTGGCGGAGTTCGGCGAGAAAAGCCGCTACAGTCGCGGCGATTTCGGCAGAGCCCAGCATTCCAATCTTGATGCCCGAGGGAGGGAGATCGGCGCAGAGGTGGTCGAGGGTACGGCGGAGGAAGGCTGGAGCGACGGGCTGGATCTCGGCGACGCCCAGAGTGGATTGCACTGTAAGTGCAGTGATGACGCTGGTTCCGAAGAGACGGTGGGCGGCGAAGGTGTGGAGATCGGCGGTGATGCCGGCTCCGGTGGAGGGATCGTGACCGGCGATGGTGAGGAGGGTGCGGACGCTGGCGGCCGGAGGCGAGGAAAAGGTGGGCACTGAAGGCAACCTCAGGGTGAGAAAACCCTATCATACCTAAATAGAAATTGCAACGGAAAAATGGCAATAAGTAGCTTTGATTTGTTTGACTTAGGCTACTCCACAGGTGACAATATACGTATGAGTAATCCTATGATGCATGGCGTGGAAGAGTTGCAGGGAACGAGGAGCCGCAGGCTGAGTCGAGCCGGCGTGCTGGTCGTGACCCTGGGATTGACGGCCTCCCTCGCTGCAAGTCCTACGGTGAAACCAGAGACTTCGGCTGTGCCGGGCAATGCACCGTCCGGCAAGAATCTTGCGAAACGTCACTGGTTCCAAATTGGCAAGGCATCCTGGTATGGCGGGAAGTTCAACGGGCGGAAGACCGCGGACGGAGAGACGTACGATATGTACGCCATGACGTGTGCGCATCGGACGCTGCCGCTGGGAAGCTGGGTTCGCGTGACGAACCTGAGAAACCGGAAGTCAACGATTCTGCGGGTGAACGACCGCGGACCTGTCCCGATAGACCGGATTGTGGATCTTTCGTATGCTGCGGCTCAGAAGCTGAGCATGGAGGGCCTGGGCAAGGTGCGGGTCGAAGAGGTGAACCCGAGCGATCCGGCTCTGGCTGAACAGATGGTGGCCCAGTTGCATATGGCCGACCCGGTGAAGGTCCACCCGGCCGATGATCTGCCCAATGTGGGCGTGTTGACGCCTGGGTTACCGATCGACGCTGCCCGGTAAGGTTGTATAGCTGGATTGACTGAAGCCCTGTGACTCCTTTGGGAGTTACAGGGCTTTTGCTTTTAAGGCGCTGGGAGCGAATGGAGGGTAGAGGTGGGACGGAGGGGCTTGCTTCCCCAACTGTCGGCAAAGGCGCGGACGAATGGGCCCGCGATTTTTGCGGGGAGGCGGACAGGCAGCCGAATATCGATGAGCTGACCTCCGGGACGCGTGCTCCTGTCTAGACAAAGCTCGGAGGCCTGCCGATAGGGGAGGTGAGCTTAGGAGGCTCACCATGAAGATCTCGACGAAGTTGGTCAGCATTACCCTGGGGAGCGCCGTGATTGTCACAGGCCTCGTGCTCTCGCTGATGGGGGAACTCAAGTCTGTGTCCACGGGCTACACACGCATCTTGCAGGGGCCGGTCCACGAGGCCGAGGAGGCGCGACAGGCGCAGGTCCACTTCGGGCTACAGGTGCAGGCGTTTCATGACATTCTGCTGCGTGGGGAGAATCCGGACGATCTGGCGAAGTTCACCGATCAGTTTCGTGAACAGGAAGCGAGGGTGAAGGCTGAGACCGGAACGCTGGCGGGTGAGGTCGACGACCCGGAGACCAGGCAGTTGCTGCATGATCTTGTGGCCAGGGAGGACGAGCTAAGTGCTCGTTATCAGGCAGCCTACGGAGTGTATATCAACCGGCACTTCGACTACAGGGGAGCGGATGCGATGGTTCGTGGAGAGGACCGCGCACCCAGCGACCTCTTCGACAAGGTGGTGGTGCAGCTGAATGCCCGGGTTGCTGCAACGGCTGCCGCCCAACAGTCCAGGACGATTCGGCAACTGGTCCTTCTGCTGGTGGTGGTGGGCGGTCTGTTCTTCGTGGATTCAGTGGTGTACTGTAGCGTGCTGATCGGAGTGCTGAAACGCCTGGGGCAGTTGAAGGCCGTCTCGGACCGGCTGGCGATGGCGGACATCGAAGGGCTCTCGATCGACATCTCGGGGCATGACGAGATTGGGGCGATTGGGGAGAGCATGAAGGGTATAGAAGCTGCGATCCACGAATTACTTGCGGTTCACTCGCACTAACCAGGACTGGGAAGAAGGAGAATCAGAATGGGCATTCAATTGAAGAACCGATATGAAGAGGTGGGCCGCGAGATGGGCTCGCTGGGGCGTATGAAACTGGCGATGCTGACGAAGATGTCGTCTACGCAGGCGGGTGAAGCTGAGGATTCGGTGAGCAATCTGAAGCTGGTCGATGATGCGATTGCGCAGCTGCGGAGGGGATAAGGAAAGCAGGGCTTTTGGCGTCCTGTTGATGCAAATGGGGCGCTCTATGCGCGCTGGAAGCTACTGGCAGAAGGTAAAAGAACAAGGCCCGGGTCAGATTCCCGGGCCTTGAGAGGGGTTCGATGCTGGTTTAGGAGATTGGCGGCTGGCCGAGGCGGGCGTGCGTGATGGGCAGGTCGCTGAGACGGAGGGCCAGGGATTTGGCTCCGCCGCCGCCCTTGATGAACTCGCTGAGCTCGAGCTGGACGACGTCGAAGCCGGCGTCGAAGAGACGGGTGGCCAGTTCGCGGGAGATCTCGCCGGTGAAGACGGTGCGGCCGAGGTTGAGAGCGCAGCAGGCCATGTGGGTGGCGTCGAGCTCGGAGACGGCGATGCGGCGGTCGGCGGGGTAGGCGCGTTCTATGGCCGCGTTGGAGGCGGCGTCGAAGGCCTGGGGATAGTAGAGGATGTAGCCGCCGGCTTCTCCTGAGGGGTTGGCAAGCGGGGTGAAGCAGGTGTCGAGGTGGTAGAAGCGGGGGTCGGAGAGGTGGAGTGAGGTGACGGGGACCTGCCAGGCGTCGGCGATGTGGCGATGCGCTGCGCGGCAGGTGCGGACGCCGTGAGCAGCAAAGAGAGCGGTGCCGGTTTCGTTGAAGGCTACGTCGCCTTCGCCTTCGAAGGGCGTCTCGCGGGGGGTCTCCCAGAGGATGAAGCCCTGGCTGGTGAGCCAGCGGCGGAGGTAGGCGGTCTCGGCGCGGCGCTGCTGGGGGCCGAAGCTGGAGATAGCCGCGACGCCGTGATGGATGAGCGCACCGTGGCTGATGAAGACCATGTCTGGACAGCCGGGTTCGGGATGCAGGAGGCGGACGTCGGCGACGCTGCGGAGAACGTTGTGGAAGCCCTTCCACTGGGCGAATGCGAGATCGCGAGAGGATCGGTGAACGTTGCCGGCCATCCAGGGATTGAGGACGTAGTCGACGCCATACCACTCAGGCGGACACATGAGGAAGGTAGGACGGGTGAACTGCGGGGTGGAGACGAAGACGTTTGAAGCGGAGGATGAAACTGCGGTGCTTGTAGCCATAATGATCTGTTTCCCTAGTACCGTTGTGGAGTGTCCTCCCGCGAGATAACCATCGTCAAGTGGGAAAGGTTACTCAATGGGATACATTCCTCCCATAATCGAACAACTCGTAAGACGTGCGGAAAACAGAAAAGGTCCG
The DNA here is from genome assembly GCA_021778845.1 of Acidobacteriota bacterium. Lineage (GTDB taxonomy): Bacteria > Acidobacteriota > Terriglobia > Terriglobales > Acidobacteriaceae > Granulicella. Next base: position 49,777 of record JAJYBU010000002.1, read on the forward strand.
CCGGGTGGCGAACCTTTTTGGAGGCGAGAGTTTTGCCTTGGATGCGTGTTTTTGGCGGCGGGATTGCTGAACTAAAGCTTCTCGAAAAAGTCGCAGGCCGAGCAGGAGATGTAGACTCCGCCGGGGACGCCGCGCTCACGGTCCTTGACGCGCTTGACGATGCGGGTGGGCTTGGAGCACTTGGGACAATCGGTGCTCTTCTGTGTATCCATGACCTTCTTGCGGTCGCCGGTCTTGGCAATCTTTGCCATTGTGATGATCTCCCTGGTGCGAATGTTTGGCTTGCCCGGATGCGGCGACGAAGGGTGCGCGCGCGGCGACCTGGCTTGATTCCGTGGAGGGCTGGGCTGGTGGGCTGGCCGAACAGGAGGGTCGCGAGGGCGCTGGGCCGGGTAATGCTCTGCTAGAAGTTTACACGATTCGGCGGAGTGTGGTTTTTAGTTGTCCGTTGTCGAGTGTCAGATCTCGGATGGATATGGTTCCACGGAGAATCTCGCAGAGAGAAACCCGGATGGGGCTAATGGGATTGGTTGCGGTGAAGGTGGTCTTCGATGGTGGGGTTGGTGGATGGAGCGGTGGGGGTGGTGCTGAGGATCTGGACCAGGGGCGCTGAGGCTGCGGCGGCCTCCATGGCAGTGTGGGCCGGTGGCGGGGCGATATCCATGGGGTGGCCGGCAGGGGCGGCGGGGGTGTAGGTGTACTCCCATGCGTAGTGGCGGGTGATGCGGTAGAGGATGAGGATGGCGGCGAAGAGAACGATGAGGGTGAAGAGTGCTGCCTCCGGACCGTAGGGGCCTCCGGTGAGCCAGGTGGGGCCGGTGACGGAGGTGAAGATGAGGTTGTTGTAGGCGGCGTCGCCGGCGAGCGGCAGGCCGAAGAGGATGGCCGCAGCCGTGTTCCAGGCGAAGTGCATGCCCCAGCCTAGCCAGAGGGCGCGGGTCTGGAGGTAGGCGATGCAGTATAGGATGCCGAAGAAGAAGGTGATCATGACGCTGAGGGGTGTAGCGTTGGGACGATAGCTGGATAGGGTAGCGTAGGCCAGCGAGAGGAAGAGCGTGGCGAAGACGGGGCCGGTGGCAGCAATGAAGTTCTGAAAGAGGAAACCGCGGAAGGCGACTTCGAGGGCGAGGGACGCGACGGCGATGGTGGCCAGCGAGATGAGGGCGATGGCCCAGTTGCTGGGGGCGAGCGAGAACTCGGGATGCAGGGAGCCGTGGAGCATCATGGGGATGAGGGCGGCGAGGAGCATGCCCCAGCCGAGGGCGACGCCACGCTGCCACTCCTCAGAGGTGGTGGGGCGGCTGGGCAGAGCGTTGGTAGAACGGATGCCGCTGAAACCGCTGGGGCCAGGGGTGCGGGTGGCGATCCAGCGGATGGTGGCGAAGCCCCAAAGCAGAAGGAAGAGGAAGAATGTCTGCTGGATGAGATCGCTGAAGAGCGAGAGGTTGAAGCGGATGACGAGGCCCTGGGCGGCACGCAAGGCCAGCCCCTGGGCGGCGACGATCCAGAGGATTCCGCCGAAGAAGAGCAGAAGATAGAAGGCGCGGGGTAGGGTGGGCTGCGAGGTAGGTTCGGACAAGGTGGGTTGCGACTCCTTCCAGAGCTTGGATGCTGCTGCGGAGATCTTCGACACGGTTGCAGAGCGTTGGGGGTGCTGTTCCGGGGTGGATTCTGCGAACCCATGTCCCCAAATGCGAGGGACACGGGGCACCCGGACTCTCACCCGGTTGGTTCCCTGGATTGTCACCCGGATGGTTCCCTGGTTTGTTTCCCCGGATTCTCACCCCGTTGGGTCACCCGCTCAGGCGGTGGTGTAGAACTGCGCGATGTTGCGAAACTTCTGGTAGCGGGCGTCGAGCATGGCCTGGAGCGAGAGGCTCTGGAGCTCGTGGAGATGGTGGTCGAGGCGCTCGTTGACGATCTTCATGGCGAGGGCTGGATCGTTGTGGGTTCCGCCTTCGGGTTCGCGGATGACTTCGTCGACGCAGCCTAGACGTTTGACGTCGACGGCGGTGTAGCGGAGAGCCGCAGCGGCCTCATGTTTTTTGGTGGCATCCTTCCACATGATGGAGGCGCAGCCTTCGGGCGAGATAACAGAGTAGATGGCGTTCTCTAGCATGAGGACGCGGTCGGCTACGGCGAGGGCGAGGGCTCCGCCGGAACCGCCTTCGCCGGTGATGGTCGCGATGGTGGGAACGCGGAGGCGGGACATCTCGAGAAGGTTGCGGGCGATGGCCTCGGCCTGGCCACGCTCCTCGGCACCGAGGCCGGGGTTGGCGCCGGCGCAGTCGATGAAGGTGAAGACAGGGTGGCCGAACTTTTCGGCGATCTTCATGGCGCGCAGGGCCTTGCGGTAGCCCTCGGGATCGGGCGAGCCGAACTTGCGGGCGACGCGCTCCTTGACCGTGCGGCCTTTAAGATTGGCGATGACCATGACGGGCTGACCATGAAAGCGGGCCATGCCAGCGGTCATCGCAGGATCGTCGGCAAACTGACGATCGCCGTGAATCTCGCTGAAGTCGGTGAACAGAGCTGTGATGTAGTCCATCGGATAAGGGCGCTGCGGATGCCGGGCTAGCTCGGTCTTGACCCAGGCTTCGGGCAGGGGGGCGGCGGGTGCGTGTTTCTGGGGTGTGTTGTCTGCCATCTCGTTGACCAACATGATTGTACGGGAAGACTGGGTAGAGAGTAAGGCGTGAGGAGGAAAGGACGCTCGGGCCGGGCGGTGACGCAATGGCTTCCCAGGGCTCAAGGGTGAGGCCTGGGTAGCCACTGCGTCGCCATCACGCGGCAGGTCAGCTAATGGATGATCTGGACGGCACCGCGGCCAACGAGGGATTCGACCTGCTCGATGAAGGCTACGTCGGCGGCTACGGTGAGATTCTGCGGATCGAGGTCTACGGCGAACTGGTTGGGCTCTTCGAGGCGCAGCATCAGCTTACCGGTGCCGGGGGCGGAGCGGAAGAGCGCGTCAAGCTTGGTGAGGAGGGCGGCGTCAGAGCCTTGCAGCGGGACGCGGATACGGAGAGCGTCGGGGAGCTTCAGCTTGACGTCTTCGAGCGCGGTGATGCCGGTGATGGCCAGCTTGGGGGCGGCGTCTTCTTCGCCGCGCAGGATGCCGCGGACGATGACGGGGACGTCGATCTTCAGCTTTTCAGCAAGCTTTTCGTAGGCGGACGAGAAGGCGATGAGCTCGATCTTGCCGACGGTGTCTTCAAGCGCGGCCTGGGCGTACATCTCGCCGGAACGCTTGGATTTGGCGACCTTGAGGCCGGTGATGACGCCGGCGATCTGGATCTCGTTTGCTCCTTCTTCGCGGCGGCCACGGTTGAAGGTGGCGGGCTCGGGCTTCATCTCGCAGGCGGTGACGGTGTCGATGACCTTGAGGTTGCGGAGTTTTTCGCGGTACTTGTCGAGGGGGTGACCGGAGACGAAGAAGCCGAGGACGTCCTTCTCGTTCTGGAGGCGGAGGTGCTCGTCCCAGTCGGGGACGGTGGGGAGGGAGTCTTCGCTGGATTTGGTGTGGGCGGGGCCGGGCTCGTCGAACATGCCGAAGAGGCCGTGTTGGCCGGACGCGGAGTCTCGCTGGGACTTCTGGGCGCGCTCGATGGCCTTGTCGAGTGCGGCGAAGACGGCGGCGCGGGGACCGAAGGCGTCCAGCGCGCCGGCCTTGCAGAGGCTCTCGAGGACGCGCTTGTTCAGGAGGCGGAGATCAACTTTCTCGCAGAACTCATACAAGGACGAGAAGCCTTGCTTCCCTGCTGCGGCGAGTTCGGCGCGGGCGGCGATGATGGAGTCGATGGCGTTGTGGCCGACGTTTTTGATGGCCGCGAGGCCGAAGAGAATGCTGTCGCCGGTGGGGGTGAAGTTGGCGGCGGAGACCTGGACGTCTGGCGGAACGACGGCGATGCCGAGTTCTTTGCACTCTCCGATGTACTTGACGACGTTCTCAGGCTTGGAGGTTTCGGAGGTGAGGAGCGCGGCCATGAACTCGACCGGGTAGTGGGTCTTGAGCCAGGCGGTGTGGTAGGCGAGGAGCGAATACGCGGCAGAGTGGCTCTTGTTGAAGCCGTAGCCGGCGAACTTGGCCATCTGGTCGAAGATTTCGCCTGCTTGCGCCTTGGGGAACTTGCGCTCGGCGGCGCCCTTGAGGAAGATCTCGCGCTGCTTCTCCATCTCGGCGGCGTCCTTTTTGCCCATGGCGCGGCGAAGGAGGTCGGCGCCACCGAGGGAGTAGCCGCCAATGACGTTGGAGATCTGCATGACCTGCTCCTGGTAGACCATGACGCCGAGGGTCTCTTTGAGGAGCGGTTCGAGTTCGGGGAGGGTGTATTCGATGAGGCTGGCGTCCCATTTGCGCTTGATGAAGTCGTCGATCATCGACATGGGGCCGGGGCGGTAGAGGGCGTTGAGCGCGGTGAGATGCTCGATGGTGTTGGGTTTGTAGCGGCGGAGGACGTCGCGCATGCCGCCGGACTCGAACTGGAAGACGCCGGAGGTGAGGGCACGGTGGAAGACACGCTCGAAGGTGGCCTCGTCCTCGAGGTCGATGGTGGAGAGATTTACGACTTCGCCGCGATTGGACTTGATGAGATTGAGACAGTCGTCGATGACGGTGAGGGTGGTGAGGCCGAGGAAGTCCATCTTCAGGAGGCCCATTTTTTCCACGGCCTTCATGTCGTAACTGGTGACGATGGCTTCATCTTTGGTGCGGGTTACGGGAACTAGTTCAGTGAGTGGTTGAGGGGCAATGACGACCCCGGCGGCGTGGACTCCGGCTCCGCGAACGAGGCCTTCGAGTCGGAGAGCGGTGTCGAGTAGCTCCTTGATCCGAGGGTCCTGATAGGCGGTGGCGAGGAGCGGGTTGTCCTTGAGTGCCTGCTCGATGGTGATGCCGATGGTGGGCGGAATGAGCTTGGCGATGCGGTCGACTTCGCCGTAGGGCATGTCGAGGGCGCGGCCTACGTCCTTGATTGCAGCCTTGGCGGCCATGGTGTTGAAGGTGATGATCTGAGCGACCTGGTCGTTACCGTACTTGCCGCGGACGTACTCGATGACCTCGCCGCGACGGTTCATGTCGAAGTCGATGTCGATATCGGGCATGGAGATACGTTCGGGGTTGAGGAAGCGCTCGAAGAGAAGCTCGTTCTGGAGCGGATCGATGTCGGTGATCTCCATGACGTAGGCGACGAGCGAACCTGCAGCGGAACCGCGACCGGGGCCGACAGGGATTTTCTGCTCGCGGGCGTAGCGGATGAAGTCCCACACAATCATGAAATAGCCGGGAAACTTCATCTGCTTGATGCAGTCAATCTCGCGGTTGAGACGTGCTTCGTAGTCGGCGATGGACTTGCGGAGCTTGCCGGTGTCTTCGAGGTGCTTGACGGTGGTGTCGCGGCGATGACGCCAGCCGGCGCGGCAGACCTGCTCGAAATACGCGTCGAGGTCCATGCCGTCGGGGCAGTCGAATTTGGGGAAGGGATTTTTTACCTTGGTGAGCTCAAGATTACAGCGCTCGGGAAACTGCATGGTTCGGGTGCAGACTTCGGGGGCGTGGGCGAAGAGGCGATGCATCTCTTCGGCGGACTTGATGTAAAACTCCTGCGTGTCGAACTTGAAGCGCTTGGGGTCGTTCATGCTGCCGGCGGTCTGGACGCAGAGCAGCACCTCGTGGGCGCGGGAGTCCTCGTTCTCGATGTAGTGCGAGTCGTTGGTGGCGATGAGGGGGATGTCGAGATCTTTTTCGAGGCGGAACATGGCCTCGGTGACGGCCTTGTCGGGGTCGAGATGATGGTCCTGGATTTCGAGGAAGAAGTTGCCGCGACCAAACAGGGTTTCGAGGTCGCCGGCGGATTTTTTGGCGAGGTCGTAGTTCCCTGCCATGATGTGCTGGGAGACCTCGCCGGCGAGACAGCCGGAGAAGCCGATGAGGCCCTCCGTGTGGGCGGCAAGGAAGTTTTTGCTGACGCGGGGCTTCTTGTAGAAGCCGTGCAGCGCGGCCTCGCTGGTAAGGCGGACGAGGTTGCGGTAGCCCGCTTCGTTTTCTGCGAGGACGAGCAGGTGGTTGTACTTGGAGTCGGGGTCGGCGTGCTCGCGGAGGTGGGACTCTTCCTTGCAGACGTAGAGTTCGCAGCCGAGGATGGGCTTGAGGTTCTTCTTCTTCATCGCGTCGAAGAAGTGGACGGCGCCATAGATGTTGCCGTGGTCGGTGATGGCGGCGGAGGTCTGGCCGATTTTAGTGAGGTGCTTGGCCAGCTTGTCGACATCGCAGGCGCCGTCGAGGAGAGAGTAGTCAGTGTGGAGATGGAGGTGCGTGAACTCGGCGGCCATAAGGGTAGTTTACGGCTGCGGGGGTGGAGGGTGGCGTGAGGAAAACGTGGGCGGGTGCGGGCTGTGGCTTGATGCCGGATGGGCGCGCCGGCTCGCGGTGGAATTAGTTGACGATGGATGTTGTTGATTGGGGCGTGGCAACTGCTTGAAAACCGACACTACTCTCGGCGACATAAAGCAGGTGTGCAGCAGCATTGACAGCAAGGCTGGCTGCGGTATCTCCTCCAGCGTTTACAGCCGACACTGCAAATGCAATCGCTCCGGCAAGGGTATTGGTACTCCCATTGATAATGGAAACGCCATAGCCCGTTGCGTTCCCTGAGGCCAAATAGACGAGGTTCGCGGCAGGATCGACAGCAATGCTGCCGCCAAGTTGTGGTACTGAGAGCGTCGCAGCTATCTGTCCCTGTTGCCCGCTGATGACATAGACGGTGTCCGTACCAATACCACCCGAGACGTAGATCGTGTCGGTGGTTTCATTGACGGCAATCACGGGCAAAGCAGGCGCGAGCGTCGGGGTCGTGAACGGCGTGGGATAGGTGATGGTGGTAGAGACCACGCCCGTCGTTCCATTGATAATCTCTAGCTCCTGCGCGTTGGCAACATACACTTCATTTGTCGTGGTATTTACCGCAACTGAAGAAGCTCCGGCCATCACCTGTTCCGCTGTAATCTGGTGGGTCGATCCATCGATCACAGATAGCACGCCGGGACCACTGCCTGGAGACTGCAAAACGTACACCTTGTTCGTCACAGCATTGAGAGTGATTTCAAGCGGGTTATTGGAACCGCTGTATAGCGGCACCGTAGCGGTGAGCGTTTGGGTTGACCCATCAATGGTCGATACCGAATTGGAGATAAAGTTCGCAACGAAGATCGTATTCGTCTTCGGGTTGACCGCAATCCCGTAGGGAGTTCCACCCACTCGAATCGTACTCAGTACCGTGTTCGTGGTCCCGTTGAGAACGGAGACATTTCCTGAAATGTCTCCGGTGTAGACCAGGTTCGTCGTCGGGTTGAAGGCTACAGCATAGGCTGGCCCTACGGGTGGCTGGACGATGGTGGGGGTGGAGCCGCATCCGGCGAGGAAGGGGAAGGTGGCAGTGGCAACGACGGTGACGAAAAGGGCGAGGATGGACCTGCGGAAGGTCATGAACGGCTACTCCTTATGTGTTTGCACACATGCTTTGGTTGTCTTTTGCTCTATCGGCTGTATTTGCCGCAGGATGATTACTGTGCGATCAGCGCCCAAGGGTTGGTTGGAGAGTCTGGATTTCGGGCGAAGATATGACGGGTGCGAGCGTAGGCGCAGCTCATCGTGAGGCCGTGGAGCCAGGCCTTGTACGCGTTGCGGGGGGGGGGGCGCGCCGTTGGCGCCTGGAGCGGGTGGTTGATGCGGGCTAGCGGAGGGCGGTGGTTTCGGCGGGGGTGAGGGGGATATGGTTTAGCTTTTTGAAGGTGCTGATGAGGTTGCGGGTGAGGGCGTTGACGCGGTAGTGGCCGTCGTAGCCGTAGAGGCCGTAGTGGGGGTCGGTGATGGTCCAGAGGATGACCTTGCTGGCGGGCGGGTGGAGGGTGACGTAGATGCCGTTGGCGTCGTCGTCATGAAAGTCGAAGACGATGTCGGCGGATTGCGGGGTGGAGACGAGGTGGTAGTAGCCCCAGGTGGTGAGGGCTGCGGTGAAGGCCTTAAAGTAGTGGTCGTTGGGCGGGGCGGTGGTTTCGACGAAGACGCTTCTGGCGTGGAGGACCTGCGGCGGGATGGGGGCGATGAACTGCGAGAGGGTTGGGTGAGCAGGCCGCGAAGCGGAGGCCTGGAGTGTGGCCGGGGGACGGCGGGGTGTGGCGACGAGGAGCTTGAGTTTGTAGGCGAGCCAGTCGATGGAGTTGGCGAAGGCGGCGGTGCCTTTGGGGATGTTGGGGCCGCGGCTGGCGCGGATGGAGAGGGTGTCAATGACAGCCAGGGTGGAGGGATCGAGAATGGCAAGCTCGATCATGGGGGGGTGCTGCACGGCTACGGCCTGATCGAGGGCGATGCCGGTGCGCTGGAGTTGGGGCATCTGCTCGGTGCCGCGTATCTGGAGGATGAGGTCGGCGTGGGCGGGCGAGTCGGCTAGCTGGAAGTAGCCCCACTGCTGGAGGGCGGCGTAGAACTCGTTGTAGGCGACGTTGGGGCCGCCGGGGATCTCGCTGGCGAAGTAGTCGTTAACGCCGGCGTTGGAGAGGAAGATGGATTTGGCGGCGGTGACGCGGGCGATGACGTCGGGAGGCGGAGGCTGGGGCGGGGGTTCGGTGCGGGCGCAGGCCAGGAGCAGCATGGGAAGCAGGAGACAGAATAGGGAGAGATGTCTGTTGATCTTGAAACGCATGAGGATCGCCTCCGGTAGTAGAAGGAGCCGCGCGGGGGATTTGATTCCACGATACACGATGCGCGGGAGTGGCTGAGAAGGCGCGGGTCAGCTAGAATCCTTTGGCATGAGGGAGTCGATCCTGTTGGGGTGGATGTTTCGGTACTTCCGGCGACGTGAGCGGACGCGCGAGTTGCAGGCGGCGGCGGGCTGGCCTGCGGTTGCGGCGAAGCTGCTGGCCGGTAAGGTGGTGGAGCGCGACGAGCTCGCCGAGGGGTCAGTGGCGCAGATGTTTCAGGTTGAGTTTGAGTATTACTTTGTGCTCGGTGAGGAGTTCTATGGCGGGTATCTGCGGAGTGTTCCCTGCTCGGAGTCGGAGGGACGGCGATGGACGAGGCAAGTGGAAGAGGGCTTGGCGGTGACGGTTCGGTATGATCCGCAGAATCCGGATAAGACGCATGCGCTGGCCCGGGATAATGCGGGGACGCTGCCGTTTGGGATTTGGGAGATGTAGGGGGGAGATTTAGAGCAAATTTGCAGTGTTGTACGGTGTGCCAGCGTGCTCAAACTGCAGGGCACGCCACTACGCCGAACAATAGAGCCGATTGGTCCGGTCGAGATGACAGAATTCTTGCAGCGTACTCATTGTTGAAGATGCTCTCGCCCGCGTGGATCAGTAGCCTGCTTCGCGGCCGTGGCGAATGGCGAGGATCAGCAGGTGTTTGCCGTCGTAGCGATAGAGCGCGACGTAAGCGGACTGGCCGAATCCGATGACAAGCTCTCTGTAGCCGGGTAGCAGTTCTTCGATGGGACGACCTGACTCGGGGTGTTGGGTGAGTGAGTTTATGCCAAGGCGAATGGTATGGATGGCGCGCTGAGCCGCAGAGGGGCTGCTCTCGGCGAGAAAATCATGCAGGCGGCGGAGATCGCGTAAAGCAGATGGAGTCCAGTTTATTTGTGGCATTCAGGGATGGGCGCTTCCTCACCCGATTCGAGCTTTGCCATCCAGCGATCGGCTTCGTTCTGGTTGAGATGAAGGCCAGTCCTCTGGTAGTCCTCCCACGCTGCCACCGCGTCCTGGAGGAACGATTGACGCTTTTCTTCGCGGGTGATGTACTCGCCGATGGCCTCGCGCATGATCCAGTGGGAGGTGCGGCGGCGGGCGGCGGCGAGACGCTGGATGCGGGCTTTCATGTCGGGATCGAGCTTGAGGCTGGTGGTGGAAGCTGAGGGCATACCGGACGCTCCAAGGTGTTACCTATTGCTATTCTATAGCGCCTTAAGTTTTGAGTGCGAGGGCGGCGGGGAGCTTTTCGTAGATGTTGCCGAAGCCGCCGTTGGAGAGGATGGCAACGATGTCGCCGGGACAGAGACGGGGGGCGATGTTAGCGACGATGGCGTCGGAGTCGGCGCAGAGAATGGCGGGGACGTTGCGGGTGGTGAGGGCGGAGATCACGTGGTCGGGGTCGAGGCGCTCGAGGGCGGGGATGGCTTCGCTTTTGAAGACGGAGGCGAGGACGACTTCATCGGCGAGAGCCAGGGAGTCGACCAACTCGCGCTCGAAGACGTTGCGGCGGAGGGTATTGGAACGGGGTTCGAGGACGGCCCAGAGGCGGCGGCCGGGATAGGCGGCGCGGAGAGCGCGGAGGGTTTCGCGGATGGCGGTGGGGTGGTGGGCGAAGTCGTCGATGAGGGTGATGCCGGCGACTTCGGCGCGGACTTCGAGGCGGCGCTTGACGGACTGAAAGGTGGCGAGTGCCTCGATGATGGCGGCGGTGGGGACGCCCTGACCGGCGGCGAGCGCGGCGGCAGCGGTGGCGTTGAGGGCGTTGTGCTCGCCAGCCATGGGGAGGGTGAGACGGGCGAACTCTTCGCCGCCGCGCAGGAGGGTCCAGGTGGTGGCGGAGCCACGCTGGTGAAGATTGGTGGCCTGCCAGTAAGAGTCGGGGAGGAGGCCGTAACGCTCGACGTTACAGAAGGCGCGGGCGCAGCACTCGGTTACGTTGGGGTTGGCGTCGAAGGCGATGAGGCGGCCGCGGCGGGGGATGAGATTCACGAGGCGCTTGAAGGCGGTCTTGACGGCGGCGAGGTCGGCGTAGATGTCGGCGTGGTCGAACTCGACGTGGGTGAGGATGGCGGCGTCGGGAAAGTAGTGGAGGAACTTGGGACCCTTGTCGAAGAAGGCGGTGTCGTACTCGTCGCCTTCGAGGATGAAGGTGCGGGAGGTGGGGTTGACGTGGAAGCTGGTGTGGAAGTTTTCGGCTACGCCGCCGATGAGGAAGGACGGAGTGAAGGCGGGGTTTGTGCGGCCAGCGACTTCGTAGATCCAGGCCAGCATGCTGGTGGTGGTGGTCTTGCCGTGGGTGCCGCAGATGACGAGACGCTCGCGGTGGGCGAGGAATTCGTCGTGGATGAGGGCGGCCATGGAGGTGATGGGGATGCGCTCGGAGGGGAGACGGTCGAGGATGAATTCGAGCTCGGGGTTGCCGCGCGAGATGGCGTTGCCGACGACGACGAGGTCGGGGGTGGGGGTGAGGTTGGCGGGGCTGAAGGGCTCGAGGATGGGGATGCCCATCTCGCGGAGTTGGTCGGACATGGGCGGGTAGGCGGCGGTGTCAGAGCCGGTGACGCGGTGGCCCTGGGCGCGGAGCATGCCGGCGAGCGAGGCCATGGCGGTGCCGCAGATACCGATGAGGTGGATGTGCTTTTGCGTGTTGCTCAATGCTGGTTCTCGCTTAGTGTGTTGTCTTGCATTGTGACCCAGGTGCCGAGGGGGATGGAACGGTTGTGGGAGGCCATGTGGCCGGACTGGAGGCCGATGGTGATGGGGCCGTTGAAGTCGGCGAGGGCGTGGAGGCAGGCGGCTTCGAGGAGGTTGAGTTCGGAGGGGTCGATGTTGGAGGTGGGGTCTCCGAAGACGATGCCCTGCACGTTGCGCAGGAGGCCGGCGAAGACGAGATGCTGGAGCATGCGATCCCACTGGTAGGGCTTGGTGTGGATGTCTTCGAGGAAGAGGATGGTGGGCTCGTTGAGGCGGGGGGCGAAGGGTGTGGCGAGGGATTCGATGAGGATGGAGAGGCAGCCACCGAGGAGACGACCTTCGGCGCGGCCGGGGCGGAGGGTGCGAAGGCCGTCCGCGGGGCCGACGGACCAGATGGATTCGGCGTGGAGGGCTGCGCGCCAGGTGCGGTCGTCGACGCCGTTGGGGTTGGACCAGTCGGCGGCGGCCATGGGGGCGTAGAAGGTGGGGAGATGGCAGAGGTTCCAGAGGTAGACGTGAAGCGAGGTGTGGTCGCTGTAGCCGGCGAAGACTTTGGGGTTGGCGCGGATGAGGTCGGCACTGAGAAAGGGGAGGATTTCGGCGGAGCCCCAGCCGCCGCGGGTGCAGAGAATGCCGTCGATGGTGGGGTCGGCGAAGGCAGCGTGGAGGTCGGCGACGCGGTGGTCGACGGTGCCGGCGTAGTAGAGCGGGCCGCGGTCGAGGGCGTGAGGCATGACGATGGGGTCGTAGCCGTAGGCCTTGAGCGCGGCGCGACCTTGCGCGACGAGGTCGGGTTTGGCGGCGGAGGCGGGGGAGACGATGGCGATGCGGCTTCCCTGCCTGAGTCTGGGGCGCGGTGTGACGAGTTCAGGCAAAGTCTACCTCGCCGGTGCAGATGATTTCGGCGGGGCCGGTGAGGAGCATCTCGCTGGAGTTCGCGGGCCAGACGACCTGCTGGGTCCCTCCCTGAGCGATGGCGGTGAGGGAGCGGGCGGTGTTGTGGAGGAACATGGACGCGGCTGACGAAGCACAGGTGCCGGTGCCGCTGGAGGTGGTGGGACCGCAGCCGCGCTCGTAGATGCGGAAGGCGATTTCGGTGGGCGAGAGGATGCGGACGAACTCGACGTTGGTGCCGTGGGGGAAGAGCGGGTCTACGGCGATGAGGGCGCCGAGTTGTTGCCACGTGAGGCCGTGGGTGCTGAAGTCGGCGGAGTCTGGGAAGAGGACGAAGTGGGGGTTGCCGACGTTGACCATCGCACCGGAGATGGGGGAAAGCACACCGGGAATTTCGATGGTGCGGGGCATCACGCGGGGGACGCCCATGTTGCTTTCGATCCAGTAGTCGACGTCGTCGCGGCGGATGAGACGGCAGGTGCGGACGCCGCCGTGGGTGGCGAGTGCGACTTCGTGAAGACCTTCGCTGGCGGCCAGCCAGGCGGCGACGCAACGGGTGCCGTTGCCGCTGAGTTCGGCTTCGGAGCCGTCGGCATTGAAGAGGCGGAGGAAAAAGGAATTGTCGGGGCGGCGGTCTAGAAACTCGATGCCGTCGGCACCGATGCCGGTGTTGCGGCTGCAGAGTTTGCGGGCGAGGGCGGCGTGGTTGCCGTGGGCAAGGCTCTCTTCGATGATCAGAAAGTCGTTGCCGCAGGCGTGCGCTTTGACGAAGCCGATGCGGCTCATTCTTCCTCCGAGTCTGGGAACATGATGACCTGATCGGCTTCGTCGCTGGCGCGCAACTGGTTGAGCAGGTGCTCGTGTTGTCGGGCTGTGGTCTTGAGGGTGAAGGAGACGCGCTCGATGCCGGCGACGTTGTCGCGGTCCTGCACGGTGAGGCGCTGGCCGGAGGCGTCGAGGACCTTGAGGATGGCGAGTTGCATGCGGTTGCGGGCGGCGGAGATGTCTGCGGCGAGAGCCTCGGCGCGGGCGGCACCAACGATGTTGTCGGGAAGCATGGAGCCAACGTCGGCACGGACTTCGTAGATCATTGGATAGCGCTTCCAGCCGAGTCGGCTCTCGAAAGCGCCAATGAGTTGCAGCGCCACGAGGACGAGGAGGGTGGCGAGTGCGGCGACGATATACAGGCCCGCGCCGCAGGTCATGCCAATGGCCGCAACGACGAAGACGGTGGCGGCGCTGGTGAGGCCGAGGACACGATTTCTAGTGTGCAGGATGAGGCCCGCACCGAGAAAGCCGACGCCCTGCACGATGTTGGAGGCGACCTGGCCCTTGTTCGGGGAGTTATCGCCGGCGAGAACGACGCTCATGATGGTGAAGAGAGCCGAGCCCATACAGATGAGCATATTGGTGCGGAGGCCGGAATCCTTGTGCCGCCACTCGCGCTCAAGGCCGATGGCGCCGCCGAGGGCGCAGGCGGTGAGCAGACGCTCGATTGATGGCCGGGAGAGGACCAACTGCTCGAGTGCCGAAAAATGGATGCCGTTGGTGTCCACCATCGAGTCAGGATACTACTGCTAATGGTGGAGATTACTGCATCGTTAGATGGTCAGGCCGCTTCCGTAGTCTTGTGAGCTGGACAACCCATGTGATGGCCACTTTTTCGTGGCGAAAGGCACATAGAAAGTCGAGGCTTCGAATGACACAGATAGGGAGACCGCATCAGTGGTGAGGGGACGGCGTTTGCGAGGTCGGAGTCCAGGCGAGGGACTGGTAGATGTGGGCGCAGGGCTGGCCGGTGGTGCAGATGACTTCGATCTCGTTGAGACCGTCGGGGTGGGCGGCTACGGCTTTGGCGACGGGGTCGCCGGCGATGGCGATGACGTAGGCGGCGTGGTGGGCGGGGTCCTTGAGTGCTATCTGCCAGGACTGGTCGTCGTTCTCGCTGACCATGCTGCGAAGGGTGCGGCCGACGGTCTGGACGGCACCGACGTGGTTGGTGAGTGACATCATCACGGGGACGTTCTGGGGCATCTCTTCGAGGGCGAAGGAGAGATCGGTCTCGAAGGAGATGCGGGTTTTGGCGTTGACGATTCCCTCTTTGAGGACCAGAGGGACGAAGTACATCATGGCGACGCAGTTGGCTACGCAGAGAAACATGGCGGTGGGCTGCCAGATGCGGGTGGCAATGCGCGCCCATGCGGTGGTGTGGGACTGGAAGAAGATTTCGAGGCGCTCGGCGGAGAGTGCGGCGTAGAGGGAGAGAGCGGGCAGGAGTTCCATGCCGTAGCGGGCGTTGTAGTAGGCGTGCGGCCAGAGTTGCGGGATGAAGATGGGGACCGAACCGTAGGCGATGGAGTAGATGTAGAACGGAAGCGGAATCCAGAGGAGGAGAGCGAAGGATTCTGCGCGGGCGTGAACTGCGGAGGTGGTGCGACGCTTGAAGGAGAGCCAGGCGCCGTAGAGCGAGGCGGCCATGAGGGCGAAACCAGTCTCCCAGGCGGCGGCGTCGATCTGAGCGGTGCGGGTATAGAAGAGTGCGGCCCAGCCCATGTTGTGCCAGCCGCGATAGTGCTGACCGGGAGGCGCGGTGCGGCGCTCGATTTGCGCGGCGGAGTAGGGGCCTCGCATGAAGTCGAGCCAGTCGCCTTCGAAGTGGGCGTTGTACCAGAACCAGAGCAGCGGACCCGCGACACAGACAAGCGTGAAGAGAATGAACCAGGGGCGCATGCGGCGGCGCAATGCGGGGTCGGAGGTGAAGATGGCCCAGGCGAAGCAGAGCCAGAGGATGGCGCCGATGATCCAGCCGTCGTAGCGTGTGAAGACCTGGCCGAGGATGAGGAGGCCGGCGAGCACCATGCGGGCGCGGGCAGTGACGGCGTCGTTGGCGCGGAGAGCGGAGATGCCTTCGGCGGTGGCGACGACGGACCAGATGAAGAGCGCGAGGAAGAGCGCCTCGGTCATGGCAGTCGTGGAGAGAAAGAGGAGATTGGCGTTGAGGGCGTAGAAGGTGGTGGCGACGAGTGCCCAGCGGAGACGCATGAGGCGGCGCGAGAGTCGCCAGATACCGGCGACGCTGGCGGCGTAGCTGAGCATCGACATGGGAGCGGCGGCGAGGCCAGTCTGCCACATGCGCAGGTTCATGATGAACGGCACCATGAGGATGTGCGGGAGTGGCAGCCAGACGCCACCGAGTTGGGCGAGGCCGGGCCACTTGGCGTCGAGGATGCGGCGGGCGATGGCCAGGTGTGCGACGGCATCGCCGTAGAGCAGAAGGTAGCCATGGCGGTAGCAGACGAGCAGAGCGACGAAGGAGATGAGAATGCCTGCGACGAAGAGCGGATAGGTTTCGCCGGGGACGACTGGGCGCACGGCTTCGGGGTCGCCGGGAACCCAGATGGGGGTGTCGCGGAAGGAACTCTTGCGCGGAGTGTTGCGGCCGATGATGACCTTGCCGATCTTGATCTCGCCGGGCTTTTTGGGCTCGCTCGGATTGGGGAGTGGCTTTGAGGGCGATTTTGCCATCTCTTGGATTCCCTCAGCGGCTAAAGCCGCGATGCAAACATTATCAAATGGCGGGACTAAAGTCCCACCCCTTCAAAGCGGATGGGGACCCCGGTCTCTACAGGTGGGAGATTTCCTTTAGGTGGTCGAAGCGCTGGTTGATTTCGGCGCGGGTGGTGCGCTGGAGGCGGTCGGTTCCGAAGGCTTCGACGGAGAGAGAGCCGAGGACGCAGCCGTAGAACATGGCGCGACGGAAGACTTCCGGGGTGAGCTTGCCCTGGGAGGCGATGTAGCCATAGAAGCCGCCGGCGAAGGAGTCGCCTGCACCGGTGGGGTCGACAACCTCTTCCTGCGGCGTGGCGGGTGCACGGAACTGATTGCGCTGGGCTCCGTCGCCGAAGCTGTGCGGGGAGAAGTAGGCAGCGGAACCGTGCTCGGCGTACTTGACGACGAGAGATTTAGGGCCGAGAGCGAGGACGCCTTTGGCGGCGCGGATGTTGTTGGTCTCGCCGGTGAGCATGCGGGCTTCGTTGTCGTTGATGATGAGGACGTCCAGCTCGCGGAGGACCTTGAGGAGGTTGTCGCGGTGGGCGGAGATCCAGTAGTTCATGGTGTCGCCGGCGACGAGCTTGGCGTGGGGCATGTGGGCGCGGACGCGGGATTGGAGGACAGGATCAATGTTGGCCAGGAAGAGGTAGTCGGTGTCGAGATAGCTGGGGGGAATCTTGGGCTCGAACTCGGCGAAGACGTTGAGATCGGTGGCGAGAGTTTCGGCGGCAGATAGGTCTTTGACGTAGCTGCCGGTCCAGTGGAAGCTCTTGCCGGGGACGTGCTCGATGCCGGTGGTGTCGATGCCGCGGGAGGTGAGGACGGCTTCGTGCTCGGGGAGGAAGTCGTCACCGACGACGCCGACGACACGGACCTGGGTGAAGAAACTGGCCGCGAGTGCGAAGTGCGTGGCGGCGCCGCCGAGGACGCGCTCGCGCTTGCCGCTGGGAGTTTCGAGGGTGTCGAAGGCTACGGAACCTACTACGAGAATGGACATGGGTCTCCGGGATGGGGGCTTTGTGATGGTGGAGAGCTGAGCTGCAGGTCTCTCCACTGCGCTTCGCTTCGGTCGAGATGACAGAGTAATGAAAGTTTGGCTACCAGTATTTGCCGTAGAGGAGGTTTAGCTTGGCTTTGGTTGCGGCGGGGATGGCGGCGCGATCGGTCATGATGGCGAATCTGGCAGCGGTCTGTGCGGGGCTGGCGCTGAGGTCGGTGGGCATGAGACGGACGGCTGCTTTGACGACCTTCTGGGCGTTGCCGGAGTTCTGATGCATGACGGCGATGACCTGCTCGATAGTGACGTCGTCATGGCCTTCGCGCCAGCAGTCGTAGTCGGTGACCATGGCGAGGGTGGCATAGCTGATTTCAGCTTCGCGGGCGAGCTTGGCCTCCTGGAGGTTGGTCATGCCGATGATGTCGGCACCCCAACTGCGGTAGAGGTTGGACTCGGCGCGAGTGGAGAACTGCGGACCCTCCATGCAGACGTAGGTACCGCCGCGCTTGGCGACGACGCCGACCTCGGCGCAGGCCTGGGCAAAGACGTAGGAGACGATGGGACAGACGGGATCGGCGAAGGCGATGTGGCCGACGACACCCTCTCCGAAGAAGGTAGAACTGCGGGCGAAGGTTCGATCGATGAACTGGTCGGGGATGACGAAGTCGGTGGGCTTGTGCTCTTCCTTGAGGCTGCCGACGGCGCTGACGGAGAGGATGCTGGTGACGCCGAGAGACTTCATGGCGTAGATGTTGGCCTTGAAGTTGAGCTCGCTGGGGAGGATACGGTGGCCTTTGCCGTGGCGTGCGAGGAAGGCGACCTGGCGGCCTTCGAGGGTGCCGAGGACGAAGACTTCGCTGGGGTCTCCGAAGGGTGTTTCGATGCGGTGCTCAGAGACGTTGGTGAGACCGTCCATGTTGTACAGCCCGCTGCCGCCGATGATGCCGATCTCTGCCTTCGCCAAACCTGTCTCCTCATGGTGCGCGTTGCGATTGAGTGCGCCTCCAGCAGTATATCGTTCGGGGTTAGAAGCCGAGGGATTTGCAGAGTGCGTCTACCTTGGATTTTATTTCGGTGGGCATGGTCAGCATGGCGGGCCAAGGGCGGGTGAAGCCTTCGGCGGGCCACTTGCGGGTAGCGTCGATGCCCATCTTGCTGCCGTAGT
Organism: Acidobacteriota bacterium; assembly: GCA_021778845.1. Classification (GTDB taxonomy): domain Bacteria; phylum Acidobacteriota; class Terriglobia; order Terriglobales; family Acidobacteriaceae; genus Granulicella. The sequence goes on from JAJYBU010000002.1 coordinate 67,824, forward strand.
TGGGGAGGCGGCTGGCGTGGTCGAGGGTGTCGACGGGGCCGAGGGTGAACTGGATGTCGCGCTCGGGGTCGATGTTGTTGCCGACGCGCAGCATGACCTCAGAGACGTCCTGGACGTCGCAGTCTTCGTCGACGACGACGATGCACTTGGTGAACATGGCCTGGCCGAGGCCCCAGATGGCGTGCATGACCTTGCGCGCGTGGCCGGGGTAGCTCTTGCGGATGCGGACGAGCATGAGGTTGTGGGCGACGCCTTCGGCGGGGAGGTTGATGTCGAGGATCTCGGGGAGAGTGAGCTTCATGAGTGGAAGGAAGATGCGCTCGACGCCCTTGATCATCCAGGTGTCTTCCATGGGCGGGCGGCCGACGACGGTGGCGGCGTAGATGGGGTTTTTGCGGTGCGTGATGCAGGTGATGTGGAAGACAGGGTAGTCGTCCTGCATGGTGTAGAAGCCGGTGTGGTCGCCGAAGGGGCCTTCGGTGCGGAGTTCGCCGAGTTCGACGTAGCCTTCGAGGATGATCTCTGCGTTTGCGGGGACGTCAAGGTCTACGGTCTCGCAGCGAACGAGTTCGACGGCCTGCTGGCGGAGGAAGCCGGCGATGAGGTACTCCTCGACTTCGGGGGGCGCCGGGACGATGGCGGAGAATGTGGTGGCGGGGTCGGTGCCGATGGCAACGGCGACTTCCATGCGCTCGCCGCGGATCCTGGTGGCGACGAGTTGGGGGACGGTGTTGGGGGCTGCGGAGGCGGTGCCGCCAGCGGTGAGGGCCATGAGTTCGACCTGGCCGGCTTCATCGGGAGTAGCGGCGCGGAGGCGGTCGCGGAGGTGCTCGGCGGCGTTCTTCTGGCGCTGCCAGTGCATGCCGGTGGTGTTGGCGTCGTAGACCTGCATGCGGTACATACCGAGATTGCGCTTGCCGGATTTGGGGTCGCGCGTGGTGACGAGCGGGAGGGTGATGAAGCGGCCACCGTCGTCGGGCCAGGTCTGGAGGACGGGAAATTTGAGGACGTCGATGTCGTCACCGCGGAGGATGACTTCTTTGCAGGGAGCCTTCTTTGCGTCGATGGTTTTGGGGAAGAAGCTGCCAACTTCGGCGAGCATGGGGAGAAGCTTGAGCTTGTCCATGATGCCAGTGGGGGCGACGGGGTGGAGGAGGGTTTCGATGCGCTTGGCGACGTCGTCGAGGGAGGCGACGTCGAGGGCGAGACGCATACGGCGGTCGCTGCCGAACTGGTTCATCAGGACCTGCGCGCCCTTGTAGCCGGTGATGTTCTCGAAGAGAAGAGCGGGGCCTCCGGCTCGGGCAGTTCCCTTCCCGGATTTGGAGGCGCGGTCGGCGATCTCTGCCATCTCGAGAATGGGCGAGACTTCGGCTGTGACGCGTTTGAGTTCGCCGGCTTTGTCGAGAGCTTTTATCCAGTCGCGCAGACTTTCGTATCCCACGTTGTTCCCTCTTCCTGATCTTGCTGATCCTCTTCTATTGTGACGCGGGTGGAGGATTTGTGCAGACGCGGAGGGATGCCTGAGAAGCGCCGGGTTGGGTGGTCGTGGGTGGGGGCCTCCCCCCGTATACTTTTCAGCCCAAAGTATTGACCGGAGGCGGCTTAGGCTTGGACTTGTGGAAGTCTGCCTTCCCGGTTTTGAGGCTGAAGACGAGAGCGTGTCAGGTGGCAGGCTGGGGTGGAATTGGGCTCTGCGTTGATTTTAAATTTGGCGCTACTTCAATTATAGGGAGTTGGGCAGGGTAAGTATGCCAGGTTTTGAAAATATAAATCGCCAGTGTTTGCAAGGGTTTCGGCAGCTTTTGGTGGTTACGGGGGCTTGACATCTGCACGCGGCGGCGGAGGTCGGGTTGGTGGCGGAGCAGGCGTCAGATTTTGAGGAAGATCCTGCGACGCCAGAGGAACAGGTTGGGAAGGAAACAGAGGATGACGATGCTGATGGCGAAGGCAAGGGAGGTCCAGTTGGTTGAGGCGGTGCGGGCAAAGACGGTCTTGTAATAAAGGAGCCAGAGGGTGCGCTTGAGGCCGTCGGGGCCGGTGATTTTGATGAAGAGGCAGGTTTTGACGATGATCACCGAGACGACATAGGCGGCGATGGCGTTGGAGCCGAAGACGAACCAGGGCCAGGTGGAGATGCGGAGCCAGCGCGGCCAGGGTTCGGGACGGCGGTCGACGAGGAGGGAGAGTGCGGCAAGGGCGAGGGCCGCCCAACCTGCGGATAGCAGGACATAGCTGGAGGTCCAGAGGTTCTTATTGATGGGGAACCACGGGGACCAGAGTTCTCCGGCGAGGACGGCGGCAATTCCACCGAGGGCGAGAGCGAGTTGCATGCGGCGGAGAGGGTGGCTGTTTCGCTGGGTGGTGCTCCCCTGGACTCCGCGGGTGTGGCGCATCCAGAGACCGGTGAGCGCGCCGAGCAGGGTGGTGGCAACAGCCGGAAGCGTGCTGAGCAGGCCTTCGGGGTCTCGGGTCTTGAGATAGAGCACGCCGGTGTGCAGCCAGCGCTGTGTCCAGACCATGGTGGCGCGATCGAGCCAGGAGGTGAGGTTGAGGTTCTTGTCCATGAAGGGGATGTCGCGGCCGGGGAGACCGACGCCGGGGACTGGCACCCAGCGGAGTAGTACCCAGTAGCCGATGAGGAGCACGGCGGTGATGCCCACCAGGATCGGGACGCGGGAGTTGAGCTTCATGGTGGCGATAAGGATCAGGCCGGCAAAGAGATAGCAGAGGGCGATGCGCGGGAGGACGCCGTAGAGACGCATCGAGGTCCAGTGCATGGCCGGGAAGAAGACGAGGAGGTATTGCAGGAGGAGGATTTTCGCGGTGCGGAGAAAGATGTGGCCGGAGAGGGTCTTGCGGCAGTCACCTTTCTTGGCGCGGGAATCGAGAGAGAAGATGATGGAGGCGCCGACCAGAAAGAGGAATGTCGGGAAGACGAGGTCGGTGAGTGTCCACCCGTTCCAGGGGGAGTGGTCGAGGGGCTCGAAGACGTGGGACCAGTCGCCGGGATCGTTGACCAGGATCATGAAGGCGATGGTGATGCCGCGCAGAATATCTACGGAGAGGATGCGCGTGGGGGCGGTGGTGGTGCGGCCGGTCGGTTCAGGAGCGGGCGCGTCTGAGGAGCCCGAGACTGGGAGCATGGTGGACATTGCAGACCATCATCTACCGGGAGGGATAGATTGCGCCACAAAAATCGTCAAATGAACGCAAAATGCTCAGATGAAGACGGCGTCGTCGACGGGGTAGCCAGCGTCCTTCCAGCCCTGGAGACCGCCGCGGAGGGGGCGAACGCGGCGAATGCCCATGCGGTGGAGTTCGAGCGCGACCTTGGCGCTGGTCTCTTCGCTGGGACAGGTGCAGTAGAGGACGATATCGCGATCGGTGGGGATAATCTGCCGGCGCTGCTTGAGCTCATCGGGGCCGATGCGCAGGGCTCCGGGGAGAACAAGGGGGTCGGTGAGGACGTCGAGCGGATGGCGGAGATCGATGATGAAAGGGCGGTCGTGGCCTGCGCTTTCGGCGTCGGTGATCATGGCCCATAGTTGCTCGGGCTCGAGGCGGAGGCCCTCCAACTGGGCGAGGAAGCGGCTGCGCTTGACCAGGCGGAAGATCACCAGGGTGAGGACAGTGAGCAGGACCAGTGCGATGCCAAAGTGGCCAAGTACGGCGAAAAAGTCACTGCTGCGGCGGGCGAGATCGCCGAAGAAGCGGCCGGCGAAGAGCCACGCACCGGCCCAGAGGAGAGAGCCGGCCATATCGTACAGGACGAAGGTGAGGTAGTCGATTTTGACCTGGCCGGCGATGGGTGCGGCTACGGTGCTGAGGCCGGGGACGAACTTGGCGAAGAGAAGGGTGAAGGCACCGCGCCTGCTGACCGTGCCGTGGGTGCGCTCGACGCAGGTTGCGGCCTCAAGCGAGAAGCGGCAGAGGACGTCGAGGACGCGAGAGCCGAAGTGCCGGCCGAGGAGGTACCAGGCGGAGTCCGCGAGAAGACAGGCGAACAGGATGACGGGAATGGCGTAGGCGACGTGGAGCTTGTGCGCGGCGCTCATGGTGCCGACTGCGATCATGAGCGGAATGCTGGGAATCGGCAGGCCGCCCTGCTCGATCAACACCCAACCGAAGATCAGGGCGTAGGTGTGGTGGGTCAGCAGGCTCAGAACCGAATGCATCACCTCATCCTCTCCGCAGACGAAGGAAATCTCTGCTCTAGAGAGTAGATGATGGATTGTGCAGCGCGGTGCAGAAAGGTTGCAAGTGCAAAAATTGCCCGGACAGAGCCGGACTGTGGGGAATCGCTGCGGCGAGGGATTGAGGAAAGCTCTAAACCAGCTCCTTGCATTCCCCAGCGGCGAAAGCCTCGCCAGGCTGGCGGGAAGGTGTCCGGCACATTCAACACGACGAGGTAGAGCAGAGGTCTCGTGGGGCAACAGAAAAGGCAGGAGGCTGAAGCCACCTGCCTTTTCTGCATAACCAAGAGCTCTGCGACGGTTTCAGTTCTTGACGTGCACCGTAGGAACGACGGACATGCCGATGCGAAGGGCGAAGTCCTTGTTCTCCTTGTCGAGGTTGGTGAAGTTGATGCGGACCGGGATGCGCTGCACCACCTTGACGTAGTTGCCGGTGGCGTTCTCCGGCGGGAAGAGGCTGAGGGAACTGCCGGTGGCGCCGCCGATCTCGTCTACGACGCCGGTGAACTTGCGGCCGCCGAGAGCGTCGACTTCGATGTCAACCTTCTGACCGGACTTCATCTCCTTGAGCTGGGTCTCCTTGAAGTTGGCGGTGATCCAGAGGTCGGTGAGCGGGACGATGGTCATCAGAGACTGCCCGACACTGAGATTCTGGCCGGAGGCGACGCTCTTGTTGCTGACGATGCCGGTGACGGGCGAGAGGATTTTGGTGTAGCTGAGGTTCAGCCTGGCCTGATCGACTTTGGCCTGAGCTTCCTTGATGGCAGCGGCGGCGGCGACGGCGCGGGCCTGCTGTACGGCAACCTGCCGGGGAGCGTTCTTGACGCTCTGGACCTGCTGGGACTGCGACTGGGCGAGGCGCTGGCGCATCAGGCGGACGGAGTCCTCCTGAGCCTTGACGTCGCGCTCGGCGGCGTCGAGGGTGCCCTGGTCGGCGGCGGCCTGGGCTACGGCGGCGTCGAACTGCTGCTTCGAGATGACGTCCTTGGAGACCAGCGGGGTGTAGCGCTGAACGTCAAGCTGCGAGCGAAGGGCCTGGGCTTTGGCGGATTGCACCTTGGCCCTTGCGACCTGGACCTGGGCTTCGGCCTGCTCGACCGAGGCCTGACTGCCGAGGACGTCGGAGGTGGAGGTCTGGACGGTGGTGGAGACCTGAACGTTGGTGATGGGGACGTTGACCTGGGCCTGCTCGTAGGCGGCCTGAGCGTTGGCGAGATTGGCCTGAGCCTGCTCGAGGGCTACCTGGAGGTCCTTGGGGTCGATCTCGGCGATGGGATCGCCCTGGTGGACGAACTGCTCCTCTTCGACGTCGACGTGGATGACCTGGCCGGAGACGCGCGAGCTGACCTGATAGAGGTTGCCGTCAATCTGCGCGTCGTCGGTGTCCTCGGTGAAGGTGGAGCGCCAATAGTAAAAGGCGGAGCCGAGGACAATCACCGCGAGGATGATGATGCCGATGAGCTTCTTGCCCGAGTGGTCGTTGGCGGGAGCGGCTGGCGTCTCCGTTTTTTGTACTTGTTCGGTCTGATCGGCCACGCTTACTTTCCTCCGAGATACTGTTTGTAGTTGGTCGACGCTACACCCAGCGCCCGTGCCAGTGCGAGCTTGGCGACGTTGTGCTGGTAGAGCGCGCTGATGTACTGGTCTTCGGCCTGGCGGTCGGTGGCCAGCGCCTGGGAGACGGAGAGACTGGAGTCCACGCCCGCCTTGAATCGTTGCTGCGCTTCGCTGAGAGCTTCGCGCGCAAGGTCTACGTTACTTTTGGTCGCTTCGACCAGCTTGGCCGCGGTCTGAATGTCGAGGATGGCGTCGCGGTTGTCGGCGTTGACCTGCTGGATCTGGTCGGAGAGCTTTGCCTTGGCCTGATCGAGTTGCGCGCCGGCGGTCTCCTGCTCGCCGCGCATACGGGCGATCTGGAGAATCGGCGCGGAGATCTGGCCGGTGGCAGTGTAGGTTCCGTGGGAGTGGGTGACGGTCTCGCCCATGTCACCGAAGTTTCCGTTCACGCTGACGACGGGAAGCTGGTCATAGACGGCGGCCTTCTTCGCAGCTTCGGCGGCTTTGGTCTGCTCGGCTGCGGCAGCGATGTCCTTGCGGTGTGCGAGTGCCTGCTGGAAGGCGGCATCGGGATCGGGCGTGTCGAATGCCTGATAGGGCGTGGTGTCGGCGAGATCAAATTTCTGGTCGAGTGGGAGACCGATGGCGCGGGCGAGCGAGAGCTTGTCCTTGGCCAACTGGTTGGTGGTGGCAATCAGGGTCTGCTGCTCGCTCTGGTAATCAACCTGAGCGCGGAGGACGTCGAGGCGCGGGCTGGTGCCGGCTTCGTGCGCGGCGCTTGCCTGGTCGAAGGAGAGCTTGGAGCTGTCGAGCTCGGCTTGCACGGCCTTGATTCTGGCCTCGTCCGCTATGCAGAGCAGATAGGCGTTGCCGACGGTGAGGACGACGAGATCGCGGGCGTCCTGTGCGGTGAGTTGAGCTGCCTGAAAGTTATGTTTGGAGGCGAGGTAGTTCTCGAACGCGCTGAGGTTGACGAGATTCTGGGTGAGGTAGGCGCGGAAATCCTCTACTTGAAAGGGGCCGATGATGGGGTTGATTCCGGGGAACTTAAGGCCCTCGGCGGCGAGGTCGATCTGCTCCACGGTGATGGACACGGCGCCGGTGACGGTGGGGAGCAGCGACTGGAGCTGTTCGAGGCGCTGGCCGCCGGCCTGGCGCTGGCTGGAGCCTTGCAGGATGAGGCCGAGATTGTTCTGGAGGCCGCGCTGGATGGCGTCGTCGAAGCCCAGGGGTAGAACATCGGCGGTGGCCTGGCCGCGCACGAGGCTGCCGTGGAAGCTGGGGTCGATGCCGGTCTGGGTGGTGGTGCTGGAGGGACTGATGGCCGGGCCGGGAGCTGCGAGCTGCTGCTGCGTCTGGACGGCCACCCCGAGCTCGGCGTTGCCACCGTTGGCGGTGGTGCCGGTGCTTCCGCCCTGCGACGCGGGGGCCTGCGCGAGGGCGAGATGGGTGGTCGCCGCCAACATCAGCAGCACAGTTGCCCGCCCTATCGCGTTCGGGAACGCGCGTGTGTGGAATCGAGTCATAGGTTTCATGCTAAATCGTCGGCTGAACCCGCCGGTCAGTTTCGGCGTTTTCCCCTGTGTTTGAACAGATGCTTCGAGAAGGATGATGTATGCAAAACTTGAGCAGAATATCCACAGGGAGGCTCAATTGCAGTTGTTTGCGGCAGAGCCTGTGGGCGAGGGAGTGCGAGCAGGGCGGCGCAAAGGCTTAGAGTTAAATCGCTAAAACAAAGTAGGCCCCGACGCTTTACACTCTTGGATGCAGGCAGATTGCGCCCAGGGAGGGCCCTCATGTTTCTTGGAATTGATGTTGGTACGGGCGGGACCCGCGCCATTCTTATTGACCGCGCGGGTAAGGTGCTGGCGTCACACGCGGCGGAGCATGCGGCGATCCGGTCAGAGCAGGTGGGATGGGCAGAGCAGGAGCCGGAGGACTGGTGGCGTGCGGCGCAGGAGGCGATTGCGGGGGCGCTGAAGTGTGCCGCCGAGGCGGGACATGTGGAAGCGGTGGAGGCCGTGGGGCTGACCGGCCAGATGCATGGATGCGTGATGCTGGATGCGGCGGGTGAGGTGCTGCGGCCAGCGTTGATATGGTGCGACCAGCGGACGCAGCCGCAGTGCGACTGGCTGAATGCAACGATCGGCTACGAGCGGATCATTGAGTTGACGGCCAATCCGGCGCTGCCCAACTTTACGCTGACCAAGCTGCTGTGGGTGCGCGAGGAACAGCCGGAGATCTTTGCGCGGATTGCACATGTGCTGTGCCCGAAGGATTACGTTCGGCTGCGGATGACGGGCGTGTATGCGATGGATATGCAGGAGGCGTCGGGGACGCTGCTGCTGGATGTGGCGCATCGGCGATGGTCGGCGGAGATGGCCGCGCTGACGGGGATTCCGATGAGCTGGCTGCCGGAGCTGTTTGAGGGGCCGGAGATCTGCGCGCGAATCTCGGAGGCGGGAGCGGCGGCGACGGGCCTGAAGGCAGGTACGCCGGTGGCGGCCGGCGCGGGCGACCAGGGTGCGGGCGCGGTAGGGATGGGGATTCTTGCGCCGGGATCGGTGTCGGCGACGATTGGGACCTCGGGGGTCGTGTTTGCAGCGACGGCTGAGCCTACGCTCGATCCGAAGGGGCGGCTGCACACGTTTTGCCATGCGGCGCCGGGAGTGTGGCATGTGATGGGCGTGACGAATGGCGCAGGGTTGAGCTTTCGGTATTTGAAGGACACCTTCTTCCCTTCCCGCTCCTACGACGAATTGACGGCGCTGGCGGCGGATGTTCCGGCGGGGAGTGATGGGTTGCTGTGGGCTCCGTATCTTTTTGGGGAGCGGACACCGCACCTGGACCCGAAGGCGAGGGCCGCGTTTGTGGGGATTACCGCATCGACTACGGGCGCGCACTTCGTTCGCGCTGTGCTGGAGGGCGTTGCGTTTTCGCTGCAGGACACGTTCACGCTGTTTGCAGAGTTGGGGATTCCGGTGGAGAAGATCCGGCTGGGCGGCGGCGGCGCGCGTGGGCCACTGTGGCGGCAGATTCAGGCCGATGTGTATGGACGGCCGGTGGAGCTGCTGGAGGCGGAGGAGGGTGGAGCGTTTGGAGCTGCGCTGCTGGCGGGGACGGGCGTGGGAGCGTGGGCGTCGGTGGAGGCTGCTTGCGAGGCCACGGTGCGGGCTGCGGAGGCGATTGTGCCCAGGCATGCGGAGGTGATGGCAGAGGCGTATGGGCGGTATCGGAGGATGTATCCGGCGCTGCGGACGATTGGCTAACAAAGCGGGCGGATCGTTCGTCGTAGGATGGAAGCCTATGAGGATTTTGCTGAAGGATTTTTGCGTGTCTGCGGTGGTTGCCGGTGTGTTGTGTTCGGTGCCGCTGTTGGCGGTGGGGCAGGTGCAGCCGCCGGGGGCTGCGGTTGTGGCTGATGCGCAGAATCCGGCAGTGGTGCCAACTGACCGCCTGTCGGAGGGATGGTGGGCGGCACGGCATAAGGCGATTGTGGCCGAGGTGGCAAGCCATCCGGATGCGCAGTTGTTGCTGATTGGCGACTCCATTACGAATAACTACGACAAGACGGAGCCGGCGAACCAGGACTTTCAGCCGGTCTGGCAACAGTATTATGCGGCACGCAAGGCGTTGAACCTTGGCTTCAGCGGCGATACGACAGCTAACGTGCTGTGGAGGCTGGATCACGGCGAGGTTCAGGGACTGCATCCGAAACTGGCCGTGGTGCTGATCGGCACCAACAATACGGGGTTCTTTGGAGAGACTGCGGAGGAGACCGAGAAGGGCATCGATGCGGTTATTGCGGACCTGCGGCATCGACTGCCGGAGACGAAGATTCTGCTTATGGGAATTCTGCCGACAGCGCTGCCGTCGAGGGAGCGGAACTTCGACGTGAACTCCTACCTGAGCAGCCACTATGCGGGCGGCGAAGACCCGCTGGTCTCCTACATTGATATTGGAGTGGTTTTTTATGCGCACGGGGAGTTGGATAGCAGTTTGTTCTATGACCCGACGTTGACGCCACCGCGCCCGGCGCTGCATCCGACAGCGATTGGGCAACGGCTGATGGCATCGGCGATTGAACCGGCGGTTGCACGACTGATGGGCGATGCGCCAGTGAAGCCTTCGACGACGCCGATCCGCGATGCCGCGCAACCCTGATGTGATTTAGCCTGCGGCGCTGCGACGTGATGCAGAAGGCCGTTGTAGGATGGACCGATGTCACTGCCAATTCGCACTGCTGTTCTGGGTTATGGTTTTGCCGGGCGCATCTTCCACTCGCCGTTCGTGCATGCGGTTCCCGGGTTGGAGCTTTCGGTGATTGTGCAGCGGCATGGAGACGATGCGGCTGCAGATTATCCAGCGACGCGCGTTGTGCGCTCGGTGGAGGAGGCGTTTCGTGATCCTGAGATCGATCTGATCGTGGTGGCGACACCGAATGAGTCGCATGTGGAGCTGGCGCGAAGGGCGCTGGAGGCGGGCAAACATGTGGTGATCGACAAGCCGATAGCGGGGACGGCAGCGGAGGCGCGGGAGCTGATCACGCTGGCCACGCGGCAGGGGAAGGTGCTGGCACCGTTTCACAATCGGCGGTTCGATGGAGACTTTTTGACGGTGCGGAGGCTGCCTGCTGAAGGCCGGCTGGGACGCGTGGTGCGGGTGGTCTCGCACTTCGATCGCTTTCGGCCGATCCAGCGCGCGAATACGTGGAAGGAAGCGGCCGGCTCCGCGAATGGATTGCTGTTTGACCTGGGGCCACACCTGGTGGATCAGGCGCTGGCACTGTTTGGTGCACCGAAGTCCATTACCGCCAGCGTTCGCAGGGAGCGGGATGTGACGGCGATCGATGACGCGTTCGACATTGTGCTGGATTTTGTGCGGCCAGATGGACATGGGCTTCGCTATGAGTGCCATTCGACGATGATTGCAGCGGAGGCGGCACCGCGTTTCCGGGTGCATGGAACGCTGGGGAGCTATGTGAAGCACGGGCTGGATCCGCAGGAGGCGGCGCTGCTGGGCGGGGCGCGGCCACCGGAGATGGGGTCGGCGAAAGCGTGGCTGCCAGAGGTAGAGGCGGATTGGGGAACGTTGACGCTGGCGGCGGACCCAGCCGAGCCGGGACAGTTGGAGCGCAGCAAGGTGGCCAGCGAAGTGGGCGACTACCGCAAGTTTTATGCGAGCGTTCGCGATGCGATTCGGGGCGAGGCGCCGTTGGTGATATCGGCCGAGGATGGCTATCGTGCGATCCGCCTACTCGAGTTAGCGGTGCAGTCGAGTGACCAGAATCACACCCTCGCAGTGGACTTCGCGGAGTAAACTAAGGACGTATGGCAAAGCAGAAATCAAACTCGATTGTGAAGTTCATCATAGCCGGCGCTGTTGTGGTGGCTACGGTTGCGTGGCTGGCTGTATCCGCGTCCGGTAACGCCAAGAGCTACTACGTCACTATCGCCGAACTGCAGGGCATGGGCAACAAGGCGTACAAGGTCAATCTGCGCGTTGCAGGCAATGTGGAGCCGGGCAGCATCACGCGCTTTGGACCCAACGCAAACTTCACGCTGATCGAGAAGGACAAGACACTCCGCGTGCGGTACGAAGGTGCGGAGCCGCCGCCGGACGAGTTCAAGGATGATGCGCAGACGCTGGCAATTGGAACCTATGGCCGCGATGGCACGTTCCACGCCACGCAGTTGCAGGCCAAGTGCGCCAGCAAGTATGCGCCGGCCAAGCCGGGTGCAGCGCCGACGGGAAATGTGGCCGCGCTGGCGCCGAAGTCCTAGGCTCCGAAGTCATGCTCTGAAGTCGAGGGCTGCGGCACCAGTCGCGGCCTGAATGCTACCTGGTGAGCGCCTTCAGGTAGAGGTAGAAGAACTCCACACTTTTGTAGTACGAGTCGACGCTGAGGCGCTCGTCGCGGCCGTGCATGCGGTTGTCGTTGTACTCGATGGCAGCGCCGCCGATGCCGTAGCTGGGAATGCCGGCCTGCATGGTGTAGATCGAGTCGCTGGCACCGACAGACATGCTGGGAATGACAACCATTCCGGGCCAGAGTTCGGCTGCAACCTGATGGAGTGGATCGAAGACGGCGGCGAGCAAGGGTGGTGGCGGCTGGCTCTCGCGGTTGGGAGCGGTGGGTGAGAGCGTGCCGTCATCAGCCATATACTCGACGGTGAGTTTGGGGTCGTCGAAGATTCCGATGAGGGTTTTGCGCGTGGCTTCCTGGGAGTGGCCGGGGAGGATGCGGCAGTTCACGTTGGCGTCTGCTTCGCCGGGCAGAGCGTTGGGCGCATGGCCACCCTTGAGCATGGTGGCTACGCAGGTGGTGCGGAGCATGGCGTTGTCTTCGGGGTCTTTGGAGAAGTCGGCGACGGCGGCGGGATCGGGCGGCGTCTGGAGGATGCCACGAATGTCGGCGGCGCGCTGCGGGGTGGTCACCTTTTCACTGGCTTCGAGCTGAGCACGTGTGACGTCGTTGAGTTCGACGGGAAAGGGTGAGGCTTCGAGCTTCAGGAGTGCGTGCATGAGCTCGTAGATGGCGTTGTCGGGGCGAGGCTCGGAGCTGTGTCCGCCGCGGTTGGTGGCGACGATGTGGAAGTCTGCGTAGGTCTTCTGCGTGGCTTCGACGTCGAGTTCGGTTGGCTTGCCGTCGCGCAGGGTGGGTCCTTCGCCGTCGGGGTTGATGACGAAGGCGGCCTGCATGAGCTCGGGACGATTTTTAACCAGCCAGCTTACGCCGTTGGACTTGCCACCTTCTTCGTCGGCGGTGAGAGCGAGGGTGATATCGCGGTCGGGGACGTAGCCTTCACGCTTGAGGCGAATGAAGCTCTCGACGACGTCGGCGTCTCCGTCCTTCATGTCCTGCGTGCCGCGACCGTAGAAGTAGCCATCCTTCTCGACGAGGGTGTATGGGTCGGTGGTCCAGTCGGAGCGGCGGGCCTCGACGACGTCCTCGTGCCCGATGATGAGGATGGGCTTGAGTTGTGAGCCGGGGACGCCGTGATAGCGGACGACGAGGTTCTGCTTGCGGTCGTTAGGGCCGGCAAGGATGAGGTCGGCGGGAGCGAAGCCGGCCTTGAGCAACTCATTGCGCGCGGCGACGGAGACGGCGGTGACACTGCCGTTGGAGTCCTGTGAATTGGTCTCGATGAACTCCTTGAAGATTTGTCGTGCGAGGGCGCGGTCCTGCTGGGGCAACTGCGGACCCTGCGCAAATGACGTGCCGCAAAGTGTGACGGCAAGAACTCCGATAACACTGACTTTCATGCACTCTCCGTGGATCTGAATTGAGATGATCTCCTATCGTACAGCCTGCCGCCGCTCGAGCGCCTTGCGGTCCCATTGGGCGAGATTGGCGGCTGCGTTGTAGGTGCTTTGGAGGAAGGCGAGTAATGTGTCGTCGGGTGAGGAAGAGCTGCGAAGGTCATCGTAGAGCAGGATGAACTCGCCGAGACTGGGATCGAAGAAGGCCTGCGCAGGCTGGATGCTTGCGGCGGCGAGGCCGGGAGGTGAGGGCGCGGCGTAACAGTAGAAGGCTGCCTTGCCGTAGCCTCCGTTGCCGGGCCAGAAGCCGGCGCTGATGACCTCGTGCGAGTAGGCCTCGCGGGTGATGGCGTCGGCGCCTTCGCGGGGTGGAGCGAGACGGCCGGAGAAGCGCGTGACGGCGAGATCGAAGCTGCCCCAGAAGAAATGGACCGGGCTGATCTTGCCGAGGAAGCTGGAGGAGAACTTCTGGAGGACCTGATCGGCACGAATGAGAATTCTCCAGAAGCGATGCGCTGCGTCTGGATCGTAGGAGGAATGCTCGATGTCTTCGGCGAATGGAATCGGATGAGCGATTTCGACGGGTGTGGCGTAGATCGAGACGGGAATGCCGAGATCGGCGAGCGTCTTCTGGAACTCAGCGTAGAATTTGGCGACAGTTTGCGCGCGCAGCGGCGTGGATGCGCTGGCTCCGGTGCTGGTGCGGAAGAGCAGTTGGTGGTGGACGAAGTCGAACTCGATATCGAGAAACTCGTCGCCGTAGGGCATGGCGGAGGTGCTCAGGCCGCGCGCGCTGACATAGAGCGGAACGTTCCACCAGTGGGCCTGTAGCGGGCTGAGCGCGAGGCGAGTCTTGCCTGCGATCTGCGTCCACATGTGGAGGGTGTCGGCGGTGGCGGACCAGTCTTCCCAGCGAAGCTCTGGCCAGAGATTGCTTTCCGTTTGCATGGCTATCCTCCCGAGGGAGATTTATACGCCGGACTCGTAGTTCAGGTTTTGCCCGAGCCAGCGTTCAACCTCTCCGACGCTGATGCCCTTGCGGGCGGCGTAGTCGGCGACCTGGTCACGGTCGATCCTGCCAAGGCTGAAGTATCGCGCGGCCGGGTGCGCAAAGTATAGTCCGCTGACGCTGGAGCCGGGCCACATGGCGAAGGACTCGGTGAGGATCATGCCGGTGTTCGCGTGCACATTGAGCAATTGCCAGAGCGTGCCCTTCTCGGTGTGGTCGGGGCAGGCGGGATAGCCCGGGGCGGGGCGGATGCCGCGATATTTTTCCAGGATGAGATCGGCGGGGGCGAGGCCCTCGTCGCGGCCGTAGCCCCACTCGTCGCGGACGCGCTTGTGCAGGTATTCGGCGAAGGCTTCGGCGAGGCGGTCAGCGATGGCCTCCGCCATAATTGCGTTGTAGTCGTCGTTGCTGGCGCGGAAGCTGTCGCACAACTCTTTGAGGCCGATGCCGCTGGTGACGGCGAAGGCTCCGATGTGGTCGGGGAGACTCGTCTCCCTGGGTGCGATGAAGTCGACGAGCGAGCGGCAGGGTTCGTTCCCTTCGCGGTTGGCCTGCTGGCGGAGAAAGTGGAATTTTGTAAGGACCGTGGAACGCGTCTCGTCTGTATAGAGCTCGATATCGTCGCCTACGGCGCTGGCCGGAAAGAAGCCGTAGACGCCGCGTGCCGTGATGAGGTTCTTCTCGATGATGGTGTCGAGGAGAGCGTTGGCGTCGTTGAAGATCTGACGCGCCTGTGCACCATGCTCTTCGTGATCGAGGATGCGGGGATAGATACCCTTCATGCCCCAGGTGTGGAAGAAGGGCGACCAGTCGATGTATTCGCGCAGCGTGGCGAGCGGGAAATTATCGAGTACACGGATGCCGGTGAACTCCGGTGTGGGGAGGTCTTCAATGCGCCAGTCGATGGGCGTGCGGCGGGATCGCGCGGTGTCGAGGGAGACAACCTGCTGGCGTGGAGCAGAGTGGGACTTGCGAAGTGCATCGTAGTCGGCTCGATGCTTTTCCACGAACGCTGCCTTGCCATCTTCGCTGAGCAGGCTGGTGGTTACGGGGACCGCGCGACTGGCATCGAGGACGTGGACGACGGGCTGGCTGTAGTGCGGTGCAATCTTGATGGCTGTGTGAGCACGGCTGGTGGTTGCGCCGCCGATCAGCAGAGGCACCTTGAAGCCCTGGCGCTCCATCTCTTTGGCGACATGCACCATCTCGTCGAGCGATGGCGTAATGAGGCCACTGAGACCGATGATGTCGGCCTTCTCGGCCTTCGCTCGTTCGAGAATCTTTTCGCAGGCGACCATCACGCCCATATCGATGACCTCATAGTTATTGCATGCGAGGACGACGCCGACGATGTTCTTGCCGATATCGTGGACATCGCCCTTGACGGTGGCGAGGACGATCTTTCCCTGCGCCTTCACGACCTGGCCCGAAGCTTCGAGCGCTGCCTTCTCAGCCTCCATGTACGGCGTGAGATGCGCGACGGCTTTCTTCATCACGCGGGCAGATTTGACGACCTGCGGAAGGAACATTTTACCCGCACCGAAGAGGTCGCCGACGACGCTCATGCCGGCCATCAACGGGCCTTCAATGACCAGCAGGGGGCGACCGAGCTTGACGCGGGCTTCCTCGGCGTCGAGTTCGATGTAGGTGTCGATTCCCTTCACCAGTGCGTGCGAGAGACGCTCTTCGACGGTGCCGTCGCGCCATTCTTCGGCCTTCTTCTCGTTGACGGCCTTGCCTGCGCCCTTGAGCGTTTCGCCATACTCTACGAGACGCTCGGTGGCGTCGGGGCGACGGTTGAGAAGGACGTCCTCGACTAATACTTTAAGTTCCGGCTCGATCTCTTCGTAGACTTCGAGCATGCCGGCATTGACGATGCCCATGTCCATGCCAGCGGCGATGGCGTGATAGAGAAAGGCCGAGTGCATGGCCTCGCGGACCTTGTTGTTGCCGCGGAAGCTGAAGGAGATGTTGGAGACGCCACCCGAAACTTTGGCGTGGGGAAGATTCTCCTTGATCCAGCGCGTGGCGTTGATGAAATCGACGGCATAGTTATTGTGCTCCTCCATGCCGGTGGCGACCGTGAGGATGTTGGGGTCGAAGATGATGTCTTCGGGTGGAAATCCGACTTCGTTGACGAGCAGGTCATAGGCTCGTTTGCAGATGCGGATCTTCTCGTCGTAGGTCGCGGCCTGGCCCTGTTCGTCGAAGGCCATGACGACTGCAGCAGCGCCGTACCTGAGCACGGTTGCGGCGTTGTGGAGAAACTTTTCTTCGCCTTCCTTGAGCGAGATCGAGTTGACGATTCCCTTCCCCTGAAGGCACTTGAGGCCAGCCTCGATGACCTCCCACTTGGAGGAGTCGACCATGAAGGGGACCTTGGCGACCTCGGGCTCGCTGGCCAATAGTTGCAGGTAGCGGGTCATCGCAGAGACGCCGTCGATCATGCCCTCGTCCATGCAGATGTCGATGACGTTGGCACCATTTTCGACCTGCTGGAGGGCGATGCTGACGGCGTCTTCGAACTTGCCTTCCTTCACCAGTTTGGCAAACTTCGGCGAACCAGCCACGTTGGTGCGCTCGCCAATCATGATGTAGACGCCGCGCTGCTGCGTGAAGGGTTGGCTGCCAGAGAGACGCAGCGGACTGAATTCCATGCTCACATACGATGCGCCTGCGCTGACGCTTGATGCACCAGTGCTCACGCTGCCACCTCGCGGTGCGCGAGTTCACGCGGATGCATGCCCTCGAGCGCCCTGGCAATGGCCGCTATGTGCTCGGGGGTGTTGCCGCAACAACCGCCGGCGATGTTGATGAGACCTCCACGAGCGAAGTCACCGAGGAAACGCGCCATATCGTCGGGGCCAAGATCGAAGCCTGTCTCGGACAACGGATTGGGCAGACCGGCGTTGGGATAGCAGGAGATGGCGACGTTCGCTTTCTCGGAAAGCTCGCTGAGGAATGGGTACATGAGGTCAGGGCCGAGCGAGCAGTTGAGACCCACGGAGAGCGGCTTTACGTGCTTCACCGCGTTCCAGAAGGCCTCAGTGGTCTGTGCGGAGATGAGGGTTTCGCCGCCGCGGCCGACGGCGGCTGAGATCATGACGGGAAGTTCTTTGCCAGAGGCGGTGAGGCCGTCGGCATCGAAGACTTCGCGGATGGCGACGAGCGCCGCTTTGGCGTTGAGCGAGTCGAAGATGGTCTCGACGAGCAGAAGATCGACGCCGCCTGCGATGAGCGCGCGGACCTGGTGGGCGTAAGCGGTCTTTACCTGATCGAAGGTGACGACGCGAAAGCCTGCGTCGTCGGCGTCGGGGGAGTTGGAGAGCGAAACGGTGAGCGGACCGATAGCACCTGCGACGAAACGCTGGCGGCCAGTGTCGCTGGCAACGCGGTCAGCCCACTCGCGGCACTGCTGCGCGGAGGTGTAGTTGATGTCCCACGCGAGGGCGTTGAGAGAGGCGTCTACGATGATCTTCTGGTAGAACTCGGGGTCCTTGCGGCCGCCGTGCTCGCGGGGGTCGTCTACGAAAAATTCGCTCTGGGTGATGCTGGTGGCGCCAAAGGTATTGGTCTCGATGATGTCGGCGCCAGCCTCGAGAAAGCGGCGATGGATGTCGCCAATCATCTTCGGCTGGGTGAGCGAGAAGAGGTCTCCGTTGTTGAGCAGATCCTTGGTGGAGTGCTGAAACCGGTCCCCGCGAATGTCGTTTTCGGTCATGCCGTAGGTGCGGATGGTGGTGCCCATGGCGCCGTCGATGATGGCGATGCGATGCTCGAGGATCGCCTCCAGCGGATGGTGGTGAACTTTTTTCATATCTTTCCCGTTCCCGGCGCGAGTATTCAGCGCCTATCGCACAACGGCGAGCCAATCATGGCTCGCCGCTTACTGTGAATCTAAAACTTTAAGGTCTAGGCGAGCACTTCAACCTCTTCTTTAGCTGAATGCGGAAGACCCGTTGCCACTGGCACTAACAGGTCTTCCTTGCGCATGACCATGGTGGTGGCATTGAGGCTGGCAAGCTCGAAGCCGTGACCGTGGGTGATGGCGTCGGTGGGGCAGGCCTCCACGCAGTAGCCGCAGAAGATGCAGCGGTTGTAGTCGATGTTGTAGACCTTGGCGTAGCGGTCGGCCGAGGAGATGCGGGTCTCGGTGGTGTTGTCCGCAGCTTCGATATAGATGCAGTTGGAGGGGCAGGCCGCTGCGCAGAGGAAGCAGGCAACGCACTTTTCAAGGCCGTTCTCGTCGCGCTGCAACTGATGCTTGCCGCGGAAGCGCTCCTGAAACTGAGCGCCGCGCATGGGGCCCTTGCCGTCAGGGTAGTTCTCCACCTGGCTGGGCTGGAAGCCTTCCCGGAGCGTAATACTCATTCCCTTGGCGATGGCGGCGGCATTGCGAATGATCGACATAGATCCTCAGTATACGTCGATTTTCAGATGCGATAAACGTTTGGCCCAGGCGAAGTTGCTGTTTTCGGCAAGAAGCTCTCAATTCCCGCAGTGCGGCTGCAGGAACTGAGGACTAGAGAAGGGTGCGCAAAGCGTTCCCTTAACGGATGGCTGCCTTGATCATTCCGAACTGGCTGAGGGTGCCGACCAGGCCGCCGATCAGATCGTGGTCCGGGCGCTGGGTGCGGGCCTGCTGGATGGGGCCACTGCCAAGTGGTGCATTGGCGGCATCGACGGCGGTGCGGAGCTTGCGGGCGACGGCGAGATCGAAGCCCTCACTCACCCATACGGTGTTGTCCTTCAGAGACAGAAGGACGTCCCCCTGACGGGTAGAGTAAACCCGCTCGTCATCAGCCGTTTCATCCGTCTGGCGGCGAGTGAGGCCGTTGTACTGGCGGGGGAGCTCCTGCTCGAAGACATCGAAGAAGCTGCGGGCAGAGTCCCGGTTTTTCCAACGCGAGATGTAGAACAGAGCGAGGGATGCGGAGGTGTCCTTCTCGGCGGGGGTGGCGTTGCGGCGCTGTGCGGCGTAGTAGATGCCGCCGTCCCATTCGGGGGCAAGCGCCTCGGCGAGGGGACGGCCACCGAAGAGCTCGGCGGTCATACGCACGTCGAGTTCGCCCATGACGCCGACGTCGTAGGGCAGATATCCGGCGGCCTTGAGCAGTGGGTGGATGTCGGGAAGCTTGAGGATGGGGACGGGCTGGTCGCGGAGATAGGCCTGCGGGGTGATGATCTGGAAGCTGGAGCTGGGAGGCGCGTCGAGGACACCGGCGAAGGCACGCTCGGCACCATCGCTCACCAGAACGGCCTGCTCGAAGGCGAGGCCTGAGGTGTAGGGAAAGAGCAGGGACTGCTGCAAGACGAGTGGAGCGCGGGCGAGCACCGGTGAGTCAGACATGTCGCCAGCGTTGGACTCGAGCTGCTGGGCAAGTTGCGGTGCGTCTTTGAGGGTTTTATCGGGATGGCCGGCCTCGGCGAGCATGAAGTCGGCGAAGCTGACCATGGCCTGGCCTTCGAGCACGGCCTCGCGGGCGGTGTCGGTGTCGTCGTTGGCGATGTGCCGGTTGTCCTCTTTGACGTTCTTTGCGGTGCCAGCGATCTCCTGGCTGCCCCACTTTTTCAGGTCAACCCGCTGATCCTGGAGTGCGTGGGTCAGTTCGTGGGCCATCACGGGTTTTTGCTCGTCGACCGACACCCAGTCGAGCAGATTCATCTGCTTGGTTTTCTCGTCGTAGAAGCCGGCGATCTGCTCGGTGAGCAGGCTGAGCAGGAAGGGGCGCATCTTGAAATCTTCGTCGAGCAGGCCGAACTTTTTGAGCACTAACTCACTGCGCTCCATGCGCTTGGCACCCTTGTCCTGGTCGAACTTTTTGCGCAACTCGGTGGCGACGGCGTCGCGCGAGATGAAGCGGCACTTGACGGGAGACTTGATGGCCAGGAGTGTGTCCTTGCTGACGAAGCGCAGGATCTGGTCCTCATCGTTGAGCAGCGTCTTCTCCTGCTCGGGGGTGAGGACGGTGTCGGCTGTAACGGTGGTGCTGCCGGCTGCGGAGGCGGACGGGGCAAGCTTGCTGCTGCCCGTGGCTGCCTGCGCTACCGCGATACTCGCACTGAAACCAACGAACGCACATGCTGCCAAAACTTTCTGCCAGATCAAACTGCCTCCATACCACTGATTGTAAGACTTAGTGTACGCAGTGGATGTTACCTGAGAAAAACGAGACGCACGGACCAGCATCCCGGCGCACCGCGGAGCATCCAACTGTATTGCTTAGGGTCTACATAACATTCGGGACTTTTCAGCAGATCCAGATAGTCTTAGATGTGGAGCGAAGATAAGGAGCTCTCGATACCAATCCATGCCCAACTCTGCACAGAATGAACTTGCCGTCCTGCTCGAAGCTGCGGGCGTGGCTCCGATTACTGACTCTGCGTTCCTGCGCGTTACCGGCGCGGACGCAGCACGCTGGCTTAATGGGATGGTCAGCAACTCCATCCAATCGCTGCAGCCCGGCGAAGGATGCTACAACTTCCTGCTCAATGCGCAGGGACGCATTCTGGGCGATTGCACGGTGTATCGCGAGACCAGCGAAGAGCCGGCGGAGTTTCTACTGGCGACCACGACTGCGCAGGTGGAGGCGATTCAGCAGCACCTCGACCACTTCATCATCATGGACGATGTGGAACTGACGCGGGCATACGTGGAGGCGTCCGGGTTGCTGATTGTGGGCAAGGATGCGGCGGCGGTGATGGGTAGAGTGGGGCTGCCGGCGGTCGATCCTCTGCGGCTTGTTCACGCCGATACGGAGCATGGTCCGGTGCTGCTGCTAAGCTCGGTGGCAGGGCTGACGCCGAGGTACGAACTGCGGGCGACGACTGCAGCGGTGGACGGTCTGCGAGGGGCGATGGGGCTTTCCGAGGTGTCTGCGGAGACGCTTGAAGCTCTGCGCCTGATGGAGGCCCGGCCGCTGTTTGGGCAGGACATCCGCAATACCGAGAAAGCCCATGATCTACCGCAGGAGACGGCCCAGGCCCATGCGCTGCACTTTGCGAAGGGGTGCTATCTGGGCCAGGAGATCGTCGAGCGCATTCGGTCACGCGGGCAGGTGCATCGCCAGTTCATGGCGTTTCGGCTGACGGGCGAGCTGCCGGCAACGCTGCCTGTGCCGCTGGAGGCCGCGGGGAAACCCGCAGGCGAACTCACCAGCGCGGCGCTGGTTCCGCTACCCGAAGGAGCGACGATGCTGGCGCTGGGCTATGCTCGACTGGAGGCCCTCCCGATCGGATCGGCGAGCGGACAGGCGGACAAGCCGGAGCTGACCTATCCCGGCGGGGTCGCGGTGCCGCATCGGATTCCACAACCAACGGTTTAACATCAAAGCAGACTGAGAGCTGAGAATTTATATGGCAGACATCAAGGAATTCGTCATCAACGACCGTCGCAAGTTCACCGCAGAGGGCGACGTTCGCCCGGATGCACCGCCGTCAGAGCCGAAGCCGCCGCGGCCGGAGACGCTGCAACGGCCGGAGGACTCGGACGCTGCGCGACTGGTGGAGCACAAGGGACCGCAGGCTGTTCCGACGCCGGTTGCGGCGCAGGACAGCGGTGCAGAGGGCGCACCCGGCGAGAGCGATGAGATGCTTCCCCCGGCACCGACGGCGGAGCAGGTGCAACAGGCCAGACGTGCGTTCGATGCTACGGTCGACCGCCTGGATACGGCGATTCGCGCCACCAATCCGGGCATGGAACACCCTCCGAAGATCACGTTCGAGCGGGTGGTCCAGTCGCTCTACATGCAGGCGCTGATGCAACTGGGCGGCGCTGCGGGGCCGGGCCAACAGCCGCAGGTGGACCTGCTTGGCGCACGCCAGACCATCGACATGCTGGGGGTTCTGGGTGAGAAGACCAAGGGGAATCTGACCGACGCCGAGGCGAAGCTGCTGGACACGGCGCTGTTTGAGCTGCATATGGGCTTCCTCGAAGTAACGCAGGCGCTCTCGCGGCAGGCTGCCACGCGCAAGCCGGGAGCTGGCGTTCCACCAGCACCGGGCGGCCCGAGTATCGTTCGCTAATGACGTGCTGACGACGCACTGAGTACGAAGGCACGAATGAACGCTACGCTCACTTTTCTCGGAAGTGGAACCTCGATGGCGGTTCCGACGCTCGGCTGCCCGTGCGCGGTCTGCGTGTCGGCATACGATCCGGCGTCGCCGAACCGGCGCACGCGGCCTTCGGTGCTGGTTGCTTACGGTGGGCACAATGTGGTCATCGACACTGGGCAGGACTTCCAGATGCAGGCGGTGCGCGAGAACCTGAGCGCGGTGGACGCGGTGCTCTACACGCACGGCCATGCGGATCACGTGCTTGGTATGGATGACCTGCGCCCGCTCAGCTTTGCGCTGCCGGAGGGACTTCCGCTCTACGCCGACGATGCGACGGCGGATGTGATTGAGCGCATCTTCGAGTACACCTTCACCAAGGTCGATCGTTACCCGGCCAGCGCGCGCGTTGTGCTACACCGCACGGCGACGGCTGCAGGGACGGAGATTCCGCTGTTTGGGGCAACGTTCGTGCGTGTGCCGGTGATGCATGGACCCAGCACGATTGCGGGCTATCGCTTTGGCTCGGCGGCGTATCTGACGGACATGAGCGACATCCCGGAGGAGAGCTTTGCGCTGCTGGAGAATCTCGACATTCTCGTACTCGATGCACTGCGCCGCGAGCCGCATCCCAGCCACTCACATCTGGCGAAGTCGATCGAACTGGTGGAGAGGATTGGCCCAAAGCGCGCGTTCTTTACGCACATCAGCCACGGCCTCGAGCACGCGAGCACGAATGCCTCGCTGCCTGAACACATACGCCTGGCACATGATGGGCTTAGACTTACGTTTAACATTTCAGACTCGAAAGACATTGTGGACTCGACAGATATCGCCTAATGCAGATCTATCGTTCGCTCGCTGAACTCGGCTCGTACACGTCGTCCTCCGTGGTCACCATCGGCAACTTCGATGGAGTGCACTGCGGGCATCGCATGGTGATTGCCGCAGTGCTGGAGCGCGCTCGCGAACGCAGCGCGAAGGCTATCGCTGTGACCTTCGACCCGCATCCCGCACGCGTGCTTCATCCCGAATCGCGGCTGCATCTGATTACACCGATGGATGAGAAACTGCGGCTGCTGGCGGAGACCGGGCTCGATGCGGTGCTGGTGCTTCCCTTCACCGACGAGCTTCGACACTGGACGGCGCGCCACTTCGCTGAACGCGTGTTGAGCGATGCGCTGCGCGCCGTTGAGGTTCATGAAGGCGAAACGTTCCGGTTTGGATATCAGGCGGAGACCGACATTGCCGGCCTGTCAGAACTGGGGCGCGAGCTGGAATTCGCGGTGCGGGCGTATGTGCCGAGGATTACGCGCGGCGCGGCCATCTCGTCGAGCCGCATCCGCGGGGTGATTGCAGCGGGCAGGATGAATGAGGCGCGGGCGCTGCTGGGCCGGCCGTTTTCGGTGCTCAGTACGCCAGCCGCTGGCCGCGGCTACGGGTCGCGCTACGCGGTTCCAACGATCAACATTGCAGCCTACGCAGAGTTGCTGCCGGCGTTCGGGGTGTACATTTCGACGTTGAGGATCGGGGCCGACAGCGTCTTTCGCGGCGTCACGAACGTGGGCAATCGGCCAACATTTGGAGCTGACTCGTTTGCGGTGGAGACGCACCTGCTCGACTTTGAGCCTCTCGCTCTGGATGAGAGCACGCCGCTGGAGTTGACCTTCCTGAGGCGGTTGCGGGAGGAGCGCCGCTTCGAGACGACCGAGGCGCTGCGTGATCAGATTGGACTCGATGTGAGGCGAGCGCTGCGCTATTTTGCGCTGGCCGATGTGATGAAGGTTCGCCTGGGAGCGACAACGGCCTGATGTGCGTAGGGATGCGGCGGATGCAGGACAACCGCTGAGCGCAGCTTCGGTTTGATCGACTTGAGGGGTGCTCGCAGGTTGTGTGTGGGTGCGGTGTGCAGTGCGACTGTGGTCGGAGATGATGGCGTATTCGGCGAGCCCTTATATTCGGGCACAGGAGTGTCTTCCGGGGCTGGTCGCGCTGGGGCGGGGATCGTGCCGATGTCGGGTTCGGCCGGGACCTGAAGCTGGCGCTTGGGGGCGTTCGGGGCTGCGAAGGCTTCGTTGGGTCTGTTCAAAGTCGCAACCTTCATGAAATCCATCCAGATGGGCAGCGCGGCGCGGGCTCCGGTCTCCTTTTCGCCCAGTGTCTCACGGTCGTCGAAGCCGATCCAGGTTCCGCATGTGACCGACGGAGAGAAGCCGATGAACCACGCGTCGGTGAAGTTGTTGGTGGTGCCCGTCTTGCCGCCGAGGGCATGGTGCATCTGCTCGGCGACGCCAGCGGTTCCGTGCTGGACGACGGCCTCCAGCAGCACCAACATCTCGCGGGCGATGTTGACGGGAATGGCCTCGGTGACCTGCGCGCGCTCCTGCTGCAGAGGCTGGCCGTCGGGTTGCAGCACACGGCGAATGTAGTGGGGCGCGATGCGGATGCCGTCGTTGGGAAAGACGCTGTAGGCTCCGACCTGCTCGGCGAGCGTGAGGTCTGCGGCACCGATGGCGACTGGCAGAAACGCAGGGATGTCGCTGGTGACGCCGAAGCGGTGTGCGACGTCGATGACGCGCTTGATCCCGACCTTGTCGGCCAGACGCAGGGCCGGAATGTTGCGTGACTCGGCGAAGGCGTCGACCAGCGTCATGGGGCCGGCGTAGTTGGGCTCGTAGTCGTGCGGCGTGTAAGGGCCGCCGGCGGTGTAGAAGGTAGTTGGTGCATCGAGCACGGTGTCGTAGGGCGTCATGCCCTCCTCCATGGCCGCGGTGTAGACGTAGGGCTTAAAGGACGAACCTACCTGACGCTCGGCCTGCGTGGCGCGATTGAACTGCGAAAGCTCGAAGTCGCGTCCACCGACCATGGCAAGCACCTCGCCATCGGAGTTGTTGACGGCCATCAGGGCGGCCTGTGCGCCGCTGTCCTGTTCCAGCATGACGCGGGGCGCTGCCGTGTTGGCTCCGCTCACGACCTTCACGTAGACGATGTCTCCGGGCTGCGCGAGGTCGGTCGCACTGACGAGGCCGGTCCACGCCCAATCGGACGGGATCATGGTGGCGGCGAGCCTGCCGATCTTCACGGTCAGATGCGATGGCGCGACGCTGGTGACGAGCGCGTGGACGTAGGCTCCGTCGGTCACGGATTGTGACCAGTCGGGATGCTTGTAGGTGTCGAGCGCTTCGCCGTCCCTCAGAACGTTGTCGAGATGGCCCTTCCAGCCGTGGCGGCGTTCATAGGCCGCGGTGCCGTCGAGGACGGCCTGGTTGGCTGCACGCTGCAGGTCAAGATCGAGCGTGGTGTAGACGCGCAGGCCAGCGCCATGGACCTCGTCGACGCCGTACGCGTGCTCAAGCTGCCGCCGCACTTCCTCGACGAAGTAGGGCGCTTCGCTGTTGGGCGGCGACTGCAGATGCAGTCCCAGCGGCGCAGACCTGGCCTGGTCTGCTTCCTGCTGCGTAATCTTGTGATCGTTCAGCATCTCCAGGAGGACGAGATTCCTGCGCCGCAATGCGCGGTCGGCAAAACGCACCGGCGAGTAGTACTCCGGGCCCTTGGGCAGGGCGGCGAGGAGTGCCGCCTCGGGGAGGGTGAGGTCGCGCGCATGCTTGCTGAAGTAGTACTCCGCGCCCGCCTCAAAGCCGTAGGTTCCGCCACCGAGATAGATCTGGTTGGCGTAGAGCGTAAAGATCTGCTGCTTGGTGAAGCGGCGCTCGATCTCCAACGCCAGAACAATCTCCTGCAGCTTGCGGCCGTAGGTCTTCTCCGAAGAGAGAAAGAGATTGCGCGCCAACTGCATGGTCAGCGTGGATGCACCCTGAACCTTGCCGTGGGTGTGCACGTCTTCGTATGCGGCCTTCACCACACGCACCAGGTTGATGCCGCTGTTGCCTTCGAAGTCCTTGTCTTCGATCGAGAGAATTGCGCCTCGCAACACAGGCGGGAACTCCGAGTACGGGACGACGATGCGGCGCTCCTGCGCGAAGGAGCCGAAGACCTTGCCGTGGATGTCGTAGAGGTCGGTGGTCGTGCTGGGGCGGTAACGTTCCAGATCCGCCATCTGGGGCAGGTTGATGGAATAGACGAGGATGAGGCCGAGCATCACGCCAAAGAGCGCCGAGGCAGCCAGCAACGCCAGCAGCGCCGCGCGGGCCGCGAGCTTGCGGTTGCGTGTCTCTGGATCGCGGAACGGAAAGCGGCGCACTGCTCGCCACAGCATCGAACGCTGTCTGGGCGGCTTCGTGTCGTGAGGGCTCAGTGATTTCGGCACGGTAAAACCAACCTTACCATGCTCCGGATGCGATTAGGCGGAGGTCCTGGCCTTCAAAATATCGAGGGCCTTGTTGAGTTGATCGTCCGTCTTTGGCGCGGCGACCTTCGGCTCGGTATCGCCATCCTGCAGGTCATCCTCGGACCCCATGTTGGCCATGTCCGAACTCTCGGCCACGATGGTTTCCGGCGTCACGGCGTCGGCCTCAAACTGCTTGCCCGAAGGCGAGGCATATTTGGCAATCGACAGAATAACCGCTCCACCATCCGGCAGGTCGAAGGTCTTCTGTGTCGATCCCTCGCCAAAGGTCTTCTCGCCCACGAGCTGTCCGCGCTTGTCGTCCTGAATGGCGCCCGCAACCAACTCCGCTGGGCCGGACGTGCCGTGATTCACCAGTACCACCATCGGAGCGGAGGTATTGATGGCCTTGGCTGGATCGGCGGTAAATGTCTGCCTGGGGAACTTCTGGCCTTCGAGTGTTGCAATCGTTCCCGTGTTAACGAAGAAGTTGGCCATGCGAACCGCCTCGTTCATGTCGCCGGTGGAGACGTCGCGCAAGTCAAGCAGAATCTTGGTGTTTCCTTCCTTATTCATGGCCTTGAGCCGGGACTCGACCTGCTGTACGTGCTCGTGGTCGAGGATCATGGGCTTCAGATACAGGATCGAAGCATTCTCATAGAAGGTGTCGGCAACGGGCGGTTCGACCACCACGATACGCTTGAGCGTCATTTTGGCCGGCTTGGAGTTGCGGGGACCGATGACCGCGATCTGCAACTCGCTGCCGGGTGCACCTTCGAGCAGCAGACGGATCATGGCGAGCGAAAGCTCGCGGGTGTCCTGGGGACCAATGGCCTCGATGATGTCACCGTCGGTGAGGTCTGCCTTGTCGGCGGGCGAGCCCGGAACGACCGAGACCACGGTGGCATAACCGAAGCGCTTGGAGACGTTGATGCCGACCTGGGCCTTGCCGCCGTGGTCAGCCTGGAAGGCTTTGTAGTCTGCCGGCGTGAGATAGCTGGAGTCTGCGTCGAGCGACTCGAGCAGCCCACGCAGGGCGCCAGTGGTCACCTCGGGGATGTTCGGGACCTCGACGTAGTCGGACTGGATGTGCTGGAGCACCTCTCCGTAAACGTTGATCTGCTTATAGGCATCCTGCGGCGCAGCATCAGCGGCTGCGCTCACACTATGCGCATTGACGCCGAGGAAGATGCAAAGAATAAGGGCTACCGATACGGCGAGCAGTGAGATTTTGAGGCTCTTGGGCATAGTGCGGTGATGGACTCCGGGATCGGTTTTGAGGTTCAGCTACGAACGTGCTGTTCTTTAGACGCAGCTCAATAGCAGAATGATACTCCCACCGTTCCCAGCCGGCCGTTGCAGAAGTGCTATGGCCGGGTGAGATCGGTGGGAGTGATGAATCCCGCTTCCGTCTAATTACAACCAGTGAATGCTACGGTTGTTGCGGTTGTGGTACCGCCAGGGAGCAAGGTCAATGGCCCCGAGGGAACCATGGTGGTCACCTTAATCCCGCTGACGGAACAGTCCAGGACCCCGTCCGCGGTCTCCGCCCGAACGGCAACGGCAGCGGTTACAGGCACGGTTGTGGGCTGGCTGAACGTGGCTCCGGACGCAGCATAGGCGCCTGCATTCGGCCACGCGGCTGGCACCTGCAAGTTGTAGTTGACGCAGCCGGTTCCAGTGGGACAAGCGCTCCCCACTGCGGTTACATACTCGCCAGAAGTAATGTTCTGTGACGGCAGCAAGGGGACGGTGACGAGCAGGCCTGCCGAATTGGCTTGTTGCAGCGCGGCAACCCTTGCGTCAATTGCGATGGCGCCGTTGGTTGAACTTTGAGAGGTCACGAGACCGGTGATCGTAGCCTGGGTACCGGACGGTATCAAGGGAATATTCCCGGCTGCGTCCCCGGGTTGCAGGCCCGTCTCAACGCCAGCGGAATAGGCAGTTCCGGATCCATCGACCGCCACGGCGACGATGTCATAGTGGCCTGCCAGCAGAGGACAGAACACAAAGCCTCCAGTCGTAGGATCGGCAACGGTGGTCATCAACAACTGATCCACACCATTGCTGTCCGGCTGCTCCAGGGCAACAAGAACCGTGCCTCCGACGATGGGCTTGTTCGTCTTGGCGCTGACGATGGTGCCGTTGACGGAGGTTGAGGTGGTCGAAACCTGCCCTGCATGCATCACGGGCTTCAAGCGGTATTGTCCATTCCCCTCCTGAAGAATTGAGGAACAGGTATCAAAGTTCACATCCAGATCTTCCGTCTGGCCGGTTCCTACGACGAACTGGCCACTTGCAATTTGCCCGGAGCTGATCTTCAAGCCTGTCTGGGCCTCGCTGGAGAGCGCCAGGTCGTGGACAGAGCCATCGCTCAGGACCACGCAGTTGGCATAAGAGCCACAGGCGTTTTGCGTAACAGAGCCAGCAGACGAGTCCGGCGCCAGCATGATCCGAAGCTGCTGATAATTTCCGGCGGGAAGTTCGCTGGTAGAGCCAAGGGTTGCCAGGAAGCAGTTATTGTTGGCCTGGCCTAGCAGATCAATCTGCATTGGCGCTCCCCCCTTCAGAGTTGGCGTCAGGTCGACAAAGCTCGAATCGCCGGGACCCGCGCTACCGTTGGTGCTGGCCTCGACGTCCGTCACCGTCACATAGACGTGCTTAAAGGCTCCGTTAGGCGCCTGGCAGGCTGCGGGATCGCTGATGGTCGTCGTGACCGTGGTGGCCTGTGATGTAACCGTGGACGTGTTTGATCCAGAGTTGCATCCGTACATCACGAAACCCAGAACCAGTATTCCAGGCAGAACTATCCTCTGTAGGCGCATCGCTTTTCTCCAAAATATTAAGATAATCACTCAACGGACATCACCGTCTAATGATGACGAGCTTGGTAGAAACCATTCCTCTATTTCACGAGTTCAAACTCCGGCAAGATTAGAATCGGGTGCAATCGTACCCACTTCAGTAATCCAGTTAAACAGTTACCAAAGTGGATACTATTATTAAATTCTAAGATCCCACAACTGCATAGACGTCCCAACATTCACATCCAAGCTTGGATGCAACTAACCTGCCTGGAGTTACTCGCCTCAGTGCATCAATACGATGTTTCAGAGATAGACTGAATATTCCCGCATGGGGATAAGGGGATCCACGGATCACTCGTTCCCTGTAGAAACGTCCTGGAGGGGGATTGTATTGAAAGGAGAATGGTGGCGGTGATTGGAATCGAACCAATGACCTACGGGTTATGAGTCCGTCGCTCTAACCATCTGAGCTACACCGCCGGGTGAAAGACTGCATCCAGCGACCATCAGAACCCGGCCGCGACGACAGCCGCATAACCATCATAAGTTTAGCAACTTCATAGGTCAAACATGCTCAATGGTCTTGCAGATCGGACGCGGTTTCCCAGATGGTATTTTCTTGTGGCGGCGCTTGCTTTTGCGGGCGGAGCGGGCAATCCTTTACACGCGTCGGCGATCTCGTCCGTCCCTGACTGCAGTGCATCTGGAGGTGGCCTGGGGTGCTATCTCACCGGTGTACTCAAGTTTCTGTATGCGGCCGCAGGGGTGCTCGTGGTACTGCTGATCGGGGTCGTAGCGGTGGCGGTAAAGAGTTATCGTAAGAACAAAGACGACGAGAAAGTTGGCTCATGAGCACCACCTCTAACCGCATCGTAGGCGTGATTCCGGCGCGACTGGCCTCCACTAGACTTCCCCGCAAGGTGCTCCGCAGCATGGCTGGTGAACCGATGCTGGCCTGGGTGTACCGTGCCGCGAAGGCATGCAAGGCGTTGGATGAGGTCATTGTCGCTACGGACTCGGCCGAGGTACAGGCGCTGTGTGACGAACGCGGCTGGCGAAGCCTGCTGACTTCGCCGGACCTGCCCAGTGGCACCGACCGACTCTACGCAGTTTCGCGAGTCGTCGACGCCGATATCTACGTCAATATCCAGGGCGACGAACCGCTGCTGCTGCCCGAACATATTACGGCGATTCTGGCGCTGTTCACGTCGCCGGAGGTGGACGTGACTACCCCCAAGGTTCGCTGTACGGCGGAGGATATTGCCAATCCGAACGCTGTGAAAGTGGTGACGGCGATTGACGGCCGAGCGCTTTATTTTTCTCGCGCGACGATTCCGTTTGATCGCGATGGCCAGGGGAATGCGACCTACTGGAAGCACCTCGGCCTCTACGCCTACCGTCGCGCGGCGCTGGAACGCTTTGCCGCGCTGGCTCCGAGCGCGCTCGAGCTATCCGAGCGGCTGGAGCAACTGCGGCTACTGGAGAATGGCATCTCCATCTATGTTGCCGAGACGGCGGACGACACCATTGGCGTCGACACCGAAGACGATCTGCGCCGGGTAGAGGCGCTCCTGTTGGAGCGTGTTCGCGCCCAGGCGTAACCGTGCAGCGCAAAGCAAGGATTCAGAGCGTTGTCAGCGTGATCAAAAGACCGCCGGGCAAGGTTTGAGCGCGAACATCATCGAGCGACTGCACAATCCAGGTTGCACCAGCGGCGCGCAACTGCTCCTCGCTATGCGAGCCCAGAACACCCAGCACGCGACAGCCTGCTGCAACCCCCGCGCCTACGCCGCTGGGCGCATCTTCCACCACAATGCAGGCAGCAGGGGCAGCTTGAATCAGATCCGCACCGCGTCGATAAGGCTCTGGGTCTGGCTTGCCGCGTTCGACCATGTCACCGCTGATGATCCGTTCCGGCAAGGGTAGTTCCGCTGCCTTCAATCGCCCCAGCAGTAGCCGGTACGTCGCTGAAGTAACAATCGCCCAACGCTCCGGCGGAAGGCTCTCCAGCAGCGCGCGCGCTCCGGGAAGCACCTGCAGGTCGGCTACGTCCTCGATCTCCATGTCCTCGATCAACTTCAACCCTTCGGCTACATCCAACTCCGGCGCCAACTGCGCAATCAGGTCGACTGCGCGGGTTCCATGCTCAATCCGGATGGTTGCGGCATTGGGTAGACCGTAGTGCTCAGCCCAGCGGGACCAGCAGCGATTCACGCTGCCAATAGAGCTGATCAGCACGCCGTCCATGTCGAAAAGAATGCCCGCGGCCTCGACAGTCACCAGCCCGCTCAAGCGGCGTCTCCGCGCAGCACGAAAGTTCTTGCGGCCTCGAGCACCTGCTGGACGCTCTCTATGCTGCAACTCTCGCAATAGACACGCAGCAGCGGCTCGGTGCCGCTGGCGCGCAGCAGCAACCACGTCTCCGCAGCGTTGGGCTTGCCGGCACAGGCGGGGTTGTCGAGGAAGAACTTGATGCCGTCGAGGGTCTCCACGCGCAGCACGCGCAGCCCGGCAAAATCTCTCACGCCAGCGCGAGCCCTGCGAATCGCCGACTGCTTCAGGTCGTCGCTGATGTGCATGTCGATGCGTCCGTACTGGTGCTCTCCGTACTCCTGCTGCAGCGCAGCGACAAGTTCTCCGAGCGTCATGTGCTCGTCGGCCATCACATTCGCGATTAGCAGGCTGTTCAACAGGCCGTCGCGCTCGGGCAGATGCCTGCTGATGCCGATGCCGCCTGACTCTTCGCCACCGACGAGAATCTCGCGTTCCAACATGAGGTCAACCACATACTTGAATCCGATGCCGTGCTCGATTAACTTGCGGCCATACTTCACAGCAATGCGATCGAGCATCTTCGTTGTATTGAATGCTCGCGTCACGTCTCCTGGCCACTGCTTGCGCTTCAGCAGCCATTGCAGAATGACAGCGAAGATCTTGTGCGCATCGACGACATTTCCGTGCTCATCGACAGCGCCGATGCGGTCCGCGTCGCCGTCGGTGATAAGGCCAGCATCGCAATGCTCGGCGACCACCGCTTCCTGTGTCGCAGCAATGTGGGGCAGGATCGGCTCAGGATTGATGCCTGGAAATGCAGGGTTCAACTCACTGCGAAACTCGACGAACGGAATGCCTGCACGCGCAAAGATTCCCGCGATGTATCCCTTCCCTGCACCGTACATCGTGTCGATCAGGAATCGATAGCCCGACTCCTTGATGGCCTTGAGATCAACGAACGCTTCGAGCGCTGCAATGTAGGGCGCAGAAAAATCTACCTCCTCGATAGCAGACGGGGTCTCGGCCAACGGCAGCGGCTTCAGTAGATAGCTTTCGATCGACGCGATGATGGCGGGACTGCCCGACCCACCGTAGCTCGCCTTGTACTTCACGCCATTCCACTCGGCCGGATTGTGGCTTGAAGTAATCATCACGCCGCCGGCAGCTTTGCGACCGCGCACCGCAAACGAGAGTTCTGGTGTGGGCGTAATCTTACTCGCCAGCGCAACGGGAATGCCTGCGCACGCGAGCACCTCCGCAACAACACGCGCAAACGACTTCGATCCAAAGCGCGTGTCATAACCAACACAAACGCCGGCCTTCGCGTCCTCATGCTCGAGCACGTAGTGCGCAATGGCACGTGCGGCCACGCGCACATTCTCATATGTAAAGTCGTCGGCGATGATGCCGCGCCAGCCATCGGTTCCAAACTTAACCACTGTGCTCAAATTAGATCCGTTCTGCCCAGGCTCTTGAGTTCCTTCACCACTTTGCCCACATCCTGCGAGCCCTGGCGCGTGGTGATCAACATCGCATCCTCGGTTTCGACGACGACAATATCTTTCACTCCCACCAGCGCCACCATCTTGTTTGGTGCAAAGACGTAGCAGCCTGTTGACTCGACCTGCACCGTATTCTGCGCCTCGATGACGTTCTGGTTTTTGCACTCCCGCGTCTCCGCGAGGTGCTCATGAAGCGCTGCCCACGAGCCTAGATCGTTCCAAGCGAAGTCCGCCGGGAGGCAGTACAACTCCGACGCGCCCTCGCCTTTCGCAGAACGCGGCTCGAGGATCGCATAGTCGATCGAGATCGACTCACACTGGGGATACAGATCGGCGTACACCGCCTCAAATGCAGGCGTTCCCCACGCTGCTGCAATCTTGTCCAGCAGCGGCGCCATCGCCGGCGAGTGCTCGCGGACAGCGTCGCACAGCGTCTTCGCGCTCCATAAAAACATTCCGCTGTTCCATACGTAATTTCCTGAGCGCACGAATTTTCTTGCGCGGGCGCGATCGGGCTTTTCGGTAAATCTGCGCACACGGCGCACGGGAATAGCCTCGCCGCCTACTGTGGTTGGGGTCACCGCCTCGCCGAGTTCGATGTAGCCGTAGCCAGTCTCGTCTCGCGTGGGTGGGACGCCTAGCACTACAATCTTCGAGCCCGATGCCGCGAGTTTGATCCCCGCACGCAGAATCATGTGAAAGCGTGCGACGTTGCCAATCGTGTGGTCCGAGGGAAATATTCCGATGACACTTTCGGGATCTTCGCGCTCCAGCAAAAACGCCGCCAGAGCGCAGGCTGGTGCGGTATTGCGCGACTCCGGCTCGCACAGAATGCGGTTTTGAGGTATCTCGGGCAACTGCCCCGTGATCGTGGAGCAGAGCACATCGTTCGTGATTACCCAGACGGCGAGATCCTGCATGACATCGTCGAGGCGCGCGACGGTCTGCTGAATCATGGTGCGGTCGCCGTCCAGTTGCAGCACTTGCTTGGCTCGGGCACGCCGGCTGCGAGGCCAGAATCTCGTCCCACTACCACCCGCGAGCACCACCGCCGCAAATGGATGCCGGGTCTTCATCGTTGCTGAGGACATACATCTCCATCCCACATTGCAAAGGCCGTCCCCATGGTTGGGACGGCCTCTGTGCCTTACGTTCAGCCAAGTTTCGCGAAGAACTCGCGCATGCGTTCGATACCCTTGTCGATCACGTCTCCCGACACCGCATAAGAGAGCCGGATGTGGGCGTCGGTTCCAAAAGCCTCGCCTGGTACCACCACCACGTGCGCCTCGCTGAGCAGCCGGGCCGCGATGTCCGAAGCAGATTTGATTCCGCCCTTGCCGATGAATGCGCTCACGTTTGGATAGACGTAGAACGCTCCCTCGGGCACCGTGCAGGTGAGTCCGGGAATGGTCTTGAAGCCCTCCAGCACTCGGTCGCGCAGCTTGATGTAGTCTGCACACATCTCCGCGACGCAGGCCTGCGAGCCCGTCAGCGCCGCAATTGAAGCGCGCTGCACCATGCTGGCGGCGTTCGAGGTGCTCTGCGACTGGAGCTTGCTCATCGCCGAGATGACCTGCTTCGGCCCTAGCGCAAAGCCCGCGCGCCAGCCAGTCATCGCATAGGTCTTGGAGAGCGATCCGAGAACGACTACATGCTCCTTGCAGTCGGTGAAGGTGCCGCCGCTGACGATCTTGCCGGTGAAGTTCAGATAGACGTAGCACTCGTCGAGCAGCAGGTAGATGCCATGCGCGTGGGCGAGACGAACGATCGCCTCAAGGTCCTCGGGGCTCACTACCGCGCCCGACGGGTTCGACGGCGTATTGAGGATGATGACCTTGGTCCGAGGCGTGATGGCCGCCTCAATCATCCTGGCAGTGATGCGGAAGTTCTCCCGCTCGTCGCTCTCAACGAAGACCACCTTGCCGCCCGCATACTGGATGATGTCCTTGAAGCTGACCCAGTAGGGCACAGGCAGGATCACCTCGTCGCCGTGGTCCACCAGCACCTGGACGGCGTTGAACAGCGCCAGTTTTCCGCCAGTGGTGAAGACGCACTCCTCCACCGTGTAATTGGTTCCGAAGTCCGCAGCGTGGCGGTCGACGATCGCCTTGCGCACCTCAGGCGTGCCCGCAACGGCAGTGTAGCGGGTGACGTTGGCATTGATGGCTGCAATGGCCGCGTCCTTGATGTGCTGCGGCGTGGCGAAGTGCGGCTCGCCCGCGCCGAAGTCGGCGAGATCGATGCCCTGCGCCTTCAGCTTGAGCGCTTCGGCGGTGATGGCCATGGTGGCCGAAACTTCGATACGGTTGATGCGATCGGTCAATACCTTTGTAACAGTCGCTGTACTCATGTCTATAGTCTTTCAGATTTCGGGCTGGATAGAAAGAGGGTTCCGGCTACCGGGGTGGCGTGCGTTTGCGGACCACCCAGGTCGTCATGCAGCGGTAATCCTGCACGATTGTGGTCTTCAGCGGGTCGACCAGTACCCCGTTCATCTGGTCGGTCATACGCAGCAGCATCGCTTGATCCACTAGAAACCACTCCGACCCATCGCCCACCCGATAGACGTTTCCGCGCAGCCGCTCGAAGTCCATCCCAATCCTCGACCCGAGGCGGCAGAAGAGCATTCCGCCTGGTCGCAGCACCCTCCACAACTCCTCCACCATGGCCAGAAAGTGCTGTTCGTCCCGCGCGAAGTGCAGCACGGAGTTGCAGATCACTACATCGGCAAACACATCCGGGAAATCCATGTGCTCGATTGCGCCCACACGGAAGTTCTCCGCTGGAAGCACAGGAGCCAACTCTCCGGCCAGCGCACGAACGTGCTCTACACCCGCTTCGCTGGCGTCCAGAGCAAAGACCTCGCAGCCTTCGCGGAGCAGGTGTACCAGATTGCGGCCGTATCCACATCCCGCGTCGAGCACCCGCATTCCCGGCACGATATTTCCGCGTAGAATCTGGTCGAAGACGTAAATGTCAATTTGGCCAAACTGATCCTGGAGGCTGAGGCGCGGTGCGGCCGGTTGCTGCGATTCCGTCACGAGATCTTCCCCAGCGCCTTGCGCTTCAGGCGCTGCATCACGTTGGGCGGCACCATGGAAGAAACATCGCCGCCAAGTTCAAAGACTCCCTTGACCAGTCGTGAGCTGACGTAGGTATAACGCTCGCCGGGAATCATGAACAGCGTCTCAATCTCCGGATCGAGCTTGCGGTTCATCATCGCCATCTGCAGTTCGTACTCATAGTCCGAGACGGCGCGGATGCCGCGCAACACAGCCTTGGCTCCCTGTGCCTTGGCAAAGTCCACCAGCAGCCCGTCGAAGGTGCTGATCCAGACGTTCGGAATCTCGGTTGTCGCCTCGCGCAGCATCTGCTCGCGCTCCAGGAAGGTGAACAGAGGCTTGCCCTTGCCCGATCCGCCCTGCTCCGAGTTCCGATGCACGGCCACGACCAGTTCATCGACAATCTTGGCAGCGCGCGCAATCAGGTCGAGATGTCCGTTGGTCAGTGGATCGAACGTCCCGGGATAGATGACTTTGGTTTTCTTGGTTCTTAGCATCGCTCCGCCAGAATACTCGTTCACGCTGCTGACGGGGTCAAAAACTTATCCCTCGCGCGGAAGATAGTAACTGGTAATGTACTCGCGCACGCCGTCTTCCAGACTGGTAAAGGGTTTAGTGTAGCCAGCCGCCCGCAGCTTCGCATCGCTGGCCTCGGTAAAGTACTGGTACTTCCCCTGCAACTGCTGCGGCATCTCGATGAACTCAATTCTGGGCGGCAATCCCATGGCGCTGAACACCGCCGTCACCAGGTCGATCCAGGTACGAGCCTTGCCCGTTCCGCAGTTGAACAAGCCTCCAGGCGCATCGGCGGGCTGCAGGGCGAAGTGCAACGTTACGTCAACCGCATCCTTAACATAAATAAAGTCGCGCATCTGCTCGCCATCGTTATATTCGGGACGGTAGCTCTTGAAGAGCTTCACCACGCCGGTTTCACGAATCTGCTTGTAACTCTTCGACACCACCGAGCGCATGTCGTCCTTGTGGTCCTCGTAGGGCCCGAAGACGTTGAAGTACTTCAGCCCCACGATATTTGGGGCGTCCGTCTCGTGCGATCGATCGGCGGAGGGGTTGAAGAGGCGATGCTTCAGTGCCCAAAGGTCGAACATGTGCTTGGAGTAGCCATACATATTCAACGGTTTCAGCGACGGGGTCGCGGCATCAGCATCGTCATAACCCTGCGCCCCATCGCCATAGGTCGCAGCGCTGGACGCATACACAAAGCGAATCTCGTTGGCCAGCGCCCAGTTACACAGCACGCGAGTGTACTGATAGTTGTTGCGCAGCAGATATCCTGCGTCCTTCTCGGTGGTCGCACTGCACGCCCCAAGGTGGATCACCGACCTTGCATTGACAAATGCTCCGTCTTCAATCAACCCGAGAAACTCCTCCGGCGAGACGATATCTTCAAAGCGCAGGCCGAGCAGATTTTTCCACTTTTCGTCCTTACCCAGTTCATCGACGAGGATGATCTCGTCCTCTCCGCGTGCGTTCAACTCGGCAACCATACTGCGCCCAATGAACCCTGCAGCTCCCGTTACAACAATCGGCCTTGCCATCGACAGACTCTCTCCCCGTGCAGCTTCGCACGTTATCTCTCTGATACTACCCGCACATCACCGCCAGCTGCAGATGGAACGGCGTATATTGCGTCGTGATCGAAACTGTACGATGATGCTATCGGCACAAAGGAGCACTTCTGTGAACATGAATCTGCGAAATGCGGCAATCCTTAGCTTAGCCGCAACGCTGGTCACGCCGGCATTCGCACAGGACAATAGTGTGGATACCTGCAAACGAAGTATCAGATGTGCCACGGGGTAGACGGCATGGGCATGACACCGGCAGGCAAGGCCCTGAAGGCTGCGTCTTTCAAGACACCGGCGCTGGTGAATTCTTCAGACTCTGACCTGATCATCGCGGTCAAGAATGGCAAGAACAAGATGTCCGCCTATGCCGGCCAGCTCTCCGATGCGCAGATCCAGTCCATCATGAGCTATATTTGCACGATTCAGATGTAGGTAACTCCGACAAGTAAAGCAAGGGGGCTCAGGGCAGGATTATGGCCAAGGATCGGATCCTCGCATGCCAGCACTCGCTTGATGTGCTCGCCCGTGCGATTTTCACTCAAGCGCTCGCAGAGTGCAGCATCGAACGGGCCTTCGGACAAAAGATCCGCATCACGAATGCGGCGGACGGCACGGTCAGGCTTGGCCTCGGGGACGGAGTCGTCGATCTGGCACGCGTAGCACAGGTGCGCATCATCGCGATCGGAAAAGCCGCGGGAACCCTGCTCGCGGCCCTGCTTCCGCGCCTACCGCTGCCTGCTCCGTGTGATGTTCAGGGCGTGTTGATCGCGCCCAAATCTCCTCCCCAACTGCCGATGGGATTTCAATTCTTTGCTGGGGGCCATCCCCTTCCCAATGAGGCGTCGTTCGACGGCGCGCGCGCGATCTTGTCCATGCTGAACGAAGTGCCCAAGGTCAAGTCGAGTGTCGCCGAGTCGCTCTGCTTGTTTCTAGTCAGCGGCGGTGCCTCGGCGATGATGGAGCTCCCTCTCGACCCCACGATTACGCTTGAGGACACCATCGCCTTTCACCGCATGCTGGTGCACAGCGGTGCCTCCATCGCGGAAATGAACTGTGTTCGCAAGCACTTCTCGGCAGTAAAAGGGGGACGCCTTGCCGCAGCCGCGCAGGGAGCCGAGTGCTTCTCGATCGTCGTATCCGACGTGCCTGCAGGTCATCTCGATAGCATCGCGTCTGGCCCGACGGTGCCGGACACCTCCACGCTGGCGGAGTGCCGCGAGATTCTCCAACGCTACAAACTGCTCGAGCGCTTCCCTGCCTCTGTGCGGCAGTTCTTTACCTCCGCCGATCTGCCCGAAACCCCGAAGCCGCAAGACCTCGTGACGCATTCTCTGATGCTGCTCGATGCGGGCGACCTGGCCGATGCTGCGCGTAAGCATGCGGAGCAACTTGGATTCCACGTGGTGATCGATAATACCTGCGACGACTGGGACTACCGCGCCGCATCGGAGTACCTGCTGACGCGCCTGCGCGCGCTGCGCCGTGAGCAGGCGCGCGTGTGCCTGGTTTCTGTCGGAGAAGTCGCCGTCTCGGCAGCCAACGACAGCCTGATTGTTTCCGGGAACGGAGGCCGCAACCAACACTTTGCGCTGTACACGGCCACGCAACTCGAACCCAGCGACGCACCGATCGCAGTGCTATCGGCGGGTTCCGACGGCATCGACGGCAATAGCACGGCGGCAGGAGCAGTAATCGACGAGCATACGCTGAGCAGCCCCGACATTGGAGCGGAAGGAAGAAGCGTCGAGCAGTTGCGAACCGAAGCCGATGCGGCTTTGCAGCAGTTCTGTTCCTTCCCGTTTCTACAGAGCAGAGGGGCTATCCTGACGACCGGCCCGACGGGAAACAACCTTCGCGACCTGCGCCTCCTGCTGGCTGAATAGCCCCCGATTAAAGATGTCCGTACTTTTCCAGCGCCACCAACAACGGTAGACCGGCGGTGATGTCCGCGCGCGCTCCCGTCTCCGTTCGCGACCATTCGATGACCTTCGCAGTCACCTCAGTGAGAAGATGCTGCGGAACGACGATCTGGCCGTCTGCATCGCCCACGACGATATCGCCCGGAGCCACGCTGAGCCACTCTTCGAGTGCTCCGCGTACCTGCACCACGACCTCCGACGCCGTCACTCGCCATCGTCCTACGCCCTGCGCCGGGGTCTGGTAGCGCGCGATGACAGGCATCCCAAGGCCCTGTAGAAATGCAGTGTCGCGCACACCGCCATCGACCACTGCGGCGATACATCTGCGAGCCCGCATCGCGCTCGCGAGCAGATCCCCAAAGCAGCACACGCCCTTCGCGTCCGCACTCGCCCACAGTGCAACGACGCCTGCGGGCATGGCGTCGATGGCGGCAAGCTTGGCACGATCCCCCCCAGTGAAGTGGACGGACTCGCCGGTGATCGTATACGCCGGCCCTGCAAAGCTCGACGCGGCGCCGACCGGTCGGAGGCTGTTGTCGAGCACTGGCGGCGTCAGTTGCAGTGAGTCAAACACATCCGAAATGACGGCCGTACCAGCGGCCTTCAGGTCTTCGAGGCTACTCTGCATGTTCGATCCTTAACAATAGATTGCTTCTTCCATAGTATTCAGCACCCAGTCGGCTTGCTCGACGCGTGAGCAGTCAGTCGACGTTGACCACCGGCTCACCCTGCGTGCGCGATCCCAGTAAGCCATACAGGGCGACGATGATATACGCCAGCAACACGACCGTGTATCCGCGGGCATAGCTGCCCGTTCGCTTGGCGATGAATCCGAGGAGGGGCGGGAAGATCGCGCCGCCCACCACAGCCATCACAATTACCGAGCCGCCGAGCTTTGTATTCGGTCCGAGGCCCTTTACGCCCAGCGCGAAGATGGTCGGGAACATAATCGACATGAAGAAGCTCGTGGCGACGATCGCGCCAGCTCCCACTCTGCCCGGATGCACGATGCCCACGGCCACCAGCGCGATGTTGATCAACGCATAGGTCCCCATCATTCTCGCCGGAGAGAACCAGCGCATCAGGCCCGTCGACACGATGCGTCCCACCGCCAGCGCGACCAGATTACCCGTGAGAAACAGCGCCGCCGTGCGCTCCGTTACGTTGGTGTATTGGAGCATATAGAAGATGAACGCGCTCCAGGTGCTGATCTGCGCGCCGCAGTAGCAGAACTGCGCCAGCACGGCCAGCCACAGATGTGGAAACTGAAATAGGTCGACGAACCGCCCCTTGTCGCCGCTGTCTTCGTGCTCGGACTCGATGTGGGGAAATTTCGTCAGTCCGATCCACAGCGCCCACAACAGCACGACGCAGCCGAGCCCCACATAGGTAGGCACCACACGCATGATCTCCGAGTGCAGATATTTTGCCAGCGTTCCGCTTGCCCGCATGCTCGCCATCTTCGCCTGCGTCAGTGTCACGCCAGAGAAGATAAAAAAGGTGCCGATCAGCACGCCGGTAATCGTTCCCAGAGGATTGAACGACTGCGAAAAGTTCAGCCGGCGCTCGGATGTTGCCGCCGGGCCGAACTGCGCAATGAACGGATTGGAGGCTGTCTCGAGCGTTGCCGAGCCGCAGCCCACTACGAACAACGCGCACAGAAATGGTTCGTAGTGTCCCCAGATCGCGGCTGGCCAGAACATTAGCA
This sequence comes from Acidobacteriota bacterium, assembly GCA_021778845.1. Taxonomy (GTDB): domain Bacteria; phylum Acidobacteriota; class Terriglobia; order Terriglobales; family Acidobacteriaceae; genus Granulicella. The sequence goes on from JAJYBU010000002.1 coordinate 109,047, forward strand.
TGCCGCCTCCGAACAGACACAGCCCCGCGAGAATTCCGGCCTTGTAGCCCCAGCGACGCATGAAGACGGCTGCTGGCATCGCCATGCAGAAGTACCCCATGAAGACCGCCGTCTGCACCAGTTGCGCCTGCAGCGGCGAGAGCTCAAAGGATTTCCTGAACTGCTGCACCAGGATGTCCGTGAGATTGTTTGACATTCCCCAGAGAAAGAAGAGGACTGTCACCAGCACAAACGGCAGGAGATGCTGCTTCGGAAACACAGACGCTGGTGCATGATCCGACGGTGGCGCTGGGCGTTCCGTGTTGATGGGAGAAATCTGCATCTGGTCCTCGTGTTTCGGTGCGTATTTGCTAACTCACCTGCACCATGATCTTCGTAAACGCCGTTGGATTCTCGCTCCAATGGCGCAGCATCTCAGGGGCTTCCTCTATCGGCACGACCGCGGAGATCGCACTGTCCACCGGAATTTTTTTCGCCTCCAGCATGCGGATCACCTCGCGAAAATCTTCCGGCAGCGCGTTGCGCGAGCCCATGATGTCGAGTTCCTTCTGGACAAACAGACTGGTCTCGTACGCCACGGGCTCCTTGGCATAGCCGATGTACACCACGCGTCCCGTAAAGGCTACCTCCGCAACGCTGGCGCGAAAGGTCTGCGGCAGACCGATGGCCTCGATGACGCAATCGGGCCCATGGCTATTGGTGATTTCACTCAACCGCAGATGCACATCTTCCTTGCTGGAGTGCACGAGATGCGACGCACCGGCTTTGCGCGCAATCTCCAGTTTCGCGTCGTCCATATCGATGGCGATCACGCGTGCGCCGCGAAACGCCGCTGCGGAGATGGCGCCCAAACCCACTCCGCCGCATCCGAAGACAGCAACCGTGTCATCCTTACTGACGCGACCACGCGCTGCCGCGTGAAATCCAACTGTGAGCGGCTCAACCAGACAGAGCTCTCGCAGGGAGAGTTGCGCTGCGTAGATTTTCTCTGCCGGCATGGCGATCCGCTCGGTGAGGGCGCCATCGCGTTGGACGCCGAGGGTCTGATTCGCTCGGCAGGCATTCGGGCGACCTCGCCGGCAACTGGAGCAGATACCACACGCCGTATAGGGTGCCAGCGTGACATCCGAGCCCACGTGCAGATCACCCGAAAGGCCGCTCCCCGGATGAAGGATCGTTGCAGCAACCTCGTGGCCCAGGACGCGCGGAAATGTAACCAGAGGATTCTTCCCTCGGAACGTATTCAGGTCCGTTCCGCACAGCCCAACCATTCTGACCTGGAGCAGCGTTTCATGCACGCCGGGATTCGGCTCCGGAATCTCTACTACCTTTGCGCTTCCCGGCCCTTCGACGACCACTGCCTTCATCCATATCCTCCGCGGCGAGCTATGCGTCCCAGACCGCAGCCCGACCTGCGCCGGCCACTGCGTACACCGGTCCGTCCCGTGAAAGCATACCAGTCGAATTCCTTTATGTATGCAGATGAAATTGACATGGGCCTTCTCGTCGCGTAGAAAACGAGGCAGATGGAGGGATGAATTTGTTACCGTTCAGACTGGATGGAAAGCACGCCGTCATTACCGGCGGAGCGAGTGGTATCGGGCTGGCAACAGCGAGTGCGTTTGCCGAAGCCGGAGCGCAGGTTACGATTCTCGACCTGGTTGCAACGCAGGCGGCCGAGGCGGCCGACAGCCTCCCGGTTCCGGGATGCGGCATTGCCTGCGACGTGACCAACGCCGCCAGCGTAGAGTCCGCGTTCGCCGAAGCCGCCAAATCCGGACCGATTGAATTGCTGGTGAACAGCGCCGGTGTCGCCCATATCGGGACCCTGCTCACCACGACGCCAGAGGACTTTGACCGACTGTATCGCGTCAACGTGGTTGGGACCTACCTTTGCATGCAGGCCGGGGTGCGGCAGATGCAGCAGCACGGCGGAGGCGCCATCGTGAACCTGGCCTCGATTGCGGCGACGGCAGGTCTCGCTGACCGCTTCGCCTACTCGATGACGAAGGGCGCGGTGCTCGCGATGACGCTGTCGGTGGCGCGCGACTACCTCGCCGACGGGATTCGCTGCAACTGCATCTCGCCTGCGCGCGTGCATACACCGTTCGTTGATGGGTTTGTGGCCCGCAACTATCGGGGCCGCGAGACGGAGATGATGGAGAAGTTGGCGCAATCGCAGCCTATCGGGCGCATGGGACGTCCCGAAGAGATTGGGTGGCTGGCCCTCTACCTATGCAGCGAGGCCGCCAGTTTCATCACTGGGGTCGACTACCCGATCGACGGCGGCTACTTCAACCTCCGCTGAACCCGCGGGCTATGAACATGGAGCAACCTGACCTCATCATTAGGTATTAACTTATCCCCCACCCTGCAAAAAGATGCACACTGAAGGCCGTCCGGAGAGCCTTGTTGCGGAATATGGGGGATTTTTGCTCACAACGTTTGGCACGCTGACTGCTGATAGTGTGATATCCGTTGGATGTTGAAGGTCACTCGGGCTCCCTCCTCCATTCAAACTTCTCAAGCCTCTCAGGCTGCGACTTGAGGGAACTTCATGGTGGATGGCAGAGAGGTTCCAGGCTTTCGATCGATAACGTGCAAATAGTCCGTCACTAGAGCATTCACCTGGAGGGACAGGAAGCCCGGGCGAAGCTCACTGGATGGGCAACACCGTTGTGCTCCATGCACCTCTCCCCGGCAGTTGCTTCGAGGCGGCCCACCGTTCACGTTGCCTAACGGCCGACAAATTTTCAAGAAACACCCAATGCCAACATTTCGAGAACTCGCCAGCCACGACTGCTCCATGACGGGGCATTAGCAACGAATTGAAACATCAAGGCACCTCCCAAGGAGAATTCAGAGATGAAATTATTACGTTATCTACCGTTGATTGCGATGGCTTTTGCGCTCAGTGGTGTAGTTCAGGCACACGCATTCAAACTAGGGGTTCTGGATGCCGGACCAGGCGTCGATTACTACGGTACCCCGTTGACGGACTTAATACTCGGTTCCTGCGGAACTGGAACTACGTCCACAGAGGGCTGCGTAACCATCGAGAACGAGACAGGTTCGCTCCTGACAAGCTTCCAATTGACATTCTCGACGAGTAACCTCGGCCCCATGAACCAGACATTTACCTGCGGAACCGGCACATTGTTCGCGGATTGCAGCGTGACTAACCTTGGCGGCGGGAACTACAGCTTAGTTTTCTCCGGCGGAACTGGCGTTCCATCCGATACGAATTCCATGAGCATGGAGGAAGACCAGAAAGAATCGCAAGATTCCGACGACTCCAGTGCTGACACCTTTACCATCCAGGAGAGCGGGTTGCCCTACTCGGACTTCGCTAGCACACCATTCACCGTAGTGTCAGAGACTCCCGAGCCCAGTTCGATCTGGCTGATGTCTACCGGGGTGCTGCTGCTCGGTGGCTTCTTCTATTACACACGGCGCAGTGGGTTGGGTGGCCGGAGCCTCTGACCCTCAACGGCCTGGATCTCTTAAACCGCGATCGCATAAAGAAGGAGAGGCCTTACTCTGTGGAGTAGGGGTCTCTCCTTTTTATTTGCTGCTGAAATCCTGCTCGGTCGGGCTACAATTTGTCACCGGGGCATCACCTGCGGTCCGGCTATAGCGGATGGGCGCTCGGCTTCCGGTCGAATGCAACCACCAACGGGCGGACAGGCCCGAAGACTTGAACCCAGCTGTGGAAAGAAGCTTTATGCGCCGTGCGGGACTGATGCTGCTGATGATGCTGTGGGCGGGGACCCCGGATGCAACGGCCAGATCCACGACTGGTCCGGGTGCACCCATCAACTCGACACCGGCAGCCACCGGCGGCACGACGCCGTCGACGCCAACCGTGCAGGTGAAGCTGGGCGAATCGTCTGTGGATCTGACCGGGCCGTGGAAGTTCCACACCGGCGACAACATGGCGTGGGCGCAGGCGGACTCCGACGATTCGACGTGGGGCAAGATGGACCTCGCCCCGCCCCCTGGGTCCGTGGATGAGACGGTCGGCGCCAGCGGAGATCTTCCTGGCTGGACGTCTCTCGGCTATCCCAACTACTCCGGTTATGCATGGTACCGGCTGCGAATCAACGTCGAGGGGGCCAACCGCCGCCTCGCATTGAAGATGCCTGATCAGGCAGACGATGCCTACCAGGTCTTCGTCAATGGCGAGCAGATTGGTTCGTTTGGAAAATTTTCCGCCCATCACGTAACGGCCTACAGCACGCTACCTGAGGAATTCCGTCTACCCAAAGGAGTCGGCAACGGGACCATCACCATCGCCATCCGCATGTGGATGGACAGTGCCACTCTCTTCAGTTTTCCGGACGCAGGCGGTCTTCATGGCCCGCCGGTGCTCGGCTATGCATCGGACATAGGAACTCTCACTCAACTGGCCTATGACGAGAATGCCCGTGGCCTCGTCAGTGGTTTTGTTGAGTTGATGATCCTCTTCATGGCGTTGCTGATGACGCTTGCGCTGTTCTGGCTGGATCGCGAGGAGAAGGCCTACTTCTGGCTGGCACTCGTATGTCTGGCGACCCTGCTCTCCAACGCAATCGCGCAATCGGCGAACTTTACCCCCTGGATTGGACAAACGCAGGCGGTCATCCTTATCGACGTCCTCTTTACCCCCCTGCGTATCGGATTGTGGGTGATGTTCTGGGGCTACTGGTTCCGTATATCGAGGATGGCGAGGCTGCATGGGTTGGTTTGGACTCTGGTAGCGATTCTTGCGCTGGGGACGGCCATGCTGCGACCTCCGCTTTACGGGCTGCATGTTCCCATCCAATACAGCGCGTTGATCAATCCCGTGCTGCTGGTGGTGAAGTTGTGCCTCGGCGCGCTGCTCTTCTTTATTGCCTATCGTGGTCTGGCCCGGCAGAAGACTGAAGGATGGATGGCCGCCACTGCCGTGCTTCTCGTATTCGTCGCAAACTACCAGCGTGAAATGCGTCTCATTCACATCCCAATCTTCTTCACGATTTTGGGCTTCGCAACTTACCTCGGAACGATCGCAACGGTGGTATCACTCCTCATCATCACGGTCATGCTGCTCATGCGTTTCTTCAATAGCCAGCGGATGAAGGAGCAGTGGAAGCTTGAGATTCAGCAGGCGCAGCATGTGCAGCAAATCCTGATACCGAACCAGTTGCCCGAGATCCCTGGTCTCATGATCGAAAGCGAGTACCGACCGGCGCGCGAAGTGGGTGGAGATTTTTTTCAGGTGCTTCCCTGTGAGATTCCGGGGTCTGCACTGATACTGGTGGGAGATGTAACGGGCAAGGGAATGCAGGCTGGAATGCTGGTAGCCGTCATCGTCGGCGCCGTCCGCGCTGCGGCACTGCACAGTTCTGACCCGGCGCGGATCCTCCATGACGTGAATGTGCAGCTGTGTGAACGCCAGCATGCGAGCGCGACCTGCCTGATGCTGCGCATCGATCCCGATGGCAAGGTCACCCTCGCCAATGCCGGCCAACTCCCTCCGTACCTGAATGGCAGCGAACTCGAGATGGAAGGCGCCCTACCGTTGGGGACCATCCCGGACGCGGAGAATTCGATTACAACCTTCACGATGCAGCACGGCGACTCTTTGATTTTGATGTCTGACGGAATCGTCGAGGCACAGGACGCCCATGGAAATCTCATGGGCTTCGAACGCATTAGTAAGCTGCTCGAAGAGACCACAACGGCCCAGGAGATCGCGAATGCGGCGCAGGCCTTCGGGCAGGAGGACGATATCCTCGTGCTGCAGGTGCGCCGTAACATGCCACAGCATGCGAGCGAAGACGCTTCATCGGCCGCATAGGACGGCTCCGACAGCCCCGTCCTATGCGGGTTGCTTCGTTACGTGACCTACGCGAAGGAGGCCACAGCAGCGGCCTCATCGTCGCGAACATCAAAGACGGTGAGGAGTTTGGTAATCACCAGCAGGTCGCGGACCTTGCTGGTCAGGTTCAGCAGCTTGAGCTCGCCGCCGGCATTCTTCACCGCCGTAAACGCGCTCACCAGTTCGCCCAGCCCGGAGCTGTCGATATAATTCACCCCGGCCAGATTCAGCAGAATCTTCTTTGACCCCGCAGTCACCAGGCTCCGCACCTCTTCGCGCAGCGTCAAGCCGCCCTCGCCCAGGGTAATCTTCCCACTCAAATCCACGATCGTAACTCCACTGACTTCCCGGGTGGTGAACTTCATGCTCATGGTTTGATCTCCTTCAAAATTCTGCGTTGGGACATCCGGACAGTGCGGTCAGGATGCAACTTGAGAAAGTGTACTTCATCCGGGATGAGTCTCATTAGCAATTTCTCCAGCCCAAGCGAGGCAGAATCTATCACGAGCGCCCATCGGTACGAGGCCATGCCGGCTCGGGGCCCATCGTTTCATTCGAGGCTCACCCTTTGAGATTTTCCTTGCCGTATGGGGCCAGACTGCTACTCTACTCTGGCAGGCTGGCAAAGATGCGTTCTCAACGCCCAAAGGAGATCCCAGGCGGCGAGGGAGGATGGCGTTGATCGATAAAGCGACTAGCAGCAACGATAAGCCGACCAGCGGCGACGATAACACGCAGAACAGCAGCATCGAGCTGCGCCTCCCCTCGCGGCTGGGCTACGAGAAGGTGGCCATGCACACGGCGGCCAGCGTAGCGCAATTGATGGGCTTCAGCGACGAACGCATCGATGATCTCAAGACCGCCGTCGCAGAGGCCTGCATCAACGCCATCGAGCACGGCAATAAGCTCGACGACTCGCTCAGCGTCGGCGTCATTCTGTCCATGGACGCCAACTCGCTCGAGGTCAAGGTCACCGACACCGGCGAGGGCCCGCAGAGCAAGACCGAAGCTCCCGACATCGACAAGAAGATGCTCGGCGAAGAGGACGCGCGCGGCATGGGAATGTTCCTCATCCAGGCCCTGGTGGACGAGGCTGAGTGGGTCAGTTCCCCGCCCACAGGCAGCTATGCCCGCATGGTCATTCACCTCCACCTCGCCAACAGTTAGAATCGATAGGTCCAGAAGTCTGACCTATCGAGCATTGGAGATAGAGCGCATGTCGGAACTTGTTACCCGTGTCACCATCGAAGAAATCCCGTCCGCCAGCGGAGGCCCCATTACCGTGCTGCGGTTCTCGGGCGATATCACCAGCGCATCGCAGCCAGCCATCCTGGGCACCTACGAAGGACTTCCCGACCACGTCAAGCACATCCTGCTGGATTTTTCGAAGGTCGAGTATCTCAACTCCAGCGGTATCGCCCTGGTCATCCAGATGCTGATCGCCGCCAGCAAGCACGGCCAGACCATCCGGACCTTCGGTCTTAGCCCGCACTTCCAGAAGGTCTTTACGATGGTGGGCATCACGAAGTACACGAGTCTCCACCCCGATCAGGCTTCCGCCTGCGTGGCTTTCGGGTAGCAGATATCCCCGTGACGCTCTGCGGTGGTGGAAATCGGCGGAGCATCATCGCCTTGAGACGCATGGATAGCCGGTGATACACTCAGTGGTGGATCGGAGTATTGGCGCTGCGAAGCGTAGACTGCGGTTCTGTTTCGCACCATCCAACGATTTCGCCGCATGCGCGGCCCTAAGGCTAATGTTCCAACAATGTTCATTCTTCTTGTGATTCTGCACATTATCGTCTGTCTCTTTCTCGTCGGTGTCGTTCTGATTCAACAGGGCAAGTCGGCAGATCTTGCTGGCGCCTTCGGCGGACAGGGTTCGCAGACTGCCTTCGGGCCACGCGGTGCAGCCAATCTGCTGACCCGCCTTACAACCTGGTCGGCGATTATTTTCATGCTCACATCGATCGCGCTCACCGTTGTCATGTCGCGCAGCACGCACAACGGGTCGGTGCTCTCTGACGTGCCCAGCCAGACGACCCCCGCGAAGAAGTAGCCCACATCCTCTTCATCCGCGAAGCGCAGGCTGTTGGCCTGCGCTTCTGCTTTTGCAGGGAGCAATGAATGAATCTTGAGGGCAAGGAGTTCCGATGATTCGCGACACATTTCCTGTCGGCATGCTGGGTTGCAACTGCACGATCCTCGGTGATGAAGTATCCCGCGAAGCCATTGTGGTGGATCCCGGGTATGACATTCCCCGCATTCTGGCGCTGCTCGCGAAGCATAAACTGACCGTCAGGAAGATCGTGGTCACGCATGCGCATATTGACCATATTGCCAGCGCACAGAGCCTCAAGAAGATCACTGAGGCTCCTATCATTTATAACCAGGCCGACCTTCCGCTGGTCGCGATGATGGATGTTCAGGCCGGGTGGCTCGGCCTGCCGGTGCCCACCGTTCTTCCACCCGATCACTCCCCTGCGGATGGCGAGACTGTCAGTGTGGCCGGGATCACTGGGAAGGTGTTCTATACGCCGGGGCATACGGAGGGCAGCCTCTGTATGTACGTTCCGGACGAGCATCTGCTGCTGGCCGGAGATACGTTGTTTGCAGGCGGCGTCGGACGGACCGATCTGCCCGGTGGAAACTCCAGAAAGCTCCTTGTGAGTATCAGGGAGCGACTGCTGTCGTTGCCGGATTCTACGCTTGTCGTTCCGGGGCACGGTCCGACGACGACCATTGGCACCGAGCGCGTCCACAATCCGTTTCTGGTCTGAGCGCGGGATCAACGCCTCTCAGTCGATGGGAAGACGCTTCAGGCCTGCGGCCCAGATCTCTCGCGGAGTCAGCAGACTGACAACGACTCTGCCGTCATCGAGGCCGTAGAACTCGCCGGATTGAACGAGAACTCTGCGGTCCAGCGCTGCTTGCACGAACTCCTTGCCATCGACCGTGCGCGGGACGCGAAGCACGGCGGTCCAGCCACCCTGCATCGCGAAGCGCTGTGCTGAGGTTCCGCGTAGACGCTCGTCGAGCAACGCCAGGTTTTCCGTCATCCGCTGCCGGATCTGCTGCTGCATCGAGTGTCGAGCAGCAAGCCAATAGGGTAATGCGTGTTGTACGGGAGCGTTCATCGAGAGGAAGGTATCGGCGATGATCTCGATGCGCTGCATGGCCTCGCTCACCAGAGGACGAGGGCCACACGCGGCGATCCACGAGGCCTTCATCTGCGGCAGGCCGCAGACTTTGCTGATGCCGCTGAGCACGAAGGTGAGGCAGGACGACTCGCCGGCTGCGAAGCTGCGTTGCGTGAGACCGAGCGGATAGTCGAGGAAGACCTCGTCCACGATCAGGGCAAGATGATGCTCGGCACAGATAGATTCAAGCGCGGTGCGCTCAAGCTGCGAGGCGAAGTTGCCCGTGGGATTGTTTGGATGCACGACAATCACGGCTCGCGTTTTGGCTGTGATGGCGGCCTTGAGCAGGTGCAAATCGATTGCCCAGCCGAGACCTGAGGATGGGTCTGCGTTCGGATCGGTGTTCGGATCGTAGACGAGCGGATACTCGCGTAACTGGACATCGTCGAGTTGTGCGATGAAGTCGAAGAGCGGGTAACTGGGCCGCGCGACAAGGATCTCGTCGCCTGCGTTACAGAGCAGGCGGAAGAGAAAACTGTAGGCCTCGCTGGTGCTGGTGGTGAGACAGAGACTGTCAATCGAGATCGCTGCACCTGCGTCGCGATAGTACGCAGCCACGGCTTCTCGAGCGGTCTTCATACCGAGCGGATCGGGCTCGTAGTGAAGCGCGGCAACGTTGGACAGAGGAGCGAGGAGCTTCGCGTCGTCGTAGGCAAACCCGCATTGGGTTGGATTCGATACGGTCAGATCGAACAACTCATAGCCGGATGCGCGCGCCTCGAGCACGGCAGTGGTGAGATCGTTCTCGGCAAGGTTCCAGTGGGTGCGTTGGGAAAAGTTCATCAGGATTGTGTCAGCCTTCTCATGGTACTTCGATGTGATATGGATCTGAGTCAGCCAGATACAATTAGGAGCAATGGCGAATGAATCTGGAAGCAAGATTAGCGCGGTGCTCTTCGACTATGGAATGGTGCTGAGCGACGTGCCGGAAGCGGCCGATTGGCGGCTGTTGGAACGAGTTTTGGATGTCGAGGAGGAAGCGTTTCAGGCTGCGTATTGGAAGTATCGCGACGCGTACGATCGTGGTGCGCTGAGTGCCCAAACATACTGGGAGATTGTCGCTCGCGATCTTAATAAACCTATCGACGCTGCGATACTTCGGGCGCTGATTGATGCAGATACCGTTGTATGGACACAGCCGAATCCGGTGATGATGGAATGGGCTGCGAGCCTGAATCGCTCTGGCATGAAGACCGGAATTTTATCGAATATTGGGGATGCAATGGAGTCCGGGGTGCTCGGTCGGTTCCCTGCACTAGCTGAATTTACACACCATACTTTTTCGCATCGGCTTGGCATTGCGAAGCCGGATGCGGCGATCTATCGGCATGCGGTGGAGGGGCTGGGGGTGCCGGTGGAGGAAATTCTGTTCGTGGATGATCGGGAGGAGAACATCCGGGCTGCGCGGGTGGCGGGGATGGTCGCGGTGCAGTACATCGGGCACGCGGCGTTTGTGGAGGAGATGCAGGGGATGGGGCTGGGGTGGTTGCTGGTGGTCTAGGGGGTGGGTACGGGGGTGAGGGCGATCGGGACGCGCTCGACGATCTCGATGCCGAAGCCCTGGAGGGCGGGAACGTGCCGGGGGTGGTTGGTGAGCAGGCGGATCTTGCGGATGCCGAGGTCGGAGATGATCTGGCCGCCGAGGCCTACCTGGCGGAGGATGCGCTGGTCGGGGGCACCAAGGGGTTCGGGTTCGGAGCCGCGGGCGGTGCGGTGGATGCAGAGCTTCGCAGGGTGCTCGGCGCGGTCGATGGTGAAGCCGCGCTGGGTGTGATGGAGATAGATGAGGGCTCCGACACCGGCGCGAGCGATCTCACGGAGGCTGGCGTCAACGGTGGCGCGGCAGTCGCAGGCGGTGGAGCCGAAGACGTTGCCTGCGAGACAGTGGGTATGGACACGGACAAGGACGGGCGTGTCGGATTTGTCCGCGGCGGCGAGGTCGCCGAAGGTGAGGGCGATGTGGGACTCGTCTCCAGCGCCAAGGTCGTGCTCAACGGTCTGGATGTCGCTCTCGTAGGAGAACATGCGGAAGTCGCCATACGCGGTGGGAAGGAGGCCTTCGGCGATGCGGTGAGTGTAGCGCTCGTTGGCCATACGGTAGCGGATGAGGTCGGCTACGGTGACCATCTTGAGGCCGTGAGTCTGGCAGAAGACAGTGAGATCGGGAACGCGGGCCATGGTGCCGTCTTCGTTCATGATCTCGCAGATGACGCCAGCGGGAATAAGGCCGGCCATGCGGGCCAGGTCAACGGAGGCCTCGGTCTGTCCGGCGCGGACCAGGACTCCGCCTTTGCGGGCGCGGAGGGGAAAGACGTGGCCGGGACGGGCGAGGTCGTGAGGACTGGAGTTGGGGCTGATCGCCACCTGGATGGTGTGGGCGCGGTCGGCTGCCGATATCCCTGTAGTGACGCCTTCGCGGGCTTCGATGGTCTCGGTGAAGGCGGTGCCGAAGCGCGAGGTGTTGTCCTGGGTCATGGGACCGAGGCGCATGTAGTCGGCTCGCTCCTCGGTGAGGGTGAGGCAGATGAGGCCGCGGCCGAAGCGGGCCATGAAGTTGATGGCTTCGGGGGTGCAGAACTCGGCGGCGATGGTGAGATCGCCTTCGTTTTCGCGGTCCTCGTCGTCGATGAGAACGATCATGCGGCCGGCGCGGAGTTCGTCGAGGGCCTCGGGGATGTCGATAAATCCAGCGTTGCGGTCGGGCATATAGATGGGGTGCCCCCTCCCCCCCCGGTACTTATTGACTCAAAGTATTGAAAGGGTTTGGGTTAGCGGGTGACTTGTGGCCTGGCGTACTGTAACTGGTTGAAAACGAATGAGTTGCCCCGCAAGGTATTCTATTTAGATGGGTTACGGGTAGAGTATTCATTTTATTCGGATTAGGTGGCATTTTGGAGGCTTTTGGCCCCATGTTGCCTCTGACCCGCTAGCCTCTGTATCCCCTACTTCTATTGTAGCTACTCGCGCAGGGTAACTATGCCAGATTTGGAGAAGAATTATCTGACGCGGAATCAGCGGTTTAGGCTGAATTCCGGACAGCAGTGGGATTGACAGATTTAGAGGGTGGACTCGATCTCAAAGCCCCAGGCCTCGAGGAGAGCTTCGGGGATGTACTTGGAGTTCTTGTTGCGGCGGGCCCACTCGCGAAGGCGGGTGGAGCGGATGTACTGGTCGGGGGTGAGCTTGTATTCCTTGACGACCATCTCGAAGGAGGTGATGGTGGGGACGACGGGGCCAATGGGCTCCGGCTTGCCCCAGTTGGGATTGCCGCGGCGTTTTGCCATGGATTTATTTCCTCGCTATTCAGGCGGCTGCGTGCCGCAACACTTCATTTTATCATTTTTGAAGCTGGAGATGGGGTTGCGGATTGGGGTCGGCAAATGATCTCCCCCTTTGCAGAGGAAGTGCCTGGTGAAGGAGGCATTCTCAGGAAGGAAGCCCACTGATTTGGATGGCGATGAGAGCGGAGGCTGAGGACTTGGGGTGGGCACAGCCTAGCGCTGGTAGGAGAAGATGCCGCAGAGGGTGGCGGAGTTGGCGAGGGCGTCGGGGGTGAGGGTGGGGATGTGAGAGCCGGAGAAGAAGGCTAGCTGGAGGGTGTTGCCGGTGGCGTAGGCGGCGACCCACTGGGTGTCGTCGGAGCCGCAGAGGGTGTTCTTGTGGAGGAACTTCTTGTCGGCGGGGATGCTGAGGCGGTAGAGGTTGGCGGTGCCGCCGGCGCTGCTCTCAGCTGGGAAGGTGGCGTTGAGTTCGTCCGGGGTGAGGGTGCGGATCTGCGCGATCCAGAAGGGGGTGAAGTTAATCCAGAGCTTCTCGCGGGAGAAGGCGATGTCACTGGTGATGGTCTTGGCGGTGGAGCTGGCGGCGCGCCAGTCGCCTAGTTCCTGGGCTGCGCTGGGCATGGTGCCGATGAGGGCGAAGGCCATGAGGGCGCAAAGGAGAGAGAGTCGCTTCATGACTTTAGGATGACACCTGCGCAGAGGTTTGAGCAAACGTGGGCGGGGCGAGGACGGGCGCGCTTCGCGCTAGAGGCGGGTTTCCCGGTGCGCTCAGAATGGCCGATAGAGAGGCAGAGGCAGGAACAAAGACAGAAGCAGATTCCTGCGGAATGACAACTAAAAAAGCAAGTGCAACAGCAAATACTGAGATCCTTCGCTTCGCTCTGGATGACGGCGAGAAAGCATTGGATGACGGCGAAGAACTGGCAAGGGCTGGAATGGGCGCGCTTCGCGCGGAGTTAGAGGGTTGGGGGTGGTGACGGGGTGTCGGAGAGGGGTTTAGGGGCGGCTTCGGGTTTGGGAGGGGTGAGGCCGGGGATGGTGGGGGCCTGGGCGATGCTGCCGGCGGCCGCGTCGGTGATGTCGATGTGGTAGCGGTCGAGAGTGGTGGAGAGGAGTTGCATGAGCGCGGCGCGGTCCTTGGCGTAGGCGGCGGTGGCGGAGATGAGGGAGTTCTCGGCAATGGCGAGGTTCCTTCCCTGCTGGAGGACGAGGGCGGTGGTGGAGGCGCCAAGCTTGTATTTTTTCTGCTCGGAGATGAAGCTTTGCTGGGCGTAGTCGCGCTGGGCCTGAGCGGCGGCGACCTGGGCGCGGTCGTTGGTGAGGGCGTAACGGCCGTTGATGACCTGGATGCGGATCTGGGTGTAGAGCTGCTGAAGGCGCATCTGGGACTGGCGAAGCTCCATCTGGGAGCGGGCTTCGTCGGCCTGGGCGGTGCGGTTACGCAGGGGGATGGAGATGTTGACGCCGACACCGTAGTCGGGGAATGAGTTATTCACGGTGCTCTTGAAGACGCTACCAAAGCCGGCTGTGGTGGGGCAGGCGGAGGCTGGATAACCGGCCTGCTGGGCCTGCAGGACGCACTCTGGGCTGACAAGTCCGCCGGCAGCTGCGGCACCGTAGAAGCCGTACGCATCGACAGTGGGAAGAAGACCGTTCTTCTCGGCCTTGATGGTGATGCGGTTGTTCTTCATGTTGAGAACAGCCTGCTCGATCTGCGGGTTGTTGCGGTCGGCCTCGGTGACGAGGTCTTCGATAGGCATGTCCTCTTCGGGGAGGCGATCGAGTGCGACGCGATCAGTGGGGATGACGGGGGCGTTGGAGAGTTCAGGATCGTTGAGGTTGCGGGCGATGGCCTGCTTCATGATGAGCTGCTGGTACTCGAGGTTGGTCTGCGAGGCGATGAGGGCCTGCTTGTCGCTGGCAACCGAGGCGTCGGAGTTGACGACATCGAGGGGAGCGAGGGTGCCAATGGCGAGCTGCTTGCGGTTGTCCTCGGTGAGTTGGGTGGACTGGGCGAGGGCGCGCTCTTTGGCCTGCTCATCCTCATAGGCAGAGACCAGGCCCCAATAGATATTTTCGACCTGATTGACGGTGTAGAGGAGCTGCTGGCGAAAGGCGGAGTCGGTGATGCGACGGTCGTTTTTGGCCTGGAGGATGAATCGGCCGTTGATGCCGGGGCCGAAGCCCTGGAGCAGATGCTGGGTGAAGGTGGCGCGGAAGTTGGAGGCCAGGGCGGGGTCGAAGGATGAGTACGGGTTGTCGGTAGTCAGGCGGCTGTTATCGAAGATGACGGCGAGCTGGGTGCCGGTGAGGAAGCCCTGGTTGTAGCCGAAGTTGTAGGTTGCGGTCTTGGTGTAGATGACGGGCAGGCCGGCGCTGAAGAAGAGGTTGGTCTGCTGGACGGAGGCGGACTCGTAGCTGAGCTGGCTGGTGATCGTGGGGTCGAGAACCTCTGGGACGGCGCCGCCGCCGTTGGTGCTGAGAACCAGGCCGGATGCACCTGCGCCACCTCCGCCGGTGCCGCTGGAGGTGCCGCCGGGACCGCCGCCGCCGGTGACTGTGGAGCTGGTGCCGCCGAGGGTGTTGGCGACGATTCCGGTGGAGACGCCGCGCAGGGTGGAGCCGGCTTTGGCGCGCAGGAGGTCGGCGTCGGCGATGTCGAGATTGATGCGGGCGATGGCGATGTCGTAGTTATTTTCGAGCGCGAGGGTGACGGCGTCGGAGAGGCTGAGATAGATCTTGCCGCCGGTGAGGAGCTCGTCGAGATGAGGGGTGTTGCTGAGACGCGGGGCGGGATAGCTGGTGGGGGTGTACCAGCGGAAGGGATCGGGGAGACCGAAGTGGCCGTTGCTGTAATCGCGGGCGGTGGGGCGAAGGAAGAGAGGCTCGGTAAGGATGGGCGTAGGGGCCTGGGGGAGACCGCTGGCGTCGAGAGTTACGGTGGCCTGGGGAGTTGCGGGAGCGGTGGCGCCAACCTGCTGGGCGATAAGACGGGCCTGCTGCGCGGTGCCCTGGGGGGCGGTGCTCAGTAACGTAAGGGCTACACAGACGCTCGCCTGCCAATGCCTCAAATTCACGATTCACTTCTCCAGCGTGCAGCTTGAATGAGTTTGTAGATGCTGTCTAGATGCTGTCCGCACGTTTAGATACGGTTTGGTGAACGGATTGGTTCCAGACAAAGGGGTAAGAACGTTTCAAGTATATCGGGCGAGGGGTGAGAGGCTCTCTACAATGGTAGCGATGAGGGTGCGGATGATGTTGCTGAGGACGGCGTTGACGATGGCGTTTATGACGGGCGCGGGACGATGAGTTTCTGGAAGATTACGCTGAGCTACGATGGAACCGCGTTCCACGGATGGCAGGTGCAGCCGGGGCGGGCGACCGTGCAGGGGGTGCTGGCGGCGGCGCTGGAAAAGATGACGGGGGAACGCGTGCTGCCACAGGGATCGGGCCGTACGGACGCAGGAGTGCATGCGCTGGGACAGGTGGCGAGCTTTGCGCTGGTGACGGAGATTCCGGCGGAGAATTTGATGCGTGCGCTGAATCGATCGCTGCCGGATAGTATTCGGGTGCTGCGGGTGGAGGCGGTGGGCGAGGGGTTTCATGCTCGGCACAGTGCGGTGCGGAAGAGCTATGAGTACAGAATCTTTGAGCGGAGAGTGGATGGGTCGGATGTGGAGAGGATCTGTTCTCCGTTTGTGGCTCGGTATGCGTGGGACTGCCGCTGGGCGGTGGATGCGGAGGTGATGGCCTGGGCGGCGTCGATGCTGTGCGGGACGCACGACTTTACTTCGTTTGCGGCGGTCGATCCGGAGATGGGACAGCGCGAGGGGATGGTGGCGGGGCCGAATCCGGTGAAGACGGTGGATGCGTCGACGGTGATGCGGGAGGAGGGGTTGCTGCGGTATCGCGTGACGGGGAGCGGTTTTTTGCACCACATGGTGCGGAATATTGTGGGGACGCTGGTGGAGATGGGGCGCGGGAGAATGCGGGCCGAGGATATGGAGAAGATTCTGGCGGCGAGAGACAGGTCGGCGGCTGGACCTACGGCTCCGGCGCAGGGGCTGTTTCTGGTGGAGGTGGAGTACGCCGAGGGCGCTGAGATTGGTGTGGTTGCGCCGAGTGCGCGGGAGCTGGCATGAGTTCGAGTGCGCATCGACGGATTGTGGGGCTGGCGAGCGACCGGGCGGTACACAGGGCGTTTGGCTGGCTGCATCTGCACGAGCCTCAGATGCGACGGTGGCAGATGGAGTTTCTGGGGATTGCTGCGCCGCCATTTGGCGAGGCCGAGCGGGCGAAGTGGTTCTGCGAACGGTTTCACGAGATAGGGTTAGTCGGGGCGCGGGTGGATGCGGAGGGGAATGCGGTTGGGGAGTTGAGGGTGGAGAGTGCGGGGGCGGAGGAGCCGGTGGTGTTGCTGTCGGCACACCTGGATACGGTATTCCCTGCCGGGACAGAGTGCTCGCCGCGGGAGGATGGAGCGAAGATTCTGGGGCCGGGGGCATGCGATAACGGAGCTGGACTGGCGGCGCTGCTGGGGTTGGCGGCGGCGCTGCGGCATGCGGAGATTGCGCCGGCCTGCACGATCTTGTTTGCGGCAAATGTGGGCGAAGAGGGTGAGGGGGATCTGCGGGGGATGCGGCATTTGTTTCGGACGGAGCCGTATGCGGGGAGGATTCGGGCGGCGATTGCGCTGGAAGGCGGTGGAGAGGCGATGGTGGTGGATCGAGCGCTGGGAAGCCGGAGGCTGCGGGTTACGATTGCGGGGCCGGGCGGGCACTCGTGGGCCGATGCGGGACGGGCCAACCCGATTCTGGCGCTGGCGGCGGCGCTGGTGGAGTTGGGGAAGTTGAGGCTGCCGTCGCGGCCGAGGACAACGCTGAACTGTGGGGTGATTGGTGGGGGAACGTCGGTGAATTCGATTCCGGAGTCGGCTACAGCGGACCTGGATTTGCGGTCGGTGTCGGGGATGGAACTGGACAGGATGGAGTTGGCGGTACTGGAGACGCTGGAGCGGGTGGTGGAGGCGGAGAATCGGCGGCGCGGAGAGGCGGAGTTGAGGCTACAGGTGCGGCGGATTGGCGAGCGCGCAGCGGGTGCGCTGGCGGCGAGTTCGGCACTGTATTCGAGCGTGCGGGCGGTGGATAGGCATTTGGGGATTGCGACGGAGGCAAGGATTGGGTCGACGGATGCGAACCTGCCGCTGTCGATGGGAGTGGAGGCGCTGGCGATTGGCGCTGGAGGAACGGGCTGGGGGATTCATACGCTACAGGAAGGGTACGATCCGACCGGGCGGGAGCTGGCGCTGCGACGGGTGCTGCTGCTGTTGCTGGATGCTTGCGCGCTGGCTGCGGAGAAGGAGTTGGTGCTGCTGGGATAAATGCTGGGATAAACTTTGGGGCGTGAGAGTTCTTCTTCGCAAGTGCGTGCTGAGTGTGTGGGTGGTCGGGATGGGGCTGACGCTGGAAGCGCAGACTGCAGCGGTGAAGACTGCTGCCGTGAAGGCTCCGGATACGATTTTTTATGATGGGAACATTCTTACGGGAACGCGGCTGAAGGCTGGGGATCATGATCCGGTGCCAGGGCGCGTTACAGCAGTGGCTGTTCGGGAGGGTACGGTGGTGGCCGTGGGCAGTGACAGGGAGATGCTGTCCCTGAAAGATGCGCATACGGCGATGATCGACCTGAAGGGCGCGTTCGCGATGCCGGGGTTCAATGATGCGCATACGCATATTGCCAGCGCCGGTCAGCAACGATTGACGCTGGACCTGGACAATGTGGCGTCGCTGGCTGTGATGTTGGCGAAGGTGAAGGCGTATGCTGCGACGCTGAGACCGGGAGAGTGGATTCTGGGTGGAGGGTGGGACCATACGAAGTGGGCGGAAGCGAAGCTGCCAACACGACAGGAACTGGATGCGGTGAGTGCGGGACATCCGGCGCTGTTGGGGCGGACGGACGGACATATCGCGATTGCGAATACGGCGGCGCTTGCGGCGGCCGGGATTACGGACGAGACGATGAATCCTCAGGGTGGGGAGATTGACCGCGACGCCGAGGGACATGCGACGGGGATCGTGCGCGAGGGGCCGGCGCTGGCGCTGGTGGAACAGCATATTCCTCCGCCGAGCACTGCGGCACGGCGGAAGGCACTGGAGATTTCGATCCATGATGCGCTGTCGCATGGGGTGACGTCGGTGCAGGATTATTCGAGCTGGGACGACTGGCTGGTGATGGGCGAGATGGAGTATGAGGGCAAACTGCCGCTGCGGATTGCGGAATGGATCGACTTCAATCTGCCTGTTGCGGTGCTGGACGAGCGGCGTGCAAGCCATCGAGCGGATGATCCGCTGCTGCACCTGACGATGCTGAAGGGGTTCATGGATGGGTCGCTGGGGTCGCGAACGGCGGCGATGAATGGAGCGTATGCCGATGACCCGAACAACGATGGGATTCCGCGCTATGGCCAGCAGAATCTGAACGAGATGGCCGCGGCACGGGCGGCGGATGGATTCCAGTTGGGGTTTCATGCGATTGGGGACCTGGCGAATGATATGGCGCTGAATGCGCTGGCTGCGGCGGAACAGGTGGGGCGGCCGGCGGATGCGCCCCCGCCGCCGAGTGATCCGGACGCGAGCATTGTGACGACGGCTCCGCCGGTGGTGAGGCCGCGAGATTTTCGGTTTCGGATAGAGCATGCGCAGGTGGTTTCGCCGGGAGCGTTTGAACGGTTTGCGGAGCTGGGGGTGATTGCGAGTATGCAGCCGTCGCACCTGCTGACCGATATGGCGTGGGCGGAGGCGCGGCTGGGGCCGGAGCGGTCGAAGCGGGCGTATGCGTGGAAGTCGTTTCTGAATCATGGGGTGACGCTGGCGTTCGGAACGGATTATCCGGTGGAGTCGATCTCGCCGTTCAGGGGGTTGTATGCGGCGATTACGCGGCAGAATGTTGAGGGTACGCGGACGTTCGAGCCGCAGGAGAAGCTGACGATCAATGAGGCGATCTATGCGTATACGCAGGCGTCGGCGTTTGCGGAGTTTCGGGAGAAGATGAAGGGGCGGCTGGAGCCGGGGTATCTGGCGGATATGGTGGTGCTGGATCGGGACATAACGAAAGCAGCGCCGCAGGAGGTGCTGCATACGGTGGTGCGGCGGACGGTGGTGGGGGGAAAGACGGTGTACCTCGCGGCCAGTGGGCACGGAGCTTCATGACTGCGTTTCGATCGCGGAAGCTGATGGCGCATCTGCTGCTGCTGGGCGTGGTGCTGGTTTGGGGAACGACGTTTTCGCTGGTGAAGTCGGCGTTGGCGGAGACTACGCCGCTGATGTTTAACCTGCTGCGCATGGTGCTGGCATTTTGGGTGCTGGCCGCGGTGAACTGGCCGAGCCTGCGGGGGTTGACGCTGACGGATCTGAAGCTGGGGGCTGCGGCGGGGTTGTTTCTGGGGCTGGGGTATCAGTTGCAGACGTCAGGGCTGAACCATACGACGGCGTCGAAGGCTGCATTTATTACCGGGTTGGTGGTGGTGATTGTGCCGCTGCTGAGTGTGATTCCGGGCGTTGCATTACCGGGCTCGTTGAAGCCGTCTGTAGACACGTACGCGGGGGCGGGACTGGCGTTTGCGGGGCTGGTGCTGCTGACGACTCCGCCGGGAGCTGGGCTGGCGTTGTTTGCGGGGATTGGGGTGGGAGAGTGGCTTTGCCTGGGGTGCGCGGTGGCGTTTGCGGCTCATTTGCTGATGTTGGCGCGAGCGGCTCCAATCGTTTCAGCGAGAAGATTAGGGACGCTCCAAATTGGGTTTGCGGCGATGGTGATGCTGGTGACGCTGCCGCTGGGCGGGCGAGCGTATTTTCATGGAACGGGGATGGTGTGGGTGGCGCTGGGGGTGACGGCGGTGCTGGCTACGGCAGCGGCATTTACGATTCAGAGTTGGGCGCAGCAACACCTGCCGGCGTCGCATACTGCGCTGATCTTTACGCTGGAACCGGTCTTTGCGTGGTTGACTTCCCTGCTGTTTTTCGGCGAGCAACTTGGGCGAAGGGCGATGCTGGGAGCAGGATTCATCCTGGGGGGCATCTTACTTGCTGAGCTGCGGCCAACCTCACGGGGCAGGAGTCAACTCCTACCAATTGCCGGAGCATGATCGCTGAGGTGCATACTTTATATAACCGCGATAGGTGGAACGAGTTGCCGGAAGGGTAGTAAGGATGTTGCGACCTTTCGCCGCGGGTCGCGTCTATCAGGTTGGCGAATGAAATGCGCAAGCCGCGAGATGGAGTTTCTTGCGGATCGATGTCAGCAGCAGGAATTAGAACGAAATCAGAACGAGGACAAATACGACCATGGAATCATCAAACCGATTGGGACAAGGCTTCTGGAACAATATCCGCCAAGGGCGCCTGACCACTACTTTTACGATCCTTGCAGTAATCTCCGCTAGCGTTCTGGCAGGGTCGATGCTGACCGGCCACGTGAGCGCCAAACAGAAGGTGGATAGCAGTGATGCGCGGCAGTTGGTGATTCCGAATCCGGTGACGCTGTCCAATGGCTTCTCGGCCATCGCGAAGCAGGTGGGACCGGCGGTGGTGAACATCAACACTGAGACGCTGCCGAAGCAGACACCTGCGGGGCATGGCCGGAGCGTTGTACCGCTGGGACCCCGTGGCGGCGACCAGGGCGATCAGGACGGCCAGGGCGATCAGGGAATGCAGGACTTCTTCAACCACTTCTTTGGTGGACCGGGTGGCGGCGGCGGACAGGACGCTGGCCCGAGTCGTGCTCTCGGGTCTGGCTTTATTGTCGATTCACGCGGGTACATTATTACGAACGACCATGTGGTCGACAAGGCCGACAAGATTTTTGTGAAGCTTTCGACGGACCCAGATGATTCGACTGATCCCGGGCGTCCGGCGACGGTGGTTGGCGTGGATAAGGACACGGATATCGCGGTGATCAAGATCAACGTGGATCATCCGCTGCCTACAGTGACACTGGGGAATTCGGATAGCGTGCAGGTGGGCGACTGGGTGCTGGCGATCGGCGAGCCGTTCGGGCTGTCGGAGACGGTGTCGGCGGGCATCATCTCGGCGAAGAACCGCTCGATCGATGAGGGCGGCGATGCGAACGGTGTAGCCAAGAACGAGTTTCAGAAGTTCATCCAGACCGATGCAGCAATCAATCCGGGCAACTCGGGTGGACCGCTGGTGGATATGGCCGGCCAGGTGATTGGCATGAATACGGCGATCTATACGCAGTCGGCGGGGTCGGAAGGCATTGGATTCGCGATGCCGTCGAACACGATTGTGAATGTGTACAACCAACTGATCGGACCGGAACACAAGGTGGTTCGTGGATCGATTGGCGTGCAGTTCCAGGCCAACATGTCTTCGGCGGTGGCCCATGTGTATGGGTTCCCGAACGGCGGCGTGATTGTCAGTGAAGTGGTTCCGGGCGGACCGGCGGCCAAGGCAGGCGTACAGCCGCAGGACGTGATCGTCTCCGTGAATGGAACCCCAATCAAGAATGGTGATGCACTGATTGGGATCGTCTCTGCGAAACAACCGGGATCTACTGTGAGCCTGGGAATTCTCCGCGGCGGTAAACATCTGACGCTGGATGTTGGCATTGCGGACCGGTCGAAGCTGTACGACAACATGAACAATAGCGGCGATCAGTCGAATGAATCCGGGTCAGGGGATGTTGGGCAGAACAAGTTCGGCATCACGGTGCAGCCGCTCAGCCAGGCACAGCAAAGCCGTCTCCATGTATCGGGCGGCGTTGTGGTGACGGGCGTGAAGCCGGGATCGTTCGGCGACACGATCGGCCTGTCTCAGGGAGCGGTGATCGTGGAGATCAATCGCGAGCCGGTGACCGATGAGGCGAGCTATCGCGCTGCCGCCACCAAGCTGAAGTCTGGCGAAGAGGTGGTGTTCGTGGTGCGCAATCCGCAGAACCCGAGCGGCGGTAATACGTACCTGGGCGGAACACTGCCGTAGGGCTACGGTGCCGTAATGGAGGGCGCAGAGGATGTGTCTGCGCCCTCTTTGCTTTCGTGCTCGACCGTGCGCCGACGAAGGCTTTCGCATATAAAGTGACAACCCGTGCCCTTGCGCTGGGATGGTGCTTTGATTAGGCTAAAGGGTGCGTCTTGCGGCGGGCATCGTCTGGACACATCTGCTCGAACAGAGCGAGAGAGGGGACAACCGTACATGCGCGTTTCGTTCTGGAAGGTAA
Organism: Acidobacteriota bacterium; assembly: GCA_021778845.1. Classification (GTDB taxonomy): domain Bacteria; phylum Acidobacteriota; class Terriglobia; order Terriglobales; family Acidobacteriaceae; genus Granulicella. The sequence goes on from JAJYBU010000002.1 coordinate 131,600, forward strand.
TTTCGGCTGGCCTGCTGATGGTGGCGGTGCCTGCTTTTGCGCTGACTCATCCGAAGACCAGCTCTCCAAAGAAGAAGAGTGCGCACACCAGCGCGAAGCATGTTTCGGCAACGCATAAGGGGCTGTGGCACATGGGACGCCACCACCATGCGACCACGCCAGCGGTGATGCCTTCCGAGCGCGCCACGGAGATTCAAACGGCACTCATCAAACAGGGTTACCTGAACGGCGAGCCCAGCGGTGCATGGGATGCACAGACGGTTGCCGCCATGCAGAAGCTGCAGGGAGACAACGGCTGGCAGACCAAGATTACGCCGGATTCGCGCGCGCTGATCAAACTGGGACTGGGGCCAAAGGATGCGACCGCTGATGGTGGCGCTGTTGTGGGCACTACTCCTACTGGCGTGGCCTCCGCTGGCGGGGTGGAGCCGACGAGAGACGTTGCACAAGTGCCGCGGCAGTAGCCCATCGACTATCCTTGAGACATGAGATTGCTTTGGCCGCGTGGTTGGATGGCGGTGACGTTGATGATTCTCGCAGGGCCTGTCAGGGCTCATGCGATTGAGATCAAGGTTTCCGCACAGGCGCTGGAACGCACTCTGAACACACAACTCTTCAACGCAGCAGATGGGCGCTACTACTTTCGCGGCAGCGCCACTTCACCGTGCTATGCGTATGCACAGGAGCCGAAGGTCAGCTTCAAGGATGAGCGCATCGTGATCCATGTGAAGACCCATGCGAGGCTGGGGACCAAGTTGCGTGGAAGCTGCCTGGGAGTGGGGCTGAACACGGAGGCCGATGTTTCGGTCGTTCCCGATGCGCAGGGAGAGTCGATTGGATTTCGTGATCCGAATCTTGACCATCTGAGCGAGTCCAGAGAGTTGAACTTTCTGCTGGTTCCCTTCCTGAGCAAAAAGCTACCGCAGCAGATGAGGATTAATGCGGCAGATTTGATCCGTCAGCTACTGGCAAAGTCGGCGGAAGCGACGGGTTATGACGTGAAGCTCGGTAACCTGAAGGTCCACTCGATGCAGGTGAGCGGAGACGCGCTGGTGGTGGACTTCGATGGGGACTTGTCGGTGCAGTGAGTTGTTATCTCTCAACGGAGCGCAGCCTGAGGAGTGACAACTTCGGCCTAACGCCAGCTTACGGCCAGGTGCCAGCGGTGGCCGCGCTCGGCGGCCTTGCGCAGGACGGTCTGGTACTCGTGCAGCTCGCTGAGTACCTCGGGGCCTTCACTGCCAAACTGGTGAGGATCAGCTTCGAGCGCTGCGATGAGAGCTTCGAGGGTACGAAGACCTTCCTCGGGGCGGTACCACTGAGGAGGCGGAAGGCGCTTGAGCAGGTCGGGATTGCCGCCGCCCTCCTGAATGAGGAGTGCCATGGAGTTTTCGTCAGCGGAGAAAAATTCGAGCAGAGGTTTGACGCCGCAGTGGAGCGCGAGCTTTTCAATAGCACTCTCATAGCGCGCTATGACGCGGCCGTTTACGTAGATGTTGTAGCCGGGGTCCTCGCCCTCGACCACGATATACATCGAGGCTCCCATGGGAAAGAGTGTAACGCTGGTGGGGTTGTGAATTGAAGTCCCGCGGCGGATGAACCCGAGTGGGTTCGTGACCGTTAGCCGGGAATCGTGGGAATAGGGGATGCGCCGGTGGAGGCGTCGCCCTGCGGGAGCAGCAGGTAGACGCTGGCCACAAGCAGTAGGCTGAGGCCAATGACCCAGTGAGCAGTTAACTGCGGACGCACAAGAAGAATGCCTTCAAGGATGATCAGCAGAGGAACCCAGGTGAACTGCGAAGACCAGCGCGTCGACCCAAGCTGCGCGAGGGTGATGACTCCGAGCAGCGCCAGTACGCCATCGCAGGCGATGGCCAGCAGCGAGACGGAGGGCCGGATTCCAGCGGCGAAGGATGTCTCGGCTAAAGCAACCGCGAAGAGTGCAGCTGCGCCGAGGAGAGCTGCGACGACGCGAAAGGGCGAGCGGGATTGATTCACGCAGAAGAGTACGGCGCCAACGCCTGTCAGCGCGGGGGCAAGCACCAGGACAAGATCGGTGCGCGCGTCTCCTAGAGTGGGCTGTGCGAGGACGAGCAGCAGGCCGGCCACTGCGGCAAGACCCGGCCAGATGCGGCCTGCGATTCCTTCGGAAGTCTCAGTGCCAAGTGCGGGGGCGGCGATGGCAATGATGACCGGGGTGAGCGCGAGCGCGATGGTGAGGCTGCCGGAGTCCAGATCCTGGCCGTGGAACAGGAGGGCTACCGCGGGGCCTCCGAAGAACATGGCACCGGATAGCACCCAGCGCAGGCGTGCAGGGTTGGAAGAGGGTTGAGGCGGAGTGGCAGTGTCGGGGCGACGAATGAGGAAGGCAAAAGAGATGAGCGCGGCCCAGGCGCAGCCAACGGCCTCCGAGGCGAGGGTTGAGTCGGCGTCCGGACGCACCGCTGCGAGGCCCCAGCGGCTGGCTCCGGCGAGAAGGAGCAGGACAAATGGCCACCAGCGATGAAGTCGCGATTGGCTAAGCACGGTCAATAAGGCGATTCCCTTCCTCGATCACAGAGCTAGACGTGCGGCTAGGAGCCTGAGATTCGCTAGACAGCGAAGCCGCGCATGGAGCGCGGCTTCGCTTATGGATGGATCAGAGTGTTAGCTGTTGCTGCCACCCTGAGGAGCCGTTCCGGTGGTGGCTGGACGACGGCCACGACGGCGACGGCCACGACGCTGACCTGCAGGACGGGCTCCAGCAGCACCGGGCGTCGCGCCTTCCTGCGGCTCGCCTGTCGTTGCTTCGGTCCCATCTACACCCTCGTCTTCGCCTTCGAAATCATCGTCCTCGTCGAAGTCTTCTCCACTGTCGAGAACGATGGTGGTTTCGTGCTTGGGTTGGGCGCGCTCGGCTGGCGCGGGACGCTCGGTGCGTTCGGGACGAGGGCCGCGATCACGATCACGACCGCCGCGCTCGCCACGATCGGAACGCTCACCCCGGTCTGAACGCTCGCTGCGTTCGCCGCCGCCTGATTGCTCGGCGACCGGCGGAAGGCCCAACTTCTCGCGCTGCTCGCGAAGTACGGCCTTGCGGGAGAGCTTGATGCGGTTGCCCTCGATGGAGAGCACCTTGACCAGAATCTGATCGCCCTCGCGAAGCTCGTCCTTGACTTCCTTGACGCGATGCTCTGCGATCTCGGAGACGTGGAGGAGGCCGTCGGTGCCGGGGAAGATCTCGACAAATGCGCCGAACTCGGCGAGCCGAACGACCTTGCCGAGGTAGGTTTTGCCTACTTCGGGGACGGCCGTGATGTCTGAAATCATCTGGATGGCCTTGGCAAGACCCTCGGCGTCGGATGAGGCCACGTTGACGCGGCCGGTGTCGTCGACATCGATCTTGACGCCCGTCGCATCGACGATGCCACGGATGATCTTGCCGCCGGGTCCGATGAGATCGCGGATCTTGTCGGTGGGTATCTGGATGGTGTGGATGCGGGGAGCGAAGGCGCTCTTCTCTTCGGCGGCCTTGGAGATGACGGCATCCATGGTGTCGAGAAGGAAGAGGCGACCCTGGCGCGCCTGCTCGAGAGCTTCACGCATGATCTGGGTGGTGATGCCCATGATCTTGATGTCCATCTGCAGCGCGGTGATACCGTTGCGGGTTCCGGCTACCTTGAAGTCCATGTCGCCGTAGTGGTCCTCGGCTCCGGCGATGTCGGTGAGGACGGCGTACTTGTCGCCTTCCTTGACGAGACCCATCGCCACGCCAGCAACCGAACCCTTGAGGGGAATGCCGGCCTGCATGAGGGAGAGCGATGCGCCGCAGACGGTCGCCATCGACGAGGAACCATTAGATTCCAGGATGTCGGAGACGACGCGGAGGGTGTAAGGGGACTCGTCCTCGGCGGGGAGCACGGCCTCGATGGCGCGCCATGCGAGTGCGCCGTGGCCGATTTCGCGACGGCCAACGCCGGTCATACGTCCAACTTCTCCAACGGAGAACGGCGGGAAGTTATAGTGCAACATGAACTTCCGCTTCTGCTCGCCTTCGTAGCTTTCCATGCGTTGCGCGTCGTCGGTGGTGCCGAGCGTCGCGCTGACCAGAGCCTGGGTCTCGCCGCGAGTGAAGAGGGCCGAACCGTGCACGCGGGGGAGAACGCCGGTCTCGATGGTGATCTTGCGGATCTCGTCGAAGGCGCGGTGGTCGGGGCGGATGCGGTCGTTGAGAACCTGCTCGCGGAAGATGGTCTCGCGCAAGCCTTCAAAGTACTTTGAAAGCTTCTTGCCGGCGTTGGGGTCATCGGCGGGAAGTTCCTTCTTGAGCTCGTCCTTGATCTCCTTGACCTTGGCGTAGCTATCGAATTTGGGGTACTTAAGAGTGTCCAGGGCGTCCTTGAGACGGTCGCCAACCTTGGCCTTGAGGGCTGCTGCGTACTCGGTATCGTTTTCCAACTCGGGGACGAGACGCTTGGCCTTGCCGGCGAGTGAGACGAGGTGGTCAATGCCGGCGACGATCTTCTTGATCTCGACGTGAGCGAACTCGATGGCTCCAACAACTACCTCCTCGGAGATCTCCTTCGAGCCGGACTCAACCATGACGATGCCGTCTTTGGTGCCAACGACCATGATGTTGAGCTTGCTGACGAGACGCTCGGCGTAGGTTGGGTTGACCAGGTACTGACCGTCAATGTAGCCGACGCGGACCGCGCCGACAGGGCCATGGAAGGGGATGTCCGAAAGGGCCAGAGCACAGCTTGCACCGTTGATGCCGAGGACGTCGGGATCGTTTTCCTTGTCTGCCGAGTAGACGAACGCGACCACCTGAGTCTCGTTGCGGAAGGCCTCTGGGAACAGGGGGCGGATGGGGCGATCGATCTGGCGAGAGGTGAGGATCTCCTTCTCGCTGGGACGGCCTTCACGCTTGATGAAGCCGCCGGGGATACGTCCGCCGGCGTAGGTGAACTCGCGGTATTCGACGGTGAGGGGGAAGAAGTCGATGCCCTCTTTGGGGTCGGGGGAGGCGACGGCGGTGGCTAGAACGGCGTTGTCGCCGCTGGTGGTGAAGGCGGCGCCGGAGGCCTGCTTGGCGATGCGTCCTGTCTCAAATTTAATGTGCTTGCCACCGGCAAGCTCAACGGTTACGTCCTGCTTCATAAGCATTCCTCTTTTTCTGTTTGTCTTTAAGCTTGTTGGGTCATTTGGGGCCGACTCTCGGAGGGGTCGGGCTATGACGAAAGCCCCGCCGAAGCAACTTCGGTCGGGGCTTCAGATTCTCTGGCTGTGGTTGCGGATGAAGACTCCTGCCGACGACGCGATGAGGCACCGTAAAGTGCGTAGACCCGAACGGCGCAGACAGAAGTACTTGCAGTCCCTTCCATCCCGTCGATGGTTTTGCACAGATTCAATCTTCAAACACTCCTGGTGAGGCCGCCTTGGCAGAATGTGACCGAAGCAGCACTGAATAGGCTACTTACGGATACCCAGCTTGGCAATGACGTCACGGTAGCGATCCGAATCCGTCTTCTTGAGGTAGTCCAGAAGGCGGCGGCGCTTGCTCACCAGCATCAACAGACCACGGCGTGATCCATGATCCTTCTTGTGGGTTTTGAAGTGCTCAGTCAGCTCGCCAATACGCTCGCTGAGGATCGCAATCTGCACCTCAGGACTTCCGGTGTCCGAGTCATGCGTGCGGAACTTGGTAATAATGTCAGTCTTTTTCGCGGTTGCCAACACGGCGGGTCTTACTCCTGATTCTCTATGCGCTAGTCCACTTCTCTCAGTGTCCATTTAAAAGATACCACGCTGGGGCTCTAAAATTGCCGCCCCGGCGTGCGATTCATCGGTCCATCCAGTGATTCCACTAGCCGAGATGAGCTTTGAGGAACGCCAGCGAACGCTGACGGGCCAGAGCGGTGGCCGCAGGCACATAGCTGGCCCGGGCTTCGTTGGCAAAGGCGTGCCCCGCACCTTCGTAGAGGAAGATTTCGACACCGGGGTGGGCGGTGCGCACGGCGTCGACCTGATCCTTACCAATGTGATCATCGTTGGCCCCAAAGTGGAGTTGTACGGGGCAGGACGGCTGCTCGGCAGCAACTTTGCCGATGCCGCCGGCATAGTAGCCGATGGCACAGGTGAGGTTCATGTTGAGGGATTTTGCGCGCGTCGCGCTCAACCAGGTAAGGAGGCCACCGTAGCAAAAGCCGACGACGCCAGTTCCCTTGCCTGTCCCCTTGACGTGCTCATAGGCCGCTGCGATGTCGAGGAGCTGCGTCTCCGGCTTGAGCTGTCCGTAGAGATCGTAGGCCTTCTTCAGGTCATCGCCCTCGTAGGTCAACTCCAGCCCTCGTTCGAAGCGGTCAAACAAGGCGGGGGCGATGGCTAGAAAACCGTCCTTGGCGTAGGCGTCGGCTACAGACCGAATCGACGGATTGACTCCGAATATCTCCTGAACGACGATCAGAGCGCCGATCGGCTGGCCCTCCGGCGTGGCCACATAGGCCGACAACTCGTGGCCATCGGCCGCCTGCAAACGTACCCACTCACTCATGCGTGCTTCCTCCGTAGACTCAGATGCTCCATCAGGGTGAAACGGCGCATCGCGGTCTTGGCAATTTTCGCAGAGCTGAGGAGGGTCTGACGGGGGACGAAGAAACAGAAAAACGGCTGACCGGATGGTCAGCGAATCGTAGGTTTACTGACTGCGGTTTACTGACTGCGGTTTACTGACTGCCGAAGATTCAAAGCCGATGGGTTATCGGTGGTGGCGGATCATCCGATCGATCAGCTTCTGCGCCAGATCGGCGGAGGAGACATGGTAGGAGCCGTTCGCAATCGCCAGCCTGATGCGTTCGACTCGTTTCCTGCGGGCCGGGGAGGGATCGTGCGAGAGGGCGTCAGTCCCGGTGGTGATGCTATGGAGTAGCACTTCGGGGCGGGTGGATGTGCGGCTGACGGTGAGTCCGCGATGCAGCGGCGCAACTGGCGGGTGGCGTTGATCCTGGCTACAGCTCGGTGGGCGGACTTCGCTGTCTCTCGCCCAGTCAGCTTCGCTGTCTAATACTGTCCACGAGTTCCACACACTTTTCAATGAGACTGGCCTCATTATCCCTATCGGCGGGTTTCGGGCAAGCATTAGCGATATCTAATGAGTTTTATCTTAGAAAGCAATAAGCAAGCGCGAGGATGCAGATATGGTGGCACAACACAACACGGAGTACCGTCGCGGCAGCTGACCTCAGCAATCGCTCACGGTCGCGGAGATGTGCCTGGATACGAGTGGCGCTCTGCGCGCCTTCTGGAATCTCTGCAGGGTGGAGCGCAGCCGGACCACTGCCGAGGAGTGGATCTGCGAGACGCGCGACTCGACAACGCCAAGGGTAAGACCAATCTCTTTCATCGTCAGCTCTTCATAGTAGTAGAGGGTGAGGACCATGCGTTCCTTCTCTGGCAGCTCTTCGATGGCATCGATCAGGCACTGGCGCATCTCTCCCTGAAGGCAGCGAAAGAGTGGATCGTCCTCCGGGGACCCTGCAATGTAGGCCAACTGGTCTTCGCTGGAGTCTTCGGCGTGCTCGAGATTCAGGCTGCCGATCTCCAGCCCCTTCAACTGGCCCAGCAGGAGTTGGTACTCATTGAGGCCAAGATTCATCTCCCGCGCTATCTCGGGCTCGGTTGGAGTGCGGCGCAGGATGCGGGTCAAGGCCTGAATCGCCTCCTGCACGGCACGGCCCTTGCGGCGAAGCTCGCGCGGGCTCCAGTCCATGCCACGCAGAGAATCGAGGATTGCCCCGCGAATGCGGAACTGCGCATAACTTTTAAACTGCACCATCTTCTTGTGATCGAACTTATTGAACGCGTCGATCAGTCCGACGACGCCAGCCGAAATCAGATCGTCGAGCTCCACCTGCTGGGGCAACCGCTCATGAATGCGGTGCGCGAGGTAGCGGACCGTCGGCAGATGCTCAAGCAGGAGACGATCCCGCTCTGGCCCTTCGAGAGGCGCGGTAATGGACCGCTTAGCCGCCACCGAGGCTCTGGCGGGAGCAAGGCAGGCTGGCGGTGCCAGCGGATGCTGCACGCGGTCAGACTTCCGGCGAGGTTGCGCCGTAAGGCTCCAAAGGGCGGCCTGGTCTGCTTCGCAGGTCATGGTTGCGTGCTGCTTGTTCCGTTCCGGATGGATGGCCACTGGATCCTCGCAATCGTCGCTTCAGCCGCTCAGTCGTTCTATGTCGGCGTACCGGATAAAGGCACGAGCGAGGCCAAACTTTGGTGTACTTGTCTGAGGCGTTTCCAATGTTCACTGCGGATCTGAGGCAAAAAAAGGCCCTCCGACGGAGGGCCTTGCTGAAGAAACGTGATGTCTGAAAATCGTCTTATTTTCTGGCCGAGCGGCGAAGCCGGATGTCCTCGGCACGAATGCTGGGTGAATCTTCGGCAAGGATGGAGGCGCGTTCGAGAACATGAGCCAACTCACGGACGTTGCCAGGCCAGTCGTGCAGGCAGAGTTTGTCGAGTGCTGCGGCGGAGAGGGACTTGCGCGGAGAGGACCTTCCCATCAGGGCTAGAAAATGATCGCAAAGAGCGGCTATATCATCGAGGCGCTCGCGCAGCGGAGGAACGTCGATGGGAAACACCGCAAGGCGGTGATAGAGATCCAGGCGGAAGCTGCCCTCCGTGGCCCGCTGCTCGAGATGCTGATGTGTGGCGGCGATCACGCGCACATCCATCCTCATAGTCTCGTTGTCTCCAACGCGCTGCAACTCTCCGCTCTCCAGAAAGCGCAGCATCTTGGCCTGAAGGGCGAAGGGCATCTCGCCAATCTCATCAAGGAAGAGGGTGCCGCCGTTAGCGGCTTCGATGCGGCCGGTACGCGACTGCACGGCGCCGGTGAACGCGCCGCGGGTGTGTCCGAAGAGCTCGGCCTCGAGCAGGGCCTCGGGAATAGCCGCGCAGTTCAGCACGACGAAGGTCCTGGATGAGCGCGGGCTGAGGCGATGCAACGCGTGGGCGACCACTTCCTTGCCCGTACCCGTTTCACCCTCGATCAGCACGGTCGCCTTGCGAGGTGCAACTAACCGGATCATACGGGCGACCTCGAGCATCGCCTCGCTTTGGCCAACCATCTGGTCGATGCCCACCGGACGCATGGCCCTGGTGGGCGTTGTGTACGCCTGAAAGGGTTGAGCAGCATCGCTCGACTCGATCGGCTGAAACGGAGGGGGAGCGACGGGCGAAAGAGTTGGGTCGCCGAGATAGATGTCACTGGCAGACCATGCCGGGATTGAGACGTCACGGGCGTTTAATCTTTCCAATGCAGATGCCGAACTATCGCAGGATGAGGAGCCCAGCGCCTGGCGGACAGCATGCAGCAGCTCGTGACGGCGTGGGCTGCGGGTACCGCCGGCGATGGGATCGCCATCGACCCGCAGCATATCCATGCGCGGATACAGGGTACCGATCTGCTCAGCGAGTTCGGCCACCTCCAGGTCGGGGAGCCAGTGATCGAGAAGCAGCGCCTCGGTGGGCCGCCCCTCAAGCTGGGCGATCGCCTCGGCACCTCCGCTCGCCTCGCGCACCTGCCAGCGCAGCCCGCTGAGACTGCTGCACAGTCGTTGCCGTAACGCCGCATCCGCGCTGGCCAACACTACCGTTCTGTCAAAATCGATGCTTGCCGATGCCATGCTCTACTCCTGCTTTCTTCGGGAACACTGAACTACGTTGTCTGGTTGCCGCTCTCTTCGTCGGCGAGCAACCGCTGGCGGATGCGCGCGATCACCTCAAACATGCGGCGGGTCTCCTCGAGACTTTCGTCTACCGCCTCTTCCAGACTGCCCGGCTGACCCAGCATCCGGCCCATCTCCAGCCGGCATTGCAGTGCGGTCAGAGGCTGGCAAAGGTCATGCAACTCCGCATGCCTTTGTTCAAAATCGGGATTGTCATTGCGTAACGCCATTACGATCTCTCCTACGCGCCGCACGCCAGCGCGACAGTGGCCTCGAGGTCACTCGGTCCAACCTTATTGCTGTCCACCGGTGTGTGCAGTCTGGAGACTCTGCGCCTGCCTCGTAGCCGATAACCCGATCCGCGCACCGTCTCAATGGGCGAGTCCCAGGGATTGTTGTCGGGGTGGGCGGCGGCCAGCTTCTTGCGCAGATAGGTAACATAGACGTCGACGATGTTGGTGCCGGCCTCCGGCGCGGAATGCCACACCTCACTGAGAAGCTCGGTGCGAGAGCAACAGGCTCCGCGGCGCAGCAGGAGAAACTCCAGCAGTGCGAACTCTTTGACGGTGAGATCGATGCGCACGCCCTCGTAGGACACGGCGCGCTCCATACGATTCAAGTCGATACCGCCAAAGCGGAGCACCGGATCGGCGAAGCGTTCCCGGCGACGAAGAAGAGCGCGACAGCGAGCCATCAGTTCGTGAAAGCTGAAGGGCTTAAGCACAAAGTCGTCGGCTCCCAGATCCAGACACCGAACGCGCTCCTGGACCTGGCTGCGGCCGGTCAGCACCAGGACCACGGTTGCCTGAAAGTCTCTGCGCATGATGTTGAGGACCTCAGTCCCATCGCGGCGCGGCAAGCCGAGGTCAAGAACCATCAGGTCCGGCGCCTGTTGCGCGGCCAACTCCAACGCTGCGTCGCCATCACTGGCCCAATCTACGTCATGGCCTTCGAGGATCAGGCCCTTTTGCAGAAAGAGTCCCAAGGGCGGATCGTCTTCCACAACCAGAATGCGCATCGCTTTTGCTCTCCTAATGATTGGACTTCGTTCCTTAGAGAATTCATCGGAACTGAACCCCACTTTCATTCAGGGTGTGCCATTACGATCCACTCTCGGGACTCTAGAAACAACTAATACCTATGTCGATCTAATGATTTGATGTCCCATTGCGGGACAAGCTGGTGTAGTTCCATTTTGGTTCTTGCTCCCGTCGCATCGGTCATTCGGGAGAACATCATAGTCGCGACGGACAGGTGACATCGAATTCGCAGGAAGGATGTGCCAATGGAAGCCCCATAGGCGAGTTCCCTGTGCGATCGCGACGTACGAACGCACCACGCTGCGCTGCACCGAAGCACTGTCTCGATCATGTCACAACGAGCCTTGGGCCGCGCCAAATGACTGAGACGTAATGGAGTCTATTCAGGACAGATGAGAAGTTCTCGAGCACGATGGAAAATCCTGCTGCGCTTGTCAAGATGTGCTTGACAACGGGTGCCCACCCATCGGCAGAACTGGCAGCATCGCACTGCACGCGAGGCGTGTGTGGGTACCGCGAGAGACTTACCTAGTAGGGGGCCAACACAGCGAGCGCACCGCCTTCGTAGCCATCGATCTTGACGTTGAAGTAGCTGGTATAGCACGGGTCACGGAGGGTGTTGCGCGCATCCGCCGGAAGAGAGCCTGGGTCGGCATAGATACCCTTGAAGACGGCCCGGTGTTCCAGTGACACCACTCTCGAGGCAATGTTCATGACCTCATGGAGGGCATCTCGCAGAGATTCATCCAACTGGGGCTCGGCCACGCGTTGTTTGATGGCTTCAGGAGACAGCCCGATGAGGGCGCCGGCGAAGGAGCTAAGCAGCGACATGTCGGCGCGAATGACACGAGCGCTATCCATTGGCTTGATTTGATACACACAATAAAGTTGCTCCGATTTAAGCTCGACCGGCGGGGACTGCTCGGAGAAGCTGATATTGTGTCCAATCAAATCGGTAAACAACCGGGTCATTACAGAAGAAGATGGCTCCGCCATGATCTAATTCCCTCCCAGGATAGGATCCAGTGCCGCTTGAACGTCGTCCACGTTGAAGGGCTTGACGATGATGAAACTGGCGCCGTGGCTCATGGCGAGATCCTTGAATTTCTTCGAAGCCTCAGACGTGATGAAGCCGAACGGCGTCAGATTATTCTGCTCGCGTAGTTGTCTCAGGAAGTCAATACCGGACATCTCCGGCATATTCCAGTCGGAGAGAATCAGCCTGGGTTTGACCGACTTCAATTTCTCCAGAGCGTCAGCACCATTCTCCGCTTCGCAGACGGTGAGCGATCGATAGCCCGCCTGTCGAATGGCACGATGCACGAGCAACCTCATAGTCTTGCTATCGTCCACCAAAAGTAGATCCATGGCAGTAATGTCCCTTCGTCTTCGCGGAATGCAAGGCCCGACAATTAATCGACGCGTTGTTACGGACATCTATCGGCCGCTGCGATGAAATTGTTCAGGGGTGGCTATCCGAAAACTGCACAGGTGTATTCGGGACGCCGACTAAGGATGGGGCGATAGTTCTCGATCCGTTCCACGAATAATCTACTGCTCATTTGCGGGTAGCGCGTTTAATCTATGGGACTCACCTTGTCCATCTTTATATGGTTTTCGTGGCGATCCTATAAGTCCGCACAATACATGTGCTGCTGCAACGCTGCGAGGATGCTGCATAATGTTTGCAATTTATGGAAGCCAGGATTCATCGTGCGGTAATTTGTGGAGGAAATTATGCTGATGCAAGCTAAAGCTGCGCAGCGATATGCCGATAGAGCACCCATCGGATGGACACCTCTGCTATGGCCTCAGTCACTCTGACCGAACATGCGGTGTGTGGGATGGGAAAGGGATCATGGACGACGCATGCGCAGAAGACAAAGAGATGATTCGGGAGTTCCTGATTGAGAGTGATGAAAATCTCTCGCGCCTGGATCAGGATCTGGTTGCACTGGAAAAAAGCCCATTGGATGTGGATCTGCTTGGGAGTATTTTCCGAACCATCCACACGATCAAAGGAGCTTGCGGCTTCCTCGCCTTCTCTACCCTGGAAGGGATTACGCATCAGGCCGAGAGCCTGCTGAGCCAGTTGCGGGATGGGGAGAGAAACCTAACGCCGGAGCTGGTTTCCTTGATTCTGGAGACGGTGGATGCGACTCGAAAGGTCTTGGCGTCGATCGAGACCAGTGGAACGGAAGGGTCTCATAAATTTGAAGATCTCATCGACAAACTGCGTGTAGCAGCGGAAGCGACGTGTGAGATTGAGACTCGGCTCGTTCCCGACCCGCCCGTATCCGATGCGGCGAATTCTGCTAAGGCAGAATTTCAGCCCGATACCAACAAGGCACGACTTCGCCAAGATGAGCAAGGAGAAGAGGAGAAGAGAGTCGCAGAAAGGAGAATAAGTGACAGGCGGGATGAAGATGTCACCCAACACTCGGCTGCGGTCGATTCGAACATCAGGGTCGGAGTCGGGCTGCTGGATAAACTTATGGACCTAGTGGGAGAGCTGGTTCTTACGCGCAACCAGATTCTACAGTTCAATACCGAGCGCGAAGATCCGGCGCTCAATGCAACCTCGCAGCGACTGAACCTGATTACAACCGAACTGCAGGAAGGGGTGATGAAGACCCGGATGCAGCCCATCGGCGTGGTGTGGAATAAGCTGCCACGCGTGGTGCGCGACATCTCCGTTGGGCTGGGCAAACAGATCCAACTGCACATGGATGGCGCTGAGACAGAATTGGACCGGACGATCATCGAGGCTATTAAGGATCCGCTGATGCACCTGGTTCGCAATTGTTGCGATCACGGAATCGAATCGCCCGCAGACCGTACCCGTGCGGGTAAGCCACCGCAGGGAGTCCTGACACTCCGGGCGTATCACGAAGGCGGCCAGGTGAACATCGAAGTCGGCGATGATGGGGCCGGAATTGATGTTGCACGGGTAAAACAGAAGGCGATCGAGAAGGGGCTGCTTCGGCCTGAGCAAGCGGAGAAGCTGGGTGACCGGGAGGCGTTGAGTCTTATCTTTGAACCCGGATTCTCGACGGCCCAGACGGTAACGAATATCTCTGGGCGGGGCGTCGGCATGGATGTTGTCAAGTCCCACATCGAGAAGATTGGTGGGGTCGTCGATCTATATAGCCGACTCGGCGAAGGCGCCACGGTGAAGATCAGAATTCCACTGACACTGGCCATTATTCCCGGCCTGGTGATCATCAGTGGCGGCGAACGGTTCGTGATTCCACAGGTAAGCCTGCTCGAACTTATCCGCATTGAGGGAGATTCGGGCGGAAAGCATATTGAATATGTGCACGGGACACCGGTGTATCGCCGGCGCGGGAGTCTACTGCCGATCACCTACCTGAACCAGGTCCTGGGGTTGCGATCGTCCGACGGCGCTGAGGCCGTGAATATGGTGGTTCTACAGGCCGAAGACCGGCAATTCGGGTTAGTCGTAGACGGCATTTACGACACCCAGGAAATTGTGGTCAAACCTCTGGGCAAGCAGCTAAAGGGGCTTACGTTGTATGCCGGTGCAACGATCATGGGCGACGGTCGCGTGGCCCTGATTCTCGATGTGCTCGGCATAGGGCAGCGGTCGGGTGTGTTTGGCGAACTGCGCGAGCCGGCGAGAGTCGTTGAGAAGCAGAAGGCTCAATCAACCATGGAGCAGCAGCGGTTGCTTCTGTTCCGGAGCGGCTCGTTCGATCGTCTGGCCGTACCGCTTTCACTCGTGGCCAGGCTCGAAGAATTTCAGCAGTCGGCCATCGAACATGCTGGCGGGGGCCAGGTCGTGCAGTATCGGGACCGCATCCTTCCGCTGGTCTCTCTGCAGGCAGTACTGGAGCCGGGTGCTCCCGACCAGGGGGCACCAGCCGATCCGGTGCAGGTAGTTGTGTTCAACGACGGCGATATGAGCGTAGGCATGGTCGTCGACCAGATTCTGGATGTCGCAGAAGAGGCAGTCACGGTGAGGCAGAAGTCGGGACGCAGAGGACTCCTTGGTTCAGCAGTCGTCGGCAATCGGGTCACGGACTTTCTTGACCTCCATCTGGTCCTTCGTGAATCGAAGGAGGCCTGGTCTTCGGGTGCAGATGAACACACGAGAGGAAAGACAGTTCTGGTTGCTGACGCTTCAGCCTTCTCACGCGGCATGATTCGGGGAGGACTGGATATGGCTGGCTACTCGGTGCTCGAAGCCGCCAACCTGGACGACGTGATACGCAAGTTGGAACAGCACACGGTAGACGTCGTGGTCACGGCGCTTGAACTCCCACCGGACGGAGGTTCTGCGTTGGTCGCCGCACTACGCGCCAGACCGGAGTTGGCGAAGATTCCCATCCTGGCGCTGGTCGAATCCGTCGACCCGAGCCGTGCGGCAGTGGCTCAGACAGCCGGCTTTCAGGACTGCCAGGCGAAGTTTGACGGCCTGCTGGTTCTTGAGTCAGTGGCACGACTGGTATCACCGCAGACGGTGCGCGAGGCGAGCGAAGAGTGTATGAGTTGTGCGGGAGAGGTGAGGTAACCCATGACGAATGATATGACAGCAACAAAATCATCAGCATTGC
Organism: Acidobacteriota bacterium; assembly: GCA_021778845.1. Classification (GTDB taxonomy): domain Bacteria; phylum Acidobacteriota; class Terriglobia; order Terriglobales; family Acidobacteriaceae; genus Granulicella. The sequence continues at coordinate 146,924 of JAJYBU010000002.1, forward strand.
ATACGAGTGGCCAGTTCTCGACCTTCTTTGTGGCCGACCTCTTCTTCGGTGTAGATGTGGTCCACGTGCAGGAGGTGCTGCGCTCGCAGCACATGACGTCGGTGCCACAAGCACCTGATGTGATTGAGGGCCTGATCAACCTGCGGGGCCAGATTGTTACGGCCATCGACATGCGGCGACGACTGCTGCTACCACCGCCTGCAGGCGACCACTCAGCGTCCATGAATATGGTGGTCCGAACTGCGGACGGTGCGGTGAGCCTGCTGGTCGACGAGATCGGCGACGTACTGGATATGGACGCGTCGACCTACGAACCGCCACCGGACAATCTTGCCCCTGCCGCAAGAGATCTCATCCGGGGAGTGTACAAGCTGAAGGATCGGCTGCTTCTGGTTCTCGATGAGGAGCGAACGGTCGATCTCGCTGTCGGGAGGGCCGTGTAGTGCCGGTGTGCCGCCTCGACAAATTATGAGCCTGTCAAAGAGCTAGCCAAGCCCGGTGGACGTTCCGCAGGAGACCGTTTGACGTTCGCAAAACAAAGTAAGCCTGAGAACCAGGCATGGTAACGACACAACAGCGCAACATCGATTGCTAGGAGTAAATCGAAATGGCAACGCAAGCAAGCAACGGTCGGCAGGCAGCTACCCACCGTAATTCGTCCAACGGCACAGCCGTTTTGGACCGTCCAGAGATTCACGAGAATGACGATCTGCTTCAAGATGAGATCTTCAGGTTGGTCCGAGCGTCTCAAGAGGGGCGGCTCGACGAGCGCGGTAACGCGGAGAGATTCGAAGGATCCTCTCGCGCAGTCATTGAAGGAATAAACACCATGCTGGATGCAATCTTGATTCCAATTGGTGAGGGCAACCGGATCCTGGCGCAGATCTCCAGTGGCAAAGTTGATGAGTTGATTGCTCAAACCTACAGCGGCGATCACGAAAAGATGAAGCAGGCAGTCAATAACGTTGCCATCGTGGTGCAGCAATTACAGACTGAGTTGCGCAGACTCACCACAGCATCCCGCGAAGGCCAACTCTCTGAACGCGGCAAGCCCGATCAGTTCAAGGGAGCCTATGCGGGCATTGTTGCAGGCGTGAACGAGATGCTAGATGCGATTCTGATTCCGATCGGCGAAGGCAACCGAATTCTTTCCATGATTCGTGGCGGCGATCTTCGAGAGAGCGTTGAGATTGCCTGCAAGGGCGACCACGAGAAGATGAAAAATGCGATCAACGGCGTGCACCAATGGCTGAATGAGTTGATCGCGTATGTAACAAGGGTCGCAAATGGAGACCTGACCGCGACGATGACAAAGGCATCGGACAAGGATCAGATACATGAGTGGCTGGTGTTGATGAAGGAAAACATTCATGCGCTGGTCACAGATACAAACACACTCGCAGTCGCGGCGGCCGAGGGTCGAGTAGGCACGCGCGCGGACGTGAGCAGGCATCAAGGGGAGTATTCCAAGATCATCGAGGGCGTCAACCAGATGCTTGAGGCGGTTTCTTCGCCGCTGAAGGCTACGGCTGAGAATGCAAGCACGTTGGCGTCTTCCTCTGAAGAACTGACGGCAGTCAGCCAGCAGATGGCGGGCAATGCGGAAGAGACTGCGGTCCAGGCCAATATTGTGTCAGCGGCCAGCGAGCAGGTATCGCGAAATGTCGCTTCGGTGGCTACGGCTTCTGAAGAGATGCAGGCCTCGATTCGTGAAATCGCCAAGAATGCAAATGACTCTGCTCGCGTCGCCAAGAATGCAGTCACCGTGGCCCAATCGACCAACGACACGATGAAGAAGCTGGGCATCTCCAGTCAGGAGATTGGGAACGTGATCAAGGTCATTACGTCGATTGCGCAACAGACCAACCTGCTGGCGCTGAACGCTACGATAGAGGCCGCACGTGCCGGAGAAGCCGGCAAAGGCTTTGCGGTGGTAGCCAACGAGGTCAAAGAACTAGCCAAGCAGACGGCCAAGGCGACCGAGGAGATCGGCCAGAAGATCGAGGCCATTCAGGGAGTGACGAAGGGAGCGGTCACGGCAATTGAGGAGATCGGGACGATCATTAACCAGATCAACGATATCTCGAACAGCATCGCCTCGGCGGTTGAAGAGCAGACGGTGACGACCAATGAGATTGGCCGCAGCGTGACCGAAGCGGCACAAGGAGTCAGCGACATCGCGAAGAACATCAGCGGTGTGGCAACGGCGGCGAAGAACACAACGCAGGGAGCCAACGACACGAAGACTGCCTCGCTGGAATTGAGTGAGATGGCGGCACGGCTACAGGCATCCGTATCCAAGTTCACCTTCTGACCGATCAACCCTTGAGACACAGCCCGGCGGATGGACCACCGCCCGTCGGGCTAACTCTCGAGGCACGAAAGTAGATTAGAGATGCCCAAAGCATTGATTGTGGATGACTCCAGGACAATTCGACTTATCCTTCGCCGGATACTCCTGGAAATGGGGTACGAGGTCTGCGAAGCGGCCAACGGACGTGAGGCTCTGGCTGCCATTGAGACCGAGGGAACCGCTGTCAGCCTGGTCCTGACGGACTGGAACATGCCGGAGATGAATGGACTGGAGTTGGTGAAGCGGTTGCGTCAAAATCCTGAACTCGCTTCGCTCCGAGTGGTGATGGTAACGACGGAGACCGAACTGGATCATATGGTATTGGCCCTTGATGCAGGAGCTGACGAATACGTGATGAAGCCATTTACCAAGGACATCCTCAAGGAAAAGCTTGAACTAGCAGGAATCGGACCTGGGGCAGGTGAGTAGACGTGGCCACTATGAATCAGCGTTTACTTCAACCCGGCGAACGCATTCGAGTGATGGTGGTGGATGACTCTGTGGTCATCCGACGACTTGTCGTGCAGGCTCTGGAGCAGGATGCACTGCTTGAGATAGTGGGGACCGCCTCCAATGGCGCGATCGGGCTACAGCGAATTCCGCAGTTGAATCCCGACGTGATTACCCTGGACATTGAGATGCCGGACATGGATGGCCTGGAAATGTTGAGACGCATCCGGAGGGAGTACCCCAAGCTGCGAGTCATCATGTTCAGTACGCTCACCGAGCGAGGTGGAGCGAAGACGCTGGAAGCCCTGACGCTGGGTGCCGATGATTATGTTGCCAAGGTTTCTAACGAAGGATCACTTGATCGCTCGATGAGCCGACTTCGGGAAGAGATGATCCCGAAGATCAAGCAGTTCTTTCGCCAGGCGCCAGAAGCCAGAGTCATGGCTTTGCCTCAACCCGCTTCGATACTGGCGACACCGCAAGGCGGGCAGAGTGTATCCCTTTTGCAGAGTGCAAAGGTGAAGCCTGCAGTAGTGGTGATCGGAGTCTCCACGGGTGGGCCTACCGCACTGGGCGCAATCCTGCCTGAGGTACCGGCTGACTTTCCGTTGCCTATTCTTGTGGTGCAGCATATGCCGCCATTGTTCACCCGGCTGCTAGCTGAGCGGCTCAACTCGACTTGTCCGTTACCAGTGGCAGAGGCACGCCAGGGCTGCGCGGTGGAGCCGGGCGAGATCCTGATTGCACCTGGGGATTTTCATATGAGAGTGGCTGGGAGCAGAAATGGGGTGAAGGTGTGTTTGGATCAGTCACCGAGACAAAACTCCTGCCGACCGGCAGTCGACGCTCTATTTGCCTCGATAGGAGAGGTATATGGAGGAGCGGCTCTGGCGGTCATTCTGACAGGGATGGGCCAGGATGGTTTGCGCGGAGTGGAGATTCTTCGAGCCCGGGGAGCGACCATCCTCGCGCAGGATGAGGCATCGAGTGTGGTGTGGGGGATGCCGGGAGCTGTAGTGAATGCCGGATTTGCCGATCGCGTGTTGTCACTCCATGAAGTCGTACCCGAGATTCTTCGCAACACGCACAGAAATTAGGAAATAACCCTATGGAGACCCAAAGGATAAAAACGGAGATTCTCCCGGAGAACTATCGGTTTCTCCAGCAGCACGTGTATTCCCAAGTGGGCATTGTGCTTGAAGATAACAAGCATTATCTTTTCGAGAGTCGTCTTGCGCCCATCGTCAAGCAACTCGGATTAGACTCCGCGAACGATTTGTGTACGCTGCTGTACGCAAGACGCAACGCTGACCTCGCCCACCTGGTGGCCGAGGCGATGACGACCAATGAAACCTACTTCTTCCGTGATCCATCCCAGTATGAAGCCATTCGAACGGTCTGGCTGCCGAAGCTGAGGGAAGACAGGAGGGCTACCAGAGCGTTGCGATTCTGGTCGGCTGCCGCATCGACTGGGCAGGAAGCCTACAGCCTCGCGATGCTGCTGATGGAAGAACAGTTGGAGAGTTGGAATATTGACATCCTGGGCACCGACTTTTCGGAAAAGGTCCTGGAGCGTGCGCGGGCAGGGCTGTTTCAGCAAATAGAAGTGAACCGTGGATTGCCAGCAAGTCTGCTAGTGAAGCATTTTCGTCGTACCGGATTGGACTGGCAACTGAGTGACGAGGTGCGCCGCATGGTTCGTTTTGAGACGATTGACCTCCGTAAAAGTATGTCCGCCCTTGGACCGTTTGATTTGGTATTTTGCCGCAATGTCATGATCTATTTTGACAACGAGACCAAGCGGAAAATCATGAAAGAGATCCACGGGACCTTGACGAAAGGCGGCTGGCTGTTACTTGGCGGAGCCGAGTCGGCCTTCGGTCTAGAGGCGTGGTTTGAACGGGTCGTCGTGGGAAATCTGACGATATATGTTGCACGATGAAGGTGCTTATGCAAACTGAAATAGAGCTGGATATGTTGGAGAGAATTGTGAAGTCGGTGTTCATCACCATGTTGGATCTGACGGTGTCCGCCAACCAGATGACTCATCGGCCCGACATGAGCCGGTTGACATCTTTTGTGCAGATGACGGGCGATTGGAATGGAGTGGTGTTGTTGGAGTGCAGTCCGCGACAGGCGTGCCTATTCGCAGGTCGAATTCTTTCGATGGAGCCGCCCGACATCGTGGACGATGGCGTATGCGACGCACTGGGCGAACTCGCGAACGTAATTGGCGGAAACCTTAAATGCGGCATGTCGACAGGTGTCCGCCTGTCTATGCCCACCGTGCTGGATGGCCGTGATTATGACGTGCGGATGGACAAATCGGAAGTTCGGGAGAGGATTGCCTTTGAATGCTCCGATGGCTATTTCTGGGTGTCGCTCCTTGAAGCAGCATGAGAGTTTTACGACGCACCGTGAGCAAGTTTATCCCTGATTCGTGTTGTGATGGTGAGGCGGTATGACTGTTGCACGGAGTGATTGGCCATGGGAACTGAAGCACTCTGCCATGCTCACCAAGGTAAGTCATTTCCGTATCGAACGGTTCACCCAACGATCTCGCACGCAACATCTGCTGCACAGTTGCGTCACGGAACTCGTGTCATCGCCTGATCGCGGCAATTGCGGACGGGTTCGGGTACCGGTCCTCAACATTAATTCTGCATTGCCGATAAGAACACTATTGCCGTTTTTCATTTCGTTCTGTCCTGATAGCTCAATCGCCACAGGAACGAGGATAGGAAGAAACCATCTGCCGGATGAAATCGTAACCAGATGCGCAGAACGAGACATGCAAGGTGGGCGGTCACTGCCTTGGCTACGCGCATTTGGTGTGATGACTCCTACTATCGCGGATGACTGGACATCGTGAAGATGACTCTGGATAAAAGCACGTTCGCCGGCATCGTAATTGCGTTGTTTGGTGTTGGGATCGGATCGATACTTGACGGGGGCAAGCTCGTTCAGTTGTTGCAACCTACAGCGGCTTTGATCGTGATTGGAGGGACGATCGGCGCGGTGATGGTGCAATTTCCACTCCGGATTGTGTTCCAGGCTTTGATGCAGTTGAAGGACGTATTTTTGAGCGTGGAACCAGAGCCAGATCACCTGGTCCAGCACCTGTTGCGATATGCCTACAAGGCCCGCAGAGATGGACTTCTCTCGCTGGATGCAGAGTTAGCCAAGATTAAGGATCCTTTTCTGAAGGACAGTCTCATGTTGGCAATTGATGGCGTGAACGCGACGGACCTGCGCAAGATGATGGAGCTGCAACTGGATTATGAGGGGGAAAAGGATGAGCGCATTCCCAAGGTATTCGATGCAGCCGGGGGTTTTGCTCCCACGTTTGGGATCATCGGGGCGGTACTGGGGCTGATTCAAGTGATGCAACGACTGCACGATATCAATGAGGTCGGTAAAGGGATTGCGGTTGCATTTGTAGCTACGATCTATGGGGTTGGCTCGGCGAATCTGCTTTTTCTTCCCTGGGCGGGAAAGCTACGGATTCGGTTGCGCGAGAAGCAGGTCGTACAGGAGATGACGCTTGAGGCCGTACTTGCGATCATCGAGGGTGTAAATCCGCGCGCCCTGGAACTGCAACTGAACAGCTATGTGGCTGCCCCGCCGCGGCGTTGGCTGGAGAAGGTTGCAATTCAATGAGGAGAAAGCGCGGGCGCGTTGAGGAGTCGGTCGGTCGTGATCGGTGGATGGTCTCCTACGCAGATTTCATCACGGTGCTCTTCGCATTCTTCGTGGTCTTGTTTGCGTCGTTGAATCAGGATAATCATTCGATCAGAAGGGTTTCGCAGGCCATCTATGTTGGATTTCATACTATGGGGCCACTTGCAGGGGGCCGTCTCGATCGCGGATCACTGCTCGCTGGGGCTGAATCCGATGCATCGACGTACACGCTTCCAGTTCAGGCAGCGAAGACTCGGAAGAGTGACGCGGCCGAGGCAACAGGCGTCGATATTGCAGAGTTGAGACGCCAGCTTGAGTTAGTTATTGGTCAGGAACTGAGAGATCGGGAGATCACACTGCAAGTGACGCCGGAGGGCTTCGTGATCAGCCTGAAGGAGTTGGGGTTCTTTAAGAGTGGGCAGGCGGAATTGCGGCCAGGAGCTGCAGAGAAAATTGAACGCATCGCGAAGGTGCTTTCGCAACACGGATTCATTCTGCGGGTAGAGGGGCACTCTGATAACCGACCTATCCATACAGCCCGGTTCAACTCGAACTGGGCGTTATCGACCGCGCGCGCGATGGCCGTGCTGCTCCTCCTGGTGCATGATTCCGGACTGGATCCGAGCAAGATTTCGCTTGCAGGCTATGGTGAATATCGGCCCGTCGCCGATAACACAACGGTTGAGGGTCGAAAGATGAATCGGCGGGTAGACTTAGTCGTAGTTGCCGGAGTGCTCCCCACTCCAATTAATCCCTGATACGGAGCGCCCGTATCGACCGCTGCGCTCACTCCAGAACAGCAGCAACTTATGCCGCGCGTCACGAGTGGCGGGAATGACTTCGGGCTGCTTCGGTTTCGCGTTCGCATTGTCCGCGGAAACTTAGTCACTTCTTATCGCTTCGGAGCATCCGAACAGCCTCTGCTTGATCTACACATTGCCCTCAGTAACCTAGCACTGTCAGCAGCGGATCGGTTCGAAGCGCGTTAAAGTCATGTGATGAGGCTCACATACGATCGTTATTCCAGTGTCTATCAATGGATGCAATATTGCTCGGGGCGGCGCTCTGGCGCGCATCGGTCGAGTTGTTGCCCTCGCGGTTTGGAAGGGATATCGCTGGATGAGTTACTTCAAGGATTCAGGGCATCTTTTCAGGTTTGCCTTTTTATTTGTTGTTGCCTTCGTGATCTTCCTGGTCGTTCGACACTTCGTTGTACCAAAGAGCTTCGGAGTATATGGCCACTACCGCGGCGCCGCCATTGGTGACATCGCCGCTCGTCCCGTCCACTTTGCAGGTCAGAGTACTTGCGAAGCGTGCCATGCCGACGTTGCGGAGATGAAGAAGGCAGGCAAGCATGCAGGCGTCCACTGTGAGGCCTGCCATGGTCCGCTGACCAAGCATGCTGACGATCCGGGTTCTGTGCAACCTGCAAAGCTCGACACTGCGGTGTTATGTGCACGCTGCCATGCGGCGAGTGCGGCTAAGCCAAAGAGCTTCCCGCAAGTGGATGCGGAGCAGCACTCCGGGGGGCTCCCCTGTGAGACCTGCCACAAGCCACACAGCCCGGCGATTCAAGCTGGAGGTGCGAAGTGAATATCAATCGACGCCATCTTCTCATGATGCTGCCGGCTGCAGCGATTGCGTGGAAGCATGTTCTGGCTGGGACCCCCGAAGATTCGCCTAACTACAAGATGACGGATCACTGGTGGGGCATGCTGATCGATATTCCGAAGTGTATTGGCTGCGGTAACTGTGTTCGCGCTTGTCAGGCTGAGAACGATGTGCCGGACGGCTACTTCCGTACATGGGTTGAACGCTATCTTGTGACCGACTGGGACATCGTGCACCCCGAAGTCATCTCGCCCGACGGCGGTAAGGAGGGCTTCCCTGCTGCCAAAGATGTAGGAGATGGGAAATATTTCTTCGTTCCAAAAATGTGCAACCACTGTGCGGATTCACCTTGCACGCAGGTCTGTCCCGTAGGTGCTACGTTCATCAGTCCGGATGGCGTGGTGCTGGTGGATCAGACCTACTGCCTGGGTTGTGCCTATTGCGTACAGGCCTGCCCGTATGGTTGCCGCTATATTCATCCTGAGAAGAGAGTCGTCGATAAATGCACGTTGTGCTACCACCGGATTACCAAGGGCCTGACGACAGCATGCTGCGAAGCCTGTCCAACCGGGGCGCGCCAACTGGTCGATTTGAAAAACCCAAACGACCCGATCCATGCATTTCTTAAAACCCATTACGTGCAAGTGTTGAAACCACAGATGGCGACAGGCGCAAAGGCCTTCTACAACGAATTGGATGGCTCGGTGAGATGAGCCCTTGGTGACCAGGTGCAATAGATACGTTTAGATCATTTAGCGCTATCAGGAGATGGAGTACGCCATGAACGGTGTTGAAGGTTACATGTATCCAAATGAAATCAGACTCTACTGGAGTGTTCTGATCGTTCTCTATCCTTACATTACAGGATTGGTAGCGGGCGCATTCATTCTGGCATCGCTGGTGCGTATCTTCAACGTGAAGGAGGTCGCACCAACCTATCGACTAGCGCTACTCACTGCGCTGTCCTTCTTGATCGTTGCTCCGTTGCCGTTACAACTGCATCTCGGTCACCCGGAACGCTCGCCTGAGATGTACTTCACTCCTCACGCCACCTCAGCTATGGCGATGTTTGGCTATGTATACCTGTGGTATCTTATGGCCGTTCTGGTATTCGAGATATGGCTGGACTATCGTCACGACATCGTTCTCATGTCGCAATCCACTACAGGATTAAAGCGCCTGATCTATAAGGTGATGACGCTTGGCTCTACAAACGTAAGCGAGCGTGCGCTTGCCATTGACGAGAGGGCAGGTTGGATTGTGACACTCATCGGCATCCCATCTGCCTTCATTCTGCATGGATATGTTGGCTTCATCTTTGGGTCCATCAAGGCAAATCCCTGGTGGAACTCGCCATTGATGCCGGTGGTCTTTATCTTCTCGGCTATGGTATCCGGCATCGCTGGTGTCATGCTGCTCTACATGCTGATCACCAAACTTCGCAAGCTGCCGATCGATATGCCGTGTGTCGACACGATCGCCAAGTATCTCTTTTATATCTTTATCATCGACTTCAGTATAGAGATGCTTGACCTGATCCACCGCATCTATGAGGCGGATGAATCGTTTCGCTCCATTAGTTTCATGGTTCACACTAAGCTCTATTTCTCTCAAATTGTGCTCCAGATTTATATCGGGACATTTATACCGCTTTTCCTGCTCGCACTAGTCCAGGTTAAGAAGTTGTCGGCAGGCGTGCGGAAGGTAAGCTATGTTGTGTCGGCCTGCTTGATCGAGGCAGCAGTTCTCTCCATGCGCTGGAATGTCGTGATTGGTGGACAATTGTTCTCCAAGAGTTTTCTGGGATATACAACCTACAAGATGAGCTTGGTCACACATGAAGGCTTTCTTATGGCGGTGTTCCTGACAATACTTCCGCTGGGTATTCTGTGGGTATTAGTGAAACTGCTTCCCCCGTGGCACGACAAGGCGGTCGGTGAGATCCATGCCGTTTCTGCTACCGTGCGATAGCGAAAGACAGGAGTGAATCCACTAAGTGGGTGTATAAGATGGATAATCCTTCCGAGATCATCGCACAATTAAACGCGCGAGTGGAAGCATTGGAACAACGAGTTTTTCTGCTTGAACACTCATCCGAATTAGCCTCGCATGTCCGTACGATTGAAACAAACGCAGGGGAGATCCAGGCTCCGCAAGAAACAGAGGCTGTTTCGTTTGAGCAGGCCGGTGGAACGTTTCCAGTGCTTGGTAAAGCAGTACTCGGCATGGCTGGCGCTTATTTGCTTCGAGCTATCGCGGAAGCCGGCACATTTCCTAAGCTGGCTGTCGTTATGCTGGCAATCGTCTATGCGGGCATTTGGCTGGTGTGGGCGGTTCGACTTCGCACCGCAGCGTGGTTTGCCGGAGTCTGCTATTCCCTGACATCCTCGTTGATCCTCGCACCCATGCTTTGGGAGCTCACGCTACGGTTCAAGGTTTTGAATCCAGCGATCAGCGCTGCTGTGCTGGCGGCCTTCGCGATTGCCGTTGTTGTACTTACATGGAAACGAAACCTTGCCTCGGTCTTCTGGGTGGGCTACAGCACATCGATATTCACAGCCCTGGTCCTGATGATCGCTACCCAGGATCTGGCTCCGTTTCTGTGGACCATTCTGCTCTTCGCTATGATGAGTGAGTTTACGGCATGTCGCGGACATGAACTCAATGCCCGCATAATGGTCGCAGTGGTAACCGACATCGCCGTCTCAACACTGATTTACATCTACTCAATGCCGGAAACTGCCCACCCCGGATATGGCAGCATCAGCATACCGGTGTTGATCGCGCTGGTTACGGTTCCATTCTTTCTCTATACCGCGAGCGTGACATTCCAGACCACAGTGCGGAGGAGGACGATCACAGTCTTCGAGATTGTCCAAACCGTCCTTGTGTTCCTGCTGGCCAGCTATGGATCAATGACATTCAGCTCGGGAGGCCACGGCCCTGCAATTGGAGTCATTTATCTTGGCTTGTCAGCTTTAGGGTATGCCATTGCCTTCGGCCGCTTTAGCGATCAACCTGATGCCCGCAACTTCCGTGTCTACACCGCCTGGAGCGCAGCACTCCTTCTGCTTGGCAGCTTTTTCTGCCTGCCACAGATGTGGCTTGCCATATGGTTTGGAATCCTGGCAATCATAGCGACATGGATTGGCGCTCGACGTACGCGCTCTTCCCTCGAGTTCCATGGATCCTTGTTTCTGCTGGCTGCTGGGTTTTTCTCCGGGCTTCTTGCATTTGACTATTGGTCTCTCATCGGCTCTCTGCCCACGGCGCCAACGTGGATGGTTGGTGCAACCTTCGCCTCTGCAGTTCTCTGCTATGGATTTGGGGGGCATGCACGGAAGGAGTATTGGAGACAGTTGCTTTCAAATCTAATCTCTGCCGGTCTGGCCGCCGGTACGGGGGCGGCACTGGTGGTATTCGTTCTATCGCGAGCCATCGCGCATCTTCGCGTGCTTAGCGTCTCACTCGCTGCAGGCCCTTTCGAATTGATTCAGACCCTCATTAGCTGTCTGGCAGCCCTTGTTCTGGCAGATGGAGGATCGCGCTGGCATAGGAGAGAATTGACCTGGCTTGCCTATACGACGCTCGTTGTCGTTGCAGCAAAGGTCTTATTTCAGGACGTGCGCCATGGGCACCTGATCTTCATCGCGGCGTCCTTCTTCCTGTACGCGGCAACCCTCCTCCTGCTTCCACGGCTGGCAGGTCAAGGTCGCAAGGAACAGGTTCCGGTAGAGGGCAATCCTTAGGAATAGGGTGACGAGAAAAAGAATGGCTCTGGCGCCCTAGGGGCCAGAGCCATTTAGTCGCTATCAGATAATCGAACTAGGCGTGCGCCTGCATGAGTTCCGCAAATACTTCGCGGCTGGGGCGAACGCGTTCCTCAGGTAAGGTCGCAAGAGGCTCCTCGACCATATTGAGTCTTGAGGCAAAGTCCAACTCATGCGTATCCACATAGAAGATGCCCGTGAGCACTTCACCCTTTTCATGTGTCTCCATCAGCAGGTTCACGGCGCCGGCCTTATCGGTGGGCGTGTAGTCTTCGTGCAGTTTGCGGAGGCGCAGGTGCGAGCCGTCATGCATCTGGACGTCGACGGTGGTGTCGTGATCATACTCGACGGAGATTTCATCGAAGGGAGCGATAAAGCCCGTCTCGTTCACCGCCTCGTCGTGCTCCTTCATGTACTTGTAGCTCTTGGTGGATCCTTCGTGATCGTTGAAGGTGACGCAGGGTGAAATGATGTCGAGCAGGACAGTGCCCTTGTGAGCGATGGCCGCCTTCAACATTGTGGAAAGCTGCTTCTTATCCCCGGAGAACGAACGGCCAACGAACGTTGCACCCATCTGGATGGCAAGCGCGCAGACATCGATCGGGGGCAGGTCATTAATGACGCCCGTCTTCAGCTTCGAGCCAATGTCGGCCGTTGCGGAGAACTGACCCTTGGTGAGGCCGTACACCCCATTGTCCTCAATGACGTAAATGATGGGGAGATTGCGGCGCAACAGATGGACAAACTGACCGATTCCGATCGAAGCCGTATCACCGTCGCCGCTGATACCGATGGTCCTCATGGTCTGGTTGGCGAGAATGGCTCCGGTCGCTACCGAAGGCATGCGGCCATGCACGGAGTTGAAACTGAAGGAGCGGGACATGAAGTAGGCCAGCGACTTGGAGGAACAGCCGATGCCACTGATTTTCATGACGCGTTCCGGCTGGATGCCCATCTCGTAATAGGCTTCGAGGATGCGCTCTGCGACGACGTTGTGCCCGCAGCCGGCGCAAAGAGTAGATTTGCTTCCGCGATAATCCAAGATCTCGAGGCCAATGCTATTGGACTTGACGGGTGCTGAACTAACTGGAGTGGTCGACATGATTACTTGTTTGCTCCTTCGTGTGAGGCGATCGCGTTGGTAACTGAGCGTGCGTCGATGGGTAGCCCATTGTAGTGAGTGATGGATTGCAACTTGGTGACGTGGGTCGGATCAAGGTCAACCTTCAGCAGATTCAAAAGCTGGCCGTCGCGGTTCTGCTCGACGACATAAACCGTCTCGTGGCGCGCGACGAACTCATCCACTTCCGGCGTAAACGGATAGGCGCGAACGCGAAGATAATCAGTCGCCAGCTTCAATTCACGCTCAAGCTGGTCACGACTCTCGAGCACGGCGCAGTCGCTGGTGCCAAAGGCGATAATTCCGAGCTTCTGTTTGCCGGTACCATTGAGAATGGGTTTGGGAACTAACGTCTTCGCGGTTTCAAACTTGCGCACCAACCGCTCCATGTTACGCTGGTAGTCCTCTGGACGCTCAGAGTAGAGCGCCTTGTCGTTCTTGCCAGTGCCGCGCGTGAAGTAGGCAGCAGCGGGATGGTCGGTGCCAGGGAGTGTGCGGTAGGTAATCCCATCTCCGTCGACATCCTTGTATCGCGCGAATCCGCCGAGTTCCTCGAGTTGCTTGGCGTTGAGGACCTTGCCGCGATTGATGGGCTTCTCGGGATATTCGAACGGCTCCGACATCCAATTATTCATGCCGAGATCGGTGTCCGAGAGAACGAAGATTGGTGTTTGCAGATATTCCGCAAGGTCGAAGGCTTGCATACCCAACTCAAAGCACTCTTTGACGGATCCGGGGATAAGAAGCACGTGCTTGGTGTCCCCGTGGGAGAGTCCGGCTAGGCACTGGATGTCGCCCTGCGCTGTACGTGTGGGCAATCCAGTGGAGGGACCGGTGCGCTGGACGTCGAAGATGACGCCAGGGATCTCGGCGAAGTAGCCGAGACCGGCGAATTCTGCCATCAGCGAGATTCCGGGGCCGGAGGTAGCGGTCATGGCGCGGGCGCCTGCCCATCCAGCACCGAGTACCATGCCGATGGCTGCGAGTTCGTCCTCTGCCTGCACAATGGCGAAGCTTGCCTTGCCATCCTTCTCGACGCGGTATTGCTTCATGTACTTGATGAGGTCCTCAACGATGCTCGTCGAGGGCGTGATGGGATACCAGCCGACGACCGTGACGCCAGCGAACATGGCGCCCATCGCGGCGGCAGAGTTGCCGTCGATGATGATCTTGCCGTGCGTGGCCGTCATCGGTTCCACCACCAGCGGGTCCTGCTTGGTCAGTGTGCTCGCAGCATAGTCGAAGCCAAGCTGAACGGCTTTCCAGTTAACATCGGCCACCGCGGCCTTCTTGCCAAACTGCTTGCGAACGATGTTCTCAAGACCCTTGACGTCGATCGACAGGAGTTGAGCGGCGACGCCGACGTAGACCATGTTCTTGATCAGCTTGCGAACCTTCATCTCCGCGCCAGTGGCAGCCACCAGGCGGTCGAACGGAACCGGATAGTAGGTCAAATCGGAGCGACGGTCGGCGAGATTGAAGGCCTCGTCAAATATCACAGATCCACCGGTCGGCAAGTTGCGCACGTCCTCCTGGACAGTCTCGAGATTCATCGCAATCAGGAGATCAATGTCGTTCTTGCGCGCTACCCATCCATCCCGACTGACACGAATGACGAACCATGTGGGCAATCCCGCAATGTTGGAAGGAAAGAGGTTCTTTCCCGACACCGGAACACCCATGTTGAATATGCTGCGGAGAAGAATGTTGTTCGCAGATTGTGATCCAGAGCCATTCACCGTTGCAACCTGGATTGAGAAATCGTTCACTACTTTCTTGGGGTGAATAGGAGAGTCTGCAGTGGGCAGGCTCTGAACTTCGAGATTACTAGTAGCCATTTAAAAATCCTTCCATCATTGTGAGTCGATAGCGTCGAGCGAAAATGTCAGGGGAAATAAATAATTGCCGGCTTACTTTTATATTCCCGCGGGCGTTTAGCGACCGCTTGCTTTATGTCACCGGAATTGTAGTCCTTTCGCATAACAGTTTGCTATGCGGTGGTGCTTTGATCTAGCTGCAAAACTAAGTATGGAATGCATCCGTATTGGCCTCATGACTGCGGATGGAAAGCATACTATCGCTCGCGCACCACGCGCATTCGCACGATTCATCGCATGTTTGTGATGGTTCGATCGGTAGCGCCGCAAAAGACAATCGACGTAATGACGCAGATCGAAATCGTGAAGAAGTGTTAATACTCAGTGCGATTATCATTCGGTTCCTTTTGTTGTCAGAGCCTGTGGCTTCTGTGCCGATGGCTCGCTGGCTGCGGAATGCGATGGGACACGCACTTGATCGGCTGCACGGTCAGCGTAGACAGCCCACTCTCGCTCGACATCCTGCTGCGCTTCTTCGAGAAGCCTCTTTGCAACTTCAGGATGACTACGCGCGAGCATGGAGTAGCGAGCTTCGTTGTAGGTGTACTCCTTGAGCGGAATCGAAGGCGCCTTGGAGTCAAGCTGGAACGGATTCTTGCCCTGCTCACGGAGCGATGGGTTGTAGCGCATCAACGGCCAGTAGCCAGAGAGCACTGCCTTCTTCTGCTGGTGCATGCCGTTGGCCAGATCATAGCCGTGGGCGATGCAGTGGCTGTAGGCAATGATCAGTGCGGGACCGTCGTAGGCCTCTGCTTCCTGAAATGCCTTGATGGTCTGCATATCGCTTCCACCCATGGCGACGCGCGCAACATAGACGGAACCGTAGCTGACGGCCTCCATCGCAAGATCTTTCTTGCCTGTGAGTTTACCGCCGGTGGCGAACTTGGCGACGGCACCACGCGGTGTTGACTTGGACATCTGACCGCCAGTGTTAGAGTACGTCTCGGTATCGAGGACGAGAACCTTGACGTTCTTGCCGGAGCCGAGCACGTGGTCCAGACCGCCGAAGCCGATGTCGTAGGCCCAGCCATCGCCGCCGACGAGCCAGACGCTCTTGCGAACCAGGGAATCGGCAACAGCGAGCAGGGTGCGTGCCTGCGGGGAGTCGACGGCTTCGAGTTTGTTGCGGACCTGCAGCACGCGCTGGCGCTGGGCTTCGATGCCGGGCTCGCTGGACTGCTCGGCCGAGAGCATAGTGGCAACAAGATCGTCTCCGAGCACCGCGGCGAACTGCTGCAGCAACATCTCGGCATACTCTTTCTGCTGGTCTAGCGCCAGGCGCATGCCGAGTCCAAACTCAGCATTGTCTTCAAAGAGTGAATTCGACCATGTGGGCCCGCGTCCGCTGCTGTTGACGGTGTAGGGCGTGGTGGGAAGATTACCGCCATAGATCGACGAGCAACCCGTCGCGTTGGCGATGAAGAGACGATCGCCGAAGAGTTGGGTGAGGAGTTTGATATATGGCGTTTCACCGCAGCCTGCACAGGCTCCGGAGAATTCGAAGAGTGGTTCGAGGAGTTGAACGTCCTTGACCTGCCCGTGAGAGAGGCGATTGCGATCAACCGACGGCAAAGCCTGGAAGAAGTTCCAGTTCTTGACCTCGGGCTCGCGGAGCGGTGCCTGCATCTCCATGTTGATGGCCTTGTGCTTGACTTCGCTCTTGCTGATTGCGGGGCATGCCTCGACGCAGATGCGGCAACCGGTGCAGTCCTCGGGCGCAACCTGCAGGGTGTAGAGTTCCTGCTCCATGTCGCGCCACTTGGGCTTGGTGCTCTTGAATGTCTCGGGCGCTCCGCTCAGAAGCGCAGCATCGAAGACCTTGGCGCGGATGACCGCGTGAGGACAGACCAGCACACATTTGCCGCACTGAATGCAAAGATCCTTGTCCCACACGGGAATCATCTGCGCAATGTTGCGCTTCTCCCACTGTGCCGTTGCTGTGGGGAAGGTTCCGCCGGGTGCGAGCGCGCTGACCGGCAGGAGGTCGCCGCGGCCTGCGGCCATCTCACCGAGGACATCGCGGACGAAGGCTGGCGCCTCGCTGGGGAACATGGGGAGAATGTCGAAGGTTGCGCTGACGTGCTCGGGAGGCACGACGCGATGCAGATGGGCGAGCGCAGCATCGACCGCCTCATAGTTCTTCTGGACCACGTCACCACGTTTGCCATAGGTCTTCTTGATGGCCTTCTTGATCTCTTCAATCGCTTGATCCCGAGGCAACACGCCGCTGATTGCGAAGAAGCAGGTCTGCATGATGGTGTTGATGCGATTGCCCATCCCTGCATCGCGAGCCACGCTGTAACCGTCAATGACGTAGAACTGGAGCTTCTTTTTGAGGAGGGTCTGCTGCGTGGTGCGCGGCAGGTGCGACCAGACTTCGTCGGGACCGTATGGCGAGTTCAGCAGAAACACCGCGCCAGGTGCCGCCGCGGCGAGAATATCCATTCGCTCAAGGAAAGAGAAATTGTGACAGGCTACGAAGTTGGCCTCGGTAATGAGGTATGTCGAGCGAATGGGTTCCGGGCCAAAGCGCAGATGCGACGTGGTGACCGAGCCGGACTTCTTCGAGTCGTAGACGAAGTAGCCCTGCACATAATTCGAGGTGCCGGAGCCGATAATTTTGATGGAGTTCTTGTTAGCGCCCACGGTACCGTCCGAACCGAGACCGTAGAAGAGTGCGCGGATGGTGCGCGGATCTTCGGTTGAGAAAGTGGGATCGTAGGCGAGACTGGTGTGGGTCACGTCGTCCTGGATGCCGATGGTGAAGTGATTCTTCGGCTGCGGCTTCTTCAGTTCGTCGAAGATGCCCTTGACCATGGCAGGCGTGAACTCTTTGGAAGAAAGCCCGTAGCGTCCGCCAATGACGATCGGATGATGTGTGAGCTGCGGTGAGGCACTGAAAAAGGACTCGCTCAACGCTGTGACAACATCCTGATAGAGCGGCTCGCCAAGTGCGCCCGGCTCCTTGGTGCGGTCGAGTACGGCGATGGACTTCACGGTCTTCGGGAGGGCGGCAAGAAATGCCTCGATGGCGAAGGGCCGGTAGAGACGGACTGTGAGCAGACCAAATTTTTCGCCTTGAGCATTCAGCCGGGCAATCGCCTCTTCTGCCGCACCCGCGCCCGATCCCATCATGACGATCACGTGCTCTGCGTCCGGAGCGCCCATGTAATCAAACAGATGGTAGGAGCGTCCGGTAAGACTGGCGAACTTGTCCATGACGTTTTGAACAATGGTGGGACAGGCAAGATAGAAGGGATTGCAGGACTCGCGGGCCTGGAAAAAGACGTCTGGATTTTGTGCGGTGCCCCTCAGGATTGGATAATCCGGTGTCAGGGCGCGCTCGCGATGGGCGCGTACAAGCTTCTCATCGAGCAGTGCCAGAATGGTCTCGTCGGAGATCGCGATGGCCTTGTTGATCTCGTGTGAGGTGCGAAATCCATCGAAGAAATGCATGAACGGGATGCGCGCCTCAAGCGTGGCGATGTGGGAGATCAGGGCCATGTCGCCAGCCTCCTGCACAGAATTGGAGGCGAGCATGGCATACCCGGTTGACCGGCAGGCCATGACGTCCGAGTGGTCCCCGAAGATTGAAAGAGCGTGGGTGGCAAGGGATCTGGCTGTCACATGAATAACGTTGGAGGTGAGTTCGCCAGCTATCTTGAACAAATTAGGGATCATAAGCAACAAACCCTGCGAGGCCGTAAAGGTGGTGCTGAATGCGCCGGACTGCAGGGCTCCATGCATGGCACCAGCGGCTCCGCCCTCGCTCTCCATCTCAGCGATCGACGGGATGGTGCCCCAGATGTTTTTCTGTCCCTCTTCCTTCCACTGGTCGACCCACTCCGCCATCGTCGAGGATGGGGTAATCGGGTAAATGGCAATGACCTCTGCAAGGCGATAGGCTACGAGCGCTGCTGCTTCATTGCCGTCAAGAATAGCGATTTGTTGATCTTCCACGTCGGACTCCTCGTTGTCGGTTACCATTTTCGACCTGCGTGCGGTGATTACTTGTGACGATTATCACAACCCAGTCATTTCATGGTCTGGTAAAGTTGTAGCTAGACGTATGACGAACCCTATTTATCTGCCTGTTATCGTGTTGTTGCTCGGTGGGGCTGGCTTTGCGGTCGGACCACTTGCGCTTGCATGGGTGTGGGCACGGAAGTATTCGCCGCAGAAGTCGGGACCCATCAAGAATGCAATCTACGAGTGCGGGCTCGAGTCGACCGGTGACGCCTGGATCAAATTCAAGCCGGGCTATTATATCTATGCGATTATCTTTTTGATCTTCGACGTGGAAGCCGTCTTCCTTTTGCCCTTCGCTGTGGCATTCGGTGGCTTCACCGCGGCGGAGTCCATCGCCATGCTGGTGTTTCTGATTCTGCTGGTGGAGGGGCTCGTTTGGGCCTGCCAGAAGAACGTGCTGTCCTGGAGCTAGCCGTTACGAGACGTATGTGTACAACAGTATCGGTGTGTCGACTGGAACAACCGATTCAACTTTGAACGCTTGAAGGTCTGAAGAATGGATGAACAGCTAAAGAGTGAGTTGAGGCGGCAAGGTGTGGTCGCTACGTCTCTTCAGGAGCTCTACAACTGGGGGCGCAGGAGTTCTCTCTGGCCGTTGAACTTCGGCCTCGCCTGCTGTGCCATCGAGATGATCGCTGCCACCATGGCACGCTATGACCTGGCGCGATTCGGGGCCGAGGTCTTCCGCCCATCACCCAGGCAGGCCGACCTGATGATTGTTGCCGGTACGGTGACCAAAAAGATGGCACCACAGGTTGTTCGGCTCTATAACCAAATGCCGGAGCCCAAGTATGTAATCTCGATGGGTGCCTGCGCCATCTCCGGCGGCCCCTTCAAACAGGGATATAACGTGCTCAAGGGCATTGATCGTTACATCCCCGTGGATGTGTATATTCCGGGATGCCCGCCACGTCCGGAGGCGCTGATCGATGCGTTTCTGATGCTGCAGAAGAAGATCGACGAACAATATCTGACCGGGCCCAACAGGCCGCGTCACTTGAACGCAGATATGCCAAGCGAATTCGTCGTGCCGGAGTTTGGTACGCACGATCTTGTCCCTACACAGAACAGTGAAGTGTGGAAAGCTCCGCTGGTCAACATCTCCATTGCAGGCAAGAATGAATCTGGAAGAGATTAAGTCCGAAATCGAGACGAATGTTCCCGGTTGCCGGTTGGAGATCATCCCCAATGGCAGCCCATCGGGTCAGCACTCCCTGCTAGTCGATGCCGATCACGCGTTTGCCGCGGCGGCTTACCTGCGTGATGCGCCAAATAGGCAGTTTGATTACTGCTCCAACGCCACGGGTATCGATTGGCCTATCAAAGAGGTCTCGACCAAGGTCAAGACGAAGAAGATCGTCGACGGCGTGGAGAAGGATGTCGACGAGGTGGTGAAGACCCAGACGGGAGGATACCTGGAAGTGGTCTATCACCTGTTTTCGGTGGAACTGCGGCAAGGTCCGCTGGTTCTGCGAATGCGAACGGAGGATCGTGCCGAGCGCATTCACCTGCCGTCGCTGACACCGCTCTGGAGGAGTGCTGAGTACCAGGAGCGCGAGATCTTCGATCTGTACGGCGTTATGTTCGACGGTCACCCGGATCTGCGCAGGTTGCTGATGTGGGAAGGGTTTGAAGATCATCCGATGCGCAGAGACTATGTCGATCCCGATGATTACGAGTACGAGCCCACTGCGCATGATGAGGTTCTGAAACGGGCTCAGGCACACGTTGCCGCGGAGGGAGGGCGATGAGCGTCTTGACGGATACCCCCATAGATTTGACCCCGGACCTGCCCAATGATCGGAGCGAAGGCCAACTGCTGGAAGTATCCATGGGGCCACAGCATCCTTCCACACACGGCGTCTTTCGTATGGACGTCACGCTGGACGGGGAGAAGGTCGTCAAGTTGAAGCCGGTTTTCGGCTATCTGCATCGCAATCACGAGAAGATTGCCGAGAATGAGAGCTACCTCGGTTGCATGCCCTATACAGACCGTCTGGACTACATTTGCTCCATCACCAATAACTGGGCCTACGCCCTGGCCGTCGAAACGCTGGCGGGCATCCAGGTGCCAGAGCGCG
This sequence comes from Acidobacteriota bacterium, assembly GCA_021778845.1. GTDB lineage: Bacteria > Acidobacteriota > Terriglobia > Terriglobales > Acidobacteriaceae > Granulicella. The sequence goes on from JAJYBU010000002.1 coordinate 167,896, forward strand.
CCGAGTATCTCCGGGTGATTACAGGCGAGTTGACACGGCTGCAGAATCACGCTGGCCTGGTCGGATTTCTCATGCAGGACATGGGCGCAAGTGGAACGCCCCTGATGTATGCGTTTCGTGAGCGAGAGAAAGTTCTCGACCTGTTTGAGGCGTTGACCGGGGCTCGCATGATGTGCAACTACATGCGCTTTGGCGGCTGTCGCGTGGACGTTCCATCTGGCTGGCTGCAGGCGGCGCAAAAAGTTATCGACGGGTTTCCGAAATTCCTAGATGAATTTGAAAGCCTGCTGATGAGCAACGAGATTCTGATGGCCCGCACCCAGGGAGTTGGTGTCGTCACTCGCGAACAGGCGATCAACGCCGGCATCAGTGGACCGATGGCAAGGGCGTCGGGAGTGAACTACGACCTGCGCAAAGTAGATAAGTACGGCATCTATGACCGGTTCTCTTTCAGGGTTCCACTCGGCGAACATGGTGACGTCTATGACCGGTACATGTTACGTGTGCTAGAGATGCGCGAGTCGATTGAGATTCTGAAGCAGGCCATGCGTGACCTTCCTGCCGGCCCGATCATGGATCCGAATACGAAGATCCGAGGGTTCCGTCCGAAGGCGGGCGAAGCCTACGGCCGGATCGAGGGTCCCAAAGGTGAGCTTGGCTTTTACCTGATCAGTGACGGAAGCCCTAATCCATATCGCTTCCGGGTTCGTCCCCCTAGCCTGATCAATCTGACCCTCCTCGAAGATATGTGCCTGGGTCAAAACGTGGCGGACATCGTGATCATTCTCGGAAGCGTCGATATTGTTTTGGGCGAGGTGGATCGTTGAGTTTTCGTATGCAGTTCGAAGGGATCGCGCTGAGGGATTGCCCTTCAGCGGATACGACGGCATTCAAGGACGCAGAGGGGGTCAACCGTGCTAGGTGAAGGCATTCTGAAAGGTCTGACCGAGACTGCGCGCAATTTTCTGGGTAGTTACGTGAATAAGGACCGACTGACAACGGTTCAATTTCCAGAGGAACGGCTTCCGCAGATTGAGGCGACGCGCGACTTCCCCTTTCTGGTCTACGACGGCAGCGACTGGCAAGCGGGTCTGCGGTGTGTCTCGTGCCAGATCTGCGAGAAGGAGTGCCCGCCCAAATGCATCTACATCGAGAAAAGCAAGGATAAGAAGCCGGATGTAACGGGCAAGCTTCAGTTTTATCCAACCACGTTCGATATTGACATCTCGGTCTGCATGAGTTGCCAGATTTGCGTGGAGGTGTGCCCTTTTGATGCCATCAAGATGAATGTCGAGTTCGAAATGAGCTCGGAGGATCGATTCGGTGGCCTGCTATTGCGCAAGGAGCAGTTAGCAAAATCGAACGAATACTACAACAAGATTCACCCCACTGAGGCAGCCGCCGTGGATGCGGCTCTTGCTGAGGAACGCGCAAAGGTAGAGGCGAAGGCACGGCAGGCTGCAGAGGCAAAGGCTGCCACGCCAGCGCCAGTCGCCGCTCCTGTAGCCGGAGAAACAAAGTGACGAACTCATTGGCCAATCACGGAACATGTAACTTGCGGCGGACGGTGCGGACTTATGCCTGAAATGATCGATCAGATCTTCGTGTTGCTCAAGCACTGGCTCATGGCCTATGTGCCCGGAACCCTCCAACCGATAGCCTCTGCGGTGCTCTCCGTCGTCCCTGTTCTCATTGCCTTCCCGTTGTTGTTTGCTATCACGACCGTGCTTGAACGCAAGGGACTGGGACGAATGCAGAACCGCTACGGTCCGAACCGTGTAGGTCCGTTTGGCATTCTGCAACCTATGGCAGACGGCATCAAATCGCTGACCAAAGAAGATATTATTCCCCGCACGGCAGATCAGGCAGTTCACTTCCTGGCGCCAGTCATGCTGGTTATTGCTTCCTTTCTGGTCTATGCGGTGCTGCCCATCGGCAAGAATATGGTGATCGCCAATCTAAATACTGGCGTCCTATTTTTCTTCGCTGTTGGCTCGATGGTGGAACTCTCCGTTTTTATGGCCGGATGGTCCAGCCGGAGTAAGTATTCCCTGCTCGGTGCGATGCGGGCTATTGCCCAGATGATCAGCTATGAAATGCCGCTGGTGCTTGCATCGGTCGTCGTGATCATGGCCGCCGGTTCCCTATCGACCGTAACGATTGTAAATATGCAGGCGAGTTACACACGGATATGGCCACATTGGTATGTATTTACGCCATGGGGGCTAACCGGATTTGTGCTTTTTATGATTGCGGCAACTGCGGAATCCAATCGCTGTCCTTTCGATATGCCCGAAGGGGAATCTGAAATTATTGCCGGTTATTATATTGAATACTCCGGCTTCAAGTTTGCCCTGTTCTTTCTTGGCGAATACCTCGGAATGTTCGCCACGAGCGCGATGGCGATTACGCTCTTTCTAGGTGGCTGGGCCGCTCCCTTTTCGTTCCTGACGTGGATTCCCTCGTACGTGTGGTTCTTCGCGAAACTGCTCACCATCATCATGGCTTTCATCTGGATCCGTGGCACGCTTCCCCGCCTCCGGATGGATCAACTCATGAACTTTGCGTGGAAGTTCATGTTGCCCCTATCGCTTATTAATATCGTCGGAGCTGGCGTATGGCACTTCATGCCTGCAGGATTTGCACGATGGTTGATTGTTAGCTTGCTCGTTGTTGTTTCATGCGCATTGTTAAGCCGTGGACTAAGACGTGGCAAATCATTTTACGTGCGCACGTATCGCTTCGCCAGTTAGACATGTGACGAACGTCACAGGGTTGTAGTGTTCAGTATGTTCATCTGTATCTACTTACTTTGCAGGGTCGGATTCGTTTCAAGATGACAATTTCATTTTTGCTACTCGCCGCAATTACGATCACCGGGACCGCCGCAGCGATGAGCCTGAAAAATCTGGTGCATTGCGTCCTCGCGCTAACGCTTGGCTTGGTCGGACTGGCCGCTCTCTATTTACGACTCGGAGCTCAATTCGTCGGCTTTACGCAGATTCTCGTGTATGTCGGTGCGGTTGCCATTCTTGCGGCGTTCGCCATCATGATGACGAGAAGCGCGGAGCCCTCCGAGTTGAGCAGATCCTCCTCTATCCGTTTTTCCGGCACCCTTATCGCATTGATGGTGTTTGCTGTTCTTGCATGGGCCATCTGTTCGGGAACCAGCGCGCTGCAAGTACCGGGACCACAGCCTGAGGCTTCGGTCCATCAGATCGGCCTTGCGCTGATGCATCTGTTTGTCCTGCCACTGGAAGTCATCGGTATTCTCTTAACAGCCGCACTCATTGGAGCTGGCGTCCTCGCAATGGATGAAACACGGAGGGCGCAATGACTCCGATGTCAGCCTATCTTCTCTTGTCAGCACTGCTCTTCTCCATCGGCCTGGCAGGTGCGTTGACCCGGCGTAATGCAATTCTTGTTCTAATCGGCATCGAATTGATGCTGAACGCGGCAAACTTGAATTTTATAGCTTTTTGGCGCTATGGGCCCCACCCTGAAGCATTGACTGGAATCATGTTTGCTATTTTTTCCATAAGTGTTGCCGCGGCAGAAGCTGCTGTCGGTTTGAGCATCATCCTCGCCGTGTACCGACATTCTAGAACAACGGATTTAGACCAGATGAACTCGATGAAGGGCTAAGCAGCGGATGAGAAACGTACTAGGTAGCAAGTTTCACTATTCCAGATTTGCCTCCTATTTAGAACACCAACAGAGTCTTATTATTCACCTGCAACGATTTACTGGCGCTCAATGAACTGGATCGTACAAAATCTCTGGCTGGTTCCTGTATTGCCGCTTCTGGCGGCGGGAATAAGTGCCCTTGCAAAACGGAAGAGTCGCACACTGGCAGCGTCACTTGCCATTGGATCGATGGCCTTCTCCTTTCTTCTTTCCGTCTGGGCGTTTGCGCATGTGCTTTGGCTCCGCAGCAACGGTCAAGCCACCCAGCAAGTCTTTAATTTCCGCTGGTTTCAATTCGGCAATGACTGGCTGTCGCTCGGCTGGGTGTTGAATCCACTGACGGCGGTGATGCTGGTGATGGTCACGTTCGTCGGCATGCTGATCTTCATATACAGCGTTGGCTACATGGAGCACGACGAGAACTTCACGCGCTTCTTTTGTTTCCTGGCGCTCTTCGCCAGCGCGATGCTCGGCGTCGTCATTGCCAATAGCCTGCTTCTGCTCTTCATGTGCTGGGAGATTGTAGGCCTCACATCCTACCTTCTGATTGGCTTCTGGTACGAAAAGCCGAGTGCCGCTGCCGCATCAAAAAAGGCGTTCATTACGACTCGCATTGGAGATCTCCCCTTCTTCCTTGGAATCGTCTGGCTCTATGCACAATCGGGCACACTACTTTTTTATAACAATGGGGCCGGCTGTCTTGAACACGCCTCGATCAACCATCTAATCTCGCAGACAACGGCAATCGGATTCTGCGCCGCTACGGGCATCGCCGTGTTGATCTTTTGCGGCGCAATTGGCAAGTCTGGCCAGTTCCCATTGCATGTTTGGCTACCGGACGCGATGGAGGGCCCGACGCCTGTAAGCGCGCTGATACACGCCGCAACCATGGTGGCGGCCGGCGTATTCCTCGTTGCCCGCGTTTACCCGCTAATGAGTGCCCATGCAGGAATCGCAACCGATCTGACAACGTCTACAGCACTACAGGCAGTTACCTGGGTAGGGGCGATCACTGCTCTATTCGGTGCGGTCATCGCAGTTGCACAGTTCGACATAAAACGCATTCTCGCGTACTCCACCGTCTCGCAGTTGGGCTATATGATGATGGGCCTCGGAGTCGGGGGCGTTGCGGTAGGCATGTTCCACCTAATTACCCATGCGTTCTTCAAGTCCCTGTTGTTCCTTGGAGCCGGCTCGGTCATTCATGGCTGCTCGGGCGAGCAGGACATCAGACGCATGGGCGGCCTCAGGAAGCTCATGCCCTTTACGTTCGCGACGTATACCATCGGTATGCTTGCACTGTGCGGATTCCCGTTCTTCTTTTCCGGATTCTGGAGCAAGGACGAGATTCTTCACGCAGCGCACTCTTGGAATATCTCCCAGGCTCCGTATTACATGGGCGCGTTCGCTGCCTTGCTAACGGCATTCTACATGTCACGCCAGATGTTTTATGTGTTTGGCGGTAAGTCGCGGCTGGCTGAAAGCAGTGAGGATCATTCGCATTCTCCAGCGTCCGCAGATCACGCACACCACCATGGCTCGAGCGCTCCACATGAGAGCCCCTTGGTAATGACGGTCCCGCTCATGCTTCTGGCTCCGTTTGCCTTGTTGTTAGGCTTTTTGGGGACTGCCGCATGGCCATGGTTCCAATCTTTCCTGGATGATACACAACTAACTGTTAACTTCGGCGCGCTTTTAGAGGGGAGCATGCTCCCGGTGATGTTGTCATCGTCTGTCATCGTTCTCCTTGGCCTGGGCATCGGCTGGTGGATCTTCGGCCGACGCCCGATCAAGAGTGCTGAAGCACCGGATAACTTAGGCAGGCTATCCCCTCCACTTTTTACATTCCTGGGTCATGCGTTTTATGTGGATGCCCTATACGGAGCTACCATCATTACGCTGAATACCCAATTCTCAAAAATCTCCGATTGGCTTGACCGGTGGGTTTGGAACGGTGCTGTCAAGACGGTGACTAACATTGTGCTTGGACTTGCTCACTTGGATAACTTTATAGACACACACGTTGTTAACTCCGGGTTTGATGAGGGTTGTCAGAGTGTATCGCGTAGCGGCCAGATCCTATCGCTTCTACAGGCCGGCCGAATACAGGGGTATTTGAAAATTGTCGCAGGGGTACTGATCGTTTTCACCATTATCCTGCTCTGGAAGGCCAAGATATGATCACCTTTCCGTGGATCACAACCTTGACCGCAGTCCCCTTGTTCGGCGCACTCGTTGTGCTCGCTCTTGGTGGCAGGAGCAAAGCGCTGGTGCGTTGGACCGCGCTGTCATTCAGCCTCATTTCACTGGTTCTGACGCTTAGTCTCTGGCACAGCTTTAATAGCCTGGCCGACGGCTATCAATTTCAGGAGTTACATCACTGGATTCCGTCGCTCAATGTGGACTATAGCGTAGGGGTTGATGGCCTGGGCCTGCTCATGCTCGTATTGTCGTGCATTGTAGTTCCGATTGGCATGTTCGCATCCTGGAAGATTGAGAAACGGGTACCACTTTATTTCTCACTCATGCTGGTGCTGCAGTCTTGCCTCTTTGGGACCTTCACGGCGTTGAACTTTTTTCACTGGTTCATCTTCTGGGAGTTGAGCCTGATCCCGGCATTTTTCCTCATCAAGCTATGGGGTGGATCGAACAGCGCGAAGGCTGCCATGCAGTTCCTGATCTACACAATGGTCGGTAGCGTCGCGATGCTGATGTCCTTCCTCGCGATCTATCTGGCAACGAAGACTTTCGACTTCACGGACCTTGGACACTTGGCACAAAGTGGGAAGTTGATGCCCGCCGTGATCGGAGAACTCGGCTGGCATCTGTTCACTCCGCAACACACCGCCATGGTGATCTTCCTAGGTGCGTTCTTTGGTTTTGCCGTGAAAGTACCTCTGATTCCCTTTCACACCTGGCTGCCTTCGGCCTACTCCGAAGCCCCCACCGGTACAACCATCCTTCTGACCGGCGCCATGTCCAAGATGGGACTCTACGGTTTCCTCCGGATTCTGCTCCCGCTATTCGGGGTACAGATGCAACTAATCCTGACACCACTCTTATGGTTGGCAGTTGCGACGGTTGTCTTCTCGGCCTATGCAGCGCTTGCGCAGACCGACCTGAAGCGCATCTTTGCTTATTCGTCGATCAATCATCTTGGCTATTGCTTGCTCGGTATCTTTGCCGTCGTCAAATTCACGGGCGGAGATGTTGCGTTGACGGCTCAGAAGTACGCAGCAATGAACGGCGTATTCCTCCAGATGTTCAATCATGGCCTGACGGCCGCAACCCTGTTCTGGTTTGTCGCGATGCTGGAAAAGCGGACGGGCGGCCTGCGTGGATTGAACGACTTTGGTGGCCTACGCAAAGTGATACCAGTCTTTACCGGCCTCATGGGAATTACCATCTTCTCCTCGCTTGGCCTCCCCGGGTTGAACGGATTTATTGGAGAGTTCTTGATCTTCGAAGGGTCGTTCTCTTTGGTGACATGGGCCGCCGCCCTCTCGATCATTGGTCTCATGATTACGGCTCTCTTTTTCCTCGGGACTCTGCAACGCGTGTTTTATGGACCGCTGGAGGCAAAATGGATGAGCCTTCCCGATCTAACTCTAAGTGAGCGCCTGGCGCTCATTCCAACCATTGGACTCATGTTTACTTTGGGACTTTATCCCCAGCTTATCCTTGGCGTCATCAACCATACCGCCATCCAGATGGCCTTACAACTGCGGAACTTCTGATTATGCTTGCTTGGACGATCTACATATCCTTTCTCGGGGCTTTGGCGCTGTTCTTGCTGCCAAGTCGTAGGGCGGCTTGGGCACGCATCCTTGCGCTTACGACCACTATCATCACGTTTGCAATTACCCTGACAGCATTTATCCAGCATAGGACTGGAGAGATGTTAACCGTGGCTCACTATCCTTGGATACCCTCGCTTGGCATCCAATTTAGCCTGAAGGCCGATGGCATCAGCCTAACGCTACTTTTGCTTACTGGGGTGATTGGAGTTTGCGGAGTTCTGTTTTCTTGGAATATTGAAGATCGGATCAAGGAATTTTTCGCTTTTTACCTAGTGCTGCTTGGTGCTGTATATGGTGTCTTTCTTAGCTTCGATCTCTTCCTTCTGTTTGTGTTCTACGAGATCGTAGTGATTCCAAAATATTTCCTCATCGCTATCTGGGGCTCAACCCGTCGCGAATATGCAGCGATGAAGCTTGTACTCTACTCATTTATCGGCAGTGCCATGGTCCTCGTCGGTCTTATAGCCGCGTACGTTGCCGCAGGTTCGAAGAGCACCGCGCTCGGAGATCTTGCCGGGTATCCCTTTGCGCCGCACTTTCAGATGTGGGCCTTTCCACTCGTCTTCGTGGGCTTTGGAATCCTGGCAGGCCTTTGGCCCTTCCATACCTGGGCCCCGACCGGCCACGTGGCCGCTCCAACTGCTGCATCGATGCTGCTAGCCGGCGTCGTCATGAAACTCGGAGCCTATGGTTGCCTTCGTGTGGCCATGACCCTGTTTCCATTGGGCCTGGGTCCATGGGGCTTCCACGTACTTGGCTTTGGTTCGTGGCGCGACGTCTTTGCTCTTCTCGCTGTCATCGGAATTCTCTACGGAGCTTTGGTCGCATTGGTGCAAAAGGACTTCAAGTTTGTTATCGGCTATTCCAGCATTAGCCACATGGGCTTCATTTTGCTAGGACTGATGACCCTCAACCAAATTGGGATATCTGGTGCAGTCGTTCAAATGGTCTCCCATGGCATTCTCGCCGGCCTTCTGTTCGCTGTTGTCGGCCGCCTTGTATACTCCCGCACACACACAAGGGATCTGACGGCACTTGGCCCGATGCGTCTTGGCAAGGTCATACCATTTGCAGCCTTCACGTTTGTGGTGGCTGGCATGGCGGGTATGGGCCTGCCGGGTTTCAGTGGATTCGTCGCGGAGTTGATGATTGTGATTGGGGTGTGGCACTCCTATCCGTCGCTTATCGTTTTTGTGGCCATAGGGCTTGTCGCCGGTGTCGCCTATATCTGGCGGTCTATGCAGATGGCTTTTTTTGCTGGAACAGACCTTGATACGGATCCACCACCTCCGCCACTTCCACCCATTTCTTTCTCCGAGCGGCTTGGTGCCGGAATTCTTATTTGTGCAAGTGTGATCGTAGGAACCTTCCCTCAGCTTTTTCTCAACGTAATCCATCCAGCCCTAAATTCGCCGCTCTTTCAGGGTTTGCGTAAGGGAGGATGGTAATGAACGTGATCAACTACGGACAGTTGTTACAGCTTATTTGGCCGGAGATCATCCTTACCGTCACGGCATTGCTTGTGGTTGCGATTGATCTTCTATTTTTCCGGAACTCTCGCGTCCGCGTCCGATTTCTGGTTGCAGCCACAATCGGATCCGCTGGATGCGTTGCCGCCATCATCAAACTACTGCTGGCATCGGCTCAGGGGAGCCTTCTCGATGGCATCTTGCTTTCTAACCCACTCACGCATTTGGTGCAAATTGCACTGCTCGTCATCACCAGCGTAACGCTTTTTCTATCCGTTGACTCAACCTTCACGGCTCATGTGAGCGAGTTTGTACTGCTGCTGTTGCTCGCAACCACTGGCATGATGTTCCTGGTCGGCTCGCAGGACCTTCTGGTCATCTTCATTTCGCTTGAACTATTGAGCCTGTCAGTTTACATTCTTGCGGGATTTGACAAGCGAAGTGTACGGTCCTCAGAAGCTGCCCTGAAATATTTTCTCTTTGGCGGCATGTCTGCAGCCTTCATGCTGTTTGGCTTTAGCTTGCTGTATGGCTTCTCGAACTCCACCAGCCTTACCCGCATCGCCAGCGCGATTCATGGCCAACCGCTCAATCCGATCCTGATCATCGCCATCGTGACTACGGTCATCGGCTTTGGATTCAAGATCGCCGCCGCGCCCTTTCACTTCTGGGCACCCGATGTATACCAGGGTGCACCTCTTCCCAGCACTGCGTTTATAGCATCAGGTTCGAAGGTCGCTAGTTTCTTCATCTTCTTTCAGGTACTAGTGCTGGGCTTTGCCGGTGCTGAAGGCAGCGCGAGCCTACTGCACTTTCAAAGTGGGTGGATTCCCGTCCTTGTGGTGGTTGCCGTCATCTCGATGCTGCTAGGCAATGTTGTAGCGATTGTTCAGACCAGCCTGAGACGCTTGCTTGCCTACTCAGCGATCGCGCATGCAGGTTACATGCTGCTCGCATTCGTGGCACATACGCAGCAGAGCCTGGCTTCCCTGCTCTACTACGTAGCGACGTATGCCCTGGCGACTCTCGGAGTGCTGGGCGTTCTAGCGGTTACAGAAAAACAACTTGGCAATGATACGATCCATGATCTCGCAGGCCTTAGCCGGCGAGCTCCTTTTCTGTCATTGTGTCTCGCCATTTTTGTGCTGTCTTTGGCCGGGATCCCGCCCCTGTCAGGCTTTTTCGCAAAATTCCTACTTTTCTCAGCTCTTCTAGCTGCGGGTCCAGGATCCAAACTTCTGCTGTGGCTCGTAATCTTTGCCATCGGTATGAGCGCGGTCTCGCTCTTCTACTATCTGAGGATTCTCAAGAGGGTCTACGTTGCGGACCCACCTGCCGAAGCTGGTGAGATTGAATCATCGCTTCTCCTGCGAGTCATCGTAGGACTGCTGGCCGGTGGCGTCGTCGTGCTCGGATGCGCGCCTGACCTAATATTGACGCAGATTTTGAACGCCATTCACGCATCAGGCTTCTAATTTACGGCAAACGGTTTACGCTCATTCCTCGAAAGACACAATCGGCGAGTAGGCACCCAATCCATTTGCCTGGCAGGATAGCGCGAATCACGGAAACCGGATGGCGGGGCGGCATGTTTCGCGCTTCCCCGATCTTCGATTCAGCTTCCCCTCGGTGGTCAACCTGTAGGTAATGGAGAGTCTACCGACGCGTTTACGCTAAACTTAGGGTAGCCATGTTTGAAACTCTCTCCGAAAAACTCCAGCGCTCCTTCAAGACTCTACGCGGCCAGGGCACCCTCACTGATGACAACATCAACGAAGCTCTCCGCGAGATTCGGGTCGCACTTCTCGAGTCGGACGTCAACCTCGACGTAGCCCGCGATCTCATCGAAAAGATCCGCGCCAAAGCTCTCGGATCTACAGTCGCGACAGCATTGTCGCCAGCAGAGCAGATCGTCAAGATCGTTCGCGACGAACTGATTGCCACCCTTGGCACGGACACCGCACGCTTCAAGTTCGCCTCCCAGCCTCCGACCGTGATCCTCATGGCCGGACTTCAGGGTTCCGGAAAGACCACAACCTCCGGCAAGCTGGCCCAGTGGCTCAAGAAGGGCGGCCATCGCCCTATGCTCGTCTCAGTGGACGTCTACCGCCCCGCCGCCCGCGAACAACTCAAATTAGTCGCCGCCTCCATCAGCGCCCAGATCTACGACGGCGATCTCAAAGGCGAGGCACCGAGCACGGACCTCGTCCTCCGGTTCGCCAAGGAAGCCCGCCGCGAGGCCACCAACTCGGCTTGCGACATCCTCATCGTCGACACCGCCGGCCGTCTTGGCATTGATGAAGCTCTGATGGATGAGATGGCGCAACTTAAAAGACTCCTCTCCCCCACCGAGATACTCTTCGTCGCCGATGCGATGACCGGCCAGGACGCAGTCAACTCGGCCAAAGCGTTCAACGACCGTCTCCAGATCACCGGCGCCATCCTCACCAAGATGGACGGCGACAGCCGTGGCGGTGCAGCTCTCTCGATCCGCCAGATCACCGGCCAGCCCATCAAATTTTTGGGAACGGGTGAAAAGCCCGACGCGTTCGAGGCATTCCACCCGGACCGCATCGTCAGCCGCATTCTCGGAATGGGAGACATCGCAACGCTGCTGGAGCGTGCCGAGGAAAAGCTCGACAAGACCAAGGCGAGCGACTTCGCCCGCAAGGCTCTCGCCGGCGAGGGCTTCTCGCTCGAAGACTTCCGCGAACAACTCCGTCAGATCAAGAAACTCGGCAGCATGCAATCCATCATGAAGATGCTCCCATCGGTAGGCCCGTTCGCACAGATGCAAAAGGCCGCCGGGTCGGTGGACGAGAAGCAATTCAGCCGCGTCGAGACCATCATCGACTCGATGACCACCAAGGAACGCCGCAACGCCGCCATCATCAATGGCAGCCGCCGCAAGCGCATCGCGGCCGGCAGTGGTACAACGGTTCAGGAGGTCAACAACCTCCTGAAGCAACACGCGCAAATGAGCAAGATGTTCAAGACCATGGGGAGCGGCGGCGGCAAAATGCAGCAACGCCTCATGAGCCAAATGGGGGGCGGCCAACGCTTCGGTCGCTAACCTCGATCCGCCGGGCCATGCCGAGCGATCTGGTACGTCCATCTCGACGGCGAAAGCAGGGTAACGTGAGCGCAAAACACGCAGCGCCGAGATCTCTCGGCGCTGTAGTGAACCTATATAAGCTGAGTCTATGGCTCAGACACGTCAGATACGCAAGAAACGCCGCCTCAAGGTGGCAGCCGCTCCCAGAATTCCCGTACCGAGCAGCAGCAGCGAGTTCGGTTCCGGCGTCGCCGTTGGCGGAGGCAGTACCTCCGAGTAGTCGAAGGACAGGTCCTCGATCAATGGGGTATAGTCCGACGGATAACCGGTGAGGGCAATGGTTTGGATAAACGCTCCCGTGTTACTCCATTCGCTCAGCGTTCCGGCATAAATGTTAGAGGTATAGAAGTCCGTCCCATCATACGCGATGCCCGTCGTGCTGCCCGTCGCATCAATGAAATCAGACTTCACCAAGGTTCCGCTCAACGTGTACTGATCATAGGGCCCTGCGGCATCACCTCGGTTTGACACTAGATAAGGCGTACCGCCATCCAAGAAATACTCCAATCCATCGCAGTTCCCGGAGCAGTTTGCCAGCGAAACCGTACTCACCAGCGTCCCGGTAGGGGTGTATGTGAATACCTGATTCGTGCCGCTATAGTCGCCAATGATGAAGTTGGATCCATCATAAGCAATCGTGGACAGTGCACTCGCCCCCGCCACTGAAAACAACGGTCCATTGTCGGTCTTGGTAGTGAGGTTGTAAGAGTAGACTGCTCCGCTGTTTGCAGTCGTGTAATACAAAGTATTTCCAACCACGACAGAGCCTCGTCCATTAGTCCCGCTGAGGTTGGTATAGGTATTGGTGATCGTGCCTCCCTTTGTTAAATCTATCTGATAAACATACGGAGACCCGTAAGTAGCGTTATTTCCGTATATGAATTCATCTGCATGGCACGTGAGGCTGCCTAGCAAAAGCACACTGCCAATTACGATAAATCGATTCATGGCTTTTCCCTCTACACACCCTGATAGTCAAATACTGGGTTAAACGTTATCTGGGCCATTCAGATATGCTTGAATGGCCCAGACCGGATATAGGTTCACTTGATGAGCAAGCACGTGTCACTCCAAACCCAAGTAGCTGTTTTTCATCTACTTACGATCATCAACTCCTCATTACGTGCAGGAAATTGCAAGGAGAAGCAGAAGACACTTTCCTCCGCCGTCTTCGCACTGTGCGGTTCACCGACGTTTAGGACTGGATATCCAGCAGAACCTGGCGAACCTGGGTGATGGATTGCTGGTGGTTCGACGAGGTCCCGGTCTGAGTCAACAATCTTCGAGCGTTGCAGGCGACGGAACCTTTATCAGAGAAGTCAACGTGCTCAAGCGTATGTTCAACGTTGCGATGGAGTTTGAAAGGGTGGCTACCAACCCCGCACAGAGGGCTAGAGCAATATTATAGTTACTATAATGTGCCGAGGCGGAGCCTGAACCAGGCTTGAGCATCTTCGGCGGTGATGTGTGGCAGCAGGTCTGCAATGGCTTGATCGAGGGCTTCGCGGGTGCGCGCT